>DATELQ010000131.1:0-32956 GCA_035276475.1 Thermoanaerobaculia bacterium | reverse complement strand
TGCGCCCCTACCGGGCCGCGTGGTAGGGGCGCACAGCGTGCGCCCCCTCAGGAACGGCGACTTCCGCAGCACCTTCCCGAACCCGTCGCCGCTCGCGTAGCTGAAGCGGATGCTCGTCTCTGCCGCGTCGAAGAGCAATTCGAAGAGGAGCCGCTCCTCGTCGCGGCCGTCGCCGATCTGGCGGAGGCCGAGCGCGCGGCGGTCGGCGTCGGGGACGAGCGGGTCGTCGACGCGGCGCTGCGGGAAGAGATCGTCTTGCATGCGGACGGCGAAGAGGTGCGCGACGGAGCGGCCTCTGAATGACATCACGTCCGAGGTGATGACGCCGCCAGTGGCCGCACCGCCGATCTCGTGTTGCTCGATCGCGTCGATGACGATGCTCGTGTCGAAGCGCGTGCTCGGCCATCGCCGGAGAAGCGCGCAGACGTCGTCGATCGCGTTTGCGGCCTCGATGTCGAGGTCCGTCTCGAGGCGGAAGCGCGACGCGAGCGACGACAGCTTGTCGCTCCACTCGCTGCCGCGCAGCACGGCCGGCGGCGCGAGCTGCTCGAGCTCCTCGACGACGGCGACGTAGTCGTCGAGCATCGGCTTATGCGCGACGTTCTGCAGCTCGCTGGCCATGCCGCCGGCGACGCGCGCACGGCGCGTAGCCAGGTCGACGTCGTCGATCGTCATCCGCTGCTTCGGCCGGAAGCCGTCGCGCAGTAGCTCGAAGACGTCGCCGCGCGGAAAGCCGTGCTCGCGCAGCCGCAATAGCGTGGCCAGCCCGCGGCCGAGGCGGTGGGCCAGGAGCGGGGTGGCCGTCGTCGCCGTCGTGGCAAAGCCGAGCTCCGCGGAGAAGCGCTGCAAGAGGCGGGCATCGTCGTCGTCGAGCGTGCGCGCCACGATGGCAATCTCGCGCGGCGCCACGCCGTGGTCGAGCAACGCACGCACCTCGGCGCAAACGGCGCGCAATTCATCCAGCTTTGTCTCGTGCGCAGTTACGCGCACATCCGGTAGGGGCGCACGGTGTGCGCCCTCCGCGCCCCCGAACCGCGCGATTAGCGGCCGCGCAAACGCGTACTCGTCGCCCTCGCCTGCCGGAATGAAAATCGCCGCCACCGGCAACGCCTCAACGAGCGCCAGCTGCGCGCCCGTCATGTCATAAAACCCCGCCACGATCTGGGGCGGCAATTCCAGGCGCGCCGCCAACGCGGCGGCGCGGCCGAGGAGATCGGCGGGATCGATCGCGCCCGTCTGCGCGATCAGGCGCTCGTACTCACGCCAGGCCCGCACCACCAGCTGCGTCCGCCGCGCGTTGCGCAGCGTGGCCCGGCGCGCGCGCGCGTCAAAGTCCGCCAGCGTCACGCCGCTGTCGCGCACGTCGCGGTACGAGCGCTCCAGCATCGCGGCCATGCCGCGGCTCTCCATCATTGGATCATCGATCGCGCGCGCGGCGGTGCGCCTGGCCAGGCGCCGCTCCGCGTCGCTGGCCACGCGCGGGTACTCGCCGGCGTCGTTGACGATGCGCCGCGCCAGGTCGTTGATCGTCTGCAGGCGCACGCCGGCGACGCCGTTCGGCTTGCGCGCGAGGAGCTCCGCGGCGATCGCCGCGGCCATGCCGCTGGACGCGGCGATCACCTCTTCGTCAGCAGTTGAGAGACGCTCCGCGACCTCGGCAGCAATGTCACGGGAGCGCGCTAAACGGAGGAGGGGAGGCATCGGACGAGATTGATGAGCGCATTGTACGATGCGCGCGTGGCCGTTCTGATCGTCGTCCTCGTCGCCGCCGTCGCCATCGGCGCCGGCCGTCTCGCGCGCCTTCTCGGGCAGCCGACGATGATCGGCTACGTCGCCACGGGTGTCGTCGCCGCGCTCGTCGTCCCGCACGACGCCGCGTTCCGCGATGCCCTTCACATCTCGTCGCTCCTCGGCGAGCTCGGCGTCCTCGTCCTCATGTTCACCTCCGGTGCGGAGATGGACAGCGGCGAGCTCTGGTCGCGCGCGCGCCGCGGCGTGCCGCTGACGCTCTCCGTCATCGCCACGCCGTTCGTCTGCGGCCTATTCCTGGCGCCGCGCTTCCCGCAGCTGCGCGGCGACTCAGCCGACCCCATCGCCTTCACGATCCTCATCGCCACGTGCATGACCGTGACGGCGTTCCCGGTCCTGATCGAGATCCTGCGCGATCGCCGCCTCCTGACGACGCGCATCGGCGCGATCTCCGTCGGCACCGCCGCGGTCGACGATCTCTTCCTCTGGCTCATGCTCGCCGTGCTCGCGGTGCTGGTACACCGGCAGGGAAGCGCGTCGACGCTGCTGCGCCTCGTCCTCGCCTTCACCGTCGCGCTGCCGCTCGCCGTCGTCCTGGCGCGCTTCGTCTTCCGCCGCGTGCGGCACTTCGCCGTCGTCATCCTCTTCACCGCCGCCGTCATCGCCGTCATGGCATGGCTCGGCGTCCATCCCGTCTTCGTGGCTTTCTTCATCGGCACGGCCATGCCGCACGCGCCGTCGACCGGCGCCGCGCTGGTCACGCTCCGCCGCGTCGGCATGCCCTTCCTCCCGCTCTTCTTCGTCGCCATCGGCATGCACGTCGCGTCGGTGCGCGGCGAGGTCGCCGTCGCCGCGATCTTCATCGGCGTCGCCGTGGTGGCGAAGATCGTCCCCGCCACGCTGGTCTCGCGCCTGCGCGGCGAGTCGTGGCGCACGTCGTTCGTCCTCGGCTCGCTGCTCAACGCGCGCGGGGCGATGGAGCTGATCGCGGCAAAGCTCGGCCTCGAGCTAGGGCTGCTCTCGCCCGCGGGATTCAGCGTGATCGTGAGCGTCGCCGTGGTGACGACGCTGATCACGGGCCCGCTGCTCAGGATGTTCTACTCCCCTTCGTTGGGGTCGACGACGGCCGCCGCCGTCAGCTCCTCGGATGCGGCGGCGTAGGCGGGGAGCTCGCGCGACGTCGTCACGTACTTGGCCACGACGTCCTTCGTGTCGAAGACGGCGAGCTTCTCCATCAGGAACTCGAACTTCGCCTCGAGCTCGCGCACGATCGGCTGCTTGGCGTCGTCGGGCATGTCCCACATGCGGCGCTTGAACGGCCCGAGGGCTTTCTTGCGCGTCGTGTAGACGAACTGCTCGTCGGTCTGGCCGGCTTTGCGCTCGTCGGCGCAGTTGGCGAAGCAGAAGTCGCGGATCTCGTCCTTCATCGCCTGCGGGAACGTCGGCGCGTCGAGGATCATGTTCTGGAACCCCGTGGCCAGGTGGATCTCCACCGCCTCGGCCTCGGGGAATTTGTTGAAGACGGACTCGGGGAGCGTCGACGCGCCGTGCTGCACGGAGCCGGCGATGCCGTACTCGCTGCGGCAGATGCGCGTGGTCTCGCGGAGGACGTCGAAGTCGATCTTGGCCTGGGCGATGGAGCCGTCCGCCAGCGGCACGCCGCCGTGCGAGGTGCCGGTCTGCACGGAGATCTTGCTGATGCCGTGCGTGCCGCCGAGGAGGCGGAGGAGGCCGTCCATGTAGGCGCGCACTTCGTCGGGCTGCGTGTTGTACTTGCCGACCTCGCCGATCTCGCCGCCGATGGAGATCGAGATGCCCTCCGGCTCGCGCGCGCGGATGTACTGCGTGAGGTGCGCGGTGCCTTCGTAGTTGGCGCGCTGCTGCTCGTCGCGCGAGTCGAAGTCGAGGTCGACGAGGGTGGAGGTGTCGATGTCGATGTTGAAGAACTCCGCGGCGATGGCCTCGTCGATGAGCGACTCGAGCGCCTTCGTCTCCGCCGCCCGCCCCTCGGGCGTGACCCACTTCTTCGCGCTGGCCTGGAAGTGATCGCCCTGGATGAAGACCGGGCCTTGGAACCCTTCCGCGATGGCGGCGCCGAGGACGCAGGCGGCGTACTCGCCCGGCCGCTGCTCGGTGTAGCCGATCTCCGAGCGGGCGATCTCGAAGATGAACGCGCCGACGCCGTGGCGCATGGCCGCGCGGAAGAGAGCGCGCGCGGAGTCGTAGGTGAGCGCGCGGATGTTGAACGCTGGCACGGTGAACGGCCGCACTTCGCCGCGCCCCATGGCCATGTAAAGCGGATAGACGGAGGAGGGGACGGCGCCGCGGCGGCGGGCCTCGAGATGGATCGTCCTGCGCGCGTCCGCCTTGGCGTCGCCGTCGCCAAAGACGGCGGTGCGGACGAGGGTATCGATGTTCGGGGTGGTCATGCGGGGAACTTTATCAGAGCCTCACGATCACATTCCCTCGCTTGTGCCCCTCCTCGACGTAGCGGTGAGCGTCGACGATTTCCTCCAGCGGAACCGTGCGATCGATGACCGGCTTCATCTCCCCGGACTCCGCCAGACGCTTGATCAGCAGCAGATCGTCGATGTTGATCTTCGGGAAATCGTCGTCGATGGAGATGCACTTGCCGCCGGGAGTCAGTACGTCCCCGGCGCGGAGGAGCGCCGCCGCGCTCTTTCTCCGCCCCACGGCGTCGATGACGACGTCGTAGCGCTCGTCGCCGCGCGTGAAGTCGTCGCGCGTGTAGTCGATGACGGCGTCGGCGCCGAGCGATTCGACGAGCGCGAGATTCCGCGTGCTGCAGACGCCCGTCACCGTGGCGCCGAAGTGCTTCGCGAGCTGCACGGCGGCGGTGCCGATGGCGCCGGACGCGCCGTAGACGAGGACGCGCTGCCCGGGCTGGATCGCAGCCTTGCGCATGAGATGCGAGGCGAGAAGGCCGCCGTAGGGCAGCGCGGCCGCCTCTTCATGGTTCACGTTGACCGGCTGCGCCGCGAGAAGCGTCTTGGCGGACCAGCAGACGTACTCTGCATACGCGCCGGCTTTCCAGCGCGACATCCCGAAGACGCGGTCGCCCGGCTTGAAGTTCGTGACGCCGCGGCCGACGGAGTCGACTTCGCCCGCGAGCACGATGCCGAAGATCGGCCGGCGCGGTCCTCGGATTCCCAGCACCGCCCGGCCGAGAATCCGATAGAGCAGCGGCGCCTTGAGCCCGCGGGCGATGCAGTCGCTCACAGTCACGGTGGTGGCGAAGATCCGGATGCGGACCTGCCCCTTCCGCGGTTCCGGCCGCTTGACGTCAGCGACTTTCAGCATCTCGGGTGGACCCCAGCGCGTGCAGATGGCGGCCTTCATCGGATTTACTGTCCTCCAGGTGAGACTCACGCGATGCACGATCACATTTATCCCGTGTGGGCATCGGATTCATGCGATGCGCGATCACATTTATGCCATGCGGGATCGCATTTATGCGATGGCGCGATCGGATTCACGCGATGCAGCGATCGGATTTATGTGATCCGCGATCGGATGAATGCCATGCCGCCTCGCAACGCGTTACTTCATCCCAGCCGACTTAACCCCCGCCGTGTCGTACTTCCCCTCCAGCAGCTCGATCTTCGTCACCGCGATCGTCTGCGACTGCGGCGCGGCGCTGATCGCGCGGATCGTGGTCGAGCCGGGGCCGAGCTGCGCGAACGCTGTGCAGCGGCCGTCGCGGTAGGGGGCGGGGACGAGCTCGATCTCGATCGACACGTCCTTCGCGTCGGGGGTGGGGGGGCAGATCGACACCGTGCCGGTGCCGTGCTTCGCGGCGGATTCCACGGACATCCCGCGCAGGAGCGGCTTCACGTCGTCGCCGGCCGGCGCGGTCACGCTGATCTCCGTCCCCACCGCGCTGATGTGCGCGCCCGTCAGCGCGCCGCTGTGCACGAGGCGCGTGAACTCCGCGACCGCCTTCGGCGACTGCTCGCGCAGCAGCGTCGCGCCGAAGTCGCCGAGCGTCGTGTGGAAGAGGAACGCCGTCGGATTCGACGAATTCGCCGCCCGCTCCGCGAGGTCCGCGCGCGTCGGCTTCTTGAACTCGGGGTCGGACAGGCCGAAGAAGATCGACGCCATCGAGTCCTGGTTCACGCCGCTCGTGTTGTTGTACGCGCTGATCAACTCGTACTTGTGATCGCGGTAGAGCGGAATCCCCTTCAGGCTCTCGAACGTGTCGGCGTGCGCGAGGCCCAGGCCCTGCTCGGGATTCTTCGCCGTCGCCGTCCAGAGCGTCTTGTCCTCCGTCGAGTCGCGCAGCGTCAGCGACTCCGCGAACGGGTGCAGATGCACCGTCGCGTAGTGCATCTTCGTGTCGTACGGCAGTTGCAGGAACCAGGTGATGTCGCTATGGTTCGTCTGGCGGCCGGGCGGCACGACCCAGTGTCCGGTGAGCTTGCGGCCGCGCGGATCCGTGTAGTCGGACGACATCCCGTTCGCGTTCGGCGCGCGCATGCCGATCATGCAGTCGGCGGCGCTGTGGTGCTCGATCCCCTTCTCATCCGTCACCGGCGCCATCGCCATCGTCGGCATCGCCAGCGCGTCGCTGAGCTGCACGAGTCCCGAGGCGCCGGCGTTGAAGAGCGGCGTCATCGACTGCGTCAGCTGCGCGTCGCGCACGTACGTGAACGTCACGCGGTGGCGCACCTTCATATTCTTCGGGTCGTCGATGTTGAGGTTGAGGACCTGCGTGTAGAGGTAGAGCGGCTCGTTCGAGGCGACGGGGAAGCCGAAGCCATCGGGGAGCTTCATCTCGAACACGCCCTGCGACAGCGTCATGAGGCGCGACGACGGCATGCGCCTGAGCGCGAAGAGGGCCTTGTGCTTCGGCGCGTCGAGCTCGACGTTGAGATGGCACATCATCTCCTGCGGCGCCGAGGCCTTCCCATCCTCGCCCACCACCTCGGTCTTGATCCCCGTCAGCCACACCAGCTCCGGCTTGTCCTGATCGCCGAGGTGCACCGTGATCACGCTGGCGGGGCCTTCCATCGAGCGGTACTTCTTGTCGATTGTGTACGTCTGCGAGAGCACCTGCTGCGTCTCTGCGAGCGCCGGCAGGCAAACGAGGAGCGACAAGAGAACCAGCGACGTGCGCTTCAGCATGAAACGGATAATAACATTGGCCATCAGTGCTCCCACGGTGTCGAGAAGGACGTCCCACGGCGTGCCGCCGCGCGATGGGACGAACGACTGATGCCACTCGTCGATTCCAGCGACCGCGGCGGCAATGGCCACGCCGCCGGCGGCCCAGCGCCACGACCAGCCGCGGCGCTCGCCGCGCAGCGCGCGGAACCAGAGCGCGCCGAGGATGCCGTAGCCGGTGAGGTGCGCGCACTTGCGGAACACCGCATTGAGCGTGTGCAACGCCTCGGGGGTCAGGCGATGCGCGAACAGCGTGTCGAAGATCGACGCCGTGTGCGCGCCGGAGAAGACGTCGGTCGAGGTCGCCAGTATTAGGAGGGTCCAGAGAATGGCAGCGGCAGTTTTCAACGGTAGAATCATCCCATCGAATTCACCCCGCACGTTCGCTTGACGGTGTTCCAGCCCGGCCTCGCTCCGCAGCAGCTCTCGCTGCCGGCGGGGGTGATCACGCTCGGGCGCGCACACGACTGCACGGTGCCGATCAAGGACCGCTTCCTCTCGCGGCGCCACGCGGAGATCGTGCATGACGAGGGCGGGTGGCTGCTGCGCGACTGCGGCAGCGTCAACGGCACGCTCCTCAATGGCCTGCGCGTCCTCGCCCCGCAGGCGCTGCGCCCCGGCGACCGCATCGGCCTGGGCGACAGCGAAGTGGTCTTCAACGCCGCGGACGACGACACGTCGCAGATCGTGGCCGTCGACAACCAGAACCACGCCACGAACATGACCATCGCCGTCGACCTCGACGAGCGCGGCAACGAGCGGACGCAGATCTTGAACGCGCTGGCCATTGAGTTCCTCGCCGACCGGCCGATGGCGGAGCTCTTTGACTTCATCCTCGACAAAGTCGACGACCTGCTGCGCCCATCGCGCGCGGCCATCGCCACGATCGGCGGCGACAAGATGAATTTCGAGAACGTGAAGCTGCGCCGCTCCACGCGCGAGCTGCCGGCGGAGCTGCGCATCAGCCGCACGCTGCTGCGCGACGTCGTGGAAGGGCGGCAAGTGGTCTCGTTCTTCGACCGCGGCGACGACGATGACCGCCTCGCGCACGCGGAGTCGATCATCTCGCAGCGCATCCGCTCCGCGGTCTGCGCGCCGCTCGTCGTCGGCGACGCGGTCCTGGGCGTGCTCTACCTCGACTTCGTCGGCGCCGCCGGCGCGGTGACGGAGAACGACGTCCGCCTCGTCGCGCAGATCGCGCGCTTCGCCGCCGTCACGCTGGAGCGGACGCGCCTGCGCGAGGAGGCGCTGGCGAAGGCGAAGATCGACGAGGAGCTGCGTACGGCGTACGCGATCCAAAGCCGCCTCCTGCCGGCGCAGCTTCCGGCCATCGACGGCTACTGCTTCGCCGGCACGAACCGGCCGTGCAAGACGGTGAGCGGCGACTACTACGACGTCGTGGTGCGCCCCGACGGGCGGATCTACTTCGTCATCGCCGACGTGAGCGGCAAGGGGATCACCGCGGCGCTGGTGATGTCGAGCGTGGCCACGGCGTTCGCCATCTTCACGCGCAGCGATCCGGCGCCGGCGGATCTCTTGCGCGAGATCAACGCCACGCTGGCGCCGAAGACGTCGCCGACGAAGTTCGTAACGCTCTTCGCCGGCGTGCTCGATCCGGCGCGCGGCGTGGTCGACTTCGCGAACGGCGGGCACGTGCCGCCGCTCGTGGTCGGCCGCGACGGCGTGCGCACGCTGAAGACGACGGATCTCGTGGTCGGGCTCTTCACGACGGCGCAGTACCGCAACCAGTCGGTGGAGCTCGCGCCGGGCGACTCGCTGGTGATGTTCACCGACGGCGTGACGGAGGCGGAGAACGCCGCGGAGGAGCAGCTCGGGCTCGAACCGGTGGCGGAGCTGCTGCAGACGATGCACGGCACGGAGGCGGGCAGGATCCTGCAGACGATCGACGAGCGCGTGCGGACGCACATCGGCGACGTGCCGGCGGGGGACGACGTGACGATGCTGGCGGTGACGCGGGTTAACGATCGGCAGCGATGTATGTGAAGTGGAGGTGCTCCAATTCTGCGGGCGCCGGCGGCATCGGCTGCTGCCAATACATGGGCCGGATGAAGTGTTGGCGGTCGAGCGCGAGCGCGTAGCGCCATTCCCGCTCGACATAGTGCGACTCCTTTGCGGCGGACGACCAGCAGAGTTGAAAGATGTCGGCAGCGGGGATCTGAGCGAGCAGTGCGTCGTCCCATGTTTCGCCGCTACGGAGAATTTTGACGTCGCGCAGATAGCTGTCGCCGAGAGCCGTGTAGGCTCGCTCGAGCTGCTCGACGATGGTGGTGTCGTGATGAGAATAGGAGACGAAGATTTTTCGGTAGGGTGACGCCGTTGCAAAGGACTCCAATTCCGTCGAAGCGGAAGTTCCGATCGGCCGCAGCCAGACGTTGAGATCGGCGATCAGCAGCGGTCCGGCGTAGAAGCCGATTCGTCCTCGTACGCGCGACTCCTTCGCGACCTTCATGCGAAATTCGACAGTCTGGCAGTCTTCGAGCCACAAGATGCGCGCCGACGGTGGGTTGAAGGCGACTCCATCGATTTCAGGAACGATCGTTACTTCGGTGCCGTACGCAAGCTTCGACGAAGCGGTGCTGCTGTCGTGGTCGCGGGCGGCAATGCCGGCACGGCGGTGGAAATCCGACTGGGCTCTGCGATAGCCGTCGATACCGGTGTAAAGGTAGATGAGCATCGTGGACCAGTCATGAAGCGGGACACGACGCGGCCAGAGGGCACAGAATTCGACGAGGGAAGGATCGGATGTCCTGGCCTCTTTCTCGAATGGGCCGGAACTAACTCCCCATGCGCCCCTGCCGGCCCCCTCCACGTCTGCGGGACCCCTATTGACACAGACGTGTATGGGAGGAACTTCCCGTATCGCCTTTTTCCGCCAAAAGCGGCCGATAAGCGCGAGGGCAAATAGTACGAGCCAGAGCTCGACGTACTGAAAAACCGCGCTGAAGAGGTCAAACGCACGGCGTATGAAGTCAAGAATGGTCTCCACACAATGGGAGAGCCTTACGGAAGGTTTATCCCTACCCGAACATACACGCCCGTTTAATCCCCCGCCTTCACCACCTTCGTCACCGCCCCGCCGAACACCAGCCCCGTCTCCACCTCGGCCGGCTCACCGTTCACGAGATACGGCTTGAACCGCCACTGCAGCAGCGCGTCGGTGATGACCGCGGCCTGCTGCGGGAAGGCGGCGAGGAAGTGGATGTGCTTCACGCGGCCCTTCGTGTCGATGACGATGCGCACGGGGATGCGGTTGAACTTGTGCTCCGTCAGCACCGGCTCGACGCGATAGAGCACGTTCGCGCCGGCGGCGTAGTCGCGGACGCACGCGGGTGCGGCCGCGTTGCCGATCTTCATCGCGTCGAGATCGCCGACGATCGTCTCCATCGCCTTCGTGTCGCGGCCGGTCAAGACGAACTGCACGGCGTGGCAGCGCACCTCCGTCGCCAGCACGAACCAGTGCAGGCCGGCCACGGGCGAGACGTAGTCGAAGCGCGCGAACGGATGCCCGGCGATCTTCATCTCCGCCGGCGGGCGCTCGACGTCGTAGTACGACGGCAGCGTCTCCTTCTTATAGCTCACGAGGTCCGCGGCCGTCTTCGCCGATGCGCTGAAGAAGAGGTCCTGCGCGGTGATCAGCACCGCCGGTTTCTCAGGCGCCTGGAGATGCACGAGCACGTAGCCGCCGCTGTCGGACGGCGGCGGCCCGGCGAACGGCTGCTTCAGGCCGCGCGGCAGCGCGTAGGTCATGCCGAAGTAGTCGTTCCTGTACGCGTCGTCCGCGATCCTCCCACCCTCGGGCAGCGGCGTCTTGGCGTCGCTCGCGCTCGGCTCCGCCCCCTTCACGAGGATCACGTCTTTCGGATAGACGAGCACCGGCCCTTTCGGCGGCGCGGTCTCGACGACCGATTGCTGGGCGAAGAGCGGTGCAGCGAACAAGAACAAGAAGAACGTGCGGCGCATCATCCCCTCCTCATTTGTGGCCGGCCGCCGCGGCGCGGCGGCCGGTCATCGATGGCTACAGCGATCGCAGGAAGTTCAAGACGTCTTGTTTCTGGCTCGTGGTGAGGTTGTTGAAGAAGAGCGCCGACGAGGTGTTGGCCTCGGAGCCGCTGCTGTTGTGGGCCAGGATGGCGTTGATGAGATTGCTGGTGCGGCCGTCGTGCAGGAAGAAGATGCGCTGGCCGAGGCCCCACAGCGGCGCGGTGCGGAACTGATCGCCGCCGGCGTCGCCCTGGCCGACGTTGTCGTTCAGCGTCGTGCCCATGTGATGGATCTCCAGGTCGCTGAAAAGATTCGCCGTAGCCTGGCCGAGGCTCGGCGTGACCGCGGAGCGCGACGTCGTCAGCGACGGCGTGTGGCAGGTGTTGCAGCCGATGGCGTTGAAGAGGCTGCGGCCGTTGCTGATCGACGTCGAGCCGCCCGGCGTGGTCGTCGACGGCGTCGGCGGCGCGAGGAGGCGCATGAACATCGCGAACTGCACGGTGTCGCTCAGCGTCCCGATGGCCGTCGTATTGAAGTTCGTGTGGTCCTCGGGTGTCGCATTGACGCGGCACGTCGACGGCAGGCCGGCGTTGCGGTCCTCGCCCGGCAGCGGGCGTTCCTGCGTGAAGAGCTCGTTGCTGACGCCCTGCTCCACGTTGTAAGCCTCGCCGGCGAAGATCTCCAGCGACTTGTTCTGGGCCTTCCAGCCGAAGCGGGCGATCGTCCCGTCATTGCCGTTGCGATTGAACCCGCCGGAGACGCCGAAGCTGTTGCTCTGCTGGTTGTTGAAATTCGTCAGCAGCGTGGCGTCGTCGATGTTCTCGATCAGGCCGGAGCCGAACGTCGGCGTGGGGATGCGGAAGATGATGTCGTTCGTGGAGATGGCGAAGTTGAAGTCCGGCTGCGCGAGGCTCGTGCAGGTCGAGGCGTCGACGCGGCCGGCGATCGTGTAGAGGTCCTCCACGCCGCCGTTCGGGGTGTTGGTGTTGAAGAAGAACGGGAAGCGTGCCTCGCGTACCGGGCCGTTGATGGTGATGAACGACGGCACGGTGTTGCGCGCGCCGTCAGCGGTGGCATCGCCGACTTGCGGGTTCTGGAAGGGGCTCGTGCCGCCGACCGCAGGCTGGGCGTGGCAGGCGGCGCAACTGCGCGAGTTGTAGCGCGGCCCGAGGCCGACGCCCTCCTCGCCCGCGAGAGCGCCGGCGACGGAGTCGACCTCCTGGAAGCGTGCCTTGGCATCGTTGAAGAAGTTGAGGATGGTGGCGGGGTTATTGGCGAGCACCGAGGAGAGGGCGCCGCCCGCCCCCGCGGCCCCGCCGCGGACTCCGGGATCCGACTGCGCGATCAACGGCACGGTGAGAAGAGACACGAGGACTGCAGTGAGCACGATTCGTCGGGACATGGGTTCTTCCTCCATCAAGTCGAGAGAGAGACCTGGGGCTAACCCGAACGGCCGTCGACGCGGCGGCCGTCGCTTAATGCCGGAACGACCGAACCTGTATTAGGAGGAGAGTGCGGTCAGATAGAAACCCACACCATCAATAACGGTGTCAGTATGTGGGTCAACTTCTTGACCACGTGCTTTGACCTACACTGAGGCGCGTCCGATGCGCCTCCGCATGTACTTGGTCTGGTCGTTCTGGGTCGGCGTGGCCTTCTTCAGCGTCTACCCGGCGATGAATTGGTTCACGTCGCTGCGCGCGCGGCCGTGGCACCTCTACGCGCCGGCGGAGCTCGCGATCCCGTTCGTGCCGCAGCTCGTCTGGGTGTACCTGTCGATGTACGCGCTCTTCGCGCTGCCGGCGTTCGTGTTGCCGGCGTCACGGATGCCGGCGCTCGGCAAGCAGCTCATCGCGGGCGCGGTTATTAGCGCGGTCTGCTTTTTATTGTTGCCGGCGGAGCTGGGCTTTGCGCGGCAACTGCCGGCGTCCGCGCCGTACGACGCCATGTTCGCGAACATGTTCCGCGTCGATCGCCCCTACAATCTCGTGCCGTCGCTGCACGTGATCTTCTCGGCCGCCATCGCCCTCGCGTGCGCCGACGTCGTGCGGCCGGCCGCGCGCGTCGCTCTCTTGGCGTGGCTCGTGGTCCTCGTCGCGTCGACGGTCCTGGTGCACCAACATCATCTGATTGACGTCGGCGCGGCGCTGGCGATCGTGTTCGTCTTGCGAAGGAGTTTCAACGATGCTGAAGCACCTCTTCCTGGCCTTGTTGTTGATCGCGCCGGCGGCGTGGGCGGAGGAACCGGACCATGAGATTCATCAGGAGCTGCGCGGGATCCTGACGACGGTGCAGAGCGCCGTGAACGGCGGCAACTACGACGCCATGCTGCCGGTGCTGAGCAAGGACGTCCGGGCCACGACGATCACGCAGGAGAGCTTCTCGGGCCACGCCGGCGTGTCGGCGTATTTCAAGAAGTGGTTCGGGCCGGGCGCGTTTCTCAAGAAGTTGGAGATGAAGCTGACGGCGGACGACCTGACGGAGCTGTCAGCCGACAAGACGTGGGGGATCGTGCGCGGCTCGGCGATCGAGACGTACACGCTGGCCGACGGCCGTGTCTACCCGATGCCGACGCGCTGGACGGCGACGGTGGCGAAAGAAGCGGACGGGCACTGGCGCCTCCGCGCGATCCACTTCGGGACGAATTTCCTCGACAACCCGATCCTCGACGAGGCGAAGCGGAAGGCTAAGGAGTACACGATGCTCGGCGCGGGCGGGGGGCTGCTCGCGGGGCTGGTGCTAGGCGTGTTGATCGGCCGCCGCCGCAAACAATGACGTCTGCGCCGGCGCGCCCATCGGCGGCGCCGGCTGCACGCCGCGGCGCCAGAGGCTTGCGTAGATTTGCCAGAACGACGGACCGCTCTGCGTCGCGAGCTTCGGCAATTGTGTCCACGGCACCGAGGGGTGGGTGTGGTGGGCGCGGTGGAGCTGGTAGTTGAGCGAGAGCCAGCGCAGCGGCGCCGGCACGCGCAGGTCCCACGCGCCGTCCGCGACGTCGCGCGCGCTCCAGGCGTGGTCGACGTACTGCAGCGCCGACCAGTGCAGGGCGAAGAGCCAGTGCGCGAGGAGCCACGGCTGCCAGCGGAAGTCGAAGGCCCACCAGATCGCGGCCTGGTAGGCGAAGGCGGCGGCGATCTCGAGCCAGACGCGCGCGATCGGCAGCTCGACGATGTCGCGCACGTGCGGGCCGAAGCCGAGCCGGGGCGCGACGCGCTCGACGAAGAATCGCGAGCGGTAGAGCGGCGTGCCGAGGAGGTAGAGCGCGTTCGAGAGGGGGATGCAGAACCAATAGAGACCGAGGAGGTTGCCGGCGTAGAGCCAGACGTTGCGGACGAAGCGCGACTGGTGGGGGAGGTAGTAGTCGTAGAGATCGCTGTCGGTGCGGTTGCGAAGGTGATGACCGAGGTGGGCCTTTTGTTGGAGGGTGAAGGAGGTGGGGAACATACACGCGGCGAGGATGCCGAGTTTTTCGGAAGCCAGGCCGTGCACTGCCTCGTGCATGAGGGCGAAGGGGACGAAGTTGACGAAGGCGAAGGCGATGCTGGCGAGGATGGGGTAGCCGTGACTGGCGAGCCAGAGGAGGGCGGTGGTGGCGATGGCGGATAGCGCGAGCAGGAGCCAGTTCAGGCGCTGGGGCATGGCCTCACTCCCCAGTGTCCATGTCTTACCTTCGACGCACACGCGTACGCCGCCGTCGGAAGCACCAGCGCCGCGGACAGGATCGCGAAGAACCACTCGCTGCCGAACCGCTCCATCACGCCGAGGCCGAGCGCGTAGACCGCGCCGAATCCTCCGAAAAACCACGGCGCGTAATCGAGCGCAATCGCGGTCGCGCTTTGCCCGTCGGCCCATGGCTGGTTGTAAACGCGCAGGATTCCGGCGCGGAGCGCGACGACGTCGTAGGCGAAGTTGATTGCGAAGAGCAGGAGCGCCAGCACGAACCACGGCGCCCCGTGCACCGCCCACGCGATCGTCGCCGTCGCGGAGCCGAAGACGAAGCCGTGGTGCGGGCGGAAGCGGCCGAGGCGTAGGCGCGTGTCGAACTCCCACACCTTCAGCACGTTCGTGCCGATGCCGGGGATGACGTACGCCCACACGATCGGCAGGAGCCACGCGCCGAGCGCGAGGCGCACGTCGCCGCGATACTCGCGCAGCCAGAGCCAGAGCGACAGCGGCGCCAGCACGGCAGGCGCCGCGTACTGGTAGAGTGACAACGCCCGTCTCATCTGCATGCGCAGCCTATTTTTATCGCTTTTGCTGCTCCTCCGCGGCGTGTATCTCGACGACTTCCACCAGCTCCTTGGAGAAATGTCGTCGCACTACGCGAACCTCGACTCGGCGATCGCCGACCGCAAGCTCGATCTCCCCGCGCTGCGTAAGAAAGCCGAGGCGGCGATCCGCGACTCGTACAGCGACTCCCAGGCGCGCAGCGCCATCGAAGCATTCCTCGGCGCGTTCGGCGACGGGCACGTCGGCATCGACTGGAAGCCGTTGCCCTCGTCGCCCGGTCCGGGAGCGCGTCGGCCGCTCTGCGAGCGCTTCGGCTACAAGACGATGGTGCCCGGCGGCATCGACTTCGCGCGCCTCCCCGAGTACCACGCGATTCAAGACGACGACGCCAAGGACTTTCCCGGCGGGATTCTGAAGCTCGGCGACCGCAGCGTCGGCGTGCTGCGCATCCGCCTCTTCAGCGCGGAGATTCATCCGGAGCTCTGCGCGATCGCGGCGAAGTCGGTCGTCTGCGACGACGACTGCGAGCATCATCTCCAGCTCGCGGTCGACGACCTCGCCACAGCCGCGCTGGAGCGCCGCGCGGAGTCGCTGCGGAAGGCCGGCGCGAGCGCGATCGTCGTCGACCTCACCGGCAACGGCGGCGGCACGAACTGGGTCGAGCCGGCCGCGCGCGTCCTCACCCCCATCCCGCTGAAGTCCCCACGCCTCGGCTTCATCCGCCATCCGCATTGGGTCAAGCAGCTGCGCGAGCGGCTCGAGGACGTCGAGCACGATCATGTCGAGAGCGCGGCGACAACGCTGCGCGAGGCCATTCGGTTCGCGGAGACGCCATGCGACCGCAGCGGCGTCTGGAATGACCCACCCGAGGCAGTAAAGTGCACGTTTGTAAATCACGATTTACTTTTCGCCGGCGGGCTCGTTCCGTACGCGACGCGCGACGTGCCGGTGAGCGTCTTCCTGCCGAACCAGTACAAGTTCCACGAGGGGGCGAACCGGCTGCCGCTCATTGTCCTGGTCGACAGCCGCACCGGCTCGGCCGCGGAGCTCTTCACGGCGATGATGCAAGACAACCACGCCGCCACGATCGTCGGTGTCCCCACCGCCGGTGCCGGCTGCGGCCACACGAACGGCGGGGTCTGGGCGACGCTCGAGAACAGCGGCGCGCGCGTGTCGCTGCCGGACTGCGCGCGCTTCCGCGCCGATGGGACGAACGAGGTCGTGGGCGTGACGCCGGACGTGCTCGTGCCGTGGGGACCGCGCGACTCCGCGTACCAGCGCGCGGTGAAGGCACTCAGTGCAATCCGAAGCGCATCCCGTGCTTCTTCGGGATCTCCTTTTTGAAGAGCAGCGTGTACTTCCAGAAGCCGGCTACGCGCGCGGCGGAGCGGAGGTGCGTCTTCACGTCAGCGAAGCGGTGCAAGAGCGACGGGAAGGAGTTGAAGCGCGTGCGCGCGGCGTGGCAGGCGTCGGTCAGCTCCGCGGGCGTCATCCGCTTCGGCACGAACGCGGCGCCGTTGAAGCGGTAGCGCGGGTGCAGCCACCACTTGCCGTCCCACAGCAGCCGTCCTTCGCGCTCGAGCTTTCGATACAGCGGCGTGTTCGGATACGGCATGAGGATGTTGTACGCCGCGAGCGTGAAGCGGCTCTGCAGGGCGAAGTCGACGGTGGCGGCGATCGACTCGACGGTGTCGTGGTCATAGCCGAGGGTAAAGGCGGCCCAGCTCTGCATCCCGTGATCGCGGAGGACGCGCACCTCCTCTTTGTAGTGCGAGAAGCGCGGGAGGTTCGGCGACTTCTTCGCGTCGCGCAGCGACTCCGGCGTGATCGACTCGAAGCCGGTGACGTTGCCCCAGTTGCCGGCGCGCTCGAGGAGCTTCATGAGCGGCAGGTTGCGCGTGACGTCGAGCGACGCCTGGCTGACCCAGTGCAGCTTCATCGGGATGAGCGCGTGGCAGAGCTCCGCCAGCGCTTTGTGATCCGAGGCGATGTTGTCGTCGATGAAGAAGAGGAACTTGCGGTCCTGCGCCTCGATCTCGCGCAGCACGTCGTCGATGGCGCGGTGGTAGTGCTTCTTGTCGAAGTACTGGCTGACCGCGCAGAAGCTGCAGGCGAAGCGGCAGCCGCGCACGTACTGGAGCAGCGTCAGCGGCAGGTAGCCTTTGCCTTTGAAGAGATCGCGCCGAGGGAGGACGCGGTTGATTTGGCCTATGCCCGGCTTCCCTTCGTAACGTGGCTGCAGTTTGCGCTTTCGTGCGTCGTTGACGACATCCGTCCAGATGGTCTCGGCGTCGCCGAGGACGAGCGCGTCGGCGTGCTCCGCAGCCTCGTCGGGGATGAGCGTGACGTGCATCCCGCCGAGGATGACGGGGACGCCGCGGAGGCGGTACTCGGCGGCGATCTCGTAGGCGCGGCGCGCGGTGTAGGTCTCGACCGTAATGGCCGCGAGGTCGGTTGGCTCGTCAAACGGGATCGGCTCCATCCGGTCGTCGTAGAGCACGCATTCGACGTCGGGCGGCGTCATGCCGGCCAGCACGGCGAGCATGAGGGGCTCCATGCGCCCTTCGTCGACGTAGAGCGAGTGCTCCATGCGGCCGATGTTCGGCTTGATGAAAGTGATCTTCATGATCCGAGCGCCCGGCGTTGCTTTTTGTAGATCTCGCGCCGGCTGATGACGTTGGCCACGATGGTGAGGCCGATCGATGCCGCGCCGAAGAGCCGCCGGCCGATGGCGCTCCAACTGTAGAAGCGGCGGCGCGCGTCGAAGACGCCGTCGGCGAGCTGCTGCGCGGTCATGCCGCGCGGGACGAAGACGGCGTCGCCGTAGCGGTAGTCGGGGTCGAGCCACCACGTCTTCGACAGCAAGCGGTCTTCGCGCAGCAGGCGATCGTAGAGCGCGGAGCCGGGTGTCGGCGTCAGCGGGTTGAAGTTGGCGATCTCGAGGTTCGACTCGAGGGCGAAGTCGAGGGTGCGCTCGATGGTGTCGGGCGTGTCGGCGTCGTAGCCGAGGACGAACGTGCCGTAGATGCCGATGCCGCGCTGGTGGAGAGCTTTCACCACTCCCGCGTACGAGCCGCTGACTGCATTCCACGACTTGTTCATTTGCGCGAGGGATTCCGGGTTGAGCGACTCGAAGCCGATGAGGACGCCCGCGCATCCGGCGGCGGCGACGCGGTCGAGCATTGCCTCGTCGCGGGCGACGTCGATGGAGATCTGGCAGAACCAGCGGCGCTTGAGCGGCACGAGCGCGTCGAGGAGCGCCAGGAGCTCGGAGCGGCGGCCGAAGAGGTTGTCGTCGACGAAGAAGAGGAAGCGGTTCGGCAGCCGCTCGATTTCTTCAATGACGCGGTCGAGTGGGCGCGCACGCAACGACGCGCCGTAGAAGCTGTGGATCGAGCAGAAGTCGCAGGCAAAGCGGCATCCGCGGCCGTACTGCACGAGCTCGACCGGCGCGTACTTTTTTCCCTCGTAGATCGTGCGGTCGATGCGGAAGTCGTCGAGTGGACGGTTATTGTCGCCGCGCACAACGCCCCGCCGCCCGGCCAGCACCTCCTCCCACACTCCCTCGGCGTCCCCAACGACGACGGCGTCGGCATGTTGCATCGCCTCGGCGGGGAGGAAGGTCGGGTGGTAGCCGCCCATGACGACGGGGACGCCGCGGACACGATAGCCGTCGGCGATGGCGTAGGCGCGGCGGGCGGTGAAGGTCTCGACGGAGAGGGCCACGAGATCGGGTTTGTCGTGCTTCGGCAGCGGCTCCGCTTTCTCGTCGTAGAAGGCGACGTCCCAGCCCTGCGCGCGCGCCGCGAGGATGCCCATGGCCAGCGGCGGCATGGCGTCGGTGGAGCGATAGTCACCGAGGTTCGGGC
Organism: Thermoanaerobaculia bacterium; assembly: GCA_035276475.1. GTDB lineage: Bacteria > Acidobacteriota > Thermoanaerobaculia > Gp7-AA8 > Gp7-AA8 > DATDFB01. The sequence continues at coordinate 13,922 of DATELQ010000131.1, read as the reverse complement.
GGATGAGGGTGAGCTTCACAGCAGCGCCGCCTCCGGTTGGGCGGGGCGGCCGTTCGGCGGGACGCTGCCGTCGAACGCGACGGCGTAGACGCGCGAGCGCGTCGACATCGGCTTGAAGCGCTGCACGATCTCGCGCAGGGGGTTCTCGGCGTGCATGCCGATCGTGGCGATCGGGGTCGTGCAGTGCGAGAGGAGGTCTTCGATGGCCTCCACGCTCGGCGTTCGCATGGCGAAGAAGGCGATGAAGGTGTGGTCGAGCGCCTGGCCCTGCCGCGGCAGGGGGATGCGGCGGGCAAGCTTCGCGTAGGCGTTGTAGAGCGGGATCAGCGACGGCGTGCGGTAGCGCGCGGCGACGATGCGCTTGAAGGCGCGCTGGTCCCACAGCGCGGCGACGCCGCCGTCGCAGATGAAGAAGTTGCCGATGCGGTCGACGGTTTCGTCGTTAAGGACGGGGGAACATTGAAATTGCGCGGCGAGATCGTTGTGCAGCGCGACGTCGGCGCCGCGGCGCCAGATCCCACGCCGCCGTCCGCGCGACGTCGGCAAGGCGAAGGTGACGTACTCGCCGCGGAAGTGATACTGCGGCAAGCCGCGCACGCCCGCTTCGAGCAAACGCCTCGCGGCTTCGTTGTCGGCGCCGATCGTCGTGAACCACCACGGGACTTTTTCTTGCGCGAGCGCAGGCACGGACGCGTAGCCCTCGCGCAGGTGCCGGATGCGGCGGCGGTGCTCGGGCCGCACGCGCAGGCCGCCGAGGTAGCCGAGGCGTTGCGGGTTGCCGTCGACGTGCGCGGGGATCACCGAGGCGATGTAGACGCCGATCACGTCGTCGTTTTCTTCCGCGACCACGGCCCAGTCATACGACGACGGCTCGCGCTCGATGGCCATGTCGGCCCACGACGGCATGGCCGTCTCGCGCAGCAGCGCGCGGACCACGGCGTCGTCGGCCGGCGTCGCCACGCGGAACGTCGTCACTGAACCTCCAGGAGCGGCCCGCGCCACGTCTCGTCGCCGAGCGGGTAGCCGTCGCGCTTCGTGATCTCGGCGCGATGCATGGCGTTCACGAGGAAGAAATTGCGGAAGACGTAGCTGTCGGACACGTGGCGCGTGCTGCGGCGCGCGATCGAGCGCCATGAATAAAACCGCCGCCGCGCGGCGACGCAGCCGGCGGTTACCTCCTCGGGTGTCAGCGTCTTCGGCGTGAACGGCAGGGCGTTGTAGCGGTAGCGCGGGTCGCGCCACCACGCCTCGAAGCGCAGGCGTCCTTCGCTCTGCAGCCGCTTGTACAACGGCGTGCCGGGGAACGGGGTGAGGTGGTTGAACGCGGCGATGTACATCCCTTCGCTCGTGGCAAAGTCGACGGCCTCGTCGAACGACGCGGCGGTGTCGTGCTCGTAGCCGAAGATGAACGTGCCGTAGACGAAGATGCGGTGTTTGCGCAGGTTGGCGAGCGCGCCGCGGAAGCCGCTACGCATGGTGTTGAAGCGCTTGTTCATGGCCGCGAGGTTCTCTTCGTCGAGCGACTCGAAGCCGATCAAGACGCCGCGGCAGCCGGCGCGGTGGAGCTCCTCCAGGAAGCCGTCGTCGTGCGCGGCGTCGATCGACATCTGCGTGATCCAGCGGACGTTCAGCTTGGCGAGCTCGCCGAGGAGCGGCTTGCCGGTTTTCAAATCGGCGGCGAAGTTGTCGTCGACGAAGAAGTAGACGCGTGCCTTTGTCGACTGGATCTCGCGGACGACGTCGTCGGCGGGCCGCGCGCGGTAGGTGCGCGAGAAGAAGGTCTGGATCGCGCAGAACTCGCACGGGAAGCGGCAGCCGCGGCCGGTCTCGACGAGGCCGATCGGCAGGTAGCGCTTGCCGCGAAACAGACTGCGGTCGATGCGGATCTCCGCCAGCGGCCGCTGCTCGCCGTGGTAGCGATGCTTGAGTGTGCCGTGTTTCAGATCGTCGATGACGTTTGCCCACACGCCCTCGGCCTCACCGGTCACGATGGCCTCGGCGTAGCGCGCCACTTCGTCCGGCACGAGCGTGGCGTGGAAGCCGCCCATGATCACCGGGACGTTGCGTCGACGGTATTCACTGGCGATCTGGTAGGCACGCGCCGCGGTGTAGGTCTCGATCGGGATGGCCACGGCGTCGGTCGGGGCGTCGTAGTCGATCGCTTCCATGCGGTCGTCGAAGAAGTTCGTTTCGACGTCGCGGGGCGTGAGGCCGGCGAGCACCGCCACCGGCAACGACTCCATCTGCCACGTGCGGATGTAGCTCTCGCCGGCGCGATGGCCGATGGCGGGGTGGACGAAGGTGAGTCGCATGGCGATCAGGGGACAGGGCGCAGGGGACGGGGGACAGGTGGTTGTCCTGCCGGTGCATGTGCACTCGCCAGAACGCCATCTGTGCCCCGTCCCCTGTCCTCTGTGCCCTTCAGCGACAGGTGCCAGTCGCAGTTGTAGAACTGGTGCAGGTGGTGCGCGTAGAAGCGGTACCCGAGATTCGCCGCAACGCCGAGGGGCTCGAACGTGCGGGCCTTCCAGAGGCGGCGGGCGATGGCGCTGTAGCGGTAGACCTTCTTCCAGGCGTGCTCGTGCCCGGCAGCCAGCTCCTGCACCGACATATTTGACGGTTGGAAGACGACGTGCTGGCCGTCGTAGAGCTCCCAGTTGCGGGTGAGGATGCGGTTTTCCTGCGCGAGGCGCGTGTGCAGTGGAGTGCCGGGGAAGGGCGTGACGATGGCAAAGCGCGGGAGGTCGATGCCGGTGTCGATCGCGAAGTCGGCGGTGACGTCGAAGACGTCGCGCGTGTCGTGGTCGAGCCCGAAGACGAAGCAGCCCTGGATGGCGATGCCGAGTTTGTGCAGGTCGCCGATGAGCGCGCGGTAGTCGACCGAGGCGTTGAAGCGCTTGCCGGCGTAGGGGTTCATCGTCTCGAGCCCGAGCAATAACCCGCGGCAGCCGGAGCGCGCCATCAGCTCCATGAGCTCCCGGTCGTGCGCGATCAGGACGGTGGAGAGGCCGAACCAGCGGACCTTCAGCGGGATGAGCGCGGTGAAGAGCTCGCGCGCATAGGCGTGATCGGCGACGAGGTTGAGGTCGATGAAGAGGATGCGCCGCGCGCCGACACGGCGGATGTCGTCGACAACCCACTCGACGGGCTTCTGGAACTGCTTGCTCCCCCACGCCGTCGGGGCGACGCAGAACTCGCAGTCGTGGCCGCAGGAGCGCGTGGCCTCGAAGACCGCCTGGGTGAGGAAGTGCTTTTTGTCGAAGAGGTCGCGGCGCGCGAAGGGCATGTCGCGCTGCAGCGTGAAGTCCTTTGCCTGCCGGTATTCATGTCGCAACGCGCCGCGCACGAAGTCGCGCAGAAGCTCCGGCCACGTATCCTCGGCGTATCCGACGACGATGGCATCCGCATGCTGCGCTGCCTCGTCGGGGATGAGCGTGACGTGCGGCCCGCCGAGGACGACGGTCTTGCCCTGCGCACGATAGTGCGCAGCGAGCTCGTAGGCGCGCTTCGCCGTGCCGGTGATGACGGTCATGCCGACGAGCTCCGCGTTGAGCTCCTCGGGGACGTCCTGGATGCCTTCGTCGTAGAGGGTGACGTCGACGCCGAGCTCCGGCGGGATGAGCGCAGCGAGCGTCGTCAGCGTCAGCGGCTGGTAGCGCAGCGACTTCCGGAAGATGCCGCCGCGGTGGCGATAGAGCGGGCCTTTCGGCGAGATGAGCGCGACTCTCATGGCTGGAGGGCCACCGGCTTGGTCCTGCCGCAGCGGACGCGTGTGGCGCGCAGCGGCGCGAGCTGGCCGAGCTTTCTCGCATACGCGTATTGCGGATTCTCGCGGAGGCGTCGCTCGATTTCGTCGAGGTTGACCTCTCCCTCGGATGCGACGACGTAGCCGCAGCCCTCGGGGAAGAGATAGCCGCGGACGTCGCGCAGGCACGACGCGACGAACGGCTCGGTGAGCTTCTCGCCGACGAGGTCGGAGACGATGCCCTTGCGTCCGGCGAACTCGCCGTCGCGGAGGAGATCGCCGGTGCGGTAGCGATAGAGGCCGCTCGCCGTCGTGGCGATGACTTCATCGTCGTCGAATTCAAAGTAGCCGTGCGGGGTGATGCCGAGCGGCGTCGTGACGACGCACTCGGTGGAGAGCAATCCCTTCGGCTGCAGCGTGGCGTGCGGCAGCCGCGCCGCGAGCTCCGCGGCGAACGGCTTCGACGCGGCGGAGGCCCAGCAGCTCACGAGTTTCAGTCGCGGCCAGAGTTTGACGGGGTCGTCGAGGTCGTCGAGCAAGCGGAGGAGAAAGGTCGGGCTCCAGACCGAGATCAATTCGAGGTCGCGCGCGCTCGCGAGATGGCGCAGCGTGACGTCGCGCCATCTCGCCACGTCGGTGATCCCCGTGACCTCGACCGGCACGGCGCTGGACGCCTTGAGCCAGCGCGCGACGTCGTCGCCGAGGTACGCGCCGTCGGGCAGGCCGACAGGAACACCGCCGATCGACTCGGAAGGCCGGGTGGCGGGGGAGAGCGCGAAATACGCGCGGCCGGTGATGGCGAAGTCGCGCACGGTCCGCTCGATCCACGGGACGAGCGATCGTTGGAAGTCGCGCAGCCCCTCGGCGGAGTAAGGGATCAGCTTCGCCGCGCCGCTGCTGCCGGACGTCCGCTCGTACGCGACGGGGCGGCCGGCGAAGAGGACGTCGGACTCGCCGGCGACGATGCGATCGATCCAGGGAACGAGGTCGTCGTAGGTGACGATGGGAAGCTCTTCGAACGATCGGCCGCGCAGGTACGCGCAGTGCGCGTTGCGGGCGAGCGTCGCGCGCAGCCAGTCGTCAGGCGTAGACATGAAGCTCTTTCCCGAACAGTCTCAGGGTGAGCGGTTTCATGTTGTGGGGCTCGATCTCGGCGACGCAGACGAGCTCGTGTCCGCGGCGGTAGCCGGGATTGCGCGCCAGGAAGAAGCCGACATCGTCGCGCGCGGCCTCGGCGTCCGTCGGCGCGGCGATGTCGGGCTTGAGATGCCCGCGCGATTCCGCGAGCTCGACGACGCCGCTGTCAGGGTTGTAGTCGCCCGGAAACATCTCGATGGCCAGCGCGTCGGCGAGCGGCTTCAGGTCGCTGCGGTCAATCGACCAGTGCGGCCAGAACGACTTGGCGAAGAGCGGGAGGTAGCGGAACGTGCGGTGGCCTTTGACGAGGAGCAGCCAGTAGAGCGGACGCTCCGGATGCTCGCGCTTGATCGCGCCCATACGGCTGATCCAGTCGAAGGCGAGGGCCTGCTGCCCCCAATGCTCGCGGGCCACGACGGTGTCGCCGGAGTAGACGACGTTGACGCTGATCCCACGCCAGTCGTGGTCGAAGACTTTGAACGTGGTGAAGCCGGCGAGCGCGCCGCCGTCGCGCACGAGGAGCACTTCGTCCTTCTTCGCCAGGTCCCTCGAGAAGAGCGCCGCGTTCGAGCCGTCGTACATCGAGAGGTAGAGCGCGGCCATCTCGCGGCGCACGGCGTCGTCCAGCGCGGCGACCGGCTCGAAGGAAGTCGTGATCACGAGGGGAGGATCGTACTACGTTACGTGCGCGGCGACGTTCGCCACGAGCAGCACCAAGGCCATGCCGCTCATCAGCGGAAATCCGTACGGCTTCTCCTCGCCTTTGGTGACGAACGCGCCGAGGGCGAAGGAGAGCGCGAGGCCGAAGCCGGTCTTCCCGCCTTCGAACCACGCCGGCGGAAGGCCCGCGAGCCAGAGCGCAACGACACTGCCGGCGCCGGCGAGGAAGACGATGGCGAAGCCCGCCTTGCCGCGCGGCAGCCAGCGGAACTGCGCCGCGAACGCGCTGCCGAGGATCAGCACGAACGGCACGCTGATGAAGACGATCTGATCGCGGGTCATTCGTCAGCCACAACGCGTTCCGTTCGGCACTGCGCTCTCCGGCACCGCCAGCACCGGAAGGATGCCGTCGGCGAAGCCGATGTCGAAGAGCATCCCCTCGGAGACCTCGCCGGCCATCGTGCGCGGCGGGAGGTTCACGACGAAGAGCGCCTGTCGGCCGGCGAGCGCCTGCGGGTCGGGGCGCTCTTTCTTGATTCCGGCGAGGATGCTGCGCCGGCGGTCGCCGAAGTCGACGACGAAGCGGACGAGCTTCGACGAGCCGGCGACGTCGTGGACGGAGACGATGGTGCCGACGCGGACGTCGACGGCGGCGAAGGTGTCGAAGGGGATCTCGGGCTTGATCGGTGCCGGCGTCATGGCCGCACACCGTAGCAGATCGGCGGTTGTGACACTTCTCCAATGACCGTGTGAACAGGCGAGACGACCTGCGCGGCGCGACGTATCGGTCGTGCAGGAGGCTGTATGCATTTCTTGCTGGTTCTCGCATTGCTGTTCACCGCTACCCCTGACGACGGCATCGGCATCGATCCGAACGGGCGCACCGTCACGCTCGATCATCGCTGCACGATCGATCCGAACGGCGGCCCGTGCGCGGCGAGCACGCTGTCGGGCGATCGCGGCGCGGGGCTCGATCCCGACGGCAACAACTAAGCCGGTTTGCACCTACTATTGCCCGTAGCGTGTCCGTTCTCGAAGGCATCGGAAACACACCGCTCGTCGAATTGCGCCGCGTCGTGCCCAACGGCGCGGCGCGCGTCTTCGTGAAGCTGGAGTGGGCGAACCCCACGGGCAGCATGAAGGACCGGATGGCCGTCGCGGCGATCGAGGCGGCCGAGGCCACCGGACGCCTGCAGCGCGGCGGTACGGTCGTCGAGTACACGGCCGGCACGACGGGGATCTCGCTGGCCTTCGTCTGCGCGGCGAAGGGCTACGCGATCGAGATCGTCTTCTCCGACGCCTTCAGCGACGAGAAGCGGCGGACGATGCAGGCGTTCGGCGCGCGCATCACGGACGTGAAGAGCGACGGCGGCAGGATCAACGAGGCGCTGATCCGGGAGATGATCCGGACGGCCGACGAGATCAGCGCGCGCCCCGGCCACTGGTACTGCAATCAGCTCCGCAACCACGACGCCATCGCCGGCTACCTGCCGATGGGGGAGGAGATCTGGACGCAGACGGAAGGCCGCGTCGACGCGTTCGTGCACTCCGTGAGCACGGCGCATTCGATCCACGGCGTGACGCGCTCTCTCTGGGCGCACGACAAGAATGTCCGCATCGTGGCGGTGGAGCCGGCGGAGTCGGCGGTGCTGTCGGGCGGCCCATCGGGATCGCACAAGATCGAAGGGATCGGCATCGGCTTCATCCCGCCGCTGTGGCAGCCGGAGATGGTGAACGAGATCGAGCGCGTGTCCACCGACGACGCGAAAGCGATGGCCCGCCTTCTGGCGCGCGAGGAGGGGATCTTCGCCGGCATCTCCTCCGGCGCGAACGTGGTGGCCGCGCTGCGCGTCGCCGAGCGCCTCGGCGCAGGGGCGACGGTGGTGACGCTGGCGGTCGATTCGGGGCTGCGGTATTTGAGCACGGACGTGTTTCGGTAGGGGGCGCACGGCGTGCGCCCGTAGATCCGCATCGCGCTGCGGCCCGTAATCCCACCGTGGCCAACGTCTTCATCACCGGCGGCACCGGCTACATCGGCTCGCGCCTCATCCCGGAGCTCCTCCGCCGCGGGCACACTGTCCGCGCGCTCGTGCGCAACGGCTCGATCGCGAAGCTGCCGCAGGGCGCGGAGCCAGTCGTCGGCAACGCGCTGGAGCTCGACACCTTCGCTCGTCAGGTCGCGCCGAGCGACACGTTCGTGCAGCTCATCGGCGTGCCGCATCCGTCGCCGGCGAAGGCGCAGCAGTTCCGCGACGTCGACCTCGTCTCCGTCACGGCGTCGGCCGCCGCCGCGCGCAACGCGGGCGTGCGGCACTTCGTCTACCTCTCCGTCGCGCAGCCGGCGCCGGTGATGCGCGACTACGTCGCCGTGCGCGCCGAGGGGGAGCGGCTCGTGCGCGAGACCGGCATCGCCGCCACCTTCGTCCGCCCTTGGTACGTCCTCGGGCCCGGCCACCGCTGGCCGTACCTGATCCTCCCGCTGTACTGGCTCTGGGGGCTGAGTCCGAAAAGCCGCGATACGGCGCGGCGGCTCTACCCGGTCAAGCTGCACAGCGTCATCGATGCGATCGCCGGCGCGGTCGGCGCGCCGCCGGACGGCGTGCGCGTCATCGAAGCGCCGGAACTTCGATCGCGCGCGTGACGAAGCTCGTGTCGTTCGAGACCAGGTCGCGCACGGCCATCGACAGCGTGTACTTGCCCGGCCGCAGCTTCATCCCGATCGGGCGCAGAACCACGGGCGCGCTCTCGTCGCTGACGGCGATCTCCTCGTCGACAGCGCGGAGCGGCGACGTTCCGCCGTCGGCGTTGCGCATCTGGAAGTAGCAGCGGACGTGCGCTTTCTTCTCCAGGACGATGAGCTTTTCGGGGGCGACGGCGACGCGCACCGGCACGTTGCCGTTCTCGATCCTGCCCAAGGCGATGGCGACGCCGAGGGGGTTCTCATTCGACGGGAAATCGAACTGCGCCTCCACGCCGTCGCGGGCGCGCTCGTCGGCGTCGCGGCCGCGGTAGGCGCGCGCGCTGCGCACGGTGAGTCCGGGGCGTTTCACACGCACGTCGATCTTGTGCGTGGCCTTGTCGCTGTCGGCGCGGAAGCCGAGGGAGTAGTACGTCGTGTACTGCGCCTCGATCTCGCCGAAGGCGCGGTCGAAGTCGTTCTCGTTGATGATGGCTTTGCCGCCGGTCTCGTCCGCGAGCATCTGCAGCGGCCCATGGAGGTTGTCGCGCATGAGGTGCGAGTCGAGGTGATCGACGCTGTTCGTCTGCAGGTTCGAGCCTTCGTCTCCCGTCAGCCCCGAGGCGTCGATCGTATAGAGCGCCACGCCGGCGGCCTGCGCGGCGCCGACGAGGTACTGGTACGCCGACATCTGCTGCAAGCCGACCTTGTCGAGCGAAATGCTCTGGTGGAGGCGGCGCTCGAAGTAGTCGTAGAGCTCGACGGCGGGCTGCAGCGGCAGTCCCGAGGAGACGTGGACGAAGACCTTGCGGCCCGTCGCGCCGCGGAGGCGCTTCATCACCAGCTCGATCGCTTCGAGCGATTGGCGGAGGTCGGTGATCTGGTGCTCGCCGTAGACGAACATGCGCTGCTTGATCACGTCGGGCGAGAGGAGGCCGCCGCGGCGGCCGTTCTCGACCACGGCATCGTCGATCATCTGCATGATGCGTCGGCGCTCCGAGAGCGTCTCGTTGAGGCGCGGCGTCTCGCGGCTGATCTCGTCGATGATGGCGTGGAGCTTGGCGCTGTCGCGCGTCGGCTGCAGGCGCGTCTTCAGGCCGTGGTTGAAGACGATGACGGCGACGTCGACGCCGGGCCGGAGGTGCGACTCGACGAACTTGCCGAGCGAGGCGAGGACGCGGTTGCGCTCGCGGAGATCGAGGCGCTCTTCGTCGACGAAGACGACGACGTGGGTGGGGGGGACAGGTGACGGAGAACTGGTGACAGGTGACGGGTGACTGGTGACGGATGACGGCGGGGTCGCGGCACCGTCACCCGTGACCGGTGACCTGTCACCTTCCGCGGCATAGAAGTTCGAGATGTCGCGCACGCGCCCGTCGACGCGCAGCTCGAAGTCAGCCTTGGTCAGCCCGGACACCGGCTTGCCGGCGCCGTCGACGACTACGACGTCGACCTCGGCGACATGGACTTCGATCGATTCGCTGATTTGGAAGAGGGCCAGGGCGAGGATCAGGGAGCGCACGCCTTATTTTTCAACACCTGGAGCCCGCATGCCGCAGCGATGGCGATTTGTGGCACAACCGGCACACGGAAGCGCGCCTCCGCTTCGCCGCCGGCGGAGATGAAGAGGAAGTAGCCGACGGTGCCGGCGATGAGGAGGGCCAGGGGGCGGTCGCGCCGCCACAGGGCGATGACGCCGAGGACCGCCAGCGCGAAGACGAGGGCGACGAAGACGTCGAGAGCGATCTGGATGGTGCGCGACTCCAGGCGGCTGACGATCATGATGGCGTCCCAGTCGCTGTCGAAGATGTTGACGAGGAGCCCGCGCAGTGTGAGCAGGGCGAACGCGATGGGGTGCTGGAGGATGACGCGCCGCGCCAGCATGCGGTAGTACTTCACGCGGACACCCTCGGAGACCTCGTCGGTGTGCTCGTTCCGGACGATGAGGTCGTCGACTTCCTGCAGGAGATCGCGCTGCTCGGTGAGGAGGTCCTGGTCGAAGTCGCCTTCGTCGGCGATGGCCATCGCGCCGGCGGCGCGGTATTCGAGAAGATTTCCGGCGCCGATGGTGGAGATGGTGAAGGCGCCGCCGGCGATCTGATTGCGCACCGCCCACCCGAGCGGCAGCGCCAGCGCGGCGACGACGAAGAGCGCCGTTGCCCGCCGCCATCCGCGCAAGATGGCCAGGACGACGAAGTAGGCGATGGCCACGGGGCGCGTGATGACGAGGATGCCGGTCAGAAGCCCGGTGATTACCGGCGCGCGTTCGGCGAGAACGAAGACGACGAAGAGCAGGACCGTGAAGAGCGTCTCCGTCAGCACCTTGTTTGCGTAATGGATTGACGGCGGATCGACGGCGAAGATCAGCGCCGCGGCGACGGCCGCGAAGCGCCCCTGCCGCAGAGTGAAGAAGTAGATCGCCACGGCCAGCGCGACATTCAATAGATGTTGGAAGACGATCACCGGCAGGACGTGCGTGCCGAACGCCGCCAGGAACAGCGGATATACAGGCGTGCGCAGGAGGTCGGGGATGCCAGGCTCGATCGAGAAGCCGTGGCCGCTCAGGAGCATCTTGGCGGGGCCGAGGTAGGTGATGGAGTCGGGGTAGAAGTAGTCGCCGTCGCTGCAATAGAGGTAGACGAAGTTCGCGAGCGCCGCGGCGGCGACGATGAGGGCAAGGTCGAGACTGCGGCGCACGGGGCGCGATTTTATCCGCGCAGCAGCGAGTCCAACTCGTCGGGGCGCGCCGAGCGGACGCGCGCGTCCTCCACGGTGATCAATCCCTGCCGCACCAGCCGCACCAGCGAGTCCTCCAGCGAGATCATCCCGAGGCGCTTGCCGAGGGTGATCTCGGAGACGAGGTTGGTGAGCTTGTCGTTGCGGATGTGATTGCGCACCGGATGCGTGGCCAGCAGCACCTCCACCGCCACCGAGCGCCCCTCTCCGCTCGAGCGCGGGATCAGGTGCTGGCAGACGATGGCGTTGAGGCTCAGCGCGAGCTGCTGCTTGATCTGCGTCTGCTGTGCGGGCGGAAAGACGTCGACGACGCGGTGGATGGCCGTGGCCACGTCGGCTGTGTGCAGCGTGGAGAGGATGAGGTGCCCGGTCTCCGCGGCGGTGAGGGCGATCGAGACGGTCTCGAGGTCGCGCATCTCGCCGACGAGGATGACGTCGGGGTCCTGGCGCAGCGCGGCGCGCAACGCGGCGGCGAACGACGGCGCGTCGCGCCCGACCTCGATCTGCTCGATGACCGACTGCTGGTTGCGATGCTCGTACTCGATCGGGTCTTCGATGGTGATGATGTGCCGAGCCTCGTTGCGGTTGATCTCGCCGATCATCGCCGCGAGCGTGGTCGTCTTCCCCGAGCCGGTCGGTCCGCAGATGAGGACGAGGCCGCGCGTCGGCTTCACCAGGTCCGCGAGCGTGAGCGGGAGATTGAGCTCGTTGATCGTCGGGATCTCCGACGGCAGGGCGCGGATGGCGGCGGCGAGCGAGCCGCGCTGGCGGTGGATGTTGACGCGGAAGCGCCAGGCCCGGCGGTCGTCGTCGCTCACGGCATTGGCGAGGCGCAGCGAAAAGTCGGCGGAGCCGCCGCTTTCGATCGACTCGCGGACGCGCGCGGTCATGAGCTCGTGGAAGATCGACTGCGTCTCTTCGCCCGACAGCGCCCCCGCTTCCGCGCGCACGAGCCGCCCGCCGACGCGGAAGATCGGCGGCGAGCCGGCGATGACGTGCAGGTCGCTGGCGCCGCGGCGGGCCATCTCGATGAGGAGCGATTCGAGGGGGTTGCCGGCGCGGACTTGCGACGGCGGCCATTCGGGGCGCGGGGCGGCGCCCGCGGGACGTTCGAGCTCCGGCTCGTCGTCGTTCTGATTGATCTCCTCGACCAGGCGGTCGAGCTCGGGATCGCGCATGAGCTTGGCCATCGAGCCTCGTAGACGAAACAAACATGCCAAAGGTTCGTCACGCGCTGTTTACAGCGGGCGGTTTCGCGCGCCGCCCCCGTGGGATCGAACGCCATGGAAGGAGAAGACCCCATGTTCGAGACCTCCGTCGTCCAGGCCCGCGCGAAGGCGGCGGCGCGCCGCCCCCTCCTGTTCTCGTTCTCCATCGCCGCGCACGCCGCGGTCATCGTCGCCGTCGTGGCCACGAGCGTCGCCAGCGTCAGCCTGCCGAGGAATGCGCCGCGCCAGGCGACGTTCCCGGTCATCCGGAACTTCCCGCAACTGAAGGGCGACGAAGGCCACGGCCAGAAGCCGCAGGCGAAGCCCGCGGTGATCCAGCCGGTGGTGAAGCGCGCGCCGGTGCCGCTCTCCGCGGTGGTCGCGCCGACGAAAGTGCCGGAGAAGGTGGCGGAGGTGAGCTCGACGACGGTGGCGTCGACGGACACCGGTCCGATCACGAGCAACGGCGGCAACGGCTCGTCGACCGAGGGCACCGGCACGCCTGGCTCTCCGAACGGCGACCCGAACGCCATTGACCTCGGTCAAAAGCCCGAGCCCGAGCCGGAGCGGCCGGTCATCCGCGTCAGCAAGCAGCCCGTGGTGACGCACCGCGTCATCCCGCAGTACCCGCCGATGATGCAGAAGATCCGGATGAACGGCTTCGTGCTGCTCGACTGCACGATCGACCCGACGGGCCACATCCGCGAGGCGCACGTGGTCGGCAGCAGCAACCCCGCGTTCGAGCAGTCGGCGCTCGACGCTGTCTACCAGTGGCAGTTCGAGCCCGGAACGATGAACGGGGTGCCGGTCAACGTGGAGTTCGAGCTGAAGGTGTCGTTCCAGATCCACTAACGCCGCGAAAAGGAGTCGATCATGTTCGAGACCTCCGTCATCCAGGCGCGCGCGAAGGCGCGCTCTCGCCGTCCGCTGCTATTCTCGTTTTCGATCGCCGCGCACGCCGCGGTGATCATCACGGTCGTGGCCACGAGCCTCGCCAGCGTCACGCTGCCGAAGCGCGCGCCGAATCAAGTGACGATCCCGGTGTTCACGCACTTGGAGCCGATGCTCGGCGGCGGCAGCGAGCACAAAAAGACTCCCGCGGCGACACCGCCGGTGAAGCGGGAGGTGACGCCGGCCACGCCAGCGACGCCGAACGTGGTGCCGAACACAGTGGTGCCGGCGGCCTCGCAGCCGCCGTCGACGTCTGACGCCGGTCCGGCGAGCGACGGCCCCGCGTCCGATGCGCCTCCGGGACCGGGCGTGCCGTGGGGGAAGAAGGACGGGGTCCTGGTTGACGGTCCGCCGGCCGTGACGCCTCCTGCTTCGGAGACGATCTACACGGTGAGCGGCGACGTGAAGGCGCCCCGAGTGCTGCGCCGCGTGTCCCCGCCGTACCCCGAGCTGGCGCGGCGGGCACGCCTCAACGGCTTCGTGATTCTCGAGTGCATCATCGATCAGAGCGGCCACATTCGCGACGCGAAGGTGCTGCAGAGCAGCTTCGCCGCGTTCGAGCAGCCAGCGCTCGACGCGATCCGCCAGTGGGAGTTCGCGCCGGGAACGCTCAACGGCCAGCCCGTGAACGTGCAGTTCAATCTGACGGTGTCGTTCCACGTGAACTGAGCGGATCGGTTGCATTTCCGCCCACCCTCGGAAGACGACGTGGGGGCCTCCGGCGGGCGGGCACGGCCCGCAGCGTTGGTTGCCTCCGGCTATACGCACGGTTGACGCGTCGAGCGCGATTTGCGCGTCAACGAACGCC
>DATELQ010000130.1:0-2471 GCA_035276475.1 Thermoanaerobaculia bacterium | reverse complement strand
GGCGTCGGCGCCGGAGACGAACGCGCCGTCGCTCTCCACTTCGAGGATGCCGTCGAGCACGAGGTCGACGACGCCGGCGGCCGCCGCCTTCGTCAGGCGCGACGGCTTGGCGAGCTTGCGGAAGAGCTGCGCCGTCGGCCGCGAGACGGACTTCAAGCTCGTCATCAGCGGCGGCTTGGGGATGAAGAGGCCGTAGAAGTCGGGATCTTGCGTCAGATCGAGAAACGGTTTGCGCTGCTCGGCCGGGAGATCGCGAAGCCGTTTGAGCTCGATGTTTGGGCTGGCCCGGTAACGCATCAGCGGCGTTTCTTCTCCGGGCGGGTGAAGAAGCCGGAGATGCTGATGCGGGCGTGCGTGCCGGCGTTCGGGTCGACGCGCGTGATCATGTGCAGCGCCGTCGGCGCCAGGAACACCAGCCGGTTCGGCTTCGGGAAGATGCACGTGGCAAGGCCGCTCTTTCCGGCGAGGATGTCGTTTTCTTTCGCGTCGGACAGCCAATACTGATACGCCTTCGGCTTCACGGAGTGGTCCGCTTCGTCGAGCACGAGGAGATGCCCGCCCCATTGATAGCTCCACTCGCGGTGCAGAAAGTAGGTGTAAGCGCCGGCCTGGGCGATGCTGTCGCGGTGCAGCGACAGCCCGGCGCCGGCCGGGTAGATCCACGGCGAGAAGGTGATCGCGTTCCAGGAGCGCTCGGTGAGGCCGATGCTGCCGGCGGCCGTGGGAAGGACTTCGCGGATGGCGTCGACGAGAACGTCGACCGGCGTCTCCGTCGGATACGGCACTTCGTGGCCGCTGTACCGCCCGCGGGGCCGGAACGTGACGGTCGTGCCGTGAACCGGCAAGCCGTCGCCGAGCCGCCAGGCCTTGAGCACCCGCTCCTGGTGCACGAGGTAGAAGCGGTCGTCGTTCACGTGCTCGAAGAGCGCGTCGACTGCATCCGCCGGGAGGAGCTCATCGACGATGACGAACCGCTCGTTCGCTGTGGTGATTTGCGGCATCGTCATCCTCGACTGGGCGAGTGCGCGCGGAACCGGCCGACGCGGAGGTGCCAGAGATGGCGCGTTTTTCCCTCGAATCCTTCCCGGCCGTGGAGGAAGCGGGCGTTGTCGATGACGGCGACGTCGCCGCGGCGCCAGCGGTGGACGATGCGCAGCGACGGATCGGCGGCGACGTCGGCGACGCGGCGCAGGAGCCGCTTCGCGGCGCGGTCGCGGCCGACGGGCAGCGCGTAACTGACTCTCGTCCCGGCGGGCGGGATGGGAAGCAGCGTCAGGACCTCGCCCACGCCCCGGACCCGCGGCAGGAGGAGCCGGTCCGTCGTCCGGCCGGTGGACGGCGAAAGCGTGGCGTAGCGCGTGGTGCGGAGCGCCGTGCGGTCGGCTTCGCGCAGACGGCCGACGATCTCCTTCATCGAGACGAGGTAGAACTCGCCGCCGTCTCGGCTCGCGCCGTCGCAGTAGAGGAGGACGTAGCGCGGCGGGACGAGCTCGTAGGCGCATTCGCAGTGCGCGGGGAGAGCACGCTTGCCGAGGGCATTCGACTGTTGGTCCCGCGCCGGATCGTAAACGATGCTGAAGAGCCGGTAGTTGGGGTCCCAGAGCTCGCCGAATCGCTTGCCGAGGGAGAGGAACTGGCGGTCCGTCAGCCCGCCGGTGTGGAGGAACGCGTACCCGTTCTCGCGCACGGCGCCGGTGAGAAAGCTGCTCAGGTCGCGCAGGTTCATTCGAAGAACGGCATGCGCGCGCTCTCGGGCGACGCCAGGTCGGCGACGAGAACGGCCACGCCGAGGTCTCCTTTCAGCAGCGAATTCGATTGCGCGGTCGACGCGGCCGCCGCAGCGTGATTGGCGAGTTGCCGCGCGCGGCTCAGCCACTCCGCCTCGCCGGTGTGCCGGTAGAGGTTGAGGAGCGCGTAGGCGCGGCCGGCCGTGCCGCAGCAGAGGCTCGGCGCGAAGCGCGGCTCGTCCCACGTGTTCCAGGCGCAGAGCTCCGCCAGCTCCAGCCACTGCGCTGCGCCGAAGATGCGGTGGGCGAGGGTGAAGAGGAACAGGAGCCCCGCGGTGCCGTTGCACCAGCCGGGGATGAGGCCGAACTGGCACTCGCCGATGCGGTTGGGCCAGAAGACGCCGCGTCCTTTCCGCTCGCCGAGGGCCGCGAGCTGCTCGAGCCGCTCGGCAACGCGCGGCGGCAGCGCGTCGCCGGAGGCGGCGCACCATCGCAGCGTGGCGTAGAGGTATCCGCCCCAGCCGTGCGCGATGCCGAGATACGTGCCGGGAGCGGCGCCGAGCGGGGGCTGCGCATCGAGCTTGCGCCAGATCGCTCTCATCGTCTTCGCGCCGAATCTTCGCAGCGCGTTCGCGTCGACGAGGTCTGACTCGAGGAGCATCGCCGCCGCGAGAAGGCTTCCGAAGCGGCCGAGGATGAGGTCGAGCTTCGCGGTGTTCCTGTCTGAGGCGGCGATGAATGCGG
>DATELQ010000129.1:0-3537 GCA_035276475.1 Thermoanaerobaculia bacterium | reverse complement strand
GCCGCTCTGGTAGCCGATGGTGCCGTTGGCGATCGTCCACTGCACGTTCTGCCACGTGGCGTACTGGTCTTCGGGCGGATCGATGTACGCGCCGCTGGTCGAACCGGGGCAGATCGAGACGTCGTATGGATGGATGACGGGCGGCGGAATGGAGCGCACCGGAATGGTGACGTGGCCGGTGTTGGAGCAGCCGCGGGAGTCGGTGACAACGACGGTCAGCGAGACCGGCTGGCCGTTCGGACTGCTCTGGAAGTTGACGAAGCCGCCGCTCTGGTAGCCGATGGTGCCGTTGGCGATCGTCCACTGCACGTTCTGCCACGTCACGTACTGGTCTTCGGGCGGATCGATGTAGGCGCCGCTCGTCGAGCCGGGGCAGATCGAGGCGTCGTACGGATGGATGACCGGCGGCGGGATGGAGCGGACCGGGACGGTCGTGCTGGCGGTGCTGGTGCAGCCGTGGGTGTCGGTGGCGGTGACGGTGAGCGTCGCCGCGGCGCCGCCCGGATCGGTCTGGAAGTTGACGAAGCTGCCGCTCTGGTAGCCGATCGTGCCGTTGACGATCGACCACTGCACGCTCTGCCATGACGTCTGCCGGTCGGGCCGCGGCGGATCGATGTAGGCGCCGCTCGTAGAGCCGGGGCAGACGCTCGTGTCGTAGCGCCGGATGACCGGCGGGTCGATGATGCGCACCGGAAGCGTGGCCGAGGTGCTGATCGGGCAGCCGGCCCAGTCGACGACGTTCAGCGTCACCGTGACGTCGCCCTCGCCCGTCGGATGGAAGGCGATCGACGAGCCGTAGTCCGTATCGAGGACGGCATTCGTCAGCGACCACTGCCGCGTCGAGTAGTGCGGATAGATGGTGTTGTCGTAGGCGTGCCCCTGCTCGCTCGAGCAGAGCGGGCTCGAGCCGAATGAGATCGCCAGCGCGTCGACGTTGGAGACGCCGACCGGGAAGGGCTGCGACGTGGCGCTGCAGCCGTTCGCGTCCGTCGTGGTGACGAAGTACGAGGTCGACTGCGACGGCGAGTCGGTCAGAAAGCGCGTCGTGGCGCCGTTCGACCAGTGGTAGCTCGCCCACCCCGCCCCCGCGTCGAGCGTGACCGGGACTCCGGGGCAGGTCGGGTTCCCGCCCGCGGTCTGGATGATCTGCGGCGTCGGGCACGACGGCTGCGCCGCAAGCGGAAGGGCGAGCAGACAGAGACCGACCGCGACAGCGAGGATTCTCACTCGGAGATGCATGGAACGTCCTTTTGATGCTGAGATTTGGGGACGACGGGCCTGGGGTTTCAGGAGCTTATACGATCCTGTTAACAAATTGCAACGGTGACGGAATGGTGGTGCTTGTGCTTGGACGGCAAGTGCGGAAGCGTTTGCGCGCCGCGTTGGTTAAACTCCTCCCGTGAACGCTCGCACAACCCGAGAGATCCGCATCGGCAACGTCACGATCGGGGGCGCCAACCCGATCGCCGTGCAGTCGATGACGGCCACGCGCACGCAGGACATCGACGCCACGATCCGCCAGGTGGAGCTGCTCGAGCTCGCCGGCGCCGACATCATCCGCATCGCCGTCGACACGCCGAAAGACGTCGACGCGCTGGCCATCATCCGCGAGGCCCGGCCGAAGGCGAACCTCGTCATCGACCTGCAGGAGAACTACCGGCTGGCCGAAAAGGTCGCGCCGTACGTGCAGAAGCTTCGCTACAACCCGGGCCATCTCTACCATCTCCAAAGGGAAAAGACGGCGAAAGAGAAGGTTTATTACCTTGTCGAGGTCGCTCGCGCGCACGGCTGCGCGATGCGCGTCGGCGTGAACTGCGGCTCGGTCGACCCGGAGAAGCTGTCGCTCTACCCGAAGGACGACTCGATCTCGCCGATGATCGACTCGGCGCTCGAGCACTGCCGGATGCTGGACGACTTCGGCTTCGACCAGTACTGCGTGTCGCTCAAGGACTCCGATCCGAACAAGGTGATCGACGCGAACATCCGCTTCGCCGCCGCCCGCCCCGACGTCCCCCTCCACCTCGGCGTGACCGAGGCGGGGATGCCGCCGGACGGGGTGATCAAGACGCGCATCGCCTTCGAGCAGCTCCTCACCCGCGGGATCGGCGACACGATCCGCGTTTCGCTGACGCTGCCGTTCGAGCGCAAAGGCGAAGAGGTTACGGTCGGGCGACAAATCCTCGACGACATCGAGCACGGGCGCTTCCGCTCCGTACCTCGTTTCGAGCACAAGGGGCTGAACATCATCAGCTGCCCGTCGTGCTCGCGCGTGGAGAACGAAGCGTTCATCGATCTGGCCCAGAACGTGCGCGAAATGACGGAGTATGCGAAGGAGCACGACATCACCATCGCGGTCATGGGGTGCCGCGTGAACGGCCCCGGCGAGACCGACGACGCGGACCTCGGCATGTGGTGCGCGCCGACGTACGTGAACCTCAAGCGCGGCACGGAGTCGCTCGGGCATTTCACGTACGACGAGATCCTGGGGCGGCTGCGGAGGGAGCTGGATAAGCTGATTGAAGAACGGAGCGGAGCCCTCGTTTGAACCGCGCCAAATACCTCGCCGTCTCTCTCTTCATCCTCGCGCTCGACAGCGCGACGAAGTGGCTCGTCTCAGCGCGCATCGGCCTCAACGACGCGGTGCCGCTGGTGCCGAACCTCTTCCAGCTCGTGCACGTGCGCAACACCGGCGCGGCCTTCGGCATCGGCGCGAACGCGGAGTCGCACCTGGTGCCGATGCTTTTGAACATCGGCGCGCTGGCGGTGTTCGCGGTGGTGGTGGTCTACTCGTTCCGCTCCGCCGTCACCGACCGCACGCTCCAAGTCGGCCTGCACCTGATCCTCGGCGGCGCGATCGGAAATCTCGTCGACCGCTTCCGCCTCGGCTACGTGGTCGATTTCCTCGACGTCTACGTGAACTGGGGCGGGCAGGCGCACCACTGGCCGGCGTTCAACGTGGCCGACTCGGCGATCTGCATCGGCATCGCGCTCCTTTTCCTCGACATGAAGAAGAGCGAGCCGATCAACGCCCAGACGGCGACATGAGCGAGAGCTACTGCCGCTCCTGCTACCGTCCGATCGCCGCCGACTCCATCCTCTGCTCCGCCTGCGAGCGCACGAGCCGGCCGCGCTGGCCGCTCGTCACCGGCGCCGCCGGCCTGCCGATTCTCATCGTCGGGATGCTGACGCTGAACGTCCGGCTGTGCGCGGTCGGCGCGGCCATCGCGGCGCTCGGCGCGGTCGGCTACGTCATTTCTCTGCGGGACTGACGAGCGGCAGCACGCACGCGATGGCCAGGAACTCGATGGCCGCGCCGAGCTGCGTGACCAGCCGCTCCCACGACCAGCGCACGTGCCACGTGACGTCGTGCGGCGTGACGATGTACGCGGCGACGAAGAAGGCCAGCTGCGCGGCGATGGCGACGGCGAGGAAGCGCTCCCGTCTGGCGATGCGCGGCGCGCCCACGATGAGAGCGATGGCGATGCCACTCCAGAGGATCGGCCGGCCGAGCGAGTAGCGCGCCATGGCGGCGAGCAT
>DATELQ010000128.1:0-9958 GCA_035276475.1 Thermoanaerobaculia bacterium | reverse complement strand
TCGCCGGTGCGGTGTGGGCGGCGGTCGGGAGGGAGCGGCGATGACGATGCAGGCGCTGCAGTCGCGCAAGTGCTCCTGTGGCGGAACGTGCGGGAAATGCGCGCCGAAGAACGCGGCACAGCCGCGGCAGACGCCGGGGGTCGAGCCGCACGCGCCGCAACGCATCGGACACGACTTCAGCCGCGTACCGGTGCACGCGGCGAGCGAGGGAGGCGCGCGATGAGCGAGCTTGGGACGGCGCAACGGACATGCTCGTGTGCGGAAACCCGTGTGCAGGCACCGCGAGCGGCGCACGAGGCGGTGCGCTGCGAGAACGCACCACCGTCGCCGGCGTTCGCGCGCGATTTCAGCCGCATCCCCGTCAGCAGTCCTGGCGATCCGTACGAGAAGGCTGCGGACACGGCCGCCGACCGCGTCATGCGCATGGCGGAAAGAAAATCGCCGATCGAGGGCGCCCGGCGCGGCGGCGGCAATCTCGAACCCGACACGCGCGCCTTCATGGAGCCCCGTTTCGGCGCCGACTTCAGCGGCGTCCGCATCCACACCGATGCGCACGCGGCGGCAATGACTCGCCGCTTCCGCGCCGAAGCATTCACTGTCGGCAGCGACGTCTACTTCGCGCCGGGCCGGTACTCGACCGGGAGCGACCAGGGGCGGCGCCTGCTCGCGCACGAGCTGGCGCACACCCTCCAACAGGACCGCTCGGTGTTACGCCGGCAATCGGAGACGGGCGTGGCTGACATCCTCGACGAGAGCGAGCTCAACGAGCCACCGCCGACCGTGCAGCGCTCCACCAGTTGGAAAGGCGCGACGGTTCATGAGAACCACAACAAAGCGTGGGATTCCCTCAACGGCGACTCCCCGATTACCTGGGAGCTGCTCAATGGAACGATTCTGAGGACCGACGCCGACGCGGAGGGAGCGATCAAGCTTCCGACGGTCAAAACCAGCGGCAGCGGGACGGACTGGAAGGCTGTGGTCGACTCGGTGCCGGCGCAAGAAGGAAGCGACGACGAAAGCGTTCTGTCGCCCGGCCCGTGGAGCACCGTCGCCCTGAAGGCAACCGTTGGAACGAAATACGGCCTGGCGCAATGCTCGGGCGCGGGCAACACGACTTTCTCCTCGCACGGGAAACCGTCCGACGACGCCGTGTACAAAGCGAATCGAAGGCACGAAGACCACCACGTCGCCGACGACAAGGACGCATTCGACGAAAAGATCGGCAACTGGGACAAGAAAGTCCAGGAGGCCAAGGACAAAGGCACGGAGTTCAAGGGAACGAGCGCCGCCGAGGCCACCGATGCCTTGTGGACGGCCATGGGAAACACTCCCAAGGACGCTGCGAAGGCGTTCCGCACTCTCCGGGGCAGCAAAGTCGTGGCCTATCACGGCACGGCGGCAGGCGGAAAGATGGTGATCTCGAATGAGACCGCAAATGCCGACTGCTCCACGTCCTCGGTTGACGTGACGAATCCCTCGTGACGGAGACGACATGCAGACAACGGCACAGCAGTCGAGTACCCGCCAGCGCGGCGCGATGAAATCGCGCTTCGGCCGCGAGGGAGGGGTGCGATGAGCGAGCTTGGGACGGCGCAACGGAAACGCCGCACGGCTCCGCCGGTCGTGAACGACCTGCTGCGAACTCCCGGCCGGCCGCTCGACAAAGGAACGCGCGGCGACATGGAGCTGCGTTTCGGCCACGACTTCAGCCGCGTGCGCATCCACACCGGCGCCGATGCCGAGCGCGCCACCGCCGCCGTAGGCGCGGAAGCGTGGACGGTAGGGCAGCACATCGCCTTCCGCCATCCACATATCTCGCCCCGGCTTCTCACACATGAGTTGACTCACACCGTGCAGCAGTCGGCGGCCGGCGACGGCGAGGTCGTGCTCGGCGAGAGCGGCGATGCTCTGGAGGCCGAAGCCAGCCGGTTGAGCGGCGTCGAGGGGCCGTTGCTCGTGTCGCGGCAGGTCTCGCGTCCGACGCTGTCGCGGGAGAACGCGGCGCAGACGCAGCAGGTGCTTGCCACCGGCACCGCTCCCGGATCGGGTCTGCAGTTCTATCCGACGGCGCTGGCGGGCACACGCATCGGTCCGGTCACACCGGGTGAGAGCGACACCGCGCCGCGGCTGTCGGTGATCGTCGGTCAGGGCATGACGATCGACATGATGGCGCAGAGTCTCTTGCCGCTCTGGACGACGGCTGCGCCGTTCCAGCCGACCGCGACATCGGGGC
Source organism: Thermoanaerobaculia bacterium (assembly GCA_035276475.1). GTDB lineage: Bacteria > Acidobacteriota > Thermoanaerobaculia > Gp7-AA8 > Gp7-AA8 > DATDFB01. Next base: position 7,725 of record DATELQ010000128.1, on the reverse strand, counting down.
CGGCGCCGGCCCCCGCGCAGATCGACACCCAAACGCTCGCCCGCGCGCTCATCGTCTACAACCAATTCCATCTGCCCGTGCCGGCGATGACGAACTGGCGGGCCGGTTTCCGCTTTCCGCTGCCGGTCGACATCGATCCGCAAACGAACGAGGGAATCGTCCATCCGACGATCATCGCCAACCTCGCCACGATGTTCGATCCGGCGTGGGAGCCGCTGCGCTCGGCGGCGGCGCCGGCCATCGGACAATCGAACGCCACCGACCTCGCCACGCGCGTGACCGAGTTCCTGGCGGCGAATCCCGACGCGCTCAGCCGCGGCTACGCGCTCCTCGGCCGCAGCCTCACCAACGCCGCCGCGGAGCGCGACTTCGTCCTCGCCGTGCTCACTCAGACCGGCTCGTCGGCGTTCGAGGTCGCCCTCGAGCTCATGAACGGCGCCGTCAACCATCAGATCGCGCTCTTGGCGTCGCAGACGGCAGGGGCAGCGATCCTGGCCCGTATCCGCACGCTGCTCAACGCGCCGCCCGCGAACATGGCGCAGCAGCGCCAAAGCGACATCGCCCGAGCGATTGCCATGCTCGATCGCGTCGCCAACGTCACGGCGCGTCCGACGCCCGCCGTACAGCAGGCCGCACCGGCCGGGCAGACGCCGGCGGCGATCAGCGCCGAGGGCACGGCGTTCATCGCGCAGTTCGAAGGCTTCTTCGATCATCTCTACAACGATCCGGCGGAGGGACACCACTGCACCGTCGGCCTCGGCCATCTCGTCCACCGCGGCCCGTGTAACGGCGCGGCGAGCGAGGCCCCGTTCGCCAACGGCGTCACCCGCGACCAAGCGCTTCAACTGCTCGCGCAGGAGACTGCGCAGGCGGCGACGGCGGTGCAAAATGCCGTCCGGGTCCCGCTCAATCAGGCCCAGCTCGATGCGCTGATCAGCTTCACCTTCAACGTCGGCGCGGGCGCATTCCGCGACTCCGGGCTCTTGCGCGCCATTAACGAGAATCGCTTCAACGACGTGCCGGCGGAAATGAACCGCTGGACGCGCGGCGGCAACCGCGTCCTTCCCGGGCTGGTGCGCCGCCGCGCCGCGGAAGGAAATCTCTTCACTACGGGGGCGTACCAATGATTGAGGCGGCGCAAAGAAAATCCGGCGGCGCCTACGCGCCGAAGCTCGTGCACGACGTTCTGCGCCAGCCCGGCCAGCCGCTCGAGCGCAACACGCGCGCCGCGATGGAATCGCGCTTCGGCCGCGACTTCAGCGGCGTGCGCGTGCACACCGGCGACGACGCGGAGCGCGCCACCGCCGCCGTGGGCGCCGACGCGTGGACCGTGGGCCGCCACGTCGCCTTCCGGCATCCGCAAATCGCGCCGCGGCTGCTCGCGCACGAGCTCGGGCACGTCGTGCAGCAGCGCAACGCCGGCGCCGCGGTGGCCGGTTCCCTGGAGATCGGCGGGGCGCACGATCATTTCGAGCGCGACGCCGACGCTGGCGCCACCGCCGTCGTCACGGGCGCGCCGCGGCTGCAGCGCGGGTTCCTCGACGTCCTGCGCGACATCGTCCTGTTCATCCCGCGTCTGTTCGGCGCCGGCGGCTACACCGACGACGAGTTGAAAGAGTACGTGCAGGGACTGAAGAAGCGGCGCGCCACTGAGGGCGGCATCTTCAGCGACAACAAAGCACGCGGTGCCGTTGCCTCGGAGAAATCGATCGGCCCGTTCGACCGCGACACCAAGATCCTGCTCATCGAAGAGATGCTGGCGGGAAATACCAGCATCTTCGACGAGAACTCGATTATCGATCTTCTCCGGCGCCAGCAGCGGCCCGAGCGTGACGCCATCGTGCAGCAAATCGGCCGGGAAAAGATCTGGTCGAACTTCGGCATGGGTAACCGGCGCATCGTCGAAGCGCTCACCCTGACTGCTGCCGATGCCAATGACGCGCTGGAGTCCCGCCTGCGCAGCCTGGATGAGGGTCAGCTTGCCGACTACGCCGAGAACGCCGATGACCCGGCGGTGAAGAACGTCATCGAGCGGGTGAAGCTGATCGGGAAAATCACGGCGCCCGTGCCCGGGGGCGGCACCGTCACCGCTCCGGCCCCGAACGCGACGCTTCCGGGCGGGAGCCTGCCCCGCACGTCGATCAAGAACACCATCCACGGCGTCGACATCTACGCGTTGCCCGATCTCATCGATCCGACGTTGGGACGGACGCAATACACCGATTTCTACGTGAATTCGGCTCTGCCAAGCGACGTAATCGTGACGACGTACGCGGATGGGTCGAACGCCATCAGCAAGTTCGATCCGCCCAAGATCACGGCCTGGATCCGCACGCGCTATGCGGCGGAGGACGTCCCGGCAAAACATTCGGGTTACGGCGTCGGCTCGGAGGAGAAGGGTACGTTAAAGGAGCACGAGGCGAGTCACGGGCGCGATTACTACGAGTATCTGAAAGACGTGCCGCCGCCGGCGTTCGGAGGGCAGATCGGTATGACCCGCGCTGCCTTCGAGGCCGAGGTCGAGAAGTATCGGGCCGCCGTCGGGGCGTGGATCGCCGAAGCGCAACGCCGCTCCATCATCAAGACCGACTGCGCCAATCCGTTGCACAGACCAACCGACGCCGACCTCGCCGGCACCGGCTACACCGCCTCGATCTGCAACCAGAACTGAGCCGGAACGACCATGCCCAACTCACCCGACGCTCCGCACACTCTGAAGGCCGGCCTGGTGCTGCTCGATCCCGTCACCTCCGTGCTCAGCCGCATCATCATCCTTCAGTACAACCCCGACTCCCTCTCCCGGACGCTGGCCATCCAGGCCACGAGCGAGGGCGGCGGCACGAGCGGCGTCGACCGCTCCGAGGTCGTGCGGCTCAAGGGGCCGCCGGTGGAGACGATCAAGATCGACGCGGAGATCGACGCCACCGACCAGCTCGAGGTCAACGACCCGACGGCCGTGCAGTCGGGACTCTTCCCGCAGCTCTCCGCGCTCGAGACCATCATCTATCCGACCACCACGCAGCTCTTGGCCAACCACGCCCTCGCCGCGGCGGGGATGCTGGAGATCCTGCCGGTCGAAGCGCCGCTGATCCTCTTTGTCTGGAGCGCATCGCGCATCGTGCCGGTGCGGATCACTGAGCTCTCGGTCACCGAGGAGGCCTTCGACACCCGGCTCAATCCGATCCGGGCCAAGGTCAGCCTCGGCATGCGCGTGCTGAGCGTCAACGATCTCGGTTTCGAGCACCGCGGCAGCTCGATCTACCTCGCCTACCAACGCATCAAAGAGACCTTCGCCGGTGTCCCGACGGGCGGCACCCTCGGGCAGCTCGGCATCGGAGGGATTCCATGAGCAACGTCCTCGCTCTGCAGCTCGCCGTTCCGCCGGTCGTCTTTCCGCCGCCGAGCCGCTACAACGGCCTGCCGACGGCGCAGATTGACGTCGGCGGCGAGACCGTCACCTACCTCCGCCGCCGTTTCTGTCCGCATCCGGAGGAGCTGACCGCGATCGGCGGGCACACGGTCGTGCAGGGCGAGCGGCTCGATCACATCGCCGCGCGGTACCTCGGCGACCCAACCCTCTTCTGGCGCCTCTGCGACGGCAACCGCGCCCTGCGTCCCGAAGAACTGACCGAGACCATCGGCCGACGTCTCGTCATCACTCTGCCCGAGGGAGTTCCGGGAACGCCGAGCTTCTGATCATGCTGAACCCACCGTATTACCTGCAGTTGATGATCGGGCCGGGCGTGCCGGTGCCGATGCCGCGCGACGTGATGGACGCGCTGGTCTCCGTCACCGTCACCAGCAACACCGCCTCGCCGAGCCTTTTCCAGCTCACCTTCGTCCTGTCGACGAGCTCGCCGCTGCACACCCTTTTCCTCGTCGCCGGCGGGGTGTCGATCCCGATGATCCGCGTCGTCATCATCGTCATCTCCAGCGGCCTGCCCGAGGTGCTGATGGACGGCGTCATGACCAACCATCAAGTCACTCCCGGAAGCAACGGACAGGCGACGTTGACCGTCACCGGCGAGGATCTTTCGAAGGTGATGAGCTATCTCCCGCTCGACGGATTGCCATATCCGGCGCAGCCGCCGAACGTCCGCGTGCTGGCCATGCTCGCCAAATACGCGGTTCTCGGCGTCGTTCCGCTGGTCATTCCGCCGATCATCACGGAAGTGCCGGATCCGACTGACGAGATCCCTCGGCAGATCGGGACGGACCTCGACTACATCAAATCCCTCGCGGACGAAGCAGGCTACGAATTCTGGGTCGACCCCGGACCGCTGCCGCTGCAGAGCACGGCCTACTGGGGTCCGACCCTGCGCGTCGGTCTGCCGCAGCCGGCGCTGAACACGAACATGGACGCGGAGACGAACATCGAGTCGATCGATTTCAACTTCGACTCCGAGGGGACCACGCTGCCGATCGTCATGATCGCGCCGAAAGCGCTGAAGTTCGGCATCCCCATTCCGATCCCCGCGGTCAATCCCCTCGCGCCGCCGTTCGGCCTCGTGCCGCCGATTCCGAAGAAAGTCGAGATCGACCGCGAGTCGACGCTGAAGGGTGCCGGCGTGGCCCTGCTCCGCGGCTTCGCCACAGCGGCGAAGTCGAGCGACGCCGTGACGGCCACAGGCTCGCTGAACGTGTCGCGCTACGGGCGGATCCTGAAAACTCGGCGCATCGTCGGCGTGCGCGGCGCCGGGCTCGCCTTCGACGGACTCTATTACGTCACCAGCGTGAAGCACTCGTTGCAGCGCGGGCAGTACAAGCAGGATTTCTCGCTCGTCCGCAACGGACTGATCTCCACGACGCCGAGGGTGCCGGCATGAGCTCGCAGAAGTTCTACGGCAAGTACCGCGGCGTCGTGCTCAACAATATTGACCCGCAGCGCATCGGCCGGATCCTGGCGTCGGTGCCGGCGGTGTCGCTGCTCCTGCCGACCAGCTGGTGCATGCCGTGTTACCCCGTCGCCGGAAAGCTGATGGGAATCTCGTACGTCCCGCAGATCGGCTCCGGCGTCTGGATCGAGTTCGAAGGCGGCGATCCCGATCATCCGATCTGGTCGGGGTGTTTCTGGGGAACGGACGCGGAGATGCCCGGTGACGCCAAGGCCACGTCGGCGACGAACAACCCCGTCAGCCCGAGCATCGTCCTCCACAGCACGCTGCAGAACCGCATCGTCATCAGCGATCTCCCCGGCCCGACCGGGGGAATCATCCTGAAGTCGCTCACCGGCGCGTCGATCATCGTCAACGACACCGGCATCTACATCGACAACGGCAAGGGAGCCTCGATCGTGATGATCGGGCCGAACATCAACGTCAACAAAGGGGCGCTTTCGATCACCTGAAGGAGCCGCATGCCCGGACCGATGCTCAATTCCGCCTCCACCGTGCAATGCGCGCACGCCGGCCTGGGCTCGGCGACGACGCCGAACCCGCGCGTGTTGCTGGGCGGCGTGCCGTCGGTGACGATCGCGACGCTCTACACCGTCGACGGCTGCACCTTCCCGGCCATCAGCTCGGGCGGTCCGCCGTGCGTGACCGCGCAGTTCACCACCGCCGCCACGCGCGTGCTCGCCGCCGGACAGCCGGTGCTCCTCGCCGACAGCCAGGGCATCTCCACGCCGAACGGCACGCCGCTGATCGTTATCCCCAGCCAGGTGCGCGTGATCGCGCAGTGAGAACGCGATGAACATTCACTTCCCGTTCGCCTTCGACAACCGCGGCCGCACCGCCGAATGCGGCGACGCCGAGCACGTGCGGGAGATGCTCGAGCAGCTCCTCTTCACCAATCCCGGCGAGCGGGTGAACCGCCCGGACTTCGGCAGCGGCTTGATGCAGCTCGTCTTCGCGCCGAACAGCGTCGAGCTCGCGGCCACGCTGCAGTTCACCATGCGCGCCGCCATCCAGCAGTGGCTCGGCGACGTCCTCGATCTCCTCGCCCTCGAGGTGACGCCGGAGGACGCCGTGCTGCGCATCCTCATCCGCTACGCGTTGCGCAGTACCGGCGAAGTGCGCGACGAGACGTTCGAACGGAGTGCCGCGTGACCGCGCTGACCTGCCGCAACGACCGCCGGCGCCAGCTCATCCGCGAGCGGAGCCTAAACGGCATCGACTACGTCGACGTCATCGGCACGCACCTCTGCGTTCACTTCCTCACCGGCATCCCGGCGGAGCTCCTTCCGGCGAAGAAAGGGGAGCCGCTGACGCCCGACCGTAAGCGCGATGCGCTGCAGCGCATCGTCATTCGCGGCGGGCGGCGCGTGAAGAACATCAAGGCCGTCGACTTCGCCCCCGACGAACCGGCCACGCGCTTCGAGCAGCCTTGCCTCGGCATCGAGGTCGACAAGGAAGGCGATTTCTCGACATATACGCTCTGCTTCGTCGAGCTGAAAGACGGCCACCCCACCGACGAGCCGATGCGCTCGCTCGACCCGCGCTACGCCTACATTGGCTTCACATTCAAGAGCGAGTGCCCCGCTGAAGTCGATTGTCAGCCGGCCGATCCATGTACGCCGGCGACGCAACCGCAGCCCTCGATCTCGTACCTGGCAAAGGACTACGCGAGCTTCCGCCAGCTGATCCTCGACCGCCTCTCGCTGATCATGCCGAAGTGGCGCGAGCGTCACGTTCCTGACATCGGCATCGCGCTCGTGGAGCTGCTCGCGTACGCCGGCGACTCCCTCAGCTACTACCAGGACGCAGTGGGCACCGAGCAATACCTCGACACGGCGCGGCAGCGCATCTCCGTTCGCCGGCACGCCCGGCTCGTCGATTACGCGATGCACGAGGGATGCAATGCCCGCGCGTTTCTTGACGTCCAGGTGCGGGCGGACTTCACCCTCGACACGAAGGACGTCTACTTCGTCACCCGGCCGCCGAACAGCAGTCCACCGCCGGTGCTGCGCGAGGAATTCGATCTCGCGCCGCTGCGCGGCGGCTGGCTCGGATTCGAGCCGCTGACCGGCGGCCGCCCGGCCGAGCTGCGCGTCGCCCACAATCTCATTCGCATCTACACGTGGGGCGATCGCGAGTGCTGCCTGCCGAAAGGCGCCACGTGCGCGACGCTGCTCGACGAGACGGCGGAGCGCGACGAGCACGATCCCGGCCGCTGCCGCGAGGAGCAGAAGGACGAGCCGCCGAAGCCGAAGTACGAGTACGGACACTATCCGCCGCCGCCGCCTCCACCGCCGCCACCGCGGCCGCTGACACTCAAACCGGGCGACTTCCTGATCTTCGAGGAGCTCGCCTGCGCCGGGACGGCGTTCAACTCCTGCATGCCGGGCGACGGAGGCTTCGACGGCAAGACGACGCAGCCGGACGCGGACAAAACGCACCGCCACGTCGTGCGCCTGACGAACGTCGCGGAGTCGTGCGATGAACTGCGCGGCAACCGCCTCCTCGAAGTCGAATGGAGCCGCGACGACGCGCTGCCATTCCCGCTATGCGTCTCCGCCATCGGCACCGCGCCGCAGTGCGACTTCGTGCCGAACCTCGCCGTCGCGCGCGGAAACGTGCTGCTCGTCGATCACGGCCTGACAATCGCCGACGAGCCGCTGCCACCTGTGCCACCGGAGCCGTTCCTCGACGTCTGCGAAGGGGAGGACGATCTGCGCGAGACGCCGCTGCTGCCCGGCCGCTACCGGCCGAAGCTGCGGAACGCGCCGCTCACGTTCGCCGAGCCGCTCGCCCCTGGCGCCTCGGCGACGGCGCTGCGGACGCAGGA
>DATELQ010000127.1:0-26274 GCA_035276475.1 Thermoanaerobaculia bacterium | reverse complement strand
GCGCCGCCGAGCTGCGCGGCCACGCCGATCATCGCCGCCGCGCCGGCCGCGCCGCCGACGAAAAAGTAGAGCGGCACTTCCCACGTCCAGACGGGCTTCTTCAGCAGCGGTACGTCGTAATAGCTCATCGTCTCCTGAATGCCAGCAGCGACGCGATGGCGATTGCCGCCGCGCCCACCGCGGCCGCGCTCCATGCTTTCTTCAGCAGCACCGTCGGGACTTCCGGTTTCTCCGGGAGGTTGTAGTTGCGCGCGTCGCCGCGCACGAGGAAGAACGCGTGCGTGCCGCCAACGCTCGTCTCCTTCGGGTTCCAGATCCGCGCGTCGGTCATGCCGAACGAGTGCAGCCGGGCGATGCGCTCGTCGGCCACACGCTCGAGCGTCGTGAGATCACCAAACAGAATCGAGCCGGTCGGACACGCCGTCGCGCACGCCGGCTGCAGGCCGGCCTTCTGGCGGTCGTAGCAGAACGTGCACTTGAACGCGCGGCCGTCGTCCGGACGGCGGTCGATCACGCCGAACGGGCAGGTGACGACGCAGTAGCCGCAGCCGTTGCAGATGTCGGGCTGCACGTAGACGCCGCCGAACTCCGTGCGGATGATCGAGCCGGTCGGACACGCCTCGAGACATCCGGCGTGCTCGCAGTGCTTGCAGACGTCCGATGAGAACTCCCACGTCATCGCGTCGGACGCATTGCCGCCGCGGCCGATCGCCGGCTCTTGCTCGACGAACTTCACGTGCCGCCACGTCGAGTGCCCGAGCGCGAGCGTGTTGTCATACGACTTGCCGCTCCAGCGGAAGCCGTCATCCGGCACGCCGTTCCACTCCTTGCACGCCACCTCACAGGCCTTGCAGCCGATGCAGAGCGTCGAGTCGGTGAAGAAGCCGGTGACACTCATGCTCTTGTCAGCCTGCACGAAATCCCCTTCGACTCGAAAATGCGCACGTTCGGCTCCTCCGACATCGCCACGAGGTCGTTCACGATGTCGCCCTTCACCAGGCCGTTCGGCCCCCAGTGGTACGGCAGGCCGACGTGGTGGACGCGGCGGCCGTTGATGTCGAGCGGCGGCATGCGCGCCGTGACCAGCGCCCGCGCAGTGATCGAGCCGCGCGCCGTGGTGACGCGCACGACGTCGCCGTTCGCGACGCCGGCTTCCTCCGCGAGCTCGGGCGAGATCTCGGCGAAGAGCTCCGGCTGCAGCTCCGCGAGGTGCGGCAGCGTGCGCGACATCCCGCCGGCCGTGTGGTGCTCGGTCAGGCGATACGTCGTCAGCACGTGCGGGAAGCGCGGGTCGGGCGAGTGCGCGTACTCGTTGCCCTCGCGCTCCATCGTCGACGCGGCGGGGTTGCGCTGCTGCGACGGATAGAGCGGATTCTCGATGTTCGACTCCAGCGGCTCGTAGTGCGCCGGCAGCGGCCCGTCCTTGAGTCCGGACGGCACCCAAATCCAGCCGACGCCGTCGGGATGCATGATGAACGGCGCGTCGCCGGCGAGCGCTTCGTCGCCCCCTTTCTCCGGATCTCCGCGAAAGTCGGGACGCTTTCCCTTCGTGAAGTCGGCCACGTCGTCGCCGGTCCACTCCCCCTTCGCCTCGTCCCACCAGACGAGCTTCTTTCGCTCGCTCCACGGCGTGCCGTCGGGCGCGGCGGAGCAGCGGTTGTACAGGATGCGGCGGTCGAGCGGCCAGGCATAGCCCCAGCCATGGCCGTAGCGGCCGCTCGGCTTGCGGGCGAGCGCTTTGTTCTCGCCGTCGAAGACGCCGGAATAGATCCAGCAGCCGCATGCCGTGGATCCGTCGTTTTTCAACTCGCCGAAGTGTTTGACGCCGGTCCCGTGAATCTCGCGCAGCACTTCCTCGACGTCCTCATCGCGATAGTCCCAAGTCAGCGCGCGAAGGCCCGCGTCGCGCGGGCGCTCCGTCGCGCGCGTCTTCATCAGCCGCCCGAGCTTCACCACGAACGTGTAGTCGCTCAGCGCGTCGCCCGGCGGCTCGACCGCCTTCTCGCGCCACTGCAGAAGGCGCTGCGTGTTCGTGAACGTCCCCTCCTTCTCCACGTGCGACGCGGCGGGGAAGAGAAACACCTCCGTATCGGAGTCGAGCGCCTCCTTCCAGAACGTCGCCGTCTCCGTCTCCACCAGATCGAGAACGACGAGCCACTTCAGCTTCGCCATGGCGCGGCGCTCGAACTTCGCGTTCGGCGCGCCGACCGCGGGGTTCTGCCCCATCACGAAGAGGCCCTCGACCTTGCCGTCGGCCATCTCGCTCCAGTACCCCTGATGCGAGTGGTCGCCGGTGAGGCGCGGCAGCCAGTCGAAGCCGAAGTCGTTCTCCTTCGTCGCCGCGTCGCCGTAGTACGCCTTGAGCAGCGAGACGATGTACTTGTCGAGGTTCCACCACCACCCCTTCGGCGAGCGGTGGCGCTTGATGTACGCGTCGAGGCCCTGCTCGTCGGGCGCGCCGTGCGTCGGCATCGGGAGATAGCCGGGAAGGATGTCGTAGAGCGTGGGGATGTCGGTCGAGCCCTGGATCGATGCATGGCCGCGCAGGGCCATGATCCCGCCGCCCGGCCGTCCGATGTTGCCGAGGAGGAGCTGCAGGATCGACGCGGCGCGGATGATCTGCACGCCGGTGGAGTGCTGCGTCCACCCGACGGCGTAGCAGATCGCACCGGTCCTCTCGCGCCCCGATGCGCGCGTGAAGACGTCGGCGACTTCGAGGAAGCGCTCGCGTGGAATGCCGCACGTGCGCTCGACGAGCTCCGGCGTGTAGCGCGCGAAGTGGCGCTTGAGCACCTGGTAGACGCAGCGCGGATGCTGCAGCGTGCGGTCCTGCCGCGGCTCGTCGAGGTCCTGCGCCTCGCCGCCGCGGTCCTTCGCGTGACCGCCGCTCTCGGACTTCATCCCCGGCTGTTCCTCGCCGGCCTTCGGCTCCGCGCCCTCGTAGAGCCACGTCTTCGAGTCATACTCCTTCCCGTTCCACCCGCTGAACAACCCGCCGAGGTCCTCGGTGTCCTGGAAGTCGTCGCGCAGGATCGTCGGCGCGTTCGTGTAGTGCACGACGTACTCGCGGAAGTCGCGGTCGTTGACGAGGACGTAGTTGATCATCGCGCCGAGGAAGACGAGGTCGCTGCCGGCGCGGAGCGGGAGCCAATAGTCCGACATCGCCGACGTGCGCGTGAAGCGCGGATCGACGTGGATGATCTTCGCGCCGTTCTTCTCACGCGCCTCCATCACCCACTGGAAGCCGACCGGGTGGTTCTCCGCCATCGACGAGCCCATGATCAGGATCGCGTCGGCGTTGGCGAGGTCCTGCTGCGCGGTGGTCGCGCCGCCGCGGCCGAACGAGGTGCCCAGACCGGGCACCGTGGAGCTGTGTCATATCCGGGCCTGATTGGAGAGACACACCATCCCTAAGCCGGCGGTGAAGAGCTTCTTGATGAGGTAGTTCTCTTCGATGTCGAGCGTGGCGCCGCCGAGGTGGGCGACGCCCGTAGTGTGCATGACGCTGTCGTCGAACGTCCGCTCGCGCGACGCCCACAACCGCTCCGCCACCATCTCCATGGCCTGCTCGAGCGGGATCTCCATCCAGGCCCGCGAGCGCGGCGCGCGGTAGCGCACGCGCGTGAGCCGCGCCGAGTGCGTCACGAGCTCGTAGCTGTCGGAGCCCTTCGGGCAGAGGTGACCGCGCGAGATCGGCGACTCCGGATCGCCTTCGATGGAGACGAGCTTCCCGTCGCGGTGGAAGACGAGCTGCCCGCAGCCGACGCCGCAGTAGGGGCAGATGGAGCGCGCGACCTGCGCGCCTTCATTCTTCGGGCGCAGCGCCTTCGTCGCGTCGCTCATCGCCTCGGCGCCGGTGCCGTCGCCGCCGCTGGTGAGCTGGCGGATCAGTGGCCATTTGAGAAGGAGCTCGGCAAGCATGCTATTTTCAATCCATCCCCATGCGTCGCATCGTCGTCATAGCACTGCTCATCGTATGCGCGTCCGCGCTCCAGGCCGCAGAGCCGGTGAAGATCGGCGTCTACGTGATGCGCCTCAACGACCTCAACCCGGCGCAGGAGTCGTTCTCGACCGACGTCTGGATCTGGACGCTCTCGAACGCGGCGGCGCCGCTGCACCCGATCCAGTCGCTGCGGCTGCAGGACACGAAGTCGGTCACGCCCGACACGCCCGGCGAGGTGGGGGAGAACGGGGTCCTGTGGGGCTATCGCGAGATGGCCGCGACGATCATCAAGCATTGGGACACGCGGCACTATCCGTTCGACCACCACACGCTGGCGATCGAGATCGCCGAGACGCTGCACGACGCCGACGCGCTCGTCTACGTGCCCGACACGACGAGCGCGAAGATCGATCCGCGCGTCACGATCCCAGGGTGGCGGATCACCGGCGCGCGCCTGGAGACGCACACGATCGCGTATCCGACGCGCTTCGGCGATCCGCGCCCCGGCACGTCGAACACGCGCTGGTCGGAGGCGTGGCTCCTGATCGACGTGCGGAGGAACGGCTTCGGGATCTTCACGAAGGTGGTGATGGTGGCGTACATCGCCTTCGCGCTGATGATGCTGTCGTTCGCCATGGACGCGTCGGCGTTCAGCTCGCGCATCAGCCTCCTGATCGGGTCGCTGTTCGCCACGGTGGTGAACATGCGCGCCAGCGAGTCGGTCCTCGGGCGCACCGACACGTTCGGGCTCGCCGACCAGATTCACCTCCTCGTGGCCTTCTTCATCTTCGTGTCGGCGGCGACGGCGCTGATCACAAAGGGGATGGAGGCGAAGCGCGCGCGGCGCATCGACCGCCGGACAGCGCTGGTGTCGTTCGTGACGTTCGTGGCGGCGAACGCGCTGCTGATCGGGAGCGGGTTTATTGGGTGACGTCGGAGTCGATCAGCTTCACGACATTGACGAAGGCGTCGGGGGTGACCCTCATGTCCCCACTGAACGGATCGGACATCGCAGCGACGATGAGGATCGCGTACGTCAAGAGCACGGCGATGAAGACCGTGACCCCGATCTGTAGAAAGCGATGCTGCACGCCGATGAAGAGCGTCATCAGCAGCACGCCCACGCCGCCGCCGAAGACGAACGTCCACATCATCGGCGGCACGCTGGCCTGGTCGGCGCTGAGGCGCTCGCGCCGCGTGGCGGTGAGCTCGTTGAGCACGCGCAGCGACTCGGAGAAGAATGCCGCGTGTGTGACGTCGCCAGGGGCGATGCGCATCGACGCGTAGCGCTGCCAGATCGTCCGCCAGACGCGCTCGCTCGGCATCAGCGCGCCGTCGTTGGCCTCCATCACCTTCCAGTCCTGCGTGGCCACGGTCTGCGCGTACTCGCGCCACAGCGCGCGGAGGGCCGGGCCGTCGGGGAGCCCGGCCGCGTCGCGCCGCAGCTCGTTGACCTCCTCCGCCTCGCGCGACACGATCGAGCCGGTGGCGTCGAAGTGCTGCCAGACGATGACGGCGGCGAAGGCGAGGTAGACGCCGTAGACGACGCCGACGAACGAGTAGACGAAGCCGACGAAGTCGTTGTGCTCCCTGAGCGTATGCGGCGGCGCGACGCGGCGGACGATGAGCACCGCCACGGCAGAGACGATCGTCACCGCGAGGAGGATGAGACCGCGCGTCAGCGGCTGGTCGGCCCAATTCATCACGAGCGCACCGCCGTGGCGATCATGACGGCGTTGATGATGACGAACGAGGCGATGCCGGCGACGAGCGCGACGTTGTCGAGGTGCTGCGCGGCCGGCTTGCGGTTCCGCTCCGCGAGGTGCCGCGACACGAAGCAGACGACCGACACGACGAGGATGTAGAAGGTGATGGTGAGGTGGATGCGGTCGACGAGGGTGAAGTCCGCGCTCCGCCCCAACACGGCCTCGGTCGCGCGCATGTTCACCAGCACCGCGAAGAGCGAGCCGACCAGGACGCTCATGCGCGTGTTGAAGTGCGACGTCTGATCCATGCGCAGGGTGCTCATGCCGAGGAGGAAGGCGACGTAGGCGCCGAGGAGGAGCTTGAGGAAGATGCCGATCTGGGTGCGCTCGACCTCGATCGTCATGGCCGCGCGGGAGAAGACGGAGCTGCCGTCCGTCAGCGTCGGATCGCCGAACGTGGTCGGGTATTGGACCGGCACGACGTTCATGCGAAAGGCATTCACCTCCCAATCATCCTCGGATGCCGTCGGATCGATTTTCGTGTGCGGCATGTCGCCGGCGTAGACGAGCGTCTTGGTGTCCCACACCCCCTCTTCGATCGTGAGCGGGAGGAGGTGGCGGTCGAACGGGTAGTGGCGGAGGTCCCAGTCGTAGCGGACGACGGCGGTGACGAAGCGCTCGCTCCAGATCTCGCCGTTCCGCGGCACTTCGCTGATCTTCCCCAGTGTCACGCTCTTGGCGTTGCGGACGACGAGCGTGTCGAGCGGATGGAGCTGCGGCGAGACGTGGCGCGTCCAGAGCCAGAAGGAGACGGTGTAACAGTTCGCGCCGGGATTGAAGTCGTAAAGGTCGGTGACGTACGCGCCGATGAGCACGCGCTCCGGCGCCGCGCAAAGCGGCGCGGCGATGCCCAGCAATACCAAGGCGAGGACGGAGGACCGCACGTGAAGAGGACGAAGGGCGGGCGGCGGTTGTGAGGGCTACAATCGGGCGGAATGGCAGATCGGTCTGGCGATTGGATGGCGCAGGCGGAGCGGGACCTGGAGTTGGCGGCTGGGTTGTACGAACAGGGCGCGCACGAATCGGCGTATTTCGCCGCACAGCAGGCGGCGGAAAGGGCGTTGAAGGCGGCACGATCGAGTACGCGCGTGAAATCGTCGAATATGCCGGTCTTCTCATTGAATTCGCGCGTTCACGTATGGCCCAGTCGCGCTGAGGTCGTTGCCGGCCTTCGCGCTTGGGTCGAGCGGCTGCACGCCGCGCATCCGGAGCTCGTGCGCATCGGCTATTTCGGATCGCTCACCGACGGCGTGCGTTACGGGTTCGGCAGCGACGCCGACGTCGTCGCCGTCGTCGCGCACTCGCCGCGCGAGCATTGGTGGGAGCGCGCGCGCGACTTCGACCTGCCCGACGAAGTCCCCGTTCCCGTCGATTTTCTCGTCTACACCGAGGACGAATTCTCCCGCATCCTCGCCCGCGGCGACCTCTTCTCCCGCGACATGCAGAACGTCGTCTGGCTCTAGCGCCAGTTCGTCATCACGGTGAATGGCTGCTTCGTGAAGTCTTCCAGCGGAAGATCGACCAGGAAGTGCTCGCCGTCGGCGGCGGCTTCGTAGGTCTCGCCGGAGAGGTGGAAGAGCGGCTTGGGCGTGCTCTTCTCGTTCGTTACGTCGGCAGCGGCGAGGGAGTGGTCGCCGCTGATGTAGAAGAGCTCCCGGCCGTCGAGGCGCCAATTCGGATAGGAGCCGCCGCCGGTCGAGATCTGCCGCCGCCGCGCGTGCGACGGAAACTCCTCCACGTACACTTCCGAGCGACCCGACTCGTCGCTCTCGTAGGCGATCCAGCGGCCGTCGGGCGAGAGCGCCGGGCTGAGGTACGAAAACGACGGCGAGTGCAGATACTGCTCGACGCGTCCCGTCTTCAGCGAATAGACACGAACGTCCGTCAGCGTGGAGAAAAGAGTATCGCCGGCGATGATGTCGCCGACCCACGTCTCCGGCCGGAAGTTCTCGGCGATCATCCGGGCGCTGGTGGGGTTGGCGAGATCGGCCATGAAGGCCCCCTGCGTGGCCACGCGGAACGAGCCGAAGACGAACTTCGTGCCGTCGGGCGACCATGTCGGCGAGAAGTCCGTGGCCGGATCGAACGTCACCCGCGACGTCACGCCGCGGCTGCGGTCGAGCACCCAGACGTCCTCGCCGCGGTCGTCCGCGTCCGTGGTGTCGAAGGCGATGCGCTGCTGGTCGGGCGAGAAGCGAAATACCGTGCCGAGGCGGCGCGGCTCGCCGATCGTTTCGACGGCCTTTCCGGTCCGGTCGACCAGCGTGATCTGCGCCTCCGGCCGCAGGGCCCGGTAGATCAGCCGTCCATTCCCCGCAGCGCTGAACTCTCTGAGATGGTTGTCGCCGCTGATGGTGACGTTCTCGGCGACGACGGCCGGCTCGCCGGTAAGGTTCAGCGCCTTCGCGTCGAAGCGCTGCGCGATCAGCGCGCCGCCGCGCACGAAGAGCAGATATCCGGGCTCGACGTACTGCGCATTCGTCACGGCCTGGAAGAGATCGCGCGCGCTGCCGTCCTTGAGGGACCCGACTTTGATGTGGTGGTTCTCCGTGCGCGGGGCGTCGCCGAGGAAGAGAAAGTGATCGCCGTCGGGAAGGAACCACGGCCAGCGATGTCCCTCCTCCCCCGGCGCGAGCTTCGTCACGAGCCGCGGGGCTCCGCCGTTCGCATCGACGCGGTAGAGCGGATTCTCACCGTCGCTGAAGAGAATGACGCCGTCGCGGCTCCACGAGCCGCCGTGTGCGGCGCCTGCGGCGCAGATCGTCTGCGGCGGCCCGCCGGCGACAGCGATGCGCTTCAGCTTCCCCTCGGCGAAGAAGCCGATGGAGCGGCTGTCGGGCGACCAGAAGGGAAAGCGCGCGCCGGCGGTCTCCGGGAGCGGCCGCGCGTCGCGCTGCCCGAGGTCGCGCAGCAACAGCAGCGTCCCCGTCGCCGTGCGGGCGATGAAGGCGACGCTGTTGCCGTCCGGCGACAGCGCCGCCTGTTGGATGAATTGATAGGGAGCGTTCGGCGGCATCGTCAGCGACAGCACCATCGGCCGATCCGGATGGCGGTTGCGCATCAGCACGAGCCCCGTCGCCGCCGCGGCGATCGCCGCTGCCGCGAGCGCCACCGCGGCAAGCATCCACGGATGCGCGCGACGGCGCGCCGGCGCCTTCGCCGACTCCGACGACCTCGACTCCGCGATCCACTGCAGCTCCCCGGCGATGTCGCGCGCGCTCTGCCAGCGCTCGTCGCGGTCCTTCGCCAGGCACTTCTGCACCACGTGATCGAGCGCCCGCGGCGCCAGCGGCTGCACCGTGCTGATCGCTTGCGGCTCGCCGCCGACGATCGCCGCGATGAGGCTCGTCTTCGTCTTCCCCTCGAACGCGCGCTTGCCGGTGATCATCTCGTACAGCACCGCGCCGAAGGCGAAGATGTCGCTGCGGTGATCGACGGCGGCGCCTTCGAGCTGCTCGGGCGACATGTACTGGAACGTGCCGACGATCGTCCCTTCCTGTGTCAGCGACTTCTGCACCGTCGCGTCGTCGGCGGAGAGCGTCAGCACCGCGCCGCTCTTGGCCAGGCCGAAGTCGAGGAGCTTCGCCCCGCTCTTGGCGATCATGATGTTGCCCGGCTTGAGATCGCGGTGGACGACGCCCGCCGTGTGCGCCCGGTCGAGCGCCTCGGCGATCTGCACGCCGAAGCGCAGCACGTCGCCGACGGGCAGCGGCCCGCGGGCGATGCGGTCCGCCAGCGTCTCGCCGTCGACGAACTCCATCACCAGGTAGTCGGTGCCGTTCTCGCGGCCGACGTCGTAGAGCGTACAGATGTTCGGATGGTTGAGCTGCGAGATCGTCTTGGCCTCGCGCTCGAAGCGCGCCTTGAGCTGCGCGTTCTGCGCGAACTCGCCGGGAAGGAGCTTGATGGCCACGCTGCGGTCGAGCCGCGTGTCGTGCGCGCGCCACACCTCCCCCATCCCGCCCGCCCCGAGCGGCGCAAGGATCTCGTAGGGGCCAAGGCGTTGGCCGGCGGTCACTGGCATCGAAGGAACGTACGGATTATCCCTCGATTCGGACTTACCGCGCCGCGCGGCGCCGGCCGAACGAGAGGAAGCGTCCGGCAATGCGGCGCTCGCCGTTGAACACCTTCGCGTACGCGACGAGGAAGCTGCCGTCGCCGAGGGCGAGAACCGCGGGGTCGAGCTCGTCCGCGGCGGAGGTGGCGATCGACAGCGGCGTCACCTTGCCGTCTGCGTCGAGCACGGCGCCGGCGATGTCGTGATTGCCGGGCGCGGTGCGCGCGCGCCAGACGATCACCCAGCGCGTGCCGTCGTTCGCGACCGAGGGACGCGTGCCGCCGCCGTCAGCCGGAAACGTTCCGATCGTGCGCGACTGCGCGAGGAACTGGTCGAAGCGCGTGACCTCGGACGCCGGAAAGCGCGTCGCCTCCACCGTGCCGCCGCTCGACTCGTCGCCGCGGAAGAAGACCACGAGGATGTCGCCGGCGCCGTTGCTGTCGATGGCCGGCTGGAGATCGCTCAAGAAGCTCTGCATGTTGAACTTCGTGACTGTGAAGAGCGAGACGAAGTCGACGCTGTAGGTGTCGCGGCAGTTCGGGAAGCAAGCGTTCGACGTGTTGCGGATCCTCCGGCCGCCGATGACCTGCGGCAGGTTGATGCCGACCGTCATGTCGCTCGCGGCGACGCCGAGGAGCGGCGTGCCGAGGCGCCCGTCGCTCGACAACGTCCAGACGAAGCCGTTGACCGCGATCCACGACGTGTCGCCCTTCGTCCGGACGATCGGCGGCGCCGTCGGCAGCGTGTTGCCGCCCGTCACCCATTGCGGCGTCGAGGACTCGAGGTTCGCGTCGAGCCGCGCCACGACCGTGCGCGACACGGCCACGTCGTGATCGATGTCCGTCCACGCCAGCCAGACGCCCTCCCCGTCCGGCGCGGGCGCGAGCGCCGGATAGGCCTCGTGCGTCGCCGACTTCGCGATCGACGGCGGGATCTCGTGCGGCGTGCCGACGAGGCGGCCGCCGCCGTCGAGCCGCGCAACATAGATGCGGTCGACGCCGCCCGCCGCGGCCATGCTCCAGGCGATGGCGGCGCCGTGGTGGTCCTTCGCGAGCGACACCGCCGGCACGGTGAGGTTGAGCGGCGCGAGGTTCTGCGGCAGCGGATCGGAGACGATCTCGTTGCTGATGTTCTGCGCGGCGGCGGCGAGTGACGTGAGGAGAGCGACGGCGGCAACGAACGTGCGCATGGCATTTACCTCGTGGCGCGGCGGCGCCCGAACGTGATGAAGCGCCCGGCGATGCGACGCTCCGTTCCGGAGATGGTTTCGTAGGCGACGAGGAACGTGCCGCCGCCGAGGGCGAGAATGGCGGGGTCGCGCTCGTCGGCCGCGGTTGTGGCGATGGTGAGCGGCGTCAGCCTGTCGTCGGCGTCGATGACTGCGCCGGCGACGTCGTGGTTGCCGGCCGACGTTCGCACGCGCCACGTGACGACGTAGCGCGCGCCGTCGACGGCGATGTCGGGGCGCGTCGGTCCCGTGTCGCCGGGAAATGACGTCAGCGGCGTTCCGGCGTCGAGGCCGGTGGAGCTCGACGGCGGCATGCGCGTGAACACGACGTCGCCGCCGTCCGCCTGCGCTCCGCGGAACCAGACCACGACGACGTCGGAGCCGTTGCCGGCCAGTGCCGGCTGCGCGTCGCTGACGAATTTGAACGTCTTCGCTACCGTCACCGCCGGCGGCGCGGAGAAGTCGATCTCGGTGTCGGTATGGTAGATGTGGCACTGGTCGGGGCAGAAGCCGCGGAACGGTCCGCCGACGACCACGCAGCCGGGCTGGCATGTGTAGCTGTCGCTCTTCACGGCGTGGCTGCCGGCGAGGTGCGGGACGCCGCCCGCGATGGTCATGTCGCTGGCGAAGAGGAGGCCTCCGAACGGCCCGTTCAGCGCGCCATCCGCGTCCATCGTCCAGACGAACCCGCCGGCGCTGATCCACGTCTTCGCGTTGCTCGTGCGCACGATCGCCGGCGTGGTGGTCAGCGGCGCCGGGAAGAGCACCGCCGGCGCCAACGGCATAAGCGCCGCGTCGAGGCGCGCGAAAACGGCGCGCGCGGTCATCGGAGCGTACGGATCGATCTCCAGCCACGCGGCGACGAAGCCGTTGCCGTCCGGCGCAGCGTCGATCGATGGGTAGACCTCGTGCGTCTGCGCGGCCGCCGTAGCCGGCGGCATCTCGTGCACGCTGCCGGCGACGTGGCCGTTGTCGTCGAGCCGCGCGACGTAGACGCGGTCGGCGCCGCTGCTGTTCGCCATCGTCCAGGCGATGGCGATGCCGCTGCGGTCCTTCGCGAGCGAGACAGCGGGCACCGCGAGCGGCAGCGCCGGCGCGAGGCGCGGGCGCAGCGGATCGGAAAGAATCTCGTCCCCGACGATGACCTGTGCGGGAGCGGAGGCGGCGAAAACGAGCAGAAGAAGTGCGGGAAGTGCGCGATGCACGCCCGAGATACGGCGTGCGCTAGAGCAGTGTTGGGTACTTTCGCGGATTGGCCTCGTGCATCAAGTCGTACACGGCGGCAAAGATCGTCTCGCGGTTCGGCTTCGACCAGTAATCGCCGTCCGAGCCGTACGACGGGCGGTGCTCTTTCCCGGGCACCGTGCGCGGCTCGGAGTCGAGCCACGCGTACGCGCCGTCCCGCTCCACGACGTTCTGCATCATGAACGCCGTCGCGCCGCCGGGGACGTCTTCGTCGATGAAGACGACGCGGCTGGTCTTCTTGATCGACTCCGCAATCACGCCGCGCACGTCGAACGGCAGCAAGGTCTGCACGTCGACGACCTCGGCGTCGATGCCCATCGTCGCCAGCAGCTCCGCCGTCTCCATCACGATGCGCAGCGTTGCCCCGTAGCTCACGAGCGTCACGTCGCTCCCGCCGCGCACGACCTCGGCGACGCCGAGGGGGACGGTGAAGTCGGCGATGTTCGACGGCAGCTTTTCTTTCGTGCGATAGCCGTTCAGCACCTCGATGACCATGCCGGGGTCGTCGCCGCGCAGCAGCGTGTTGTACATCCCCGCCGCCTGGGTCATGTTGCGCGGCACGCAGACGTACATGCCGCGGCACAGATGAATGATGCCGGCCATCGGCGAGCCGGAGTGCCAGATGCCTTCGAGGCGGTGCCCGCGCGTGCGGATGATGGCCGGCGCGGCCTGCCCGCCGCGCGTGCGCCAGCGCGTCGTGGCGAGATCGTCGGAGAGGATCTGCAGCGCGTACAGAACGTAGTCGAGGTACTGCACTTCCGCGATCGGCCGCAGCCCGCGCAAGGCCATGCCGATGGCCTGCCCCACGATGGTGCATTCGCGGATGCCGGTGTCGGAAACGCGGTAGACGCCGAACTTTTCCTGCAATCCGGCGCAGCCCTGGTTGACGTCGCCGAGCTTGCCGACGTCTTCGCCCATGATGACGAGGTTCGGGTAGCGGCGCAGCGCGGCGTCGAAGCAGGCGTTGATGATCTCGAAGCCGACTTTGTCGGGCGCGTCGTTCGCGAATTCGGCCTTCACCTCGGCGACTTTGATCGCCGCGCGCACCGTATCGCTGTAGAGCTCATCGTCGTAGCGCTTCGCGCACGCCCGCTCGTACTCGCGCCGGAGCTCGACGGCCTCGGACGGCGCATCCGCGCCGGCAGCGATGATCGCGCCGGTCAGGGCGCGCATGGCGTCGCGGCGATACGGCGACTGCGTCCGCTGCAACTCGTTCTTCATCGGCTCGGCCTTGGCGCCGATCTGATCGAGGATGCCGAGGACTTGGCGGACCTCGGCGTCGATCGGCTTGCGGTAGGCCTCCCAGGCCCGGCGCTGCGCGTCGCGCACCGCGGCGAGGTCTTCCTTCTCCATCGCGTCGATCTCCTCGGCCGACGCAATGCCCTGCCCGATCATCCACTCGCGCATCTTGCGGATGCAGTCGTACTCCGTCTCCCAGTCGAGGCGCTCCTTTGACTTGTAGCGCTCGTGCGAGCCGGAGGTGGAGTGCCCCTGCGGCTGAGTCATCTCGGTGACGTGGACGATCGCCGGCACGTGCTCGAGGCGCACGATCGTGGCGGCGCTCAAATACGTCTCGCAGAGCGCCGGGTAGTCCCACCCTTTGACGATGTAGATGTCGTAGCCGGCCTTCTGCTTCGGATCGCGCTGGAAGCCTTTCAAGAGCTCCGAGATGTGGCCCTTGGTCATCTGGAAGTCGTTCGGGACGGAGATGCCGTAGTTGTCGTCCCAAATCGAAACGACCATCGGGATCTGCAAAACGCCCGCGGCGTTCACAGCCTCCCAGAACATCCCCTCGGCGCAGCTGGCGTTGCCGATGGTGCCCCAGGCGATCTCGTCGCCGTTGCGCGAGAACTGCGTGAACTGCCGCAGCTCGTCGACTTCGCGGTAGAGCTTCGAGGCGTACCCGAGGCCGACGAGGCGGGGCATCTGGGAGCCGGTGGGCGAGACGTCGGCGGAGGAGTTGTAACGGTCGGCTTGCGCGCGCGACGTGCCGTCGGCTTCGAGGAGGCGCGAGGCGAAGTGCGCGTTCATGGAGCGCCCGCCCGACCAGGGGTCGTGCTCCACGTCCGCGTCGGCGTAGAGCTGGGCGAAGAACTCGTCGAGCGTGCCGATGCCCGTGGCGAAGATGAAGGTCTGGTCGCGGTAGTAGCCGCTGCGCCAGTCGCCCTTGCGGAAGGCGCGGGCCATGGCCAACTGCGCGACTTCCTTGCCGTCGCCGAAGATGCCGAACTTGGCCTTCCCGGTGAGCACTTCCTTCCGCCCGATCAGGCTGGCCTGACGGCTGCGAAAGGCGACGCGGTAGTCGTCGACGATGGATTCGCGCGTGAATTGCGTGCGAAGCTCTGCCTGCTCGGCCACGGGGCGAAATCCTAGCATGTCAAATGCGTGTGAATCCGAGCGCGCTACCATGCGCGCGTGAAGCGCCCCCCCAACCTTCAGCTCCTCCCCCGCTTACGGGTGATGCAGGGCTCGACCATCCTGCTCGGCCCCGGCAAGGCTGACCTCCTCGACGCCATCGACCGCCTCGGCACGATCCGCGATGCGGCCGAGGAGCTGGGGATGTCGTACATGCGCGCCTGGAAGCTCGTGCAGACCATGAACGACGGCTTCCGCGAGCCGCTCGTCGTCGTGCATCGCGGTGGGCCGGCGCGCGGCGGCGCGGAGCTGACGGCGACGGGGCGCGCGGCCCTGCGCCTCTACCGCACGATCGAGTCCGACGCCCTCGAAGCGACGAAGGCGACGTGGGCGAAACTGCGCAAGCTCTTCCGAGATACTTGACGGAATATATCGGCGCGTGTTCTCCTCATGCGCACGTGAGAATTGCGCCGGCTCTCCTCCTCGCCGTCCTCGCGGCGCCGCTGCTGGCGGAAGATGACTCCGTCGAGGCGCGGCTGCGCAAGCTCGAAGAACAGGTCGAGAGCCTGCAGAAAGAAAACGCCCAGCTCCGCCGCGACCTCGGGCTCGAAGTCGTGGCCCGCCAGGCCGACGTCAAGAAAGCGGGCAGCACGCCGATCCAGCTCGGCGGGCTCATTCAGGGGCAGGCTGAGGGCGGCGACCGCGGCGACAGCCGCTTCACCGACGCCAACTCCCGCGCATTTCTCCGCCGCGCGCGCCTCAACGTCTCCGGCCGCTTCGTCGAGGAGTTCAGCTTCCGCGCGGAGCTCGAGTTGGCCGGCAGCCTCTCCAACGCCACCGGCCTCCGCACGCAGCTCACCGACGGCTACATCAACTGGAACCGCTTCGACATCGCCAACGTCCGCTTCGGCCAATTCAAGACGCCCTTCGGCTTCGAGCAGCTCTACGCCGACCCGCGCCTCTACACCGCCGAGCGCTCCATGGCCAGCGACCGCCTCGCGCCCGGCCGGCAGATCGGTCTGCAGCTCGCCGGCACGACCATCGACGAGCGCTTCAACTACGCCGCCGGCGTCTTCAACGGCAGCGGCACGAACCAGAACTTCAACGACAACGACAAATTCATGGCCGCCGCCCGCGTCGGCGCCGTGCCGTTCATCAGCCGCGTCTTCGGACAGGTGACGAAGCTGTCGATCGGCGCGAACGCTTTCCGCACCACCGACACGAACCTGGCCCTGCCGTCGGAATTCGGCGTCGACTCGACGCCCGCCACGCCCGCGAAGGACAACCTCTTCCTCGGCGGCCGCCGCGCCCTGGGCCTCGACGCGCAATTGGAGCTCGGCCCGTTCGAGCTGTGGAGCGAATATCTGCGCGGCACGTTCGAGCCGGCCAGCCGCGTCCCCGACGGGCGCTTCCGCTCCGACGGCTGGTACGCACAGGCGGCCTACTACGTCATCCCCGACAAGCTGCAGTTCGTCGAGCGCCTCGAAGTCTTTGATCCGAGCGACGCGATCGCGGGCGATGCCACGCGCTCGACCGTCTCCGGCCTGAACTGGTACTTCAAACAACACGACTTGAAGCTGCAGGTCGACTTCATGCGCAGCCGCGTCCCGGGCGCGTCGAAAGAGCAGCAGAAAGTCATCGCCCGCCTGCAAACGGTCTTCTGATGCGACGCCTCCTACTTCTGACTGCGATGCTCTTTCCGGCGCTTGCCTCCGCCGCCACGCTGCACGTCTCCGCGGCGGCGAGCCTCACCGACGTCCTGCAGGAGCTGGCGCCGCTCTACGAAAAGCAAAGCGGCGACGCGCTCCTCTTTAACTTCGGCGCGTCGAGCCTCCTGGCGCGGCAGATCGAGGAAGGGGCGCCGGCCGATCTCTTCATCTCCGCCGACGAATTGAAGATGGATCAGTTGCAGGTGCGGCGGCTCATCGTGGCCGCGTCGCGGCGGAGCATCCTGTCGAACACGCTGGCCATCATCGTCCCGAAGGAAAGCCGGATGAAGATCGACTCGCCGGCGGACCTCGCCGACGACTCGGTGCGCAACATCGCCGTCGCCGATCCGCAGACCGTGCCGGCCGGGCTGTACGCGAAGGAGTACCTGCGCAAGCTCAAGCTCTGGCAAAAGATCGTCTTCAAAGTCGTGCCCACGGATAACGTGCGCGGCGCGCTCGCCGCCGTGGAGGCGGGGAACGCCGACGCCGGCATCGTCTACAAAACCGACGCGCTGATCTCGAAACTCGTGCGGATCGCGTATGACGTGCCGGTGTCCGAGGGGCCGGACATCTCGTATCCGGCGGCGGTCGTGACGGACTCCAAGCAACCGGCCGCGGCGCAACGCCTCCTCGACTTTCTCCAGTCGCCGCCGGCGCAGGCAGTCTTTCGCAAATACGGATTCCTGATAAAACCGCGCAAATGAGCGCGGGCAACTGGCACATCGTCGCATTCACGCTTCGAGTCGCCGCGCTCAGCACGCTGCTCATCCTTCCTTTCGGCATCGGCGTGGCCTGGCTCCTGGCGCGCTACCGCTGGCCCGGCAAATCGCTCGTCGAAACGCTCGTCACGCTGCCGCTGGTGATGCCGCCGGTGGCCACGGGCCTCGTGCTGCTGAAGCTCATCGGCCGCCGCGGCCCCCTCGGGCAGCTCCTCGACCACGCCGGCATCGAGGTCGTCTTCACCTGGCGCGCCGTCGTGCTGGCGATGATGGCGATGTCGTTCCCGTTGCTCGTGCGCGGCTGCCGCGTCGCCTTCGAAGAGGTGAACGTGCGCTTCGAGCAGGTCGCGCGCACGCTCGGCGCGAGCGACTGGCGCGTCTTCGCGACCATCACCGTCCCGCTCGCGCTGCGCGGCATCGTCGGCGGCCTCGTGCTCGCCTTCGCGCGCGCGATCGGCGAGTTCGGCGCCACCATCGTCGTCGCCGGCAACATCCCCGGCCGGACGCGGACGCTGGCGCTGGCGATCTACGACGACGCGCAGCTCGGCCACGACGCCGACGCCTATCGCCTCCTCGCCGTCGCCGCCGTGATCGCCTTCGTCGCGCTTTGGACCTCCGAGGCGATTCTGCGGAGGCAGCGATGAAGCTCGAGCTCGACCGCGTCTCCTTCCCGCTCGCGCACTTCGAGCTCGACGTCACGGCGCAGCTTTCCTCTCCCGCGACCGGGATCTTCGGCCCCTCGGGCGCCGGAAAGACGTCGCTCCTCGAAGCGATCGCCGGCCTGCGCCGGCCGCACGCGGGGCGGATCGTCCTCGACGATCGCGTCTTCGACGACCGCGACGTCCACGTCCCCGCGCGCCGGCGCCGCATCGGCTACGTCCCGCAGGAGAACGCGCTCTTCCCGCACATGAGCGTCCTCCGCAACATCCGCTACGGCGCGGCGGACGGGCCGATCGACGAGTGCGTGCGCGTCGTGGAGATCGAGCACTTGCTCGCGCGCCGCGTGACGACGCTCTCCGGCGGCGAGCAAAAGCGCGTGGCCCTGGCGCGGGCGCTCGTGACGTCGCCGCGCCTCTTGCTGCTCGACGAGCCGCTGGCCGGCCTCGATCGCGCGTTGCACGGGCGCATCCTCAGTTACCTGCGGCGCATCCGCGACGAGTTGCGCGTGGCCATGCTCTACGTCACGCACGACCCCGAGGAGCTGGCAGGGATCGCCGAGGAGACGGTGGTGCTGGAGCGCGGGCGCGTGGTGACGATCGGCAGAACGGCCGAGGTCGTTGCCTTCAGTCAATAAATGCTTCCTTTGAAGCGCCAACGGGGTCTAACATGGTCTTCAAACCCAAAATCGAGGAGAAGACCATGTCCGGTTCCCTGTCCGCGCTGTCGAGTGGTGGATTCCCCGCCGTCGGAATGTCGTCCAGCCGCCTCAGCCCGCGGCAGCGCGGCGTGGTGCTGGCGATGTCGATCGCCTTCGCCGCCATTCCGTTCCTCTTCATCACCACGTTCCAGGTCGGCGGATACAAGCTCAAGGATCTGCAGGGGACGGCGTTCTTCTTCTCCCTCGGTCTGCTGCCGGGCGCGATCGGCATCTGCTTCCACATCGTCGCCTCCGCCACGCGTCGCGGAAAAGGGCACGAGACCATCCAGCTGTATTACGCGTTCCGCGCCAGCCGCGAGCGGGCCCGCAAGCAGGAGCGCGCTGCCGGCACGCTCGACCAGACGTCGTCCGATCCGCTCGGCGCGATCTCCGCGTCGCTCTTCCTGACCGGCATCTTTCTCCTGATCGCCATCTTCGCCGGCTTCGAAGCCGATCCGAAGCAAGGCATCGCCTACAACGGCGTCGAGGGAATGATGTACGCGGGGCTCGGCGCGTACGTGGCGGTCCTCTATTACATGGTGGCCCGCCTCTACGCGAACGCGCTGTCGTCGCGGTTCCTGCTCACGAGCGCCCTGCGCTCGGCCTCGGCCGTCGTCATCGGCTGGGTCTTCGGCATCGTCGGCATCTCGGCTTTGGTCGCGCCCACGCAGCCGGGGCATACGAGCACGGGAGCGCTGGCATCGAACGGAGTCCTTTTCCTCATCGGACTGTTCCACAGCAGCGCCATCGACATGCTGCGCACACGGGCCATGAAGCTCTTCGGCAAGGCGGACCATGACGAGGACGAGATCGAGCTGACGGTGATCGAGGGGATCGACCTCACGACCGCGGATCTCCTGGCTGAATACGGCGTCGGATCGATACAGCATCTCTCCACCGCCGAGCCGGGCGAGTTGTCCGACCGCACTCTTCTGCCGCTCGACCGCATTCTCGACTGGATCGATCAGGCCATGCTGATCCGCTATCTGCGGAAGCACATCTCCGTCAGCCGCCCGATGGGCATCCGCGGCGCGATCAACCTCGCGCTAGTGCACATCCGCGCGGACGGGAAGCCGGACGGCGACGACGCGAAGCTTCTGAGCAGCCTCGCCGAGAAGGCCGGGATGCCCTTCGCCGCGCTCGACAACATCGGCCGCGACCTGCGCAACGAGTACATGGTCGGCCTGATCTACGAGCTGCAGCAGGGAAGACCCTTTCCCGACCCCGCGGCCATCTCCGGAAACGGAAACGGATACGGCGATCAGCACCCGTCGCCGACGATTCCGATCACGCAGCCGGTCACGGTGTCGCCGGTGTTTTCGTCGAGCACGTAACGGCGACGGCGGAAGGGCCTATCATCTCCGCCGGAGGTCCGTGATGGTCACACTCGCCGCCCTATGGCTGCCGATCCTCGTGTCCGCCGTCATCGTCTTCATTGCCAGCAACATTCTCTGGATGGCCCTCCCCTTCTGGCATCGCAGCGACTACGGCCAGCTTCCCGATGAGAAGACGGTCATCGACGCGCTCGTCCCGGCCGAGAGCGGGCTGTACATCGTGCCGTGCGTGAACTGGAACAAGCTCGCGCCGGAGCAGCGCGCGGCGATGGAGAGCAAGCCGATGGCGTTCGTGCTCCTGCGCAATCCGGCGAAGTTCAACTTCCCGAAGGCGCTCGTGCAGTACCTGGTCTACGCGGTCGTCGTGGCGGTCTTCGTCGCGTACATCACCGGCCGCGCGCGCGGCGCCGGAACGCCGTACCCCGAGGTCTTTCGCTTCGCCGGCACGGTCGGTTTTCTGCCGTTCGGCTTCCACAGCATGACCGACGCGATCTGGTACGGGAAGCCGTGGACCGTGGTGGTGAAGGATGTGATCGACGGCCTCATCTACGGTCTGCTGATGGGTGGTGTGTTCGGCTGGCTCTGGCCGCGCTGAGACGGTATCCTCGACGCGTGCAACTCGGTCCCTACAAGCTCCTTAACCGCATCGGACACGGCGGCATGGGCGAGGTGTGGAAGGCGGAAGATACCAATCTGCTGCGCACGGTCGCGGTCAAGCTGCTGAAAGAGGAGATGGCCAGCGACGCGGAGTGGAAGGCGCGCTTCCTCCGCGAGGCCCGCACCGCGGCGCGCCTCAGCCATCCGAGCATCGCCACGATTTTCGCGGTCGACGAAGTCGACAACCGGATGTACATCGCCATGGAGCTGGTCGAGGGCGAGTCGCTGAAGGCGCTGATCGCGGCGCGCTCGCTCAAGATGCCCGACGTGGTGCGCATCATCAAGCGCTGCGCCGATGCGCTGGCCGAGGCGCACGCACACGGGATCATCCATCGCGACGTGAAGCCGGAGAACATCGTGGTGACGCGGCGCGGCGTGAAGATGCTCGACTTCGGCATCGCCAAGTTGATCGATGCGCCGGCCGAGGACGCGGGGAAGCTGACGTCGGACGGCA
Source organism: Thermoanaerobaculia bacterium (assembly GCA_035276475.1). Taxonomy (GTDB): domain Bacteria; phylum Acidobacteriota; class Thermoanaerobaculia; order Gp7-AA8; family Gp7-AA8; genus DATDFB01. The sequence continues at coordinate 5,450 of DATELQ010000127.1, read as the reverse complement.
CGGTGATCGGGACGCCCGACTACATGTCCCCACAGCAGGCCCTCGGCAAGACGATCGATCACCGCTCCGACATTTTCTCCCTCGGCGTGGTGCTGTACGAGGCGCTGACGGGCAAGCATCCGTTCGCGCGCGCCTCGGTGACGGAGACGCTGGTCAACATCGTCACGCGCGAGGCGCCCGATCTCGCCACGGCACTGCCCGACGCGCCGCCCGCGCTGATCGAGATCGTGCAGAAGGCGATACGCAAGAAGCCGGATGAGCGCTTCGAGACCGCCAAGCAGATGGCTTCGGCGCTGAACAAGCTCTATCCGAGCACGTCGTCGGCGTACTTCCCGGTGCAGGGACGCGATACACCGACGATCCCGATCGCGCCAACGCCGGCGCCGGAGATTCCGCCCGCGCCCGAGCCTCCCTCGCAGCCGAAACGCGCCAAGAGCAGCGGCCGCCACAAGTCGATCAATCCCGACTGGCGCGTGCTCGTCGCCGATGACGATCCCGAGGTGCGCAAGCAGCTCTGCACGGTGCTGTCGCAGCATCGGCTGGCGTACGACGAGGCGGCGAACGGCTCCGAGGCCATTCAGCAGTTGAAGCAGCGCAAGTACGCGCTGGCGTTCATCGACCTGATGATGCCGCGCATCGACGGCTGGGCGGTGGTGGACTTCATCCGCAATCACAAGGAGCACCGCGGGACGAAGACGTATGTCGTGGCCGCGGGCGAGCAGCGCCTGAGCGCGGCCGATCAGGACGTGGTGAGCGGCGTGGTGTCGAAGCCGTTCGATCCGGCGAAGCTGGATTTGCTGTTGCGAAACTTCGTGAACTCAGCCTAACTCGCGCACGGCCACGTCGAGCATCTCCTGCACGCGCCCCTCATCCGGACTCTCGCAGTAGATGCGGATGATCGGCTCGGTGCCCGACTTGCGGAAGAGGATCCAGGAGCCGTCTTCGAAGTTCACTTTCACGCCGTCGGTCTCCTCGCGCGCGGAAACGGCGCCGCCGAGGAGGGCATCGAGCTCGCCGGCGCGGACGCGGTCGATGAGGCGCGCGCAGCGGTCCATCGGGCGATGAACGTCGCGGCGGTCGTAGTGAAGGCGGCCGAACTCGTCCTCCATGTCGCTCACGATGTCGTGCAGCGGCTTTTTGAAATGCGCGACGCATTCGGCGACGAGGAGCCCAGAGAGGATGCCGTCGCGCTCCGGCAGGAAGTGGCCGAAGCCGATGCCGCCGCTCTCCTCGCCGCCGATGAGGATGTTGCGCGCGAGCATGAGATCGGCGACGTACTTGAAGCCGATGGCGGTCTCGTGAAACCCGGCACCGAGGGCGCGCGCGACTTTCTCGATGAGGCGGGTGGTGGAGAAGGTCTTGACGATGTCGCCGCTCATCTTCTTCTCGCGCACGAGGTAGAGGGCGAGCAGCGAGATGACTTTGTGCGGCGAGACGAAGTTGCCGCGGGCGTCGAGGATGCCGAGGCGGTCGGCGTCGCCGTCGTTGCAGATCGCCAGGTCGTACCGGCCGCTCTGCATGGCCGCGCGCGCGGCGCCGAGGTTCTCGGGAATCGGCTCGGGGTTGACGCCGCCGAAATTCGGATTCACGTCGCCGCGAATCGTCGTGACGTTGTGCACGATGCGCTGCGGGATGCCCGCGGCAACGCCGTGAATCGGATCGTGCAGGATTTTGAGCTCATGCTGCTCGACCTGCTTGCGCAGCGCGGCGACGTAGTCGTCGAGCAGATCCTCCTCGCTGACGCTCCCGCCCTCCCGCCCCTCGCTCTTCCCGAGCGCGCTCACGATCGCCGCGTACGTCTCCGGCAGCGCCGACCCGCCGTACCACGCCTTGAATTTCAGCCCGTTGTACTTCGCCGGATTGTGGCTGGCCGTAACGACCACGCCGCCGAGGAGCTTGCGGTGGTGGGCGGTGAAGGAGATGGTCTGCGACGGCGTCGGCGCGTTGGAGAGGACGACGCGGTACCCGGCGCTGTGCAGCGTCTCCGCCACGACGGCGGCAAACTCGCGCGAGAGGAAGCGCCGGTCGAAGCCGACGACGAGGGCGTTGCGATCGACACCGGGCGGCGGCTGGAGCTGCCGCGCCGCGACGGCAATGGCCACGCTGACGCGGCGAACGTTGTCGAAGGTGAAGCCGTCGGCGATGACCGCGCGCCAGCCGTCAGTGCCGAAGGAGATGTCGGTCATTGGGGCGGGATTGTAGTGGTCAGACCTTCCGGATGGGACCAGGGTAGTGCTCGAGCACCTCGTCGGTAGTCACAAGCGTGATGCTTTCGACGAGCGCCTGCGATAGCAGGAGACGGTCGAACGGGTCCTTGTGGAGGGGCGGCAGGGTCTGAACATTCACCGCGTGTTCGCTCGTGATCGGGAGCTCCAAGTAGCCGTTGTCGAGAAGTGCGCGCCGCAGAACCCGCGGTTCCACCTGAAAGTCGTCGCGTCCGAGCATCGCTTTGATCGTGATCTCCCAGAAGCTGGCGGCGCTGAAAAGAAGCTCGTTTTCAGCATCGTTGATGAGCCGTCTCGCGCGCGACGAGAGCCGTTCAGGTTCGCCGGCAGCCCAAAGAAGGAGCTGCGTATCGAGAAGAAGTTTCACTCACCGATTCCAAAAAGCTCAGCGATCTCGCGCTCGCCCATCCGGTTGAAATCGTCCGGAACCGCGATCTCCCCCTTCAGGAATCCGAGCCGCCGCGGTTCTGCCGGCGCATCGATCGCCGTGACCTTCACCAACGGCTTCCCAGCCTTAGCAATGACGAACGACTCTCCTTTGGCTGCACGATCGACGAGTCGGGAGAGTTGCGTCTTGGCTTCGTGGATGTTGACCGTCTTCATTCGTAGTAGACCAACTCAGATGGACCAACTGTAGCTCGCGCTTTTTTGTTCCGTCAAGCACGCGACTCCACGCTGCGAGCTTTTCCGTCATGGCCGCATCTCCGGCGGTTTCGAAGGCTCCGGCCAGGGGTCGTCGTCATCGTCCGGCTCGACGTTCGGAGGCGCCAGCTTGAGCAGCAACTTGGCGTCGGGCTCCGGAAGCTCTTGCACGTCGCGGAGCTTGCGATTGACCGCACGCGTCCGCACTCCGAGTTGGTCCATTTGATTCCTCGCACTATCGAGATTGCGAACGGTCTTTCGGATGACGTCTTCGAATTTGCCGAACTCCGTCTTCACCGCTTCGAGCAGGCGCCACACTTCGCTCGACCGTTTTTCAATGGCCAGCGTACGGAAGCCCATTTGCAGACTGCTCAGGATCGCGGTGAGCGTCGTTGGTCCAGCGATGAGCACACCCTGTTCGCGCTGGATCTGCTCGGCCAGGCCAGGCCTCCGCAACACCTCGGCGTAAAGTCCCTCGGTCGGCAAGAACATGATCGCAAAGTCCGTCGTGACCGGTGGGTAGACGTACTTCTCGCGGATCGTCCTGGCCGAGTTTCGCACGGAGGTTTCGAGTCGGCGCGCCGCTGCATCCACGGCTTCGGAGTCCCCGCAGTCTTGCGCGTCGATGAGCTGCTGATAGTCCTCGACCGGGAATTTCGCATCAAGCGGCAAAAGAAGCGGAACATCCCCTTTGCCGGGAAACTTGACGGCGAACTCCACGGACTCGCGACTCGCTTCCTTAGTCACGACGTTCCGCTGATACTGCTCGGGTGAGAGCATCTGCTCGAGCAGCGCCTCCAGCTGCACTTCTCCCCATCCGCCGCGACTTTTCACGTTGGACAGAACCTTCTTGAGATCACCGACGCCGTTGGCGAGCGACTGCATCTCGCCCAACCCGCGATGAACTTCTTCGAGCTGCTGCGTCACTAGCGCAAACGACTCGCCGATACGTTGTGTCAGCGTGCCCTGGAGTTTTTCGTCGACCGTCGCGCGCATCTCCTGCAGCTCGCGTGCGTTGCTGGCGGCGATCTCCTTGAGCCGCTCATCGACGGTGCGCCGGATCTCCCGCATGCGGAATTCGTTCGATTCGACCAGTTTCTCGACCTGGGCGCGAATGTCCTGAAGATCCTGCCGCTGCGTCGATCCATGCGCCGTAACGGCCGCGACCAGTGCTTCGTTAAAAGCGTCGAGACGGCGGCCAATCTCGTCGCGGTGCGCACGACGGTTCTCCGCTGCTTCGGCGCGGCCGGTCTCGTACTGTCCGACCAGCGTCGCCTCGAGCGTCTGCCGGGCCGCCGCGGCGGCGCTCGTGTTTTCGCTCAGGAGTCGCCGCACGTCGTCCGCAAACCGCTCGAACCGCTCGCGCTCAATCTTCGCAGCGCCGTCGGCCGTCGACTGTAACGACGTGGCGAGACTGCCGAAAAGGACCGTCACTTCCTGCCGAAGGGCGCTGCTGGTAACACGCACTTCGTCCCGTGATCGCACCGCCTCATCGGCGATGAGCCGCCGCACTACGGTGTCGTCATTCGGAGCCGATCTGCGGAGCACGAGCCATATCAGCAGAGCGAGGGAGATCAGTCTCGCCACGGCGGAGATAACCGACAGCGTAGTCATGTGAGAGGTCCTCCGGTGAGGAGGACACGGTTGCTCGACTGTTGTGGTGTGGGACATACAATGCCCGCCGAATGGCACGCATCGGAATCATCGGCACCGGCTGGGGCGCCCGCGTGCAGGTACCTGCGTTCCGCGAGGCGGGGCTCGAGGTCGTCGCGCTGGCGGGGTCGCAGCGGAACAAGACGCAGCGGATCGCCGGGGAACTCGGCGTCGCTGCGCACGACGAGTGGGAGTCGCTCGTCGCCTCGCCGGACGTCGACGTCGTCAGCGTCGTCACGCCGCCCTCGGAGCATGTACAGATGGGGCTCGCGGCGCTCGCGAATGGGAAGCATGTCCTTTGCGAAAAGCCCACCGCGCTCAACGCGGGCGAAGCGGAGCAGCTCGTGGCGGAGGCAAAGAAGCACCCCGACCTCATCGCCATCATCGACCACGAGATGCGCTTCGTTCCGGCCATGCGCGCGATGCGCGAGCGCATCTCTGAGCTCGGGCCGATCCGCTACGCCGAGGTGCGCTATGCGAGCCCGAGCCGCGGCGACCGGAAGCGCGAGTGGAACTGGTGGAGCGACGCGGCGCGCGGCGGCGGGGTGTGGGGCGCCGTCGGCTCGCACTACGTCGACGCCCTCCGCTACCTCGGACTCGAAATCGAAGCGGCGCAGGCCACGCTCGTGACGATGATCCAAGAGCGTCCGTTCGGCGACGCCACGCGCGAAGTCACCTCGGACGACTTCGCTGCCGTGCATCTGAAGCTCCGCAACGGCGCCGTCGCGGCAATGACCTTCAGCGCCGTCTCCACCGGCCCCGACGAGCCGACGACGCTGACGGTGCACGGTGAGAACGGCGCGATGCGCTTCGTGAGCGAAGAGCTGCTCGTCGCTCTGCAGGGCGAGCCGTTCTCACGCGCCGCCGGCAACGCGCTCGGCGAGCGCCGCGGCAACTCCCCCGGCGGCGCTTTCGGCAGCGGCACGCTCT
>DATELQ010000126.1:0-12382 GCA_035276475.1 Thermoanaerobaculia bacterium | reverse complement strand
GGTCGGCGCGGCCGCCGCGTCGCAGGCGACGCTGGCCGCGACGACGCCGGCAGCGTCGGCATCGGTGTCGACGGTGCCCGGCACCGCGCAGCCGGTGCCGCCGCTCTCCGGATCGCGCGAGCAGATCATCCCGCTGGCCAGCTTCGCGCACATCGAGACGCACGCCACGCCCGTGGCGGTCAATCACCTCGGACAATTTCCGGTGGCCACGGTCTCGTTCAACCTCGCCCCCGGCACGGCGCTCGGCGCGGCCACGAAAGAGATCGACGCCGCCGTGGCCGGGCTCGGCCTCCCCGGCAGCATCCACACGGAGTTCCAGGGCACGGCCGCCGTCTTCCGCAGCTCGCTGGCGAACGAGGGATGGCTGATCCTGGCCGCGCTCGTGACGGTCTACATCGTCCTCGGCGTGCTGTACGAGAGCTACATCCACCCGATCACGATTCTGTCGACGCTGCCGTCGGCGGGCGTCGGGGCGATCCTGGCGCTGATGCTCTTCCACATGGAGCTCGGCGTCGTGGCCTTGATCGGGATCATTCTCCTCATCGGCATCGTGAAGAAGAACGCCATCATGATGATCGACTTCGCGCTGGAGGCGGAGCGCGAAGGAGGAAAGCCGCCGGAGGAGGCGATTTATCAGGCCTGCCTGCTGCGCTTCCGCCCGATCATGATGACGACGTTCGCCGCGCTCTTCGGCGGCCTGCCGCTGGCCCTCGGCCGCGGCACCGGCGCGGAGCTGCGCCACCCCCTCGGCATAACGATCGTCGGCGGCCTGCTGGTCAGCCAGCTGTTGACGCTGTACACGACGCCGGTGGTTTATCTCTGGTTTGACGAGCTCGCGGCACGGCTGCGGAAGCGCGTGCGTGTGGGCGTTCCCGCGGAGGCGTGAGCCGAATGCAAAATGCAGAATTCAGAATGCAGAATGGCTCGCGCGGAGTGGCTCATTCTGCATTCTGCATTCCGCATTCTGCATTCGCGGCGGAGCCGCGCCAATGAGCGTCTCCGCCCCCTTCATCCGCCGCCCGGTAGCCACGTCCTTACTGACGGCCGCCGTGCTCATGGCCGGCGGCCTCGCCTACACCAAGCTCCCCGTCGCGCCGCTGCCGCAGGTCGAGTTCCCGACCGTCTCCGTCTCCGCCAGCCTTCCGGGCGCCAACCCCGAGACGATGGCCTCGGCCGTGGCCACGCCGCTGGAGCGGCAATTCGGCCGCATCGCCGGCATCACCCAGATGACGTCGAACAGCTCCTCCGGCTCGACGAACATCACCATGCAGTTCGATCTCGACCGCGACATCGACGCCGCCGCGCGCGACGTGCAGGCGGCCATCAATGCCGCGCGCGGACAGCTCCCCGCCAACCTCCCGTCGAATCCGACGTGGCGCAAGGTCAACCCCGCCGACGCGCCGATCATGATTCTGGCCATGACCTCGGACGTCATGACGCAGCCGCAGATGTACGACGTCGGCGACTCGATTCTCGCGCAGAAGATCGCCCAGATCGACGGCATCGGCCAGGTCTTCGTCGGCGGCAGCTCGCGCCCGGCCGTGCGGGTAGAGATGAACCCGCTTCTGCTGAGCAAGATGAACGTCGGCATCGACGCCGTGCGCACCTCGCTCTCGGCGGCGAACGCGAACCGCCCCAAGGGCGAGATCTCCGGCACCGACGCCGCCTGGGTGCTGCACACGAACGATCAGCTCTTCAAGGCCAACCAGTACCGGAGCCTCATCGACACCTCGCGCGACGGCAAGCCGGTGATTCTCTCCGAGGTGGCGGACGTGCGCGATGCGGTGGAGAACATCAACAGCGCGGGGTCGGTCAACGGCAAGCCCGCGATTTCCCTCGTTCTCTTCCGCCAGCCCGGCGCGAACATCATCGGCACGGTCGACCGCGTGCGCGCGCTCCTGCCGCAACTGCAGGCGGCGATTCCGCCGTCGATCCACCTCGAGCCGGTGCTCGACCGCACCACCACGATCCGCGCCTCGGTTCACGACGTCGAGTGGACGCTGGCGATCTCGATCGGCCTCGTCATCCTCGTCGTCTTCCTCTTCCTCCGCAGCGGATGGGCGACCGTCATCCCGAGTGTGGCCGTGCCCCTCTCGCTCATCGGCACGTTCGGGGTGATGTATCTGCTCGACTACTCGCTCGACAACCTTTCGCTGATGGCCTTGACGATCTCCACCGGCTTCGTCGTCGACGACGCCATCGTCGTCATCGAGAACATCACCCGGCATCTGGAGAATGGCATGCGCCCGATGGAAGCGGCGCTCCAGGGCGCGCGCGAGATCGGCTTCACCGTCTTCTCCATGAGCACCTCGCTCATCGCCGTCTTCATCCCCATTCTCCTCATGGGCGGCATCGTCGGGCGGCTCTTCCGCGAGTTCGCGGTGACGCTCTCCGCCGCCATCGCCATCTCCCTGGCCGTGTCGCTGACGACGACGCCGATGATGTGCGCGAGGTTCCTGCAGGCCGAGAGCGAGCGGAAGCACGGCCGCCTCTACGACTGGAGCGAGCGCGCCTTCGACAAGCTCCTGCGCGGCTACGGGCGCGCCCTCGACTTCGTCCTCGCCAACACGCTACCGGTGCTGCTCGTGACCCTGGCCACGATCGGCTTCACGATCTACCTCTACGTCATCATCCCCAAAGGCTTCTTCCCGCAGCAGGACACCGGGCGCCTCTCCGGCAACGTCCAGGCCGCGCAGGACACGTCGTTCCCGGCGCTAATCGAGAAGCTCAACCGCTTCATGGCCATCGTGGAGAAGGATCCGGCCGTCGACAACGTCGTCTCCTTCACCGGCGGCGGCCGCGGCGGCGGCAACTCCGCGAGCATGTTCGTGTCGCTCAAGCCGCTCGACGAGCGGAAGGCCTCGGCGCAGGAGATCATCGCCCGCCTCCGCCCCAAGACCGTGCACGTCCCCGGCGCGCAGATGTTTCTCTCCGCCGTGCAGGACGTCCGCGTCGGCGGCCGGCAGAGCAACGCCGACTATCAATACACGCTGCAGGGCGACGACGTCGGCGAGCTGATGTCGTGGGCGCCGAAGCTGGAGAAAGCGATGCACAAGCTCAAGGAGCTGCGCGACGTCTCCAGCGACCAGCAGAACCGCGGGCTGCAGGCGACGGTGATCATCGACCGCCAGACCGCCGCGCGCCTCGGCGTGACACTCGCCGCCATCGACAACACGCTCTACGACGCCTTCGGGCAGCGCCAGGTCTCGGTCATGTACAGCGGGATGAATCAGTATCACGTGGTCATGGAGGTCGATCCGAAGTACGCGGTGTCGCCGGCGTCGCTCACCAGCGTCTACGTCCACGCCTCGAACGGCCGGGACATCCCCCTCGCGGCCTTCGCCAATTTCGGCATCGACCAGACGCCGCTCTCGATCCCCCACCAGGGGCAATTCCCCGCGGTGACGATCTCGTTCAACCTGGCACCCGGCGTCTCCCTCGGCGAGGCCACGGCCTCGATCGAGGAACTGGAGCGGCAGATGCGCATGCCGTCGTCGATCCACCCCGGCTTCCAGGGGACGGCGCAGGCGTTCCAGGCCTCGCTGGCGAACGAGCCGCTCCTGATCCTCGCGGCGCTCCTGGCGGTCTACATCGTCCTCGGCATCCTCTACGAGAGCCTCGTGCATCCGATCACGATTCTCTCGACGCTTCCGTCCGCGGGCGTCGGCGCGCTGATCGCGCTGCTCCTAACGAATACGGAGTTCACGATCATCGCCCTCATCGGGATCATTCTGCTGATCGGGATCGTGAAGAAGAACGCCATCATGATGATCGACTTCGCCCTGGAGGCGGAGCGGAAGGAGGGGAAGAGCCCGCGCGACGCCGTGCGCGAAGCGTGTCTCCTCCGCTTCCGCCCGATCATGATGACGACGATGGCCGCGCTCTTCGGCGGCCTCCCCCTCGCGCTCGGCCACGGCATCGGCAGCGAGCTGCGGCGCCCCCTTGGAATCGCGATTGTCGGAGGATTGATCGTCAGCCAGATGCTGACGCTCTTCACCACGCCGGTGACGTATCTCTACCTCGACCGCTTGCGCTGGCGCGCCCGCAAACGCCGCGGCGCGGGTGCGCTCTCGACGGCGACGCGGTGAGGCAATTCAAAACGTCGTCGTCACCCCCACCCGGAACGCGCGCTTCTCGACCGGGTGGAAGTGCACGTCGCCGACGCCCGCCGCCGGCTCGCCCGGCAGGCGCGACGTGTAGAAGTAGTCGACGTCGCTCACCTTCGCGTTGAGGATGTTGAACACGTCGAGGTCGAGGCGAAGGCGCGGCGCGACGCGGTAGCCGACGCGCGCGTTGACGAGGCTGGAGGAGGGCGAGCGGACGCTGTTGTCCTCGACGAGCGGCCGCGGCCCGAAGTAGCGGTAGCGCAACTCGCCGAAGAGGCGGTGCACGTCGATGAGATTCAGTCCGACCGAGGCCACGCCTTCAACCGCGCCGGGAATGCGGTCGCCGTCGCGGAAGCGCGCGCGGGAGAAGGCGTAGTCGGCGTCGACCGCCAGCCAGTCGCGCAGGTTGTAGAACGTCGCCAGCTCCACGCCGGTGCGCCGGCTCGGCCGGCTGGCCTCGGTGCTCCCCGCGTCGCCGACGAAGAGAAGCTCGGACGCCATGTCCAGCCCCCACAGCGACGCCGTGATGTGGAAGCGCGGCACCGGCGTCGACCGAATCCCGAGCTCCGCGCCGCGCGTGCGCACCAGCGGCGTCGCCGGATCGTCGCGGATCGTCACCCCGCGCGCATCGTTGCTGTGAAAGCCGGAGCCCGCATTCGCGTAAAACTCCGTTTTGCGCCACGGTCCGAAGATCATCGTCAGCTTCGGGCTGAGCATCGAGGCCGACTTGCGCCCGGAGGAATCGACGTCGAAGCGGTAGTCGTCGCCGCGAAGCCCGACGATCGTGCGCAGCCACGGCCGCCACTGAATCGAGCTTTGCGCGTACAGCGCCCCGCTCGTCTCCTGCACCTCGTCCTGGCGCGTGGTGCCGAGACGCACGCGATCCTCGGTGTGGTACAGCCCCACGGAATGGATGTCGTCGCGCCGCGCCTGAACGCCGACCACGTTCTCCGCGCTGACGCCGCCGGCCCGGAAGAGCCAGCGGTGGCTGGCGCGGAGGCCGGAGACGATCCGATTGTCGGCCTGCTCGAACTGGTCGCCGTGCACCGGATCGTCGAGAAAGTACGTGAAGTCGGAGAAGAGATCGAGGCGGTACTGGAGAGCGTACGCGGCCACTTGCGTCAGCGACCCGGCCGAGCTCCGCTGCCACTCCGATTCGAGCGAGTAGCGCGAGGTTTTACCGCCGTCCGTCGGATCGAGGCTCCCGAAGCGCGAGATCATCCCGTCGGACACCGCACGTGTCGGGATCTGGTCTGTCGATCGCCACGTCGCGTCGTAGCCCATTGCGGTGACGCTGAAGCCGCCGCGCTGATCGCCGCGCGTGTAGCGAAGCACGCCGTTGAGCTTTCGGAAGTCGTCGGGATGCACCCACGGCCCGTTGTTCGTACCCGCTTCGATGGCGTAGAGGAGGAACCCCTCGCCCACTTGCGACGAGGCTGCGAAGAGCGCGCGCCCGAACGCCGACGTGCCGCCCTGCACGAGCGCGATCGGCTTCTCCAGGAGACTGGCGTAGTTGATGTTCACCGCTCCGGCGCTGGCGAAGTCCCCCTCGTCGGCGTAGTACGGCCCCTTCTTGTATTGCACGCCGCTGATCAGCTCCGGGATGAGGAAGTTCGCGTCGGCGTAGCCCTGCCCGTGCGCGTGCGTCGGCATGTTGACCGGCACGCCCACCGCCGTCACGGCGATGTCGGTGCCGTGATCGAGATTGAATCCGCGGAGGTAGTACTGATTCGCCTTACCCTCCCCGCTGTGCTGGCTGACGACGACGCCCGGAACGGTCTCGAGAATCTCGCCGGCGCGCTGGAACGGCCGCCGGTCGATCTCCTTTGCCGGGATGACCCCCTCGGTTGCGGCATCGGCGATGCCGATCAAGTCGTTCACCGGCTCGTCGAGATCGGCGATGTTGCGGAAGGTCTGCTTCGCCGTGACGACGACCTCGGAGCTCGACGACAGGTACAGCGTGGCGTCGAGTCGCAACGGCGAGCCGGACGTGACCGCGACCCCGCGGCGCACGCTCGTCGCGAAATTGAGCAGCTGGAAGGAGACGTCGTACGTGCCCGGCGCGAGCGGCAGCGTGTAGGAGCCGTCGGCTCCCGTGACCGTCGTCTGCGCGCGGCCACCCCCTGCCGGCGTTGCTTCCACCGTCACGCCCGGCAGCACGCCGTTCGTCGAGTCGACCACGCGGCCGGAGAGCGATGCGGCAGTCAGGGCGACGAGAAGCAACAGCATCCGGTGTTAGCTACGCTGCTGCGCCCGAAACTGGATTTGCCGTCACCCGGCGCGCATCTGCCGCCGCGCCAACGCCAGATCCATCGTCGAGATCAAATCCTCCTCGATCTCCAGCGGCGTCAGCGCGATCGCCGACGGCGCCGCGCGGCGCACGGCCTGCACCGACGGCGTGATCACCACCGCCAGCACGTTCCCCGCGCCGTAGCGCGCGTCGAGCTTGCGCACGAACTGGATCGCCGCCAGCACCGGCAGCTCCACGACGACGCCGTCGACGTGCGGCGCGCCGGCGAGCGGCTCGGCGAGCGCGTCGTCGTCGACCCGGCTGACGATGTAGCCGGCCGCGCGAAGAATGGCCGCCGCGCGCGACGAGCCGGCGTCACTGCGCCACAACAGATGCGGTGCGAAGTGCATCGGAGTCCTCCACATTGCGGACGGCACGGCGGTGATCGATCCACGACTCGATGCGCGCCACGAGGTCGAGCGGCTCCTGCGTCTTCGACAGGAACCCGTCCGCGCCGAGCTCCTCCGCCCGCTTCGCCAGCTCGTGCGCCGCGCAGCCGGAGAAGAGCACCAGCGGCGCATCGCTCCCCAGCCGCTTCCGCCCCATCGCGAACACCGCCGATCCGGAGAGCGCCGGCATGCTGAGGTCGAGGAGGATCAGGTCGGGATCGATCTTCCGCACGACCAGCGGCAGCGTAATGATCGACTCGTGGATCTCCACCTCGATCCCTTCCTCGCGGAGGAGGAACGCCAGCCCCTCGAGGAGCTCGCTCTCGTCGTCGACGATCAGCACTCGCCCGCGACTCATGGCCGCTCCTTCACGCGCTCGACGAGCGAGGCCAGCGACGCCGGCTGCAGCGGCTTGATGAGGTATTCGTCGATGCCGTACTTGAGCCGCGCTTCGTTCTGATAGCGAACGTGCTTGTAGATCGCGGTCATGATGGCGATGTGCGGCCGGTATTCGCGGTCGAGCTGGCGGATGAAGCGCGCCACCTCGAAGCCGTGCATCTCCGGCAGCAGGCCGTCGAGGAGAATCAGTTCCGGCCGCTCCTCGGCGGCGATGCGGATGGCTTCGTAGCCGCCGCTCGCGGTCAGCGGGACGATGCCGAGCGCGTCGAGCTGCTGGATCAGCGTCCAGCGCTGCTTCTTCTCATCCTCGGCGATCAGAACGGTCGGCGGCGGCGTGGCAAATGCGGGTGAAAAACGAACACTGTCGACAGCAACAGCAAGGCTCATGGGTCAGGACCCCCAAACGTATTTGGATTTGACCGGTCCCTACTCCAAGAGCCTTGCCATGTGCTAAGTGATTGCCATTGCTGCGGATGTGCGTTTGAGCGTCATGCGGGAGCTGTTCGCAACTTGAACTTCCGTCCAGAATTCGAACTCACGCCGCCGCCGCGGTGACGCTTTCGATGGCCACGAGCAGGTCGTCGAGCTCGTACGGCTTCATGAGCGACAGCACGCGCACCTTTTCCCGGGCGAGGTTCGGCTCGACGTGCCCCGTCGACAGCACGACCGGCAGGTCTTTGTGCTCCTCGCGCAGCAGCGGCACGAGGTCGACGCCGTTGCCGTCCGGCAGGTTGACGTCGATGATCGCCACCTCCGGCCGCATCCGCCGCGCCGCGTCGCACGCCTCCGCGCCGGCGCGCACCCACGTCGTCTCGTACCCCTCGGACTGCAGCAGCGCTTCGAGTCCGGTTCCAACCGAGGCGTCGTCCTCGACGAGGAGGACGCGTTTCACGCCGCCCTTGCCGCGCACGAGCGACTCGATCGCCGGCGCGGCGATCTCCGCCGCCGGCACGAGGAGGTGGAACGCCGCGCCCCCCTCGGCGCGATTCTCCGCGGCGATCGAGCCTCCCTGCCCTTCCATCAGCCTCCGCGCGATCGCGAGCCCGAGGCCCGTGCCGTTGCGCTTCGTGGTGAAGAGTGGCTCGAAGATGCGCTCGACGTTCTGCTCCGGAATCCCGGGGCCGTCGTCGCAGACGGAGAACCGCACGTTTTGCTCTTCTGCATACGCGGTGACGTGAATTGTTCCGTGGCCGGCGAGCGCTTCGCGGGCGTTGTAGACAAGGTTCGTGAGGACCTGCTCGAGCTGCTCGCGGTCGCCGCGGACGAAGTGCACGTGCGGATCGATCTCGCTGGTGAGCGTGATCCCGGTGGGGAGCGTTGCTGTCAGCTGCCCGAGGAGCGATGGCAGCCACACCCGCACGTCGATGGCGAAGAGCTGCGGCTCCTTCGGATTGGCAAAGCGGAGGATCTCCTGCGACGCCCGCTTGCCGCGCGCGACCGCACGCGTGATGTGCCCGAGGGCCGCGCTGATCGGCGGCGTCGGCGTCATCTTCCGGCCGATGACTTCGACGAACGGCTGGATGCCCATCAGCACATTGTTGAACTCGTGCGCGAGCGAGGCGGCGACCTGCCCGAGGCTGCTCATCCGCTTCGCGTCTTCAAGCTTGCGCGCGATCGTGCGCTGCTCCGTGACGTCGCGGGCCATGCCGATCGATCCGGCCAGGAGCCCGTCGACGTAGCGCGGCTGCGATGACACTTCGACCGTCACCATCGCGCCGGAGCGCGCCCGGACGGTGTACTCGCGGATCGGCCCGGCCGGCTCGTTCTGACTGCGGACGAAGAGGTCGGCGAACGGACGGCCGATCCACTCCTCGATGCGATGGCCGGTGACGCGCTCGAAGCTGCGGCTGAGCGAGACGAAGCGCCCGTCGCGGTCGATCGTGTAGAGGATCTCGGTGACGTCTTCGACGAGCGCGCGGTAGCGCTGCTCCGAGGCCTCCAGCGCCTGCCGCGCCCGCACGCTCTCGGTGATGTCGGCGGCGGTGCCGATGACGATCTTCTCCCCTTCCATCGTCACTTCGTTTTGATAGAAGGCGATGTGGAGGACGACGCCGTCCTTACGCCGGATGCGCGCGACTTTCGGCCGGCCGTCGAATACAGACTCCGGATCTTCGTCGTGCAGCAGCCTGGCGATGTCCATCGACATCAGCTCCTCGGCGGTGTAGCCGAGCATCTTCGCGCCGGTGTCGTTGATGTAGGTGAGCGCGCCGTTGGCGATCATGTAGACGGCCACGACGGACTGCTCGACGATCCAGCGGAACTTCGCCTCCGCAGACGCGCGCATCCGCTCCGCCTCGCGCATCGGCGTGACGTCGAGGATCGCTCCGATCATCCGCCGCTCTCCGCTCGCCGAGATCACGTTGTGCCCGCGCTCCATGACGAAGCGGTACGTGCCGTCGGCGTGGCGCAGCCGGTACTCATGCCACCAGTTCGGCGGCGCCTCGTCGATGGCGCGCATCGCCACCGCGCGTGCGGCTTCGCGGTCGTCGGGGTGCACGCGCGCCAGCCACTCGTCGAAGAACGTGGCCGGCCCGCAGAGAACGTTGAGCATGTCGCGGTACGCGGCGTTCGTCCAAAGCTCGTTGCGCTCCGGCGACCACTCCCAGATGGCCTCGTGGGTTCCGGCGGCGAGCAACTGGAGCCGCGCCTCGCGCGCCTGCAGCTCCTCCTCGGCGCGCACGCGGTCGCTGATGTCGCGGGCGATGATCTGCACGGCGTCGCGGTTGCCGTAGCGCAGCGGCAGCGCCGCCGCCTCCACGTCGATGCGCGAGCCGTCGATGCGCACGTACTTCTGGCGGAGGTACGGAACGCACTCGCCGTCGCGGAGGAGTTGCAGGCGCTCGCGGATCTGATCGTGGTACGCCTCGTCGATGAAGGCCAGCGACGACCGGCCGAGGACCTCCGCTTCGCTGTGCGCGCCGAGCAGCTGCAGGAAGGCCTGGTTGACGTAGACGAGGACGCCGTCGACGTGGACGCCGATGCAGTCGGGCGAGAGCTCGACCATGCGTCGGAAGTTCTCGCGGTTCTCGATCGAGGCGGCCTCGGCCTCGCGCTCGCGGGTGATGTCGATCATCACGCCGAAGAGCTCTTCGGGCTCGCCGTCGACGCAGTGGACGTTGACGTAGTCGCGCAGCCAGACGATGCGGCCGTCCGCCGCGATCATCCGGTAGACGAGCTCGTGGTCGCGCGCCGCCACGGTCTCGGTGTGGCACTGCAGCGCGACGTGTTGGTCGTCCGGATGAAGACGCTTGGTCCAGAAGTCGGGCTCGTTGAGCCACTGCTCGGCTGTATACCCGAGAAGTTTCTCCGCAGCAGGGTTGACGTAGGTGAAACGGAACGTCTTTGCGGACGCGGACCAGGCAATGGCGGACAGAGCGTTGAGCAGACGCGAGCGGCGGTCATCCTGCATACGAAAACACCTCGATTTGTTTTATGGACGCGCAGCAGTAATGGTTGCAAGTCCGTACGTATTCCTTGGTCGAGACCGCTCGGACGAAGTTTATTAAGATCGAAATAACTATCTCCCTCTTGCGTTATCGGTGGTCCATCGTCAACAAAGTCGTGAACCAAGAGGAGAACAGCACATGCCCTATGTCGCTTTGGAGTGGGACCATAAAATCGGCAAGCCGATGATCAAGTGGCTCGTCGTGAGATGCGCGAGCGTGGGAACGAAGTTCGGCGGACCGCAGGCGTTCGCGCCGCGGCGCGACGTCGCTTACTTCGTCGATGAGCAGACCGCCGAGCGCGACGCCAAGGCGTTCGCCGAATACAAGATGAGCGAGACGGAAACCCCGTCCGAGCTCCCGGCGTCGTACAGCAACCGCCACGCGGCGTTCAATTGGGACCACAACATTCATAACCCGCTGATCCAGTGGGCAGTGCTGGAGTGGAACGGCGAGAACCCGACGGGCGCGAGCGTGCGCAACGACGTGGCCTACTTCCTCGATCCGGAGACGGCCGAGGCCGACGCCAAGGTGTTCCGGGAGATCCGGGACGAGCTGCTGGCGGAGGAGCGGAAAGCGGCGTAACGCAGACGCGATAGAGTTGCACGATGCGCGCGTCTCTGCGCATCGTGCAACTCGGCGCGATCGCCATCGTCGTCGCAGTGACGACGTTCTTCGCGTTCGAGCTCGACCGCTTCTTCATCCCGAAGGAGCTGGTGCTGCACATCGTCGCCGTCCTCGCGGCGCTCTTTGCCCTACGCACGTTGCGCGAGGCCACAGCGACGAACATCGATCGCCTCCTCGCCGGCTACGTCGCCCTCGGCGCGCTCTCGGCGATCTTCGCCACGAACCGATGGCTGGGCATGCGCGCGCTGGCGATCAGCGCGTCGAGCGTGCTGCTCTTTTGGGTGGCGCGGCGGCTGCGCGACGCCGGGCTGGCGCGGCCGCTCATCGTCACGCTGGCAATCGCAGTCGTGCTCGTCGCCATCACGTCGCTGCTGCAGACGTACGGGCTGGAGACGACGCTCTTCTCCGAGAACCGCAGCCCCGGCGGCACGCTCGGCAACCGCAACTTCGTCGCGCACGTGGCGGCGTTCGGCCTGCCGCTGGTGCTCTTCGCCGCGATCTCCGCGCAGCGCCGCTTTTTCCTCGGCGCGGCCGGCGCGGCGCTGGCGACGGCGTCGCTCGTGCTGACGCGCTCGCGGGCAGCGTGGCTGGCGTTCGCCGCCGTCGCACTCATCTTTCTCGTCGCTATCGTCGCTGCCCCGATGCTGCGCCGCGACGGCCGCACGTGGCGGCGGCTCTTCCTCATCGTCGCGTTCGCCGCGGTCGCCGCCGTCGCGGCGATCTATCTCCCGAACACGCTGCACTGGCGCAGCCGCAATCCGTATCTCGAGTCGCTGCACCACGCCGCCGACTACGAGAGCGGCAGCGGGCACGGCCGCCTGCTGCAGTACGGCCAAACGCTGCGGATGTCGCTGCGCCACCCGCTCCTCGGCGTCGGCCCCGGCAATTGGGCAGTGGTTTACCCCAAGCATGCCGCGCGGCACGATCCGTCGCTGAGCGAGGGCGATCCGGGCATGACCACGAACCCATGGCCAAGCAGCGACTGGTTTGCCTGGCTCTCCGAGCGCGGCCCGCTCGCGCTCGCGCTGCTCGCGCTGGCGTTCCTCGGCATTGCCGCGACGGGCGTGCGCCAGCTCCGCACGGCGATCGAGGCGAACGACGCGCTCGCCGCCGCCGCCCTCCTCGCCA
>DATELQ010000125.1:0-17230 GCA_035276475.1 Thermoanaerobaculia bacterium | reverse complement strand
GATTCGTCGGTACCACCGCCGGCTTCCCGAGCTCCCTCGCCGTCGACTCGGGCGGCATCCTTTACTACAGCACCACGGCGGGCGACATCTACCGTCTCGATGACGGGCAGAGCATCCCCGTCGCCCACGTCGTCACCGACGCCAACGGCAACTCCGGCCTTCTCGGCATGGCCTTGCGCGGCGACGGCACCGCCGTCGTCCACTACACCACCCCGCGGCAGGTCGCCGACGTCATCTCCACCGTCGACCTCGAGAGTGGCGCCGAGACCATGGTCCACGCCTTCACTGCGGACATCGAAGTCGCCTCGCGCGGCTCCTCGCCCGAGCACCACGGCGGCAACCCCATCGTCGCGGCCGACGGCTCCGTCTTCGTGGCCATCGGCGACTATGGCGGCTGGACCATCGCCGCCCTTCCGGAGTGGAACGGCGGCAAAGTCTGGCGCATCTTTCCCGACGGCACCGTGCAGCAATTCGCGCGCGGCTTCCGCAACCCCTTCGACCTCGCCTGGGACGCGGCCAATCAGCGCCTCATCGTCCCGGACAACGGCGAGCTCGCCGACGACGAGATCAACATCGTCCACCTGGGCGACGACTGCGGCTGGCCGCGCACGGCGGGCAACGGACCGGCCATCCCCGGCACCATCGCGCCCTCGTACGTCTTCCCCACCGTCGTCGCGCCGACCGGCATCGCTGCCCTCGGCGGACACAACGCCGTTCTCCGCCACGGGTACCTCTTGAGCGCGTTCGTCAGCAAAGCCATCTACTACATCGACGACGTCGACCACCCTGCGCCGATCGCGCTCATCCAAGGCGAGACCGGGCCGATCATCGACGTCGTCGAGGGGGTGAACGGCGACGTCTACTTTTGCACGGGCAATGCGGTCTATCAGCTCCTCGTCCCGCAGCGCGGCGACGCCAACGGCGACGGCAAAGTCGACTACGCCGACATCGAGACCCTCACCAAAGAGCTCGCCGACGCCGCTGGAAGCGAGCGGACGATCGACGCCCAGAACGGCGCCGTCGCGGCGAGCTGGGGCTCCGACGTCAACGGCGACGGCGTCATCGACAAGGCTGACCTCGCCGCGCTCTACGCCATCGTCCACCCGCGCGTCCGGGTATTCCGGCCTGGTCACTGACCTTGCATTAGCAGGAGGCCCGGTATGAATCGAACTCGAACGGCCGCGCTCGCCGTTGCGCTGATGTTGAGCCTCGGCGTGGCGAGCGCACAGACAAAAGTCAAAGCAGGTTTCAATCTCTTCTCGACCAGCGACGACGCGCAGATCGGCGCGCAGTCGGCGGCGGAGGCGGAGCGGCAGATGCCGATCGTGCGCGACGGCAACGTCAACGCCTACGTCAACCGCATCGGTCAACGGCTCGCGGCGAACGCCGGCGGCCCGCAGTTCAACTACCAATTCCGCGTCGTCAACGCCTCGGACATCAACGCCTTCGCGCTGCCCGGCGGCTACATCTACGTCAACCGCGGCGTGCTCGAACAGGCGCGCAACGAAGGCGAAGTGGCGGGCGTGCTCGCGCACGAAATCTCGCACGTGTCGCTGCGCCACGGCACCCATCAGGCCTCGAAGGCCTACCTCACGCAGGCCGGCATCGGCATCCTCGGCGGGATCCTCGGCGGCAAGGTCGGACAGGGTACCGCGCAGGTCATCAACGCCGTCGGCGGCATCGGCCTGAATCTTCTTTTCTTGCGCTACAGCCGCGACCTCGAGTCGCAGGCCGACGTGCGCGGCGCGCAGATCCTCGCGGCGTCCGGCTACTCGCCGGTCGACATGGTCAACTTCTTCCACACCTTGGAGAGCGTCGACAAATCGCGCAAGACCAACTGGCTCTCCGACCACCCCGCGCCCCCCGACCGCATCAACCGGATCACGCAGGAAGCGCGGTTGCTGCGCGTCGCCGACCGGCCGACGACGAACGTCGCGGAGCTGAACAACGTGCAGTCGCGGCTGCGCTCCACGGGTGCGGCGCCAACGATGGCGGACATCGCGCGCACCGGCCCGGCCGCGGCATCGGCGCCAAACTCGGGCCGCCGCCGCGCACAATCGCAGGCATCGTCGACCGTCAACATTCCGGCGCCGTCGAGCTCACTGCGCAGCTACACCAGCCAGTCCGGTCTCTATCGCATCAACTATCCGTCGAACTGGCAGGTCTACCAGCAGGGCTCGACCGGCGTGACCATCGGCCCGCCGGGCGGCATCGGTAGCGTAAACGGCAACAACGAGATCGTCGTCGGCGCGATCCTCAACCACTACGAGCCGTTCGGCGGGAACTACACCGGCAACGCCACCCTCGAGAACGCCACGAACGACCTCCTCGGCGCGCTGCATCAGAGCAGTCCTTATCTGAACCTCGTCAGCGGATCGGGGAGTCGCGTGCGTCTGGCGGGAGGAACGGCAATCGCCGCCACGCTGCGCGGCACCGACCCGCAGACCGGCATCGACGAGCGCGTCACCCTCGTCACGCGGCAGCTCGCGGATGAACATCTGCTCTATATGTTGTTCATCACTCCTGAGCGCGACGCGGCCAACTACCGCGAGGTGCTGAACGCGATGGTCGGCTCGATGCAGATCGATCCGAACCGGCGGCATTAGAATGGTGACGACGGAGGACAAACCCGATGATGTATGACGACAGAATCGTCCAGCCGATGCGCGAGGAGTTGACGCGCCTCGGCGTTGAAGAAACGCGGACGGCCGACGCGGTCGACGCCGTGCTCGGCGAGAAGAAGGGCACGGTGCTGCTCGTGGTGAACTCGGTGTGCGGCTGCGCCGCGGGCAACGCCCGCCCGGCCGTACAGATGGCGCTGGAGCACAACACGAAACCGGAGCGGATGATCACCGTCTTCGCCGGCAACGACCGTGAAGCGACGCAGCGCGCGCGCGAGTACCTGGTCGGCTACCGGCCGTCGTCGCCGGCGATCGCGCTGTTCCGCGACGGCGAGGTGGTGAAGATGTTCGAGCGCTGGCAGATCGAGGGGCGGACGCCGTGGGACATCGCGGCGGAGCTCACCGCGGCATTCGATCAGTTCTGCTCGAAGGAAGCCGTCGCGCAGTAGATTTTTTTCGCGGCTTGGCGGCGACGGGAATCGTCGCCGCCGCCGCTCGGGCGTCGGCAGGAACATAGAACGACCGGCCGCGAACATTCTCGTCCAACACTAATCCCTGCTGCAGCGGCGGGAACGCGCGCTGATCGCAATCCAAGCGTTCGCAGAGGCGGCACGTCGTGCCGATCGGCACCGCGGCCTCGAGGTTGTCGAGGTCGTAGGCGTCGGCGTAGACGATGCGGCGCGCGTCCGAGACCGGGCAGCCGATGCCGACCGCCATCAGCGCGTCGCCCGAGGCGTAGCCGTAGGACTTGCGGATCGTACGGGCCACGCAGAAGTAGGCGGTGCCGTCGGGCATCCGCGAGAGCTGCGTGCGGATGCGGCCGGGCGTCAGAAACGCCGCGTGCACGTCCCAACGCGGGCACGAGCCGGAGAAACGCGCGAAGCGGATGCCCGTCCCGCTGAAGCGCTTCGAGATATTGCCGGCGATGTCGACGCGGACGAAGTGGAACGACACGCCCGCCGCCCCCGGCTTGCGCAGCGTCGTGAGGCGATGGCAGACCTGCTCCCAGCTCGCCGTGTAGTGGTGCTGCAGCAGCTCGATGTCGTAGCGGACGTTCTCGACCATCTGCAGGAAGTCGTCGTACGGCATCAGCAGCGCCGCCGCGAAGTAATTCGACAGTGCGATGCGGCAGAGCTTCATCGACTCCGGCGTCGTCAAGAGATTCGTCGAGCGCGCCAGCACCGCGTCGAATGCGGGCGCCGCTTCGAGCAATCCGATCTGATGTGCCACCTGGAATTGCCGTCCCCACGGCGGCAGCACCTCGGAGATCGACAGCACAAGGCGTGACGGATCGAAGCGGCGGATCGCGCCGCGGTCGGCGCTCACCGGCGTGAGCGCGACCTCGATGCCGTGGCGCTCGCGCAGGAATCCGGTCATCGAGCGGTACATGTCGCTGCGGTCGAAGCGCACGCGCTGCGCGAGGGTCTCCGCGGCCGTCTCGATCTCGGAAAAAAAGTTCGTGTTCTGCTGGATCACGTCGGTCACTTCCTCGGACGGCACGTGCAGCGGATCGATCGACGTGATCTGCCCGTCGTGCACGCGTCCCGCGAGGGCGCGCTCCGACTCGACCGAATTGCGGTAGGCGCGGTAGAGCGCGACGATCGCGCGCGAGGCCGTGGCGTTCTCGGCGAGCTCGCGCGTGTCGGCGAGCGTCACCGGATGCTCCTCGAAGAGCGGGTCGCCGAAGACCTCCTGCAGGTCGGCGGCGAGGCGCGACGAGCTGTCGTCCGCGAACGCCGAAATGTCGACCTGGAAGACCTGGGCGAGCTTGACCAGGAGGTGCGCCTGCAGCGGCCGCTGGTTGTGCTCGATGAGGTTGAGGTAGCTCGCCGAGATTTCGAGCTTGCCGGCCAGCTCCGTCTGGCTGACGCCCTCGCGGCGGCGGAGGGCACGGACTTTGGAACCTAGTCTCAAGCTGCTCATGGCGCCTCCGGGGCAAGTTTACCGCCGTTTACCACTTTTCGCTGTGCAGATTGTAAATCTCAACAACCTAACCTACTGCACAGGCTGATCTTATTGATTCTGGCCTATAGCCTGCTCAATGATTTACAACGATGACGAACATCACCGTCGAACGTGACATCGACATCCCCGCGGCGATGCATGCGGGGTGGGAGCGCATCCTCACTGACGATGCCCTGCGCTTCGTCGCCGCGCTCCAGCGCGAGTTCGGCGCGCGCCGTGAAGCGCTGCTCCAGAAGCGTGAAGAGCGCAAGCTCCGCATCGACGCCGGCGAGCTTCCCGACTTTCTCTCCGAGACGCAGCACATCCGCGAAAGCGAATGGACCGTCGCGCCGATCCCGCGCGACCTTCTCGACCGCCGCGTCGAGATCACCGGCCCCGTCGACCGGAAGATGATCATCAACGCCCTCAACTCCGGCGCGAACGTCTTCATGGCCGACTTCGAGGACTCGAACGCGCCGACGTGGGCGAACAACATCGACGGCCACGTCAACCTCTGCGACGCCGTGCGCCGCACGATCGCGTTCGACTCCGGCGCGAAGCAGTACAAGCTGAACGACACGACGGCGACGCTCCTCGTCCGCCCGCGCGGATGGCATCTCGTCGAGAAGCACGTCCTGGTCGACGGCCAGCCGGTCAGCGCGTCCCTGTTCGACTTCGCGCTCTACTTCTTCCACAACGCCAAGGAGCTGATCGCCCGCGGCACCGGCCCGTACTTTTATCTTCCGAAGATGGAGTCGCACCTCGAGGCGCGGCTCTGGAACGACGTCTTCGTCTTCTCGCAGAAGTACCTCGGCATCCCGAACGGCTCGATCCGTGCGACGGTGCTGATCGAGACGATCCTCGCCGCGTTCGAGATGGACGAGATCCTCTACGAGCTCCGCGATCACTCCGCGGGACTCAACTGCGGCCGCTGGGACTACATCTTCTCGTTCAT
This sequence comes from Thermoanaerobaculia bacterium, assembly GCA_035276475.1. Classification (GTDB taxonomy): domain Bacteria; phylum Acidobacteriota; class Thermoanaerobaculia; order Gp7-AA8; family Gp7-AA8; genus DATDFB01. The sequence continues at coordinate 11,710 of DATELQ010000125.1, read as the reverse complement.
CAAGAAGCTGCGCGCGCAGAAGGACTGCATCCTTCCCGATCGTGGGCAGGTGACGATGGACAAGGCCTTCCTCGCCGCGTACGTCGACCTGCTGATCAAGACTTGCCACCGCCGCGGTATTCACGCCATGGGCGGCATGGCCGCGCAGATCCCGATCAAGAACGACGCCGAGGCGAATGACGCGGCGATGAAGAAGGTCGAGGCGGACAAGCTCCGCGAAGTGCGCGCCGGGCACGACGGCACGTGGGTCGCGCATCCGGGCCTCGTCGCGGTGGCGAAGCGGATTTTCGACGAGCACATGTCCGGCCCGCATCAGATCGACAAGAAGCGCGACGACATCAACGTCACGGCCGCCGATCTCCTCCGCATCCCCGAGGGGACGATCACGGAGAAGGGCGTGCGGCAGAACGTCAACGTCGGGATTCTCTACCTCGAGGCGTGGTTCGGCGCTCTCGGCTGCGTCCCGCTTTACAACCTGATGGAAGACGCAGCGACCGCGGAGATCTCGCGCACGCAGCTGTGGCAGTGGATTCACCACGGCGCGAAGCTCGACGACGGCCGCGCCGTGACCGCGGAGCTGTACCAGCAGATCCGTGACGAAGAGCTCGCGTCGATCGGCGAGCGCCCGCACTTGGCGCGCGCGGCGGCGCTCTTCGACCGCCTCACGCTGAGCGACGAGCTTGCGGACTTTTTGACGATTCCGGCTTACGACGAATTACTCCAATTGGAGGGGGACTGAATGGCGAGACGACTCAAGGCGGTTCGCGACCCGAAGCAGATCGAGCGCGAGTGGGAAACCAACCCGCGCTGGGACGGCATCACCCGCGACTACACGGCGGACGACGTGCTGCGGCTGCGCGGCTCGATCGACGTCGAGCACACCTTCGCGCAGCTCGGCGCGGAGCGGCTGTGGGACCTGCTGCAGAACGAGCCGTACGTCGCGTCGCTCGGCGCGCTCACCGGCAACCAGGCCATCCAGCAGGTGCGTGCGGGGCTGAAGGCCATCTATCTCAGCGGCTGGCAAGTCGCCGCCGACGCGAATCTCTCGGGGAACATGTACCCCGACCAGAGTCTCTATCCGTCGAACTCCGTCCCCGCGGTGGTGAAGCGGATCAATCAGGCGCTGCAGCGCGCCGACCAGATCGACTACAGCGAAGGGCGCCACGACACGTACTGGTTCGCGCCGATCGTTGCGGACGCCGAGGCGGGGTTCGGCGGGTGCCTGAATGCGTTTGAGCTGATGAAGCAGATGATCGAGGCGGGCGCCGCCGCGGTGCACTACGAAGACCAGCTGGCCTCGGAAAAAAAGTGCGGCCACCTCGGCGGCAAGGTTCTCGTCCCGACGTCCGCGTTCATCCGCACGCTGTCGGCGGCGCGGCTCGCGGCCGACGTCATGGGCGTACCGACGCTCCTCGTCGCGCGCACGGACGCGAACAGCGCCACGCTCTTGACGAGCGACGTCGACGAGCGCGACCACCCGTTCATCACCAGCCGCGATCGGACAGCCGAGGGGTTCTACCAGATCAGCGGCGGGATGGAGATGTGCATCGCGCGCGGCCTCGCCTACGCGCCGTACGCCGACCTCCTGTGGATGGAGACGTCGGAGCCGAACCTCGACGAGGCTCGGCAGTTCGCCGAGGCGATCCACGCGGAGTTCCCGGGGAAGCTATTGGCGTACAACTGCTCGCCGTCGTTCAACTGGGCGAAGAAGCTCGACGCGGAGACGATCGCGCACTTCCGCGAGGAGCTGGCGGCCATGGGCTACCGCTTCCAGTTCGTCACGCTGGCCGGTTTCCACGCCCTCAATTTCTCGATGTACGACCTCGCCCTGCACTACCGCGACGAGGGGATGGCGGCGTACTCGCGGCTGCAGCAGGCGGAGTTCGCGGCGGAGAAGGACGGCTACACGGCCACGAAGCACCAGCACGAGGTCGGGACCGGCTACTTCGACGAAGTGACCAAGGTGATCTCGAACGGACAGGCGTCGACGACGGCGCTGGCCGGATCGACCGAAGCGGCGCAGTTCGGCTCGCATTGATTGGAGAGAGTGATGGAAGACGTTCGCACGTGGACTGAGGACGACGAGCAGTGGCACATTCCGGACGACGAGCGCCAGTACAGCACGGCGCCGGAGGATGAGGTGCCGTTTCACATCCCGCGGGATTAGGGCGCACGGCAGGATCGCCGTGCGTCACAGCCGCTCTTTCTTCAGCACGCTCTCCGGGACGTAGCCTGCCGCGCCGGTGTGGGAGCCTTGGGCGACGACGATCCATTTGAGGGTTTCGTTGCTTAACCCCGTTTTCGTTGCGCCGGTGAGCGTGACACGCGTTCCTTCGGAAAGTGCCGGACCCTCCGCGTAGGGCGGCACGTTGTCGTTGATCTTCGTTGCGGCAGCGACGACGAACACTTCCGGTACCGGCAGATCGACGGTCTCGGCGCCGTCGCCCTTGTCTTGAAGGTCGGTGGTCTTGATGAGTCCCACCCTGCCGGCGCTGGCGCCTTCGACGACGGACGCCACCACGTAATCAGCCTTGCCGGAGCTGGCCATTGCGTCCTCGCGGGCAGTAACCTTCGTTCCCTTGCCGATCGTGAAAGCCGCGACAAACGAGGAGCCCGAAAGCTTGTAGACCTGCGTCGGGGCCAGTCGGGTCACCAGCGTTCCGCGCGTCGTCGCCCTGTTGAATGCTACGGCGGGAGCGAGGAAGTTCTGCGACGGCACTCCCTCCGAGACAGTTTTGAACGGCACCTCTGACAGGACTCCCTTGGGATCGCGCTCCCATCCCCACTTCACCGAGCCGTAGTACGTTCCTTTCTGAGCGCCATCGATGGCGACGGCCGTGGTTTCGAATTCCATCGACGAGCTCTTGGCGGGGGTGCGGTGTGGGTCGTCATAAATCCAGGCGTTCTTCTTTTTGATCGTTCCGTTGTCGTCGTATCTGTATCCGAGCTCGTATGTCTTCTCCGGGGTGGTTGCGGCCGTTTTTTCAAGTCCTTCGCCGGCTTGCAGCGATTGCGAGCCATAGACCGGATTGTTCCGGCTGGTGGCCCGATCGATCTGATAACCCTCGCCCGGCGCGCTGGTGACGACGCGTTTTTCCTGTGAGGGGTCCATGATGATCGGCGCCCCTTGGGCCGCGGCTCGGACGCTCTGAACCATGCCGATCTTCGTAGCGTCGACCTTGTCTCCCGGCTCGAACTCGAGCTTGATCTCCACGCCCGTGTCGTTTGCGAGTTTCTTGTAGGTGCTGTCGATGAACTTCCCGAAATACGTGCTCTGCGGCGACAACTGCAGCGCCGCGTGCGGCGCCGTTGCGTGCGCGGCATACGCGTCGAGCAAGTCTTCGCTGGAGTGTCCAGTCACGACGCGTTTCGCCACCTCGTCGGCGTGGCGCTCGTGGCGGTCGCCGGCGGTGCCGATGTGGCCGGGCAGATCGAGGCCGCTCCGCTGCTGGACGGCGTGCGCGGCTTCGTGCGCGGCAGTGAAAAGCGTCGGCTGCGCGCCGAACGATGGTGAAGGCCTGGGCGCCGAGGGCGTTCGCCTGCGCGGCGGCGGCGGGGCCGGTGTGCGCGCGCAGATCGGAGACGTCGTGGCGGCCGAACGATTTTTGGATGGTGTCGCGATACGGCATCGGGCTCGACGGGACGCGGCTGAAGTCGGCGCCGCGCAGCGCCGCCGACATGCCGGCGTTGGAGCGCAAAGCGCCGGCCGGTGCTCCCGGCGCGGCAGTGCGCTGCCGCCGCTGAAGCGTGGCCATCCTGCTCATCGCCGCAGATTACACCTTCGTCAACTGCACGAACTTCTGCCGCAGGTCTTCCGTCGTCGTCGCGCCTGGCTTGACCGTGGCCAGCGGGGCGTAGTGATGGCCCACGCCGTGCGGGCGGACGGCGGCGGGAAGATCGGCGTCGGCTTCGTCGCGGGGCCAGATCACGTCGCCCGTCGCGGTGCGCGCGGGGACGAGCCAGTAGTCGCCGCGGCGGTAACGGCCGGCGGTCTCGCCTTTCGGAAGGGAGAACTGCACTTCGATGCCGTCGGCGAGCTCGAACCAGTGCTGCCGCGGGTTATGCGCTTCCTGAATCTTCACTTCCTGCGCGGCCCAGCGGCGGAGGATGGGATGGCGGTCCATTTTCTCGCCGACATCGTTCTTCGGCTCCTCGCTGAGAATCACCGTGGAGTCGCTGCGGCGGACGTCGACGACCTGCGCGAGCGGATTCGATGGGCCGTCCATGAAGTAGGCGTCGTCGACGACTTCCACCCAGTCATTGACGCAGATCTGCGTCCGCTGGTCGCGGCCGAGGGTCTCGAGGTGCACCGTTTTCCCCTCCACCGGCGCCGCGATCGGGTAGACCACGGCGCCGTTGTCCGACGACCACTTGAAGCTCGGCGCGTCGGGATCGTGGATCTCGACGCGGACGAGGCGGTTGTCGACGCCGCGGAAGCGCGCGTCCGGCGAGATCGTGCAGGGGTCGGTGGCGCGTGTCTCCACGGCTTGGGCGCGGAGGCGGGCGTTTGTGCGCAGGAGAAGATTGAGGGCGATGTAATTCGGGTCGTAGCGGGACAGAAATCCTTCCTGCGGCCGGGAGCTCGTGAGGCGTTCGGCCAGCGCCTTGAACTGTTCGTCGTGCAGGACGCGCACGCGCCAGACCACGACGGCGCGGCTGGCGGTGTCGGGGCCGCCGAGGGCGACCTCGCGAATGGTTGAATCCTCGGAGGAAGAGACGTGGCGCTCGAACACGTCGAGGTAGAAGAGCAGCTCATCCTTCTGTCCGTCCAGCGGGCTGTCGTCGTTCTTCGGGAAGAAGTCGCGCTGCTTGTTGAAGCTCAAGCCGCGGCCGAAGGGAGGCTGCACGGGCGGCGTGGCGATCAGCCCGGCGAAGGTGTCGAAGAGATCGTCGGCGGGGAGATTCACGCAGCGGATGCCGTCGACGTAGTACTCGCCCCAGGCGATCTCCACCGTCTTGCGGTCGGTGCTGACCATGATGTCGAAACTCTGCCGCGGCTCGCGTCCCACGGCGCCGTGCTCGCCGATGATGTCGGCGGCCATGCCGCGCTGGAACCGCAGCAGCGACTCGGTCTGCTCGTTCCAGTCGGAATCGAGCTGGACGCGTCCCTGCTGAGCGAGGACGCGCGACACGCGGTCGCGGTAGGCAAGAGGATCAAGCGAGAAGTCGCCATGCATATCCGTTCTCCTCAGTCGGCGAAGATGACGCCGGTCTCCATTGCAGCGGGGGTGGATCGGTCGAGCCGCGCGCGCAGGTTGGCCAGGCGCTGTGGCAGGAAGAGGTCGTGGAAGGCGCCCATCTCCGACTCGTCGTCGGCGCCGCGGGCGATCTCGGGCGCGCAGCAGACGCCGAGCTGGCAATAATCGGAAGCGCCGAAGCGGGTGCTACCGAAGCGCGGCACGACGCGGCGCCGCTCCCGTTCGAGGGCGGCCTCGATCGCGGCCTTGGGCTTTTTTTTCAGCCGCTCGCGGACGGCGGCCTCGGCGAGGTCGGGCTGGCAATGGTAGCGGCGCGGCGTGCGCGAGCCGGGCGGCACGTAGCAAAAGCGCACGCATCCGCCCTGCCGGCGGACGATCGTTGCCGGCGCGCCGAAGATCGTGTTCTCCGCCAGCGCGAGCGCGTGCGCCAGCACCTTGCCGAACACCGTGCAGCGGGCGAACGTCAGCGTCGCCCAGGCGTATGAGCCGCCCGGGCCGATGACCGCGTCGCCCTCGTTCGACGTGGCGTCGACGATCGAGTCGCTGACCGCGATCGCGATCGGCTCCGCCTCATCGGTTTCATTCATCACCGCGATCGTCCCGACGATGCTTTTCTCGATCGTGACCTTGCCGCTGAGATTCTCGATGCCAAGGCTGGCCTCGTCTGACGCACCCGGCTCGCAATTCGGATGGAGCGTCCATCCCGGCACGAGCGTGCTGCGGCGGATGACGACGCGCGCGTCGACGGCCTGCTCTCCGGCGCCTTCGATCTGCAACGGGCGGCCGGCGACGACGAGGCCATCGAGGGTGAAGCGCGACTTCGGGTACATCGTCACGTGCAGCGATTCGCCGTGCGACGGGCGGTAGTCGAGGACCTGCAGGACGGGACGGGTGCGGTTCGCGCCGCGGATCTGCAGCGTCGTGCCTTCGCGCAGCGTGACGTCGACGGCCTCGGTGTAGACGCCGCTGTCGGCGATCTCGATGACGGCGTGCTGCGGCGCTTCCTTCGTCCACTGCCTGACCGCGTCGGCGATCGTCGCGTGCGCCTCGGAGGGCCCGACGCGGTAAAGCGCCGCGCCGCGCGGCTGCGCCAGCGTTCGCGGCGACTCGTGCGCGCCAACGTCGCCGCCGAATCCGTAGTGGTACGTGACCTCGATCGACTCCGGCTGCTTCGCCAGGGCGATGCGGCCGAGCTGCGGATCGACCGCAACTTTCCCCACGGGCGGCCGGTACGTCCAGGCGCTCAGGTCGGCGGCGATGACGTTCTCCGCAGGCACAGGCGTCTCCGCGCCGTCGAGCCAGAGCAGGAAGCTCGGGCCGTAGTAGTCGTCGCGATGCAGATCGAGGGCGCGGCGGCGGATCGGAACGGGGAGATTGATCTCCGCGGCGATCGCGGTGGGATCGCTCTCCCGCTTCGCCGCGGCGAAGATCGGCGCGTCGTTGCCGAGCTGGCTGAACGTGTAGAAGAAGTAGCCGCTACCGCGCTGCGTGAAGTACGCCGGCGCGTGCGTGACCGGAAAGGCGCGCAGGCGCCAGACATATGCGGCCGCGTTCGGAATGTTGTGCCGGCCGGGATTGCGCGCGGCGTTGACGCCGCGGATATCGACGGTGTGGCCGGCGCTGTCGAAGGGCGAGTCGATGAGATCGAGAGCCTCGCCATCGCGAAGGTCGACGAAGCCGCCTTGCTCGTCGAGATGATTCAGCGACTGCGTCTTCCCTAGCAGCGCGAAGAACTCGACGGCGCGCGCCGGGAACGACGCGGAGTCGTTCGCCAGGAGCTCCAGCAGCGCCAGCGTACCGCGGCGGCGGAGGGCGCGGATGGTGTTGGCGACGTCGCGGCGCGGCGCCACGGCGCCGGGGATCGGCAGGACTTCGTAGCCGACGAGATCGCCGATATACGGCACGACCCAGTTGCGGCAGGTCTCGATGAACCAATCGTCGTACATCCTGCCGATGTCGTCCTCGATCAGGTTCACCTGCTCGGCGATGGCGCGCAGGAGATTGCGCAGCGGCTGCCCCTGCTCGAGGTCGCGCCGGCGGTAAACGACCGGCAGCAGCTCGTAGAGGCGGTCGATGCGCTCAGCAGGCTCGCTCATTGGTGATCTCCGTGAGGATGAAAACGTCGGCGACGGCAGGCGGCAGATAGGCGATCTGGGCGGGCTGCAGCGCGTGATGGGCGCGGCGCGCCGGCAGCGGGACGATCGTATGGATGCCTTCCTTCGGTTTCTTCGTGCCGAGGATGTTCTCGGGCGTGAGGCCGACCATGGCGTCGAGATCGACGGCCACGACGCCGGCCACGCTTTGAATCGCAGCCACGACCTCGGCGGGATAAATCGGCTGCCCGAAGTCGCGGCGGTCGAAGGAGAACACGTCGAGCAGCGCCGCGCGGATCTTCGGCGCGACTTTGGCCCAGAGGAAGTCCGGATGCACCTTGACGCCCGCGGCGCCGGCGAGGACGATCGTCTCGCGCACGGCGACGACGAGCGGCTGGTACGAGTCGCCGAACTGGCGCAGCGACTCGACGAGGTTGCGGAAGAGGTCGGAGTTGACGTCGATGTCGATGTCGTTGCTGCCGCCGATGGTGAGGTGAACGACGCGGCGGCGGCCGTCGGAGACGACGCGCGCGGTGGCCTTGGCGATGCCGGCGAACGTGCGGGCGAAGTCGGCGTAGTCGCGGATCGAGACGATGCGTCCTAGGGCCTGCAGCGAGACGGGGATGTTGCGGCGGGCGTCGTCGCGCGATTCCGGATCGGCGCCGCCGCCGGCGGCGATCGGATTGACGACCGCCTTCACGCCGAGCGGACGGGAGATCGCCGTCGTAATCGTCAGCGCCGCGGCGTTGCCGTTCTGGCCGATGCCCGCGCGGTACTGCGCGCGGACGTTGTCGCTGGCGGTGGGGAGACGCGACCCTTCGCGGCCGTTGCCGAAGACGACCGTTACTTTGCCATCGTCGGCGGTCTTGGTGAGAAAGACGCGGTCGTTCGGATCGGCGCCGGCGAAGGAGGCGGTCTCGTGCCACAGCACATCGTTGACGCGCACGGCGAGCGTGGAGACAACGCCGGCGATCGTCGGCGCGGAGACGAACGTCAGCGGCGTGCGGTGCAGCGTGAAGCTCTGCAGCGGCCGCGACGCGTCGCCGCTGCCGAGGATCTCGGCCTGGCTGTCGCCGTGTGTCGCCTTCACGACGTTGCCGAGGATCGTCGCCGTGGCGCGCTTGTATTGATAGGCGAGGCCTTCGGGCGCCAGGGTGAGGATGCTGTAGGGCTTCCCGCCGGGACCGACGTTCGTCTGCTGCTCGACGTTGTCGACCAGCGCCAGCTCCGCGGAGACGACGCCGCTGGTGCCGGCGGTGTCGAGGCGCTCGCCGGTGACGATGATCCGGTGTCCCGGCGCGAACCCTTCCACGATGCCGTCGATCTCGATGCGCGTCGGCGACTCGCTGTGCGGATCGCCCTTGTCCGCCGGCTTACCGACGGGCCGGTCGATCGGCATCTGGGCGAGATGCAGCTCTTCGCTCTCGGTGAACACCGCGGCGTTGCGGATGATGGCGAGGTTCTCGACGTTGGAAGTCCGCGCCTGCGTCTCGCTCGTCGAGGACGGCTTCATGCCCGTGGCCCAGACACCGTCCAGGGTCAGGCGCTGCGTCGGTCCGTTGAGCGCATAGGCGCTGCGGGTGACGTTCTCCGACTCCCGCACCGTAGCCACGTAGGCGAAGGGGATCTGCACCTGCGCGATGACCCCTACTCCGTCGTCCTGGAACCGGATCGGCGCGTCATTGAAGTGCTGCGCGACGACGTAGCTGCCGCCCGGAATCGCACTGCTCTGGCCGTCGAGGTAGACGGTGTCGTCGCGCTCGGCGATCGACTCCGGCACCGGCAAGCCCGGCGCGTTCGCCGGCCGCTGCTCGAAGAGGACGCCCGGCGCGTTGTAGCCGAATACCGAGGCGCGACGGCGGAGGACATGCACGCTGCGGAACTGCGCGTGCGGCAGATCGGTGCCGATGTTCGCGACGGCGGTGTAGATCGTCTCGCCGAGCTGCGGGAAAAACGTGGTCAGAAGACGAGGCACGAAGTCGGAGCGCCGGCTGAGGGAGGCGGTGAGCGAACGCCCGAACTGCCACTCGCTCGGCGGCGCGATGCCGCGCGCTTTCAGCAGCGGCCGGACGAGATCGACGATGGAGCGAGGGACGTCGCCGCTTCCGGCGACGTCGGGATCGGGATCCTCCTTGCTCGTCAGCGCTTTGAAAACGTCGTCGAAGCCGTCATAGCGCGCGCTGAACTCGGCGACTTGCAGCCGGGTGCGCGGGACGGCGAGGAGCACCTGGTCGAGAAGTAACAGGAGCCGCCCGAGATTGCCTTCGGGATCGACGTTGACGACGACAGTGCTCGCGTTCATCTCGGGCAGCGCTTTTTTTCTCGTTTTTTTCAGCGCCACGACCGGCTTCGGCGTCGACGGATTGGGGTCCTCGGCGGGCAGCGTCGCGATCGCCTTCCACACCTCGGCGTACAGCTTGCGGTAGTACGGCCGCACGGTGTCGAGCACGACCTCAGTGCGGTCGAGCTCCGGATCGGCAACGGTCCGCAATACGCGCCGCAGCGCGTAGAACGTCCGCTTCTGGTCTCTGACCTCGCCCTCGAAGACGAAGAGCAGCGGATCACGCTTCTCCAGCCGCGTCGTCGTTCCCTCGATCCAGATCGAGTCGATGAGAAGGACGTTGTCGAGGGTGATCTCCAGCGGGCGGCTGAGCCGCGGCCGCAGGGCGTTCCACACGCCGCGCGCCTCGGTGTCTTCGGAGGTCTCGAAGATCTGCGGCTGCTGCCCCGCCGGCGGCACGCTCTGCGACTTCGAGCCGGCAGGGATGACCGACTTCGCCGCGTCCTCCAGGGTGTAGGCGAGATAGACGCTCGCCGCCACGCCCGGCTTCAGCGTGTAGCCGACCAGGCGCCCGAGCTCGAGGATGGAGCGCCGCTCTGTGGCCGTGCGGAGGTACGACTCGTTGGCGATGCGCTCCTGGTAGAACGTCAACACGTCGCCGACGAGGGCCCAGGCGTCGAGCAGGGCGATGGCGGGGTCGTCGAGCTCGCGCGTGGTGAGCGCGTGCAATGGGTAACGGATCGAGGGACTGTCAGGCGCGGCCAGCGGCACCGTCAGCCGGCGGATCATGGACTCGAAGAACGTGCCGTGGGTGCCGGCGCGGTAGCGGATGGCGGAGAGGCCGGGACGGTTGTCGATGGACACCGGCTTCCCCGCGCCGGCGAGGCACGCGCAGCAGCCGCACGCAGTCAACTGTTTCATCGTCCACCTCGCACGCGGCGGAGCTCGAGGATGCCGTTCTCCGGCGCCGCCGGATCGTTGTCGACGCGGGCGATCTCGTTCGGTCCGAGCTTCAGCAGTCCCTTCGCCAGATCGGGATTCGCGTTCGGCCGCTTGTCGTCATCGAGGCGCTCCAGCCGCACGACCTCGACTTCCGCCACGCCGTCCACGGCCATCGTGGCGGCGACGATGCGGCTGACGTAGACCGCCTCGCCGAAGGTTAGGTTGTCGGGATGGAAGAAACCGCGGCTGCCGTCGCGGAGAACCGCGCTGCCGAGGGCCTTGCGCACGGCGTCGACCACGTGGGCGCGGAGGTACTCGGGTTTGACGCAGAGATCGAGCTCGACGCGCAGCGGCACCGCTGCGGCGGCGCCGATTCGCAACGCGTGTCCCATCCGCCGCACGCGGTGCAGCGAGCCGGAGACTGAGCTCTGCAAGGCCGGATCGAGCTCCGAGGTGCCGAACGGATCGACGGCGACGCCGGCCTCGTACCAGCTGCCGGTCCAGCGGAGATCGCCCGCCGCGGACTGCACGCGCGGATCGCGGCGCGGGAAGCGGAGGTACTGCGCGAGCATGGCATAGTCCTCGGCCGTGACGGCGCGCTCGAACTGGCGGCGGTATGCCGTCGGTGCGAGGACCTTCACGTCGGCAACCGATTCGGGATCGACCGCGCCGGACGACGGCAGCGGGTTGCGGACGGCGACGATGCCGTTGTTGAAGTGCCGGCGGAAGACGGCGTGGACGATCGTCTCCGGTCCGACCAGTCCGGTGCGGCCGTTGCCGGTGCGGTAGGTGACGAGGAACGACATGCCGGCGTCAATGGCGCGCCCGGCGTCGCCATCGCCAAAACGGAGATGGGCGAAACCGTCGTCGTCGACCTCAGCGACGAAATCGGCGTCGTCGGCGCCGCTGTCGAGCAGGTCGGCGCGCGGGCGCCACGTCTCAAGCAACGCGCGCAAGTTGTCGCTCAGGGCGTCGAGCAACGCCTCGTCGACCGTGCCGGCGTCCAGCCCGGCGATGGCCGCGCGCCGCAGCCGGCGGCGCAGCGCCAGGCGCAATGGGTCCTTCGGCGCGAGCAGCTCCTCCGCCAGCGCGTGCACGTTCGCGAGATCGTCCGCGCTGAAGAGCGCATGCACGCCGTCGCCCGCCGGCGGAATGCCGAAGGCGAGGACGGCGGGCAGCGCCGCGCGCGGCTCCTG
>DATELQ010000124.1:0-2776 GCA_035276475.1 Thermoanaerobaculia bacterium | reverse complement strand
CATCCCCCCCGATCACGTCGGCCCGCCCGCCCACCCGCCCGCGCGGCAGCGCGAGGGTCGGCCGCAACACGACCGGCGCGCGCAGCACCTCCGCGTACCCCGCCCGGCGCATGGCCGGCAGCACCGCGTCGCGGATCTGGAAGGCGATGACGCGCGGCACGTCGCGCCGCACGATCTCCGTCGCCGCCGTCGCCAGCGCCGAGAAGACGCCGCGCCCCTGCATCGACGGATCGACCATGGCGTCGCACGCCAGCATGGCTTCGCGCCCCGGCATGAATCCGAGGTGCCCGACCACCCGCCCATCCTCCTCGGCTACGAAGTAGCGGCCTTTGCCGAATTGCCAGTGCCAAAAGTCCGCGCGCTGCTTCTCGACGTCGACGTCGGGGAAGGCGAGGCGGCGAAGCGCCAGGATGGCGTCGCGGTCGCGCGTGTCGCCTTCGCGGATGTTCATCGGCACTCCACCACTGCGACCGGACAGCGCTTGCCGCACGCCGGCACCGTGCGTCCGCGTACGCGCAACGGCCGCGGCGACGCGTTCACGGCGACGAAGCCGTGCTCGAAGAGGCGATACGACGCGTCCTTCGCGTCGACGCGTGGTTGCGGCTCACCGAGGTCTTCGAAGTAGAGCGGGGATTCGCGCTCGGCGACGTAGCCGGCGTCGCCGAAGAGCTTCGCCGTCGCTACCACGAGCGGCACGGCGTCCGCGCCGCCGTAGTTCAGATGCGCGAATCGCACGTGCGGATAGCGCGCGCGCGCCGGCCCGATCAGATTCGTGAAGAGGAAGTGGATCGAGTTCCAAGGATCGTGCGGATCGTTCCACGGCCGCGGCACGCCCTTCCACGTGATCAGGCTCTCGGTCAAATCCCAGTCGGCGTAGGGAAGGTAGTCGTCCGCTTTGCGGTAGCCCTGATTCGTGAAGATCAGCTTCCCATTGAGCTCGCGCCGCAGGTTGGCGAGGAAGAGCGCGAAGTCGTGGTCGTAGTCGTCCCCCGGATGCCGCGCTTGGAACTCCGCGAGCGCGGCGGGGTGCACGCTCTCCTCCGTCGTCGTGTCGAGGAAGACGCCGTCGTAGCCGGCATCGTCGAGCCGCTTGGCGATGGCCCGCGCGCGCTCGACGCGATGCTCGTCGCTCGCCGGGTCGTAATACCACGCGTCCGCGTCCGCTGATCCGGCGCCGCCGCGCAACCCGGCGCGATTGAGCAGCGCCTCAGGATGCCGCTGCAGCAAGGCGCGCTGCCACTCGCTGGCCAGCGATCCATAAAACGCCACCGACCACTCGTAGACGAGGAGCTTCGTGCCGCGTGCGTGCAGCGCGTCGACCTGCGCGCGCGGCAGCGGGTCGTGCGTGACGAGGAGCTCGAAGCGTGAGAACCAGCGGAGCTGCCGCGGCGTCAGCGGCGCGCCGTAGTGGAACGCGAACGCGCCGCGGCGCTCGGCGGCGTGTGCCGAGACGGCGAATACGCCGGTCACCAAAGCGAGTGCGCGAAAACCGTCAAAAAATCTTGTCACCGCAAAACATTCTGACATGCGTCTTTTTCGCAACCCACAGAAAAGTCTCGACTTCCTTCAGGCCAACCCATGGTCGCGGCCTCGCACTACCGGGACGCGAAAGGAGGTGGTGCGAAGGGAAATCGATAGGTGCAAATGGGAACAGACCAAGTGTGGGTAACAGCCGAAACAACCAGCCCCCCGAAAACCAACTGAACGAAAGAAAGGAGATCCAGACCATGCGCAAATTCCTCAATTTTCTCCTCGTGGCCGTCGTCGTTCTCGGCATCGCCGGCTCGGCAATGGCCGCCGAAACCAACGCCTCCGCGGCGCCGAACGGCGTCGTCAACCTCAACACTGCCGACGCGGTGCAGCTCTCCATGCTCCCGCGCATCGGCGTCAAGGCCGCGCAGCGGATCATCGACTACCGCCGTGAGCACGGCCTCTTCAAGAAGACCTCCGACCTGATGCAGGTGAAGGGCTTTGGCGACAAGAAGTATCAGAGCCTCTCCGCCTACCTCACGGTCGAAGGCAAGACCACGCTGACCCAGAAAGTGAAGAGTCCCCGCAAGCCTCGCACCCCGAAGGCTTCGACGTCCCACCCCACGTCGCGCTGACGCGCGACCCCACCACCCGGCCCGCGCCGCTTTCGCGGCGCGGGCCCCTCGCGCCCCCGAAACGCTGGAGGTCTGAATGCGACGCCGCCAACACGGCATTTCTCTGCTCGAAGTCCTGACCGTACTCGCCATCATCGGCCTGCTGGTAGGCATCACCTTCCCGGCGTTTGCCACCTACCGCCGTCACAACTCCGTGCGCGCCGCCGCGCGCGAGCTCGAGGGGACGCTCCGTTTCGTCCGCTCCCGCGCCATCACCCGCGCCGCCAACGCCGGGATCAAGTTCACCGGCAGCGGCAGCTCCTGGACCTTCGCCGTCCACGACGACGGCGACGACGACGGCGTCCGCAACGACGACATCCGCAGCGGCACCGATCCGATGGTCGGCCGCCCCAAGCCGCTTATGCCCCAGCTCCAAGTCGCACACATCGGTCTCCTGCCGTTCGCGATCAAAGACCCCGACGGCGATCCGCTCCCGCCGTCGAAGCCGCCCGTGCAATTCGGCACCGCCGCGATCTGCAGCTTCTCGCCGATCGGTGCCGGTACCCCGGGCTCGATCTACGTCACCGACGACGTCGGTGGCCTCTACTGCATCCGCGTCCTAGGCGCCAGCGGCCGCGTCCGCATCCTCCGCTACGACGCGAACCGAAAGAAGTGGGAGACGCAGTGAGCAC
>DATELQ010000123.1:0-2892 GCA_035276475.1 Thermoanaerobaculia bacterium | reverse complement strand
CGTACATGACCGGCGCGAAGGCGACGCGGACGGCCATCCGCCACCGCCCGCCGCTCGTCACGCACGCGCACTCGGTGCGCAGCAGTGTCAGGGTCGTGCACCCCTCGACCTCGGCGCTTCCGCACGCCGCGCGCAGTGCCGAGGGGCTCGGCAGTGCGATGACCGCCGGCGCCTCGGCCACGACTTCGTAGCGCGCCGGCGCCGCGCCGAGCGCCGCCGCAGCGAGCCATACGATGCCGTGCCGGAGTACGCCGCGCATGGACCAAAGTATCGGCGCCGCGCGGTCTGCCGGGAAGGTCCGATTCGGCGAGGGCGGCTAGTCCGGTTCTGCGGTCGCGGTTTGGCCCGACACGGACGACACGTTGCCGGCGTAGTCCGTCACCGTCGCCGCGGCGCCGTCAAGGACGATCGTCTCGGGCGACGACGCCGTCCACGCCGCGTACAGGCCGTTCGGGAACTGCGCCTCGAACAGATTCGGACCGTCGCTGATCCGGGCCACGCGCGCAGACGTCCCCAGCGTTGCCGCGACCCGCGCCCACGCCGCGCCCGGCGGGCGGAGAGACGTGTCCTGGTTGAAAAGGCTGGCGTTGTACTGGTCCGCCGTCCGGTTGGGATCGCAGATCGTGTCGATCGAGAACCAGACCACCGGACCGACGTCGTTGCCGCGCGCGCTCGTCAGATATTGGAAGACGAGGCGGGCCTGCCGGTCGAGCGTGGCCGCGCTGAACGGCGCAGCGGGGTTGCACTGGTCGGGCGCCGAGCGGAGCGACATCTCGTTCGTCAGCAGCGGTACCGAATAGCCGGCGCGCTGCGTCCGCTGGCGCAGCCAGTCCGCCACCGTGCCGAGGTGACGCGGCGACTGGTAGTAGTGAAAATTGAGCGAATCGATCGAGCCGGCTGCGCCGTCGAGCACCGCGTTCACGAACGGCCACGTCTTCGTGTTCAGCTCCGAGGCCGGGTCATCGATGTACTGCCCGACGGCGTGGAGAGCTGTGACGGCACGACGCCGGGCGGCTGGTCGTCCGTGAAGTAGCCGTACGCGAAATTCAGCGCGTCCGTGCGCGAGCGCGCCCCCGTGGTGATCCAGTCCTTGGCGATCACCGTTCCCCACACGCTCGTCACCATCCCGCCATCCGTGATCTTCGCCTTCGGATCGACGGAGCGGATGGCCGCCGCCGCCGTCTTCAGCAGCGTCACGTACTTGCTGGCGCTGCCGCCCCAGTAGAGGATCGAGTTCTCCTCGTTCTCGATGGCGATGACGTCGAAGTGCCCGGCGTAGTGGCCGATGTACGTCTTCAGGAACGCCGAGTACGCATCGAGGTCGTTCGGCGGAAACGACGCCGACACGTGCGAGCCGGCCGGCTCGTCGTGGCCGTTGATCCAGGCGGCGCGGCCGACGTAGATCGTCGGCAGCACGCGCATGCCCGCGGCCTCGACTCCGGCGATGAACCGGTCCGCCTGCTTGGTGAACGACACCGGCGACGTTGCCGCCGGCTGCTCGTCCGCCCAGAACACCGAGACGCGGACGTACTGCGGATTGAGCGCCGTCTTCACCGTCGCGCTCGGAAGCGCCGGCGGGTCGGACGGCAGCACGCCGAAGACGTTCGCGGCGAGGACGAGGGCGGCGGCGAGCATGGGAGGCGATGGGACTCCGCACACCGCTATACTGTTTACGTAGGTGCCACAATGACGCGTTTCGTCGCCGCGGCGTTCCTCGCCTGGATCACCGGCTGCGCATCGACTTCGACCACGGAGCCGCTCTCGCTCCCCTCGACCGAGAACGGCCGCCTCGGATTGGCGTACCGCGACGGCAAGGGCGTGCCGAAGGATCCGGCCAAGGCCGTGTCGCTGCTCCGCGACGCGTGTGAAGCGAAGGACATGCAGGCCTGCTTCACGCTCGCGAAACCTGTACTGGTACGGCCAGGCGTCGGAGCTGCGCAATGCGAAGATCGGCCAGGAGTACTTCGACAAAGGCATTGCCATCGACGCGGAAAAAGCGATGGCCATGCACGTACAGGCGTGCGACCGGAATGACTTCATGGCCTGCGCCACGCTCGGAAACATCTACGCGGTCGCCAAGCGATACGGAAAAGCCATCCAGCTCCTTCAGAGAGCGTGCGACGGCGGGAACCTCGTCGGATGCGGGAATCTCGGTTACGCGTACGACACCGGGCGCGGCGTCGCCAAAGACGAGGCCAAGGCTGTCGCGCTCTACCAAAAAGCCTGCGACGGCGGCGAGGTGCGCGGCTGCTACAACCTCGGCGGCTCCTATTTCGAAGGGCATGGCGTGGCCAAGGACGACGTCAAAGCCGCACAGCTAGCGAAAATGGCCTGCGACGGCGGCGATCCCGGCGGATGCGCGCGATACTGGGACATCCGGTCGAAGAAGAGTCGCCGCCGCCCCTGATCGTCTTATCATCGTCGCGGGTCCAAAACTCACGGTGGAAGGAGCGATCGATGGCGAGACGCAATCGAGGGCACATGAGCGGCGAGCGGTTTCTGGGAGACGTCGACAAATACCTTCTCCACGACCTCGACAACGAACAGACCGGAGCGGACGGGTGTCAGATCGACGCCATCATCGACGCCGGCAACGACCAGCCCTACGTGAGCGCGCAGCGGGCGCACAGCGAGGGGCACGGCGACTGCGAATTGTGTCGATGACGCGCGACTAGCTCCGGCGCCGGAGCAGCCGGTCGCAACTGGCGATCAGCTTCGCGGGGATCGGTGACGCGGCGTTCGCGCTCGCCAGCAGCGCAAACTCGCGGCGGGCGTCGGCGACGGCGCCCGCGTCGTAGGCGAGCATGCCGGCGACGAGGTGACTCTGCGCGTTGCGGATGGCGTTGGCCGTCGTCTCGTCGACGACGTGAAAGAGCGCGGGCGGGTCGGGCG
>DATELQ010000122.1:0-37400 GCA_035276475.1 Thermoanaerobaculia bacterium | reverse complement strand
CGCGCCGCCGAAGAGATAGCGGTCGAGCGCCAGCCCGCCGCGCACGTACATCGCCCCGATGCCTTTCGGCGCGTGCAGCTTATGCGCGGAGAGCGACAGCGTGTCGACGCCGAGCTTCTGGACGTCGACGTCGATCTTGCCGCCGGCTTGCACGGCGTCGCAATGAAGATGGATGCCGCGCTCGCGGCAGACGCGCCCAACGTCCGCGACCGGCTGCACGACGCCGGTCTCGTTGTTCGCCAGCATCATGGCCACGAACGTCGTCTCCGGACGGATCGCCGCGATGACAGCCTCGGCCGGCACCACGCCGCTGCGCAGCGGTGACACCACCGTTACGGAGTGCCCGCGCCGCTCCAACTCCTGGATCGGCTCATGCACACTGGGGTGCTCAATAGCGGTTGTGACAATGTGATGACGGGCGGCGCCAAAAATCGCAGCGTTGTTAGACTCGGTGCCACCACTGGTGAAAATAATCTCGCGCGCGGTTGCACCGATCAGTCCCGCGACAGACTCGCGGGCCTCCTCGATCCTGCGGCGGGCGACCTGACCTTCTCTATGAATACTCGACGGATTGCCAAACACGTCACGCAACGCCTTTTCGAGTGCTTCCAGAACGCGCGGGTCGACCGGCGTGGTCGCGTTGTTATCAAGGTAGGCGCGCATGCTCTTCTGGTCCTGCTGATCTTCGCCGTCACGAACGCGCCGCTCCTGGCGAAGAATCCTGCGGACGACGGTAGCACGTCCGTGCCGCCGCAAAAGCCGGCCGACACCGCGAAAGCGGCGCCGCCCGATCCCGGCATCCGCAAGCTCTCCCGCCGCGAGCGCAAGGAGCGCATCCGCAACCTCGGCGAGAAGTACCGGCAGTTCTTGACTGACGTCGAGCCGATCATGCAGGACGCGGAGCTCGACACGTTTCTCCTCCTCGAGACCGACCCCCAGCGCGACCTCTACATCGACGATTTCTGGCACCGCCGCGACGTCGCCCAGGGGACGACCAACCAGACCTTCCGCCGCCAGTACTACGACCGCATCGAGGCCGTGAAAGAGGAGTTCCGCTACGTCTCCTCCGACCGCGGCCGGGTCTGGCTGATCCACGGCCAGCCCGACGAGCGGATCAAGGTTCCGAACTGCCGCCTCCTCCAGCCGCTCGAGATCTGGAAGTACTTTTACATTCCGGGCATGGGCCACGACGTCCGCTTCATCTTCGTGCAGCCGCGCAACGGCGTCGACTACCGCCTCTGGACGCCGCTCTCGCCCGACGCCATGGCCGAGCTGATCTCGCAGGACGCCATGGGCATGTCGGTCCGTCCCGAGCAGGGCATCTCGAACGTCTTCGGCTCGGTCAGTCCGGGTAGCGGCATGACGAACCTCGAGTTCTCCTGCGCCAACGGCGACGAAGTGCTCAAAGCCATCGGCTACGTGACGGTCAACAAGACCGACATCATGAAGGTCTTCGAGCCGACGCCGATCAACGAAGAGGACGTGCACAAGATCCTCCGCTCCGTCGTGCTGGCGGATCCGAACGCGCCGAAGCTCTCGACCGAGCTCGCCGTCGCCTATCCGGCGAAGCAGGGACTGAAGACGAACGCGCAGATCACGCTCCTGGTGCCGCGCGCGCAACTCGTCACCAAAGACGTGAACGGCACGAAGCTCTACAGCCTCGACGTCACCGGCGAAGTGCTCAAAGACGACAAGCTGTGGGAGAACTACCGCTACCGCTTCGATTACCCCGGCGACTCGAAGGACGAGAAGCTCCCGATCGTGATCGACCGCTTCCTCCGCCCGGCCAACTACCGCTCGCGGATCAAAGTCGTCGACCCGAATTCAGGCGCCGAGGCCATCGTGGAGAAGGATCTGGTCGTGCCGGAGGTCTTCGACACGCCGGAGCAGAAGGCCATGAAGGCCAACTCCACCGCCACGCTCTCGGCGCTCAAGGACACGATCGAGGCGAACGAGACGAAGCTCCGCATCATCCCGCTCGCGGACGATCTTCTGAGCGGCATCCAGCACATCGAGACCATCACCTCGGGCGACATCAAGGGGGTCGAGTTCTATCTCGACGGCAAGAAGGTGATGACGAAGCGCCAGCCGCCGTTTACGCTCGACCTCGACCTCGGCAGCGTGCCGCAGGTGCGCCGCGTCCGCGCCATCGCCATCAACGACAAGGGCGACCCGATCGGCGGCGACGAGATCGACGTCAACACCGGCAACGATCCGTTCCGCGTGCGCATCGTCTCGCCGCGCGTGGCGCCGAAGGCGCGCGGGAGAACGCGCGTGGAGATGGCGGTGAACGTCCCCGACGGCAAGAAGCTCGACCACGTCGAGCTCTATCTCAACCAGGTGCGCCTGGCAGAGCTCTACGGACCGCCGTACGTGCAGACGATCGATATCCCGGCGAACGAAGGCGTCGGCTACATCCGCGCCGTGGCCAAGCTGAAGGACGATCCGCAGCCGCCCGTCGAAGACGTGGTGATGATCAATACGCCGCAGTTCATGGAGGAAGTGAACGTCCACCTCGTGGAGCTGCCGACGACCGTGATCCGCAACGGCCATCCGATCAATAACCTGCCGCAGACGGCCTTCAAGGTGCTGGACGAAGGGAAGCCGGTGAACGTGACGAAGTTCGAGCACGTCTCGAATCTGCCGCTGTCGATCGGCCTGGCCATCGACACCTCGGGGTCGATGCAGCCGCGCATGATGGAGGCGCAGAAGGCCGGCTCGCAGTTCTTCTCGAACGTGATGAGGAACGGCGACCGCGCCTTCCTGGTGTCGTTCGATTCGCAGCCGCTCCTGATCCAGCGCTGGTCGACGAGGCTCGCCGACGTGAACGCGGGTCTCGCCAAGCTGCGCGCCGAAGAGGCGACGGCGCTGTACGACGCGGTGGTCTACTCGCTCTACAACTTCGTCGGCGTGAAGGGGCAGAAGGCGCTGGTGCTGATCACGGACGGCAAGGACACGGCGTCGAAGTTCTCGTTCGAGCAGGCCCTGGAGTACGCGCGCCGTGCGGCCGTGCCGATCTACGCGATCGGCATCGGCATCCGCTCGACGGAGATCGACACGCGCTACAAGCTCGGCCAGTTCTGCTCGGAGACCGGCGGCAACATCTATTACATCGAGTCGGCGTCGGACCTCGGGCGCATCTACACCGACATCCAGAACGAGCTCCGCTCGCAATACATCCTCGGTTTTTACCCGCCCAACGGCGTGAAGCCGGGCTCGAAGTGGCACGAGATCTCCGTGCAGGTGAGCGAGGGAAAGGCGAAGACGATCCGCGGGTATTACCCGTAGCACGCCGCATCGATCTCGCGCGCGCGGCACGCGGTGGTGTGCCGCGCGTGCACGAGGTCGTGGCCGCGCCAGCGAATGGCGTCGATTGCATCGCGGTTCTGCGGATCGAGCACGCGGTCGATGACGTCTTCGAGGTCGTCGCCCGTCGCGGAGACGTAGTGCTCTCCGTCGATGAAGCCGAGCTGCGCGAGCTGCGGCGCGCAGGCGCGCTCGGCGATGAGCAGCGCGCCCGCGGCCGGGATCTCGAAGTGCTTGGCGACGATGTAGCGGTGCCGGAGACCGTCGGTGAGCGCGGCGAGGCAGGCGGCGATCTTCTCCGCGTAGCCGCGGCCGACGCGGCGGTCGGTCGCGAAGTTGAAGTTGAGGCCGTAGCCGGGATGCTCGTGCATGCGCGCAAGCTCCGGGCGGCGGCGGGCCAGCTCGCGCATGGCCACGCGCAGCGGGTAAGCGTCGTTGATCGCGCCGCTGACGAAGACGACCGGCTCGGGCGCGTCGTTGAGCGGCATCAGAAAGTCGGGGTTCGCCGCGTGCGGCACCCACGTCACTTTCGCTGGGTCGACGTCGGGGAAGAACTCGCCGAGCACCGGCGCGTACGGCGAGAGGATGCCGTCCGCGAGCCGCAGCGCCTCGCGCATGCCGTCGCGATCGGACCAGTGGAGATCGTCGGTCATGACATAGACGCGCGCGCCCGCGCCTTGCAGCGAGCGGATGTGCCGCACCGCGTGCCAGTACGACTCCCAGATCAGCACGACCTCGGGGATCTCCCCCAGCCGCGCCGCCAGATACGTCGGCAGCTCCCCCTCCCGCGCGAAGTCGAAGTGAAACGACTCCTGCAGCCGCCACCCATGCCCGCGGAGCGCTTCGAAGGTGGACCAGATCTCGCGGCTGACATAGCCGGCGAGGAGGGTGAAGGGGCCGAGGGCGAGCTTCACGGTGATGATTAGAGTAAGGCGGTCAGCGAGCCACGGAAATTCGGAACGCAGAATGCCAATGCAGAATGAAGAAGGGTGCCGAACTCTTTCTCAGTTCTGCATTCGCATTCTGCGTTCTCGATTTCCGTGGCTGCGGGCGCGCGCCAGAATACGGCTAATGCGGCGCGATCGCCACGACGCGCTGCGTCTCGTTGTTCGTCGCGGTGATGAACGCCCAGAAGCGCAGCCCCTCCGTCAGCGGCTCCACGTCCACGGCGACCGTGTTGTTCGACGATGCCGGCACGTCCGCGAACAGGGAACGGTCGAAGGCCAGCTGCGCGTAGCCGGGCTCTGTGCTGGGCTCGTCGCCGGCGGGTGGGCGGACCTTCAGCGTCAGCGTCCGCTCGGCGAGGAGCTGCGGCGGCTGCGACGTGAACGCCGCCGCGCCCGTGTTCGTCGTCTGCCACACGGACCAGAAGCGCACGCGCACCTGCGCGCCGGGCATTGGGAACGGATCGTAGACGCGCAGCATGAGGCGCACGTGCGCGTCGACCGGCACCTCGGAGAGCGACAGCGTCGACGTGCGCAAGTCGCGCTCGCGCACCACCGGCAGGTCAACGTCAGGGAGGCGATTCGTGTACACCAGCGCGCCGGCGCGGTCGCGCTGCACGAAGGCGAGCCGCCCGAGAATGTCGTCCTGGCTGCCGTCGCCGACGCCGAAGAGCGAATTCGGGCCGAAGCTCATCACCCACGACGTCCCGGGCTCGATCGTGCCGACGTTGCGGCCGCTGGCGACGACAATTGGATACACCGCCGCGGCGCTCGGACCGGGATTGTGAATCGTCGCCTCGGCGCTCCAGCGCGAGCCGCCCGCGCCGGCGATCGGCGCCGGGACCCACGCAGGAAAGAGAATGCGCTCGAAGTCCTGAAGATTGATCGCCAGGAGGAGCGCCGCGAGAATCACGCCCCCACTCCCGTCTTCCGCTCCTTGGCAATGCGCTCGCGCTCCGCGGCGCGCTCGGCGCGTCGCTGATTCGCCTCGTCTTTGAGCCGCGAGCCGATCGCGCAGCCGGTCGCCGTCGTCGCCAACCCGCCCTCGGCCGTCTCCTTCAATCCGCGCGGCAGCGCGCGGCCGATGCGCACCATCGCCTCCACCACCTCGTCCATCGGGATCACCGACTCCACGCCGGCCAGCGCGAGCTGCGCCGCCGTCAGGCCGTGCACCGCAAAGAGCGCGTTGCGCTTGACGCACGGCACTTCCACGAGGCCGCCGACCGGATCGCACACCAGGCCGAGCGTGTTCTTCAGCGCCAGCGCCGCGGCGTGAATGGACTGGTGCGTCGTGCCGCCCATCATGTACGCCACCGCGGCCGCGCCCATCGACGAGGCCACGCCGACCTCGTTCTGGCAGCCGCCCGCGGCGCCGGAGATATTCGCGGAGAGCGCGATGATCGAGCCGATGCCGCCGGCCACGACGAGCGCGCGCACCGTTTTCTCCGGGTCGACGTGCCGCTCCTCTTCCAACGCGAGCAGCATCCCCGGCACCACCCCGCCCGCCCCCGCCGTCGGCGCGGCGACGATCACGCCCATGCGCGAGTTCTCCCCCATCACCGACAGCGCGTACAGCTCCGCCTTCACCGTCAGCGGATCGAGGAACGTGCGGCCGTTCTGGAACGCCTCGTTGAGGAGCTTGGCCTCGTTGCCGACGAGCTTCCCCATCGAGATCCCGCCCTGCTTCCCGCGGTCGACGCAGTCGCGCATCACCTCGCGCCGGCGGCGCAGGGCCATGAGGATCTGATCGGCGGGGATGCCGTGCTCCTGCTCGTCGGTCTCGAGGAACACGTCCGCGAGGTCGCGGTCGGCGGCAAGTTCTTCCAAGTGCTTGAACGATTCGATCATTGCGCGTGCGGTAACGCCGAAGGGCGTCACGGAATTCGATCGAGGTACTTCGCTTCGTCGACGTCAGGCGTGGCGCAGATGCGCGCCAGGGCCGCCTTCGACATGGGCGAGTCGACGTCGATCTGCATGAACGCGTCCTTGCCGCGCTGCTTGCGCGAGCACGACAGCGAGGCGATGTTGATCCCCTCCTCGGCGATGATCTTCGTCACCTCGGAGATCATGCCCGGGCGGTCGCGGTAGAAGAGCAAGAGCGTCGGCGAGTCGCCCTTGAAGCGCGTCTGGAAGCCGTTGATCTTGAAGACTTCGATCACCCCGCCGCCGATCGACGAGCCGACGATCTCGGCCTCGCGCTTCTCGCCGCGGATCTCGATGCGGACGGTGTTCGGGTGGACGTCGCCCAGGTCTTCCTCGGTGAACTCGATGTTGACGCCCATCTGCTCGGCGATGCGGATGGCCTCGGGGATGCGCGGGTCGTCGACGTTGAGCCCGATCGCGCCGCCGACGAGCGCGAAGTCCGAGCCGTGGCCGCGGTACGTCGCCGCGAGCGGCGGGTGGAGGACGAAGCGCACCGCGCGCGGCTCTTCGTCGAGCACCTCGCGCGCCACGCGCCCCAGGCGCGCCGTGCCGGCGGTATGCGAGCTCGACGGGCCGACCATCACCGGCCCCATCACGTCGAGGATCGAGACCTTCCGATCGTGGCGAATAGCCATGCTTGAATAGTAGACTGCCGCGCCGTCCAAATGAGCGAGAAACCGGTCATTCTTGTCGTCGATGACGACATGCCGATTTTGATCCTGATGCAAAGCCTGCTGCGCGAGTTCGGCTTCGAGCCGGTGACCGCGGCGAGCGGCCGCGACGCCATCGAGATCGCGCGCAGGCAGCGCCCGGCGCTCGTGCTGCTCGACAAACACATGCCCGGGATGAGCGGCGACGAGGTGATTCGCGCGCTGCGCGGGGACGACGGCATGGCCCAGGTCCCCATCCTCATTCTCAGCGGCGAGCCGGTCTCGAAGAACGATCTGAAGGAGCTGCGCGCCGACGGCGCGGTGTTGAAGCCGTTCGACGTGATGGCGCTGGTGAAGCAGATTCGGGAACATCTGGCTTCGTAAGTGCACGGCCTCCTCGCTGTGCGGTTTGTTCTCTGCACCGCCGGCGGATCGATGCTGATCCTGGCGGTGGCGGTCGATTTACTCTGGACCACGCTCGGCACGCACGGCGGCGGTCCGCTGACGGGGCACGGCATGAACGTCGTGTGGCGCGGCATCGTAGCGCTGCACCGCCGCCGCCCCGCGCACCGCCTCCTCTCCTTCGCCGGCTCGGTCATGCTGGCGCTCACCGTCGTCGTCTGGATGGGACTCCTGTGGCTCGGCTGCTTCGCGATCTTCAGCGCGAAGCGCGACGCCGTCGTGCGCGCGCGCGACCGCACGGCCGTCACCGCCGAGGAGCGCGTGTACTTTACGGGGGCGACCCTCTTCACCCTAGGCAACTCCGAGTACGAGCCGAACGGGCCGTGGTGGCGCGCCTTCACCGTCGTCACCGCCGCGATCGGCCTCGGCACGGCCACGCTGGCCATCACCTACCTCCTGCAAGTCCTCTCCTCCGTCGTCTTGAAGCGCACCCTCGGCGCGCTCGTCTCCGACACGGGCGGCTCCCCTGCCGCGATCATCGGCCGCGCCTGGACCGGCGAGAACTTCGACGGCCTGGAGCTCTTTATGTCGCAGCTCACCACGATGCTGCACACCATCACGGAGCAGCATCTCGCCTATCCGGTCCTCCACTACTTTCACAGCGAGGAACTCCGCACCGCGGCGGCGGTGCGCATCCCGTCGCTCTACGAGCTCACGCTCATCCTGGCTGAGGGAGTCGCGCGGCCGGTGCGGCCCACGCCGATGACCCTCGATCCCGTGCGCGACGCCATCGCCGGCTTCGCCGAGGTCATCGAAGACGAATTCGTCCAGGCCGCGGCCACCGCGCCCCCGCCGCCGCCGCTCGCGCCCATTCGTGACTTCGGCGTCCCCACTGTCGCCGAGGCTGAGTTCGCCGCTGCCGTGCGCGAAACGGATGAGGTGCGGCGTTTGCTTCGCGGTTTAGTCGAGAGCGACGGTTGGTCGTGGGAAGATGTGAACCGGAGATGACAAAAACAATCCATCCGATTCTGATCGTTGAAGATGACCCTCCCACCCAGATGCTGCTGGAGACGCTGATGCAGCGTTACGGCTTCGGCAGCGTCACCGCGGGCAACGGCGCGGCGGCGATCGACCTTCTGTCCACGCGCGAGTTCACCGCCGTTATCCTCGACCTGATGATGCCGGAGGTCAGCGGCGGCGACGTCATCGACTTCCTGGCGCGCCAGGGAAAGCACGTGCCGGTCATCGTCTGCACCGCCGCCGGCATCGACAAGACGCGCGAGCTCGCGCAAGGCATCGTCGGCGCGGTGCTGCGGAAGCCGTTCGACATCGACGTGCTGATGTCGACGATCTTCGAGCTCACCGGAACGGCCATGCCCTCCAAGGTCCTAATCGTCGACGACGATGTCCGCTCGCGCTTCGCGCTCAAGGCGCTGCTCGCGCCGGCGCAATCGTTCGAAGCCGAGAGCAGCGCCGACGCGCTGTTGAAGATCCGGGAGCATCGTCCCGACGCCGTCGTGTCGGCGATCGCCGTCGGGAGCGTCGTCGACGAGCTCGCCGCGGAAGGCATCCCCGTCGTCGTCATCGTGCCGGCGGCGCTCGGCAACGACGGCCGCGCTGCGCTGCATGGCGCCGCCGGCCTCATCGCCCGGCCCGACCTCTCCCGCCAGTCGTTGACCGACGCTTTCAACGCGATTCTCGGACGCGGCTAGCTTCTTGCACCTTTGGCTCTGTTTGCCATGAGTGACCGAAGCGAGGACCGCGGCTCTTCCATCGCTTCGACCGCCGAGGAGCTGGGCCTGCTCGTATCGACGGTCGAAGACTACGCCATGGTCCTGCTCACTCCGACCGGCGAGATCCGCTCGTGGAATCCTGGGGCGGAGCGAATCTTCGGCTACACCGCCAAGGAGATCGTCGGCAAGTCGTTCGGGACGTTCTACCCGCCCGCTGACGTCCAAGAGCGCAAGCCGCAGCGCGAGTTGGAAGTGGCCGCGCGCGACGGCCGCATGGAAGACGAGGGATGGCGCATCCGCAAGAACGGCGACCGCTTCTGGGTCAACACCGTCATCACGGCCATGCGCGAGCCGGACGGCAGCCTGCGGGGCTTCGCCAAGATCACGCGCGACCTCACCACCAGACGCGCCGCCGAAGAGGCCCTCCGCCACAGCGAGGAGATGTTCCGCCTCCTCGTGGCCTCGGTGAAGGACTACGCCATCTTCATGCTCGACACCGGCGGCCACATCATCACCTGGAACGCCGGCGCGGAGCGGATCAACGGCTACACCGCGGACGAGATCATCGGCCAGCACTTCTCGATCTTCTATCCGAAAGAGGACATCGAGTCGGGCAAGCCGCCGCGCGAGCTGGAGATCGCCAGCAGCAGCGGCGTGTATGAAGAAGAGG
This sequence comes from Thermoanaerobaculia bacterium, assembly GCA_035276475.1. Classification (GTDB taxonomy): domain Bacteria; phylum Acidobacteriota; class Thermoanaerobaculia; order Gp7-AA8; family Gp7-AA8; genus DATDFB01. The sequence goes on along the minus strand of DATELQ010000122.1, from coordinate 27,772 downwards.
GGTGGCGTCTGCGCAAGGACGGCAGCCGCTTCTGGTCGAGCGTCGTCATCACCGCGGTGCGCGACGAGCACAACACGCTGCGCGGCTTCGCCAAAGTGACGCGCGACATCACCGAGCGCAAGCGCGCCGAGGAGACCCAGCGCGCGCTCATCGAGCAGCAGCGGGCCCGCCTGCAGGCGGAGAACGAGCGCCGCAGCGCGGAGCAGTCCTACCGCGTCGCCCAGGAAGCCAACCGCGCCAAGGACGAGTTCCTGATGACGCTCTCGCACGAGCTGCGCACGCCCATGACCGCCATCCTCGGGTGGGCGCGGCTGCTGCCGACGATGTCGCCGGAGGACACGAACTTCCGCGAGGCCATCGACCAGATCGCCCGCGGCGCGCAGCTCCAGGCGAACCTCATCGACGACGTGCTCGACGTCTCCCGCATCGTCTCCGGAAAGATGCGGCTGGCGCGCGAGACGGTCGACGTGGCCCGCCTCGTGGCACGATCGATCGATGCGGTACGTCCGACCGCGGACGCGAGGAACATCACCCTCTCGACCTCGATCGCCCCCGGCCTCGGCACGGTCGTGGCCGATCCGACGCGCCTGCAGCAGGTGCTCTGGAACCTCCTGACGAACGCGGTGAAGTTCACGCCGAAGGGCGGCCGCGTGGAAGTCAAGGCCGACCGGACCGACTCGCACATCGAAGTCTGCGTCGTCGACACCGGCGAAGGAATCGATCCGGCGTTCCTGCCGCACGTGTTCGAGCCGTTTCGCCAGGCCGAGAATCCGAACACGCGCATCCACGGCGGTCTCGGCCTCGGCCTCTCCATCGTCCGCTACATCGTCGAGGCCCACGGCGGCTCGGTCAGCGCGGAGAGCGGCGGCCGCGGCCGCGGCGCGACGTTCAAGGTCACGCTGCCGATCGCTGCGGTCGTCCCGGCCGCAGCCCAGCCCCCAACGACGCTGCGCGTCGGCCGGGCCATCGACCAGAACCGCCTGCGCGGCATCCGCATCGCCTTAGTCGACGACGACCGCGGCGGCCGCGAGATGGTGCGCACGGTTCTGACGCAGGCGGGCGCGGAGGTGACGGCGTTCGAGTCGGCGCAGCCGGCGCTGGCGGCGCTCGAGAGCAATGTCCCCGACCTCATCGTCACCGATCTGGCGATGCCGGTCATGGACGGCTACACGTTCGTGCGCGAGCTGCGCGCGCGCCACGCCACGGCGGACCTGAAGATCATCGCCTTGACCGCCTTTCCGACCGGCAACATGTCGACGGAGCAGAGCGGCTTCGACGCGTATCTCGCCAAGCCGATCGATCCGTTCAACCTCGTCGACGAGGTGGCCCGCATCCTCACGCCGGGTCCGAAAAGTGCAAAGTCCGTCCTCCGAGAGAGGTAGGGCGATGGGTCAGCGCGCGATCCTCGTGGTCGAGGACGATGACACTACCCGCAACTTGTTGCGGGCGCTGCTGCGCCGCCGCGGCGCGGCCGTCGAGACGGCGGGCGACGGCGAGCGCGCCATCGAGTTGCTCCGCGGCGGCGAGTTCGACACCGTGATTCTCGACCTCATGCTGCCGAAACGGAACGGCTTCGAAGTCGCCGGCGCGCTCTTCACGCTGGAGCCGCAGCCGAAGCTGATCGTCGTCTCGTCGATGGCGAACCACTTCACGGACCGGTTCCCGGCCGGGACGGTGATGCTGCAGAAGCCGCTCGACATCGAGCAGCTCGACGCGGCCATCACCAATACTTCCACGCCGGCACCACAATTTTTGTGAACTCGAAGCGCGTGTCCGGCGTGACCACGACGCGCACCCACCCGACCTCCGGCGATCCCGGCACCTGCATCCGCGTGACGTTCCGCTGCGGCAGCGGATGATCGACGATGAAGATGTGCCCGTCGCCGTGCGCGAGGAGCACCGGCTTGCCGAAGCGCGCCGCCTCCTCCTTCACTGCGTCGACGAACGGCGCGAACGACTCCGGCTTCCCGTACTCGATCTCCGCCTGGAAGGCGATGACGACGGCGCGCGCGCTCGTCGCCGTCGCCTCGGCAAACGCCGCGCGCGTCCACGATGCCGCGGCGGCGGTGCGGCGGAGGACCTCGGCGTCGTCCGCAGCGGTGCGCGCCGGGAACTGCTTCGTGGCGTTGCCGCTGCCGGGAAGATTGACGGTGGCGAAGACGACGCCGGCGTGCGCCCAGCGCGCGTTCTCGACGAACTCGCCGCCCTGACTGACGAGCGCGAGCTGCGAGCGGCCGAGGCTGCGGCTCGGGTGCGCGAAGAAGATCTGGCGGATGCGCGCCAGGCGCTCCAGCGGCGCGTAGCTGCCGGAGCCGCGCTCCCAGCAGTCGGTCCACTCGTTGTCGCCCGGCGTGTAGACCACCGGCTCGTGCAGCCCGTTGAAGTGCCGCAGCACCTCGGCGTAATGCTCGTCGCTGCACGGCCGCCAGAAGATGTCGCCGACGTGGATGACGAAGCGGAGGTCGTGCGCGTCGATGTGCTTCAGGAGGATCGGATAGCGCAGCTCCTCGTCGAGAAAGTACGGCGCGTCGCCGAAGACGCCGAAGCTGAACGCGCCCGGCGGCGTGGCCGCGACGGGCGGTACGCCGAAGCGGCCGATGACGATGGCGATGACGATGAGCGCGGCGACGACGGCGGCGGCGATCCCGATTCTTCGCGGCACGGCGGCCGAGTGTACGCTGTGCTGCCATGAAAGCGATTCGCATCGAGAAGACCGGCGGCCCCGAGGTCCTGACGCTCGCCGACGTCGCCGTCCCCGAGCCGAAGCCGAACGAAGCGGTGGTGCAGATCGCCGCCAGCGGCGTGAACTTCATCGACGTCTACTTCCGCGAGGGGCGCTACCCGGTGCAGCTTCCCGTCACCCTCGGGCAGGAAGGCGCGGGCGTCGTCACTGCGGCCGGCGCGGAGGTGCGCAACGTCAAGATCGGCGACCGCGTCGCCTACGCCAGCGTGCAGGGAAGCTACGCCGAGTACGCGGCCGTGCCGGCGGAGCGGCTCGTCATCGTCCCCGAGGGGATCGAGCTCGAGACCGCCGCGGCGCTCATGCTGCAGGGCATGACCGCGCACTACCTCACGCACAGCACCTGGCCGCTGCGCGCGGGCGAGACGGCCATCGTGCACGCGGCGGCGGGCGGCGTGGGGCTGCTGCTCGTGCAGTTGGCGAAGGCGATCGGCGCGCGCGTCATCGGCACGGCCGGCTCGCAGGAGAAAGCGCAGCTCGCGCGCGACGCCGGCGCGGACGAGATGATCGTCTACACCGAATCGGACTTCGAGTCCGAGGCGAAGCGCCTCGCGCCAGGTGGCGTCGACGTGATCTACGACGGCGTCGGCAAGTCGACGTTCGACGCCGATCTCAATCTGCTCCGCCCCCGAGGGCTCGTCGCGCTCTTCGGCGCGTCGAGCGGCGCCGTCCCGCCGTTCGACCCGATCAAGCTCTCGCAAAAGGGCTCGCTCTACCTCACCCGCCCCACCCTCGGCCACTACATCGCCAAGCGCGAAGAGCTCGAGCAGCGCGCCGGCGACCTCTTTGCGATGGTGCGCGACGGGAAGCTGAAGGTGCGGATCCATCACGAATACGCGCTGGCCGACGCAGCGCAGGCGCATCGCGATCTGGAGGGGCGAAGGACGACGGGGAAGCTGCTGCTCGCGGCAGCGGCGCGGTGAAGCGCGGGTCACGGAGTCGCGAAATCCCGGAAACGCGCCATCCCACCGGAGCCGAGTGTGTTAGTGTTCGACGCCTCGGCGCGAGGATTGGCATCAACTCTGAACAGAACATGAGCACGCCATGTTTGACGACGTACTGATTGAGTCAGCAGGCAAAGACAAGAAAAAGGGCGGCTGGGTCACCGCACTGATCTCCGGTGTGCTTCACATCGGCATCATCGGCGCCGTGGTTGCCGCCGGCTACTACGTCAAACAGAACCCGCAGGTCGTCGAGAAGCCGATCCGCGCGTTCGTCACGTCGGCTCCGCCGCCGCCTCCCCCACCCCCGCCGCCGCCTCCGGCGGCGACGCACGCGTCAACACCGCACGTGCAACAGCAGACGCCGCGCGAAGTGCCGCAGTTCCACCAGCCGACCGAGATCCCGCACGAAGTGCCGCAGGTCTCGACCGAGAGCACCGACACGGCCGGCCAGGAGGGCGGCGTGGTGGGCGGGCAGGTTGGCGGCGTCGTGGGCGGCGTCGTGGGAGGCGTGGTCGGCGGCGTCGTCGGCGGACAGTTGGGCGGCCAGCTCGGCGGGCAGGTCGGCGGCACGGGCGATAAGCCGATGCGCGTCGGCGGCGACGTGATTGCGCCGGTGGCGACGAAGCGCGTCGAGCCGCAGTACACGGAGATCGCGCGCAAGGCGCGCATCGAAGGCGTGGTCATCATCGAGGCGATCATCGACAAAGACGGCAACGTGACCGATGTGCGCATCCTGAAAGGGTTGCCGATGGGCCTCGATCAGGCCGCGCTCGACGCCGTCAAACGCTGGAAGTTCAAGCCCGGCACCCTCAACGGCCAACCCGTCCCGGTCATCTTCAATCTCACGGTTGTGTTCCGTGTGCAATAAAGAGGAGAGCTTGCAATGCAAGGAATGGAAACGAGCTTCAGCCTGATCGGGATGTGGCACTCGATGAATTGGGTGGCGAAGGGCGTGGTCATCGTGCTCGCGCTCATGTCCATCTGGTCGCTCACCATCGCCATCGAGCGGCTGTGGCGCTTTCAGAAAGCGAAGCGCGAGTCGCTGGAAGTGGCGAAGGGCGTGACGCCGCTCCTCGGACAGCACAAGCTCGCCGAAGCCATCCGCCTCGCCGGCGACAAGCGCTACCGCCACAGTCACCTCGCACGAGTTCTGCGCGCCGGTCTGACGGAGTTCGACTACCAGACGCACGAACAACTCCCCGAGGACTTCGACGTCGTGGAGTCGGGCAAGCGCGCCATCGACCGCGAGACGCTGATGACGACGGCGGAGATGAAGAAAGGCCTCGGCAACCTGGCCACGATCTCCACGACCGCGCCGTTCGTCGGCCTCTTCGGCACGGTCGCCGGCATCATCCACGCGTTCCAGGGCATGGCCCTCACCGGCTCCGGCGGTCTCGGCGCCGTGTCGGCCGGCATCGCCGAGGCGCTCGTCACCACGGCGTTCGGCCTCTTCGTGGCCATCCCGGCCGTGTGGCTCTACAACTACTTCCTGAACAAGGTCGACCGGTTCCAGGTGGAGATGTCGAACTCGGCGTCGCAGCTCATCGACTACTTCATCAAGAACGAAGCGCGCGCCCGCGTCCAGGCCGCGCGGATGTAGCGGAGGATCGCGATGGCATTCGGAGCCGGCGGCGGCAGCCCCGACGAAGTCAAAGGCGACATCAACGTCACGCCGCTCGTCGACGTCTGCCTGGTGCTGCTCATCATCTTCATGGTCGTCACGCCGATGCTGCAGTCGGGCGTCGACGTGCTCCTCCCCGACGGGCCGCACGCGGCGAAGAAGCCCGGGAAGGAAGGCGACCTGGTGATCTCGATCAAGCTCGATGGCACGGTCTTCGTCGGCCAGGACTGGATTCCCGACCGCGATGTGCCGCGCTACCTCAAGGCGGAGCACGACAAGGATCCGTCGCGCAACGTGATGCTCAAGGCCGATAAGCGGATCAACTTCGGCCGCGTGCGCTTTGTGATGAAGGCGGCGAACGACGCGAACTTCACCGGCGTGTCGATCCTCACGCAGAACCAGCAGGCCGGCGAGCAGATCGCCAAAGGAAGAGGTTAGCGATGGCGATGGGTGGCGGCGGCGGCACCGGGGTCCGCAGCGAGATCAACATCACTCCGCTCGTCGACGTGGTACTGGTGCTGCTGATCATCTTCATGGTGGCGACGCCGATCCTGCAGATGGGCCTCGACGTCGAAGTGCCGCCGAAGGTGGAGGTGACGGGAGCGCCGCCGCCGTCAGAGCAGAACCAGCTGGTCATCACGATCAAGGCGGACGGGCTGTACCTGAATACGCAGAAGGTGAATACGCCGCAGGAGCTGGCGAACCTGATCGGCGCGCAGATGCGCGGCCGCGCCACGGCCGACAAGGTGGTCTTCATCAACTCCGAGGATACGCAGGCGTTCGACAAGTCCGTGGTGGCGATGGACGCGGCGCGCGAAGGCGGGGCGATGAAGATCGGGTTCCTGACCGAACCGCCTGCCAAGTAGTGCGCGACGAGCAGCAATCCCGAAGAAGGCTTTGCCAACAAACGCAGGCGGCCGTGCCGCCTGGCGGAGGCGCGTCGGAATCGAACCAACCCTTCGACGCTTCCGCGCCGAAACAACGGTTTTGAAGACCGCGGAGGCCACCAGACCCCATTCGCCTCCATCAAGGTAGGCGCGGGTGGTAACGTTGCCGCGCGTGCCGGCTATTGCATATGACGCCACCTTCAACCTGCTGAGCGTCTTCGCCTTCGCCATGGGGGCGATCGTCGGCAGCTTCCTCAACGTCGTCATCCACCGCTACCCCATCGAAGAGTCGATCGTCTTCCCTCCAAGCCACTGCCCCGACTGCCGCGCGCGCATCCGCTGGTTCGACAACGTCCCGATCGCGAGCTACCTCTGGCTGCGCGGCCGCTGCCGCGACTGCCGCGCCCCGATCTCGCCGCGCTACCCGCTCGTGGAGCTCGCGAACGCGCTCTTCTACCTCGCCATCTTCCTGCACACCGGGCCGACGCCCGGGTTTCTCCTCATCGCCGCATTCGTGTCGATGATCGTCGTCCTGATCTACATCGACGCGGAGATCCAGATCCTCCCCGACGTCGTCGACCTCCCCGGGATCGCGGTCGGCATCGCCATCGGCGCGTTCGGTCTCGGCAACATCTACCCGGCCATCACCGTGAGCGCATCGATCGTCGACGCGCTCATCGGCGCGCTCGCGGGCGCCGGAATCATCGTGGCCGTGATCGCCGCGTACTGGCTCGTCCGCCGCGTCGAAGGGATGGGCCAGGGCGACATCAAGATGCTTGCGATGATCGGCGCAGGCCTCGGGTGGCGCGCGGTCCCGGGCGTGCTGCTCCTCGCGGCCGTGTGCGGGACGATCATCGGCGTCCCGATCGCCTTGCGCAGCGAGCGCGGGATGCAGCTGCCGCTGCCGTTCGGCGTGTTTCTCGGATTGGCGACGCTGGTGGTGCTCTTTTTCGGGGTGACGCTGTCGGAGTGGTACTTCCTGTTGCTGAGCCGATAAGTTACGGGTGGGTAGGGATTTTCGCGGCGCATACACTCCTAAGGCGGTCCATCCACAACAATCGAGGGGGAGCGCCATGTGCACAGATCTGTTGATCGTGTCGGAGACTGCGGAGGGGAGAGACCTCGTGGTGAATGCGCGCAGCCAGGAGTTTGATACCGAGCTGGGATACCGGCTCATGGTGCGCAGGAAAGGAGCGATGGTGCAGGTCACGCAGCCGAGGAAAGGCTCGGGGCTGGCCAACCCGATTCTGGTCGATTTGTGCAAGTCGAAATACGACTACATGGGCATCATCATGACCATGCCCCACGAGCCCTGGACTCCGGTCTCGACTTCGGTGTTCGACGGCATGAACAGCGCGGGTCTATCGGTGGGCAGCCTGAACGCCCCCGGTTCGGTCTATCAGCCCAAGTCCGACGATCCCGGCACGCACAATGTCTTCGTCGGGTTCCTGGTGGATTGGCTTCTGAGCAATTACGCCACCTGCAAGGAAGTGCAGGGCGCCTTCGACACGGACAAGGTGCGGTTCGTCGCGGACGCCGAAGGCTATGAAGGCCCTGACGGCATTGCCTTCGTCGAGTTCCACGTCCACACGCATTTCGCCGTACACGACGCCAACGGCAAGAGCCTGGTGATCGAGTTCGTCGAGGGCAAGGCGAAGGTCACCGAGAATCCGGTCGGCGTGCTCACGAATCTGCCGGTCTTCTCGTGGCACATGACCAACCTGGGACTGTACGCTCACCTTTCGCCCTACAGTACTCACGAACCGGTCGAGTTCGGAGGGCTGACGTACGCGCCGCCGGGCAGCCTCTCTCCCGAACCCCGCAGCAAGCCGCCCGGATATCGCTCGACCGGCATTCCGGGCGTCGGCGATGGCCTGGCCGGGATTCCGGGCGATTTCCGCCCCGCTTCACGCTTCGTGCGGACGGCCTACCTGAAACACTTCGCCGTGGCGCCGAGGACCGAGAGCGAAGCCGTCAACCAGGGGTTTCATCTGCTCAATGCCGTGGACATCGTCAAAGGGGCCGCGGCCGAGAAACCTGACAAGCCGGGCGCCAAGCCCTTGTACGACACCGCCCAGATCATCGTGGTCAAGGATTTGATCAACAAGAAGCTCTATCTGCGCATGTACGAGTCGCCAATGCCGTACGTCATCGCGTTTGACGACATCGGCAAGTTTGCGCCGGGCGGCGGCGCCGGCGAGAGCCAAGGCGTCGAGATCGCGATTCCCATCGAGCCCTTGGCGCTGCCGTTAGAGGTACGCTGAGAATCGGGCCACGACTTCTCGCGTATCGAGGTTCACAGCCGGCCCCGCGCATGTGCATGGCTTTGCAGTACCATCTCCCCATGCTCCGGCGATCGCTGCTTCTGGTGGCGCTCGTGGCCACGTTCGCCTACGGCAACGAGCTCCGCGTCCCGGCCGATTATCGGACGATCCAGGACGCGATCGACGCGTCGGCCGGCGGCGACGAGATCGTCGTTGCGGCCGGCACGTATCACGAGCTTCTCGACGTCAAGGGCAAGCAGATCGTCGTTCGGAGCAGCGACGGCCCGGCCGTCACCATCCTCGACGGCGGGAATCTCGGCCGCGCGATCGTGACCGCCACTCACGGCGAGACGCTCGCGACGACGATTCGCGGCTTCACGTTTCAGAACGGACACGGCACGCTCACGACCGCCTGCGGTATTCGGAACGAGCACCTCGGCGGCGCGATCCTTCTTCTCAACGGCGGGCTCTCCGTCGTCGACTGCATCTTCAAAGACAACGCCTCCGATGACGTTACGACGATCGTGGCCGGCGGCGCGATCTTCGCGTGCCGCTCCGATCTTACGATCAGGGACAGCCGGTTCGATCACAACGACGCCTCGTTTGGCGGCGCGGTCTTCTACAACACGCTGGTCTCGCGTGCCGCCACGATCGAGCACTCGACCTTCAACACGAACGGGCCCAACGGCGGCGCCATCAAGGCCTTCATCGGCGCCTCCGCGTCGGTGACGATCGCCGACAGCACGTTCGATCGCAACAAGGGAGCGGCCGGTTCGGGGGTCGAGCTGGAGGGCTTTGACCGCGCCACCGCATTCGTCTGGGGGGCGACGTTCACCGGCAACGTCGCCTCGCACGGCGGAGGCATCTACGCGTACATGTCCAATTCGTCGTGGCTGTCGATCGCGGCCTCTACGTTCGACAGCAGCGACGCTTCATTCGGTGCCGGAGCTTTCGTCTCCGTTACCGGCACAGCCACGGCAGAGGTGGTCGAATCGACGTTTCGGAACAACCACGCCGCGTTCGGCGGCGGTCTGTTCGCCGGGGCGCAGGGCTCCGGCGCGCGCATTCGGGTGGAACGTTCTCGCTTCACCGGCAACGAAGCCGTCTCACGGCCGGATACCGGCATCTACGCCGACGGCTGCTACACAGACGGCCTGCGGCCGAATGGCAACGGCCTGTACTACGGCGGCGGCGCGGACTTGCGAGCAGTCAACGGCGGCGGCATCACGGTTCTCGGCTGCCTGTTCGCGGCCAACAACGCGGTCCGCGGCGGCGGCGCGCACGCGTCGTCGTGCGCGGGTGGGACGGTGCGCTTCGTCAACACCACCATCGCGGACAACGGGACGAGCGGATTGCATCTGCGGCAGGGATTTCCGAACAGCGTCGGGGACCTCGGTTCCGAGCAGATCAGCGTGACCAACTCGATCCTCTACGGCAACGGCGGCAATCAGCTCGTGACGGAGAGCGGGTCGCTGGGCGGTACTCCGGCGGTCGAATACAACGACGTTCAATCGGGATTTCCAGGCCGCGGGAACTTCGACGCGCCGCCGGGGTTCGCGGCGCCGCAAGCGCGCGATTACCGCCTAACGAACGGCTCGCCATGCATCGATGCCGGCAACAACGGCGCGCTCGAGCCGGGGGTCAGGATCGATCTCGCCGGCGGACCGCGTTTCGCCGACGACCCCCATACGCCTGACCGAGGCCTCGGCGCCTCACCCGTCGTCGACCTCGGCGCGTTCGAATTTCAGACGCCGCGGCGAAGAGCAGCAGGGCACTGATGCGCTGATACGCTGGTACGACGCGCGTAGTGTGCATCAATGCTGACTAGGTTGCTGAGCGGCCAGCGCTGGCTCGACGCACCGCGCTCCGAAATCCGCCGTCGCGGTTGCAACATTTTTATCGAGATGCCACGTCAGCACGCCGCCGGGGCTGTTCGCTTCGAAAACATTGGCATGATCGCCGGGCCGAAAGACGCGCGGCTGCGCGTCTCCGCGCGGCGCCGGCGTGATCTGGTTCTCTGCGCCGAGTGGTATGACTTTCAAGACCTGATTCGGGTTGGTGTACCCGAATCGAGCGGTAAACGTGTTGCCCTGGCCAGGCGTGACGCATTCAACCCGTGGAATGAGTTTTAACGGCGCCGGCGGGTCAATCGCTGATAGTTGTCGCAACATTTCCTCGGCAGTGCGCCGACTATAGAGATGCGTCAGCGCATCGGCAGCACGCCTCCGCATCACATCGGAAATAGCCAGGTCCCGCAGCAGGCTAAACGCCGAGCGTGCAACGTCGGCGAAGACGAGCGCCTTATCAATATCGCGATCGGTTTCCAACGAATGCCCGCTTGATTGAGCCGCAAATGATCCCTTCACCAACAAGAGATCATCGCGCAGGCTCGGCGGCGGCCCGGTTGCCAGCGCGGCGTCGAGCTGCGCAAGCGTCGATCCAGGCGTAGTGACGTTTCCCATCGCTGCTACCCAAGGTAAGTAGGACGACGATGCATATTTCGCACGAATTTCATTAGCGACGTTGTTGCCGCCCAATATCCACTCAGTTGTCCCCCACCCTTTTCCGCCCGAGGCTTGCTGAAGGAACTGCCAAACCGCAAGATCCACGCCCCTCGGCTGCTGTATCGTCAAAGTTACGAGATTCGTCCGAATCTCGATCGGCTTGCCGTCGCCGGCGGTCTCCTCTAATGCGAGCTGGAGTGTATATACGCCCGGCTCCGACAGACGGTGGTCGGCGAAAAACTCATTACCGGCGAGTGTAGGACCTATATCGATGTACAATTGCCGCTGACCGTGTGCCGGCAACTGGAGACATGCCACTCCGCTGCAGCGGTCCATCTGTTCCGGTGGAATCGCGATGAATGACCGGCCATTCAATAATCCGTTCGCGTCAAACGTTGACGTTGGTGTGGTGACAGTCAGGCGCGCGAAATCCCATAGTGTGTGAACGCTGTCGTTGGGATTGTAAGCCGCTACCATAAATGCCACGGGCGTTCCCGGAAGCGTAGTAGCGGGGACGAGCTCCAACGTGGCCGTCACTGGCTGATTCGCCGCTGATGCCGGCGCTAGATACAGCATCAGGCCAGTGATGAGAACAAACACGGCACAGAGCCTCTTGAATGACATATGTCGCCTTTCCTCGATCACTGCTGTGGAACCGGGTCGGCTTCGCGTCGGACCCACATATATTCGCTATCGCCGCCGTGTGAGTCGTAATGCAAGAAAACCTGCCCGTCGTACAAGCCTGAGCCGGCGTAGGGCGTGTGCATCAGACACTGCAGGCCATCGTGTTGAAAGCGTTGGGCGACGCAATGACCTTGAGCGTCCATGGACGTCGTGCGAGCTCTATGAATCCAAAAATGCGTCGTCTCGTGCGCCGTCGCCTCCCCACTGACCCTTGACGGAGGCGCGCCAAGGTACTCCGTCCCCACAGACACATGGCATACCGCATCGAACGCAGGAGCAAGGACCAAGTCGGCGATCCGTTGTTCGAGAATGAGGCTGTAGTTTGTTCCGCCAGTGACGGCGGTCACGCCGAGTTGCGGCCCGTAACACCCGTTGGCGCCCCGCGCCAAGGGCATCTGCGCAGCGCCAATGCGATGAAGGACATTCGGCTCAGCGGTCTTGATGACACCGCTGGCGGGGAGCACGCCATGTTCGAACCACTGGCTTGCATAGTAAACGGCTTCCGTGGTTGACATCTCGCGTATGAATGGTACCTCTTCCACGATCGGCGAAATCGGCTTCAGCTCGACGAACATCGTCTCGTACAACGGTGCCGTGTAATCTGTATTCGGTCGATAGGTGCCGTCCGCGACGACGCCGACGGCGTCGCGAAGGACGCTCAAGACAGGCGCGGCCGGTTGGCCGCTCGACGGCGACCCATAATCACGAGGGATAGGATCTCTAGTTAGTACCGACCACGTGCCATCCGTGTTCTGCTGGAGCGACCGGAATGTGACGAAGTCGAAATAGAAGGACGTGCCGCCGTGCACCAGCTCGAGGGTTGCGCCTGGAGACAGGCCTTGAAACGGTACCGGGTCATCAACCGGAATCAGCATTCCGCCGGCCGCCGCCTCACCTCTAAGAAAGGTCCCCTTCCGGAACATGTGCTCTTCCTCGACGTAGACGCGCTTCCAAAGCGTAAAGATTCCGGATTTGGCGCAAGGATTTGTGCCGTTGCACGGGAACGCGGGATCGGCGGACGCTGTGATCTGGTAGTTGTTTCCCGCGGCGGCGGTCGCCGGTGCGCCGGCCGGGACCGCGACGGGGATCGACGCCGTCACCGTCGCCTCGAACCTGCCGCTCGCGTCCGCCTGTACGGCAAACGCCGCCTGGCAGGCGACGCCTGGCGTTGCGCCGACGAACGTAGCGCAAGCGCCATCATTTGGTGAATGTGCGTCGCCGTTCGCGACGACGTACTGCGCAGTGTCGTCGGGATCCTCCAAGCGCAGGTAAACTGTTCCCCTCTTCGGTTGATGCGTCACGAAATCGAGCAGCGTTCCGCGCACTTTGAAGCGGACGGTGCCTGACACCGGCGATGCCTCTTGATATTGCGATTCGTAATGGTCCCACGGCGCGATCGACGCCAGAATCCGGTCGTTGCAAGGCGGTGTCGTACATGCGCCGCCGCCTCCGCCGGGTACCTCCGGAAAATCAAAATGAGGCACCGCGCCGTTTTGAGTTTGCGGCGGCGCAACCGTGAACGTTGCAACCGCGGCCGGCATCACGCCACAAACAACGGCGCGAGCAGTGTATGAGCCCGGACCTAGGTTCAAGTTCCAGGTGCCGGCGCCGGACAGAAAAGTCAACTGACGCGCTTGTGTCGATCCGCTGAAAACCTGAATGAAATTGCTCGCCGTATACGTGCCGAACGAGTAGGCCAGCGACACGTTCGGCGAAAATCCGTCGTGCACGTTCGGATCGACCGACGCTTGCAGTGTCGCCCCCACGTCGGCCGCAGCGAGCGGCATCGCAAAGGCGCCCAGCCCGCCAGAGACGGCGGATCGATAGATGCGTGATGGGTCTCCGCCGCAGACGCCGTCCATGCAAGTGGAATACTCGACACCCCAGCTGATCTGCGCCGTGTACTGCCCTGGTGGAATGCAGAAGATATTGAGAACGACGTCACCGCCTCCGCTGAGAGTGATCGGGGATGGCTCACCCGTCCCGCTCTGCGCAATGGCCGTACTCGTGCCTGACGCGATGACGCCCGTAGTTCCCGGCACAGTGAGAAAAACGGAGACGGACAAAGGCCCGATGGCGACGTCCGTTCCTGAGCAGACCCCGTCGAAGTGCCACGTCGTTCCGCTCGTTCGGCTCACGTTCACGTTACATGTCGGAACGTGCGGATCGGTCTGGGCCGAAGCACTTGCCGTTACGAACGACGCCAAAGCGAGGGATGTGATGATGAGATTCCTCACTCGTTCGACCTCTCTTATAGGATATGCGGGCTGAAAGCGCGCGGCACGGTGACACACGCATAGACGCAAGTCAATAAGTCTCTTTTCAGTGAGAATACGGACAGCGGTTAGTAAACACGGCGAAGTTTCGGCCGCGGCTCGGAACCGGCCGGCCACCGATAAGCCAAGGCGCTCAAGAGCGCAGCGGCAACACCCGGCAGACGAAGCGCCGGTAGCTCGCGCGCAATCCGGAGCAGCAGCTCGACAGTAAAGTTCGATCCGTGCTCGATGGCGAAGATGTGACGCACAGTGACACCGCAGGCGCGGGCGAGCTGGGCTTGCGACAGACCGGCTGCCGTGCGCGCGATCCGTATCGCAATTGCGACTGTGGGATCAACTTTCATCATGGAGACACAGCGTAGCGCGCGCCGAGCGCAATCAAGACGCACATGGGTGTCATTTGTGCGGTTTCGCAAAGTTTTTTCAGCGCGCAGCACCAAGATGACGCGATGAAGTGTCTGGATAGCCTGGAGCGCGAACAGCGCCATCCCTAGCCACGTGCAGACGATGCCAGGGAGATCGATGGCAACCGAAGCGAGTTCGCTTCCAATGGTTGAAAAGGTGCTTCCAACGGAAGAAGAATTGCTGACAACGTATGCAAACTCACTGGCGATTTGACAAAACTCGCCGGCAATCTCACTAAACTCGCCGACAATCTCACTAAACTCGCCGACAATCTCACTTAACTCGCTGACAATCTCACTTAGCTTTCTGGCAATCTCACTTAACTTTCTGACAATCTCACTTAACTTTCTGAGAATCTCACTTAACTTGCTTAGTTTCTGAAGAATATTCTTGGCAAACTAAGCGAGTTAAGTGAAATCGCCAGTGAGTTTGCTGAGATTGTCAGCGCGTTTGCTTCCGATGCCAGACGGCGCGCTTCATCGAAAGCCTGCATTGACAAGACCTTAGCCCGTGATCTTCGATGCACCTATCGCGCCGCCGCCGATGAATTCACGATCGCCGGCCGCGGCGCGCGGCGCAGCAACTCCGGCGCGCGGGGAGAGCAGCAGACTCGCGCCAGGGCCGCGCGGTCGCGCTGCATCTCCCGGTCGTCTTTCAGCGCGGCGATGACGGCGTCGAACGCCGCACGCGCCGCCGGCTGTTCGGGCGGCGTGATCGAGTAGTGCGCCCACTTGGCCTCGCGGCGCGCGGCCACGAGTCCGGCGCTCCGCAAATAGGCGAGGTGGCGCGAGATCTTCGGCTGCGGCTCTTCCAGCACTTCGATGAAGAAGCAGACGCACACTTCTCCGCCGGCCATGAGGTTCAAGAGGCGCAGCCGGGTGCGGTCGCCGAGCGCCTGAAACAGCGCTTCCAGCGCTTCGCCGCTCGTTTTCGGCTTGGTCACGCGAGAATTCGTCATATTCGCCTTGACAGATGTGGCATCCGGCCCTACATTGCCGCTCACATTCGATATAACGAATATGAGGAGATCATCATGCCATCCGAGGTTCGAGTTCTCAAGGCCCACGTTTCCATCAACGTCCGCAACGTCGAGCGCAGCATCGGCTTCTACCGCAGCATGCTCGGCATCGAGCCGGCGAAGGTTCGCACCGGTTACGCGAAGTTCGACGTGGCGAATCCGCCGCTGAACCTGGCTCTCAACGAGGTGCCGGATCTCGACGGCGCCGGGGCGCTTTCGCATCTCGGCCTGCAGGTTTCCTCGACCGACGACGTGTTGGCGCTCCGCTCGCGGTGGGCGGAGGCCGGCCTGGTGACGCGCGACGAGATGAAGACCGACTGCTGCTACGCGACGCAGGACAAGACGTGGGTGCACGACCCGGACGGCAACGAGTGGGAGGCGTTCGTCGTGCTCGCGGACAACCTTCCCGAGGTTGCCGGCGCGGCGGCGTGCTGCGGAGGTCCGGCACCGAAAGCCGCCGATGCCTGCTGCGTCAAAGACGCGGAAGCGAAGGCGAGCGGCTCGTCCGGCTGCGGCTGCAGCGCGGCGAAGACGGCCTGAGGGCGTGCGTGCAGAGGAAGAGAACGCGTTTCTTCATTCGGCGGCGATCCTCGAGCCGATCCAGCGGAACAGGAGCGTCGCCACGAGCGCGCCGGCGAGCTGGGCGGCGATGAAGCCGGGGATGCCGCCCGGCTCGATGCCCGAGAACGTGTCGGTGAGGCCGCGCGCGATCGTCACGGCCGGGTTCGCGAAGCTCGTGCTCGACGTGAACCAGTACGCCGCGGTGATGTACGCCGCCACCGTGAGCGGAACGACGGCCGCGCGTTTGCCGGCGCCGTGGATGACGACCAGAAGCCCGAACGTCGCCACGAACTCGCTGAAGAGCTGAGCGGCGCCGGCTCGGGCGTGATGCGACAGCACGAGCAGCGGGTGCTCGAACATCGCATGCGCAGCGATGACGCCGGCGACCGCGCCGGCGAGCTGCGCCGCGATGTAGCCGGGGACGCGGCGCCAAGGGAAGCCTCCTTCCAGCGCGGCGGCGAGCGACACGGCCGGATTGAAGTGGGCGCCGGAGACCGGCCCGAAGGTGAAGATCAACGTCACCAGCATCGCGCCCGTGGCGATGCTGTTCGCGAGCAGCGCGATGGCGGCGTTTCCGCCGGCAAGGCGTTCGCCCATGATGCCCGAGCCGACGACCGCCGCCACGAGGAGAGCGCACGCGCTGGCCGATAGAATGTGTCCATGAAACGAAGTCTCATCGTGGGAAGCCTCCTCCTTCTCGCCGCCGGCCAAAGCCAAAGCGTCGTCGAGGAGATCAGGAAATTGGATCGGGAGCGCATACACGCGCAGGTCCATGCGGACGCGGCGGAGCTCGACCGGATCTACGCCGATGACTTCATCGGGATCGGCCCGAGCGGGACCGTGAGAACGAAAAAAGAAGTCCTCGCCGATTTCCAATCGGGGAGCCTGAAGTTCCAGTCGATCACGACGGCCGACGTTCGGATCCGCGTGTACGGCAACGCCGCTGTGGAGACGGGCCTCTCGACGATGAAGGGCCGGGACGCCGAGAAAACCGTCCCCGAGGAGAATCGCTTCACGCGAGTGTGGATCAAACAGGGAGGCCGATGGCGCCTGGTCTCCAACCACTATTCGAATCTCGTGAAACCTCATTGAGGGCGCAGGGAGCCACCCAGCTACACTTCCCCCGTGCCTTTCGCCTCCGGCAAACCGACCCGCATCGGATTCCGGCGTGACGTCCGGCTCTTCTTCGGCTCGCTCGTCGGGTTCCTCTCGGCGCTCATCCTCATCCTCCTTCTTCTCTTGCAGGGATTCCTCGAGCATGCGCGCGACGCGGCGGCGCAGAACCGCGCCAACGTCGTGCGCATGACCTTGGACGACGTCGAGCGCTCCAACCTCCTCGCGGACAGCGGCTCGCTCGAGGCGCGGCTGACGATTCTGGCCACGCGCTACGACGTCGCCGGCGTCACCGTCGTGAAGGGCAACCAGGTCATCCGCGTCGGCGTCCCGCCGTCGCAGCCGGGCGTCGACACCATCGTCCGCCCCTTCCAGGGCGCCACCTTCACCTTCGTCTTCGACGCCGCGCCGCTTCGGACCATGACCACCACCTTCATCGCCTCGGCGGTCATCTGCGTCGTGGCCATCGTCATCGGCACCGTCCTCCTCTTCTTCTACCTGCCGCGCATCACCGCGCCGATCGAGCACATGCTCGACACGGCCAAGGAGCTGGAGGCGCGCGACCCCGAGCACGACGAGCAGCAGTACCTCATCGACACGTTCCGCAAGTCGATCGCCACGCTGCGCGAGCAGGAGGTCGAGCTCCAGCGCATGCACGACGCGCAGAAGGAGCGCGCCGACGACCTCGAGCGCGTCACCGGCGCCCTCACGCGGAGCCTGAGCTCCGGCTTCCTGGCCATCGACCCGCAGGGGCGCGTCGTCGAGATCAACGCCGCGGGGCGGGAGATCCTGCGCGTGCGCGACAACGTCGCCGGGGAGCCGATCGCCGCGGCCTTCGGCGACAACGCCTTCGCCGATGCGCTGCGCAGCGCCGTCGAGCAGGGCGTCGGCCTGCGCCGCGTCGAGATCGCGCTCGGCGGCGAGATCATCGGCCTCACCACCGTCCCGCTCCTCGGCGAATCGCTCCAGCTTCTCGGCGTCCTGGCGCTCTTCACCGACCTGACGCCGATTCGCAACCTCGAGACGCGCGTCCGCGAGCTGCAGACCCTCGCGGACTTGGGCGAGATCTCCACCGGCATCGCCCACGAGTTCCGCAACTCCCTCGCCACGATCCTCGGGTACCTGCGGCTCGTGCGGCAGGAGCCGCTGCCGGAGAAAGCGCTCGCCGCCGTCGCGCGCGCGGAAACCGAGGCGACGGAGCTTTCGGCCGCGGTGACGAGCCTCCTCACCTTCGCCAGCCCGATGCGTTTGTCGATGAGCAAAGTCGACCTCCGCGAGCTCCTCTGCGATCTCGCCGACCGCCTCGGCGCGCCCGACTCCGTGCGCATCGAGTGCGATGGCGAGAGCGTCGTCGTCGACGCCGACGCGGCGCTCCTGGCCCGCGCGTTCGAGAACCTGCTGCGCAACGCCGTCGACGCCGTCGTGGCCAAGGGCGGCGGAGCGGTGCGCGTCACCATCGCCGATGCGCCGCGGCCGCTCGTGCGCATCGAGGACGACGGCATCGGCATCGAGCCCGCCGACGTCCCGCGCCTCCTCCTCCCCTTCCAATCGCAGAAGTCGGGCGGCTACGGCCTGGGCCTTCCGCTCTCGCGCAAAATCGCCCTCCTTCACAACGCCACGCTCGAGCTCACCGGCGAGCCGGGGCGCGGCGCCACCGCCACCGTCACCTTCGCCGCGGAGACGCCGGCAGCGTTACCATTCGTAACGATTGAACGGGCCTAAGCGTCCGGCCGAATCGGCATCAAAATGAGTAAACTGCTGACTGTCAGCAGCTTAGACCTTAAACTCAGCTGTGGCATAAGCGCTGCGTAAGGAGTGCGTCCATGCAAAGCGGCTTCAGGCGTTCCACCCGAGGATTCAGCCTCGCGGAAATGCTCGTCGTGGTGGCGATCGTCGGCTTGCTCAGCCTCATCTCCATCCCCGCCTTCATCAACTTCAGGAACTCCAACACCTTCAAGTCGACATTGCGCGTCTTCGTCAACGATCTCCGCTACGCGCGGCAGTACGCCATCACCCACACCGTCCTGGTGCGCGTCGAGCTCGACCCGCCGGGCAATCAGACCACCAGCAAGACCTACCGCTTCTTCACCTCGAACGACAACGGCGCGACGTGGACGAACCTCAATATCCCCGGCGCGCCGGCCAGTCAGAAGAGCCTTCCGAAGTCCGTCTGGATCGATTCGGCGCCGAACATCCCGCTGACCGGACCCAACCCGGAGATCGTCTACAGCCCGAACGGCACAGTCGCGCTCTCGGGCTCGCCCGCGAGCGTCGTCCTCGGCGCAATCTGGAAAAAGATGGCCTACGACCGCTACACCATCGAATTGGCGCCGGCCGGGCAGCTGAAGTCGACGGGGAGCCACACATGAGAAGGACCGCGCGCGCGCAAGCCGGCTACAACCTCGTCGAGGTCATCATCGCCCTGGCGGTCTTCGGCATCGTGGCCATCACCATCTTCACCCTCTTCGTCATGGGCCGCCGGAACATCTACTCCGGCAAGCAGGCTTCGCAGGCGGTGGCGATCGGGACGCAGGTGCTCGAGGACCTGGCGCCGCTGAACAAAAAGATGATCTATAACGGCGCGTTCGGCATTCTCGACACCGACACGGGCGCGGCGGTGACGCTGCCGAGGGTCTCGGGGAAGGCGGCGCCGACGTTCACGAACGCGAAGATCCGTTCGACGGACGCGAACATCATCGCCTCGCCGCCGGCGGACATCAGCACGAATCCGACGGGGATGCTGACGCGCTGGTCGGGCCTCCTGGCCAACAAGCTCACGAACCCCTCGGTCACGGTGGTGCTGATCCCGTCGCAGGACCCGACGAACAGCCCCGAGCAGTTCGGCACCTCGCAGCTCTTGCGCGTCCGCGTCTTCGTGCGGTGGACGGAGACGGGGCACCGGCGCGAGGTCGTCCTCGACACGGTCAAAGCTTACTGAAATGGGAGACCCTATGAGCGCAGTCCGCAGCAGACGTCAACGGGGGTTCACGCTCACCGAAGTCATGGTGGCCAGCGCCATCATGATCATCGTCATCGTGGGCATTCTCCTGCTCTACGACCGCGCCAATCGCGTCTTCAAGACCGGCAACGAATCGGCGGAGCTGCAGCAAAACGTCCGCGTGGCCTACGACCGCATGGTCGCGGACGTGCGCATGGCCGGCTTCGACTACAAGCGCGGCGGCACGCTGCTGCCGGGGCAGTCCGCCGCGCCCTGGACCTCGGGACGCGTCTACAGCGCCGGCACGATCGTCACGCCGACTACGCCGAACGGGCACACCTACCGCGCCACGAACGGCGGCACGAGCGGCCCGTCCGAGCCGGGCTGGACGCCCGGCGCTGGATCGACGATCGTCGAGACCGGCGCGACGCCGCAGATCACCTGGCAGGAGAACGGCGGCGCCGTTTACGAACAGCCCGACGAGCAGATCGAGTACGCGGGCGACACGGCGCTCACCGTGCGCGGCAACTACGACTACAGCGCCAAGGAGTCGGGCGACGTCGACAACGGCCGCGAGCCGAACCTGGAGAGCGCCCAGTTCCCCATCGTCACTACCGGCAACTCCGAGATCGTCACGTACGGCCTCGTCTCCAACACCGCGCCCTCCGGCACGGCCCCGAACACCCAGTCCATCTCGTTCTATGCGGACGTTCACGTGCCCCGCAACGCGTATCCGGGCGGCGCGGCCGAGAGCCAGGTCACGATCACGGGCGTCGACCTGACGAACACCCATCCTCCGTACACCCTCTACCGCTTCACCCTCGACAACGCCGGCAACGTGCAGCGCACGGCGCTGGCCGACAACATCCGCAGCCTGAACTTCTTCTATTACGAAGATGCGTCGGGGCAGAAGCCGCTCAAAGACGCGGCGAATACGAACTTCCTCAACAACGTCGGCGGCGCCGGCCAATACGATCCGGCCACGGCGGGCTCGTGGAACGCCGCCGAGCGCCAGGTGCGCAAGAAGATCCGCTCCATCCGCGTGCGCGTCGTTGGGATGAACTCGCAGAAGGACGTCAACTTCGGCGACACGTCGACGGTCAACGGCCAGTACGCCTCGACGAGCAGCGCCACGGGCATGCCGACGTTCGCCAGCGACACCATCGCGCCGAATTACCGCCGTCTGGCCGTCGACACGCTCATCGCGCCGCGCAACCTCGGCCTGACCGGCCTCGCGCAGAACTTCCTGCAGCCGCCGCCGCAGCCGACGGTGACGAGCGTCTGCTTCGGCTATTGCGGCATCGTGCAGGTGAACTGGTCGCCGAACACGAACAACCCGAACGCGTCGTACATCGTGAAGTGGGACACGAGTCCGACCGGCAACTTCTCCAACGCCGTCGACGCCGGCGTCACCAACACCTACGCCGTCGATCTGACGGACCAGGACCTGACGCAGACGTTCTATTTCCAGGTCGACGCCGTCAATGCCGGCGGCACCATGCACTCGACAAACTCGCCGCCGATGTCTGCGTCGGCGCGAAACGCCACGCAGCCGAATCCGCCCACGTCGCTCAGCGCCACGGGCGGCGGCTCGGTGCCGCCCGTCACGGGCAAGATCCGCGTGTCGTGGACCGCACCGGTGACGACGTCGGGGTCGCCGTCGTGCACTCCGTCCTCCGTCACGGCCACGCCGGCGACGTATCTGCGCGAGATCAAAGGCTTCCGCATCTTCCGCGGCACCAGCGGGTCGTTCGCCGCCGCGCCGGGGAACATGGTCCTCGACGAGAATGCCTCGGGGACGAACGCGCCGCAGACCGACGGCTACGGCAACTTCTATTGGGACGACACCGCCGTCAGCTCCTGCGGCACGAACTACTACTACCGCATCGCCACGGTGGAGTGGTGCGTCGCTCAGGCCACCTACAACACGTCCGGCAACGCCAGCTCCGCCGTCAGCTCCGCGTCGGCCTCGTTCCCGGGCGCCGCCGGCACGCCGGGCACGCCGGCCGTGCCGAACGGCCTCCAGGTTGCGCCTCTGGCGCCCACCGCGCCGCCGACGGGCATGACCAACAGCGTCTGCAATTCGGTCACGAACGTCTGCAATCCGATCAATCTGCAGTGGGTCAAGGTGACGCAGGACGTCAACGGCAATCCGATCGGCATCGACTCGTACGAGATCGAGAAGACGCAGTTCCTGAACGGCTCTCAGCTGGGCACGGCGCAGACCTTCACCATTACCGGGCAGCTGACCTCGCCGGGGTCGATCGTCAATTACGCCGATTCCGAGCCGATGAACGACCCCATCACGCACGTCACGTACGAGTACCACTACCGCGTGCGCGCCATCCAAACCTCGCCCTGCCCGAGCGGCAACTTCTCGGCGACGATCGTCTTCCCGCCGCCGTGCACGTTCAGCGGCTCGGTCGTCGTGCAGACCGGCGCCACGCTCGGCGATGGCCTGACGCCGCAGACGGCCTGGATCATGGATGCGGGCGACACGATGGAGGTGCAGGCCCCGTCCGGCACGACGTTCCAGCACACCGACTACGACGTAGCCGACTCGCTTGGCAACATCATCGACCATCAGGTCTCGAACAACTCAGGCACGCCGGCGAGCCGCGTGCTCTTCTCCTGGAGCAACCAGGCCCAGGGGACGTACACGGCCACGTTCACGATCCGGAGCAGCACCAGCCCGCCGTGCACGCAGCAGATCGTCCGCTATATCCAGCAGCAGCCGCCGGCGGCGTGCCATCTGACGTCGTTCGACGTCGACAGCTCGATCCTCCAGCAGACCGGCACGACGTATCAGTTGAAGCTCGATCTGAAGAACAACACGAGCGAGAACCTGACGCTGTCGGAGATCGACTTCGACTGGAACCCGCCGAACCACATCACCTGGAACAGCGTGCAGTTCCCGAGCAGCAACACCATCGCCGGCCCGGGCACGTCGAGCGCCTACGTTCTGACGCTGTCGCCCAAGCCGGGCAACCTGACGACGAACGACGTCACCATTCCGGCGAACGGCACGCGCTCGCTGTTGCTGAACATGGCCAAGACGCAGGGGAACCCGCAAAACATCGATCCGAGCGACATCCAGAGAATCTGCGTCCGCTTCACCCAGCCGACGCAGGGATCGCTCATCCTCAAATGCCGGATTCTTCCCAATCCGTCGGCGAACAACCCGAACACGTGCAATTAAAAGGTCAGACGATGCGACGAGTGAACGCTCTTTTCCGATCGACGGCCCGGCGGCTCCGGCAGCGCGGGTCGGCGCTCCTGGCCGCGCTGATGGTCATCACGGGGCTGTCGCTCCTGGGCCTCGCCTTCGTGGCCATCTCCGAGACGGAGAGCAGCATCTCCATCAACGAGCGCAATCACACCGAGGCCGTGGCCGTCGCCGAGTCGGGGGCGAAGCTCGTCGTGCAATGGTTCCAGGATCCGCAGAAGATGGACACCGCCCACCTCCTGCCGCCGAACGACAACACGCTCAAGAACCAGCGCACGATCTACGGCGTGAACTCGTTTTACAAGGAGGACCTCACCCAGAAGCTCTGCGATCTGCCGTTCGGGCCGAAAGACCCGGACAAGTTCTTCGGCGCCGAAGACACGGCGGACGTCGTCATCGACCGCAGCACGACGGCAGGGCAGACGTTCATCGACGATCTCAACAACCGCTTCCTCGGCGTGGAAGGAGTGGACGCCCGCCCCGCCGGAGAGATCACCCAGATCAAGATCTTCGCGCCGCCGATCGTCGGCGCCTCGCTGACGGCGCCGAATCCGCCGCACTGGTACGAAGGCGGGACGCGCTACGGCGTGGCCACGATCATGGTGCGCGCGGAGAAGTTCGACCGCCCGCTCAGCGCCGGCGCCGCCAACCGCAAATCGCTCGCCCTCGCGGAGTGCCGCATCGTCATCTCCCAATTCCCGACGCCGCAGCCGGCCGGACCGCTGCAGTCGTCGACCGCGCTGGCCACGAACGGCAGCTTCAACGTGCACTGGGGCATGATCACGTCGCAGCAGTCGCTCGACCTCAAAAAGGATTACACGGCCATGCCGTGGTTCAACGCCTGGGAGCCGATCCAGTTCCAGCGCGGCTACGACTCTTCGGTGGAATGGCAGACGAACAAGGCGTATATCGCCGGTGACGTCGTCCGCCCGGTGGCGGCCACGATTACCGCCAATCCGCTGCTCAAGTTCCATGAATATATGGTGACGGTGGCCGGCAACAGCGGCGGCGTGGAGCCGACGTGGCCGACGACTCCGGCGGGACAAACCGTCTCGCTCAATGGAGTCACCTATCAAGAGCGCGGGACGACGGCATGGCCGCTCAGCATGGGCGGGGCCGCCAATGCGACGAACACGCCCTGGCTCTATTACGTCGCCAGCGGCTCGGTCAGCGTGGACGACCCGTGGTTCCAGGCCCGCGCCGCGCAGAACGTCGTCTCCGTCGGTACGCCCGGCGCGTCGCCGCCGACGTCCAACCCGCAGCCCTGGTCATTCTTCCCCTGGACCGGATCGCCCGACCCGAAGACGCACGTCTTCCAGTTCCAGAGCCTCAATTCGTATCCGAATTACAAACAGGTCGTCTTTCCGATCTTCAATTACGACTACTGGAAGGCGGCGGCCATCGCCGGCAACGGCCAGGGCGAAGTGCACTATCTGCAGTGGGTCTCGGCCGACACGTATACCGACGGCCAGAGCACGAAGACGTTCCGCAATTGGGTCGCCTCGGCGACCTCAAATCCGGGCTTCTATTTCTTCGAGACGCAGAACCGCCTGAACCCGCAGAACGGCGGCGGCGGGATTCTCGCGCCCGACGTCACTGTCAACGGCGGCAGCGTGGCCGCCTACATGAGCAGCTTCGTCTATCTCAACGCCAACTTCGCCACGCAGGGTCTCGGCGGCATCACCGGGCACTTCAATCAGCCGGGCGAGCCGTACCTGGACATCGGGTACCGCAAAGTCGACCTCACCTCCGCGACCGGCGACTTCGAGCGCGACGCCGCCGGGATGCCGATCGTCGAAGGCGCCGCGAACCGCCAGTGGGACCATCAGGAGCTCCCGTGGAGCAACACCGGCGCAACGGGCGCCGGCGCGGGCACCCAGAACGGCACGTTCGACGTCTGCGTCGGCTCGCGCACCGTTCACGATCCCTCTTCCGGCGTGGCCACGTCGACGTATACCGGCTGGTTCCCGCTTCCCTATCGCCCCGGCTGCAAGCCCGGAAACAACGTCGACCTTCCGGCGTGCAACTGCTCCGAGCCGCACGAGCCGTATCTGAACATCAGGTATGCCGGCACCGCGAGCGGCATCACGTTCGGCTGGTTCGATCCGGCCACGGCGGTCACGACGATGCGCCAGCCGAAGCTGACGGGCAACAGTTTGCGGACCGGCACGCCGATCACCTGTACGGCGTCGTCGACGCAAACGCAGTGCACGTCGAACGCGTACGACGAGGACGGCGGCCTGGTCGATCTGACGCCGGTGAGCGACGGCGTGTTGTACATGGAGGGCAATTTCGATTCGACCGGCAACGCCGACTACTACGGCGCGGTGCTGGTCGGCGGCACGGTCAACACCAAGGGAACGCCGACGATCTGGTACGACGAGTCGCTCTCGCGCGGCCTGAAGCTCAAAGGCTTCCCGCGCGTGATGATCACTTCGCTGGAGACGGACCGGTAGCGAGCGGCGCGTCCCCGAGCGATTTCGGCTCGTTGCGGCGGAATTGCTCGAGGTCGCGCCGCGCCTCGGCGGCGCGGGGGTCGTTCGCCTCCGTGTAGCAGCGCGCGCGCTGGTTCAGATAGAGCGCCTGCCACGGCACGTGCGGCTCGTACATGCGGATCCCGTCGAGCACCTCCTCCGTGCAGCGCCCCTCGTACAGCTTTTCCGCGGCGAGGAGCAGCGCCGACTTGCGCTGTTCCTGCAGCATGTCGACCGCGAACGGCTGCCGCAGCGCGTTGTAGAGCGGCCGCCCGATCTGCGGGAAGCGCGAGTCGCGGGCGATGTCGACAGCGAGCCCCAAGGTGCGGCGCATGATCACCGGCACGGCCCACGGGCTCGTGCGGTATTGCTCGAGCGCGCGGGCGAGCGCGGAGATCCCCTCGGACAGCCGCCCCTGACGCCAGCGCAGGCGCGCCTGCAGCGCGTCGGCCTCTACGGGGAAGTCCGGGCGCAGCGCCTCGATGTACGGCACGGCCGCGTCGTCGCCGCGCTCGGCCAGCGGCTCGGCGAACGTCATCATCTCCAGCGGCGTGTGCGGCGGGATGCGCTGCCCCTGCCAGATCGTCCAGGCGTCGGCGAGGCCGCCTTCCATGTAGCGGAGCTGCGCGATCCCTCGAATGCGCAACTCGGTCGGAAGCATTTCGTGGAGGTCGACCCGGGTGTCGTGCGCGACGCCGATCGACAGCCGCTCGCTCTCGATGTCCGACGCCGCGGGCGTCGTGCGGATCGCTGCCGGCACGTCGTCGGCGCGGACGCGGGCGAAGGCGCGGAGCTGGGCGACGTCGAAGGCGCCGAAGGAGCCGAGCGTCCGCGCGAACGCGTACTCGACGACAGGACGATCGTCCGTGTTCCGCCGCGCGCCGGTGGCGAGGCGCTTCGCCGTGGCCGTGCCGCAGACGTAGCGCGCGTAGACGCCGGCGGTGTCGACGACGGCCCAGGCGTCGCGCACGCCGCTGTGCCACGGCTGGCGGCGCAGCCGGGCGTCGACGTCGTCCCAGCGATGCGCGACTGGCGCGGCCGAGGCGACGAGCAGCAGGTCGCCGCTCCCGCTCTGCCACGTCTCGACCTCGCCGAAGACCGCGGTGAGGCTCGCGTAGATCGTGCGGATCGTCGGCGCGTCGACTTCGTAGGCCTGCAGGAACTGCACGAACAACCCGCCGCGGTTCAGGCGCGACAGCGCGGCGCGGTAGAAGTCGGTGGTGAAGAGGTTGGCGATGCCGGCGCGGTAGGGGTTCGACGGCTCGGAGGAGATGATGTCGTAGCCGGCGCCGCGGCTGAGCAGGAATTCGCGGCCGTCGCCGTAGACGATCGACACCTTGCGATTCGCCAGCACGCCGTGGTTGACCGGCGTGCACGCCTCGGCGACGTGCCCGATCGCCGGCTCGATCTCGACGACGTCGACGTGCTCGATCGACGGCACGGCGCCGAGCCAGCCCGCAGTCGAGCCGGTGCCGAGGCCGACAACCGCGGCGCGGCGCGGATTCGGATGGAGCAGCGCCGGGAGGATGCCACCCATGATCTGCGTGCCGGCGTCGAGGCGCGCGTGGCCGTCGCTCTTGCCGTTGACGATGAAGGCGAAGCCGTCGGCGTTGGCGATGGAGACATTGCTCTCGACGCCCTCCGCTTCCCAGATGGTGGTGCGGCGGCGCAGGTGCTCGAAGTCGATGAGGCCGTTGCGGCCGCCGCGAATCGTCTCCACGCGGCCGGCGCCGATCGGCGAGTGGCGCCAGAACGCGGTCGGGCCGGTGGCGAAGAGGAGAGCGACGGCGATCGCGGCGACGACGATCGCGCGCATCGACGTGACGACGGCCAGCAAGGCGAGGAGCACGACGACGGCGCGCCACGCGCCAGGCGCAGTGAGGAGCGGCAGCGCGCCGAAGCCGCCGAAGATCGCGCCGGCGATCGCGCCCGCCGTGTTCCACAAGTACGCCGTGCCGACGTGACGGCCGACGTCCTCGCGCCCCTCGCCGAGGATCGAGATCAATAGCGGGAACTGCACGCCGGCGATGAACGCCGGCGGGAAGACGACGATGGCGCAGACGATGGTCCAGCCGAAGGTGAGACCGGAGAAGCCGATGGTGCCGATCGGCCGGAGG
>DATELQ010000121.1:0-4570 GCA_035276475.1 Thermoanaerobaculia bacterium | reverse complement strand
CGTCGCGGCGAGCACGATGGTGCTCGGCGACACCACGCGCCGCGTGCGCCTGGCGCTGGAGAGCTACTTCCGCGGCGACTTCGACGACGCCGCCAGCGCGTTCGAGCGCCTGGCCACGGAGATGCCGAAGAACGGCTGGATCTACGCGTTCCTCGGCGCGTCGCAGTACTCGCGCTATGCGTTCGAAGCGGACGAGAAGTACCGCGCGCAGGCCATGAGCGCCTTCAGGAAAGCGAAGCAGTACGGGAAGTGGAAAGGCGGGCTGCCGGAAAAGTACTTCTCGAAGCGCATCCGGCGCGTCTTCAACGAAGCGGGGTAGGGAAGCCGACGCCCCTCACCCTGGCGCTTCGCGCCTGTCCCTCTCCCCGCAAGCGGGGAGAGGGTGCTGCGGAGCAGCGGGTGAGGGGCGCAATCTTCCCGTCTTACGCTTTCGGTGCGCCCTTCGGCTCGCCGCCGCTCTCGTAGCCCGGGATCAAGCCGCCCACGGTCGTGCCGATCGTGCTCGCGGTGCTCTTGATCGTCTCCACGGCGCGGCTGATGTAGCTCTTCTTCGAGCCGCCCTTCTTGCTTCCGCCCTTCCTGGCGACCTTCTTCGAAACCTTCTTCGAGGGCGCCTTCTTCGACGGGGCCGGACGCTTCGACGCCGCCGGCTTCTTCTTCGCGCCGCCCTTGGTCGAGGCGCGGTAGCCGCCGCCCTTCTTGGACGGTGCCTTCTTCGAGCTCTTCTTGCTGGAGCTCTTCTTCGACGGCGCCTTCTTCGACGACTTCTTCGAACCCTTCGACGCCTTCTTGGACGACTTCTTCGAGGACTTCTTGGAGGCGGGTTTTTTGGATGCCATGTAGTCTCCTTTTCAACTTTCAGGGAGTTGCGTGGCAGCTTCGTTGCACAAAATTGAATGTAGACGAAGATGCCGCGAATGTCACGGCTTCCGCGATGGACGATCGTCATTGCGGCGTTGATTTGGATCGCCTTCGAAGCGACGTCGATCTACTTCTTCCTGCTGAACCGCCGCCTGACGCGCGAACTGGTCCGCCACACGTGGCGCGCGCCGACGGTGTTGCTGTCGCCGCAGAGCCAGCGCGTCTGGACGTTGTACGGCGTCGACTGGCGCGTCACGAAGCCGGTGACGCTCGAAGGATTGCCGCGCTACGTCTCCGACGCGTTCGTCGCCTCCGAGGACGTGCGCTTCCGGCATCACCTCGGCGTCGATCCGATCGGCATGGCCCGCGCGCTCTGGCTCGACCTCCGCGCCCACCAGATCGCGCAGGGCGGCAGCACCATCGACCAGCAGATCATCAAGGCCCGCTTCCTCTCGCAGGAGCGGACGTGGCGCCGCAAGCTCGTCGAGATCCCGCTCGCCGTCATCCTCGACGCGCGCATGACCAAGGACGAGATCCTCGAGGTCTACCTCAACGACGTCTACCTCGGGCACAGCGCCGGGAAGCCGATCCTCGGCATCGACGAAGCGGCGCGCCTCTACTTCGACAAGCGCCCGCAGGAGCTCCGCCTCGACGAAGCCGCGCTCCTCGCCGGCATGATCCGCGCGCCGAACCGCGATACGCCCGACAAGCGCCCCGACGTCGTGCGCGCGCGCCGCAACGCCATTCTCGGGGTCATGCGCGACCACCACTGGATCGACGACAGGCAATACGACGACGCCATCTCGCGCGTCGTCGAGTTCCGTAACGGACCGATCCTGCAGCCGCCCTTTCCCTTCTACCTCCGCGCGCTGCGCTCGGAGCTCGTCGACACCGTCGGCATCGAGCGCCTGCTCGAAGGCGGCCTCACGATCATGTGCGAGATCGATCCGCGCGCGCAGGCGGCCGCGGAGCGCGCCGCGTCGAACGGCCCCGGCCAGCTCGAGGCGCGCTTCGGCTGGATCCGCGCGCAGGCGCGCCGCGAGCCGCTTCAGGTGGCCATTCTCTCCGTCGATCCGCGCAGCGGCGGCGTGCGCGCGCTCGTCGGCGGCAGCGACTACCGCGTCTCGCCGTTCGACCGCACCTCGGCCATGCGCCGCCAGCCCGGATCGGCGTTCAAGACCTTCGCGTATCTCGCGGCGATCGCCTCGAAGAAGGCCACGCCGGCGTCGCTGCTCCTCGACGCGCCGGTGAAGATCGACGTCAGCGACGGCGAGTCGTGGGAGCCGCACAACTACGACGAGCGCTTCCGCGGCCGCGTGACGCTGCGAGAGGCCTTCGAGAGCTCGCTCAACGTGCCGACGGTGCGGCTCACGCAGCAGGTCGGCCTCGGTCCCGTCATCGACACGGCCAAGGACTTCGGCTTCGACGAAAAGTTCGCGCGCATCCCCGCGCTGCCGCTCGGCGTGACCGAGGTGACGGTGCGCGAGCTCACCGCGGCGTACACGGCCTTCCCGAACCTCGGCATCCGCGTCGAGCCGTTCCTGATCCGCGAAGTGCGCGACGCCGGAGGCCATCGGTTGTTCCGCCACAAGCTGGAGTCGAAGAAGGTCGCGCCGGCCGCACCGGTGTACGTGATGCACTCGCTGCTGCGCGGCGTGGTGCAGCGCGGCACGGCCACGCGCCTCAAGCGCTACGGCCTCGGCTACGTCGCCGGAAAAACGGGGACGACGAGCGACTACCGCGACGCCTGGTTCGTCGGCTACACGCCCGACATGGTGACAACGGTGTGGACCGGCTTCGACCGCGGCGAGCCGCTGCGCCTGTCGTCAGCGGAGGCGGCCATCCCGATCTGGGGCGCGTACATGAGCGCGATCCCGCACACGCACGCCGACCCGAAAGCGCCGGGCGGCGTGGTCTTCCGCGACATCGATCCGGAGAGCGGCATGCTCTGGCAGGACGGCTGCCCCGGCCCGTGGCACGAGGTCTTCCTCGACGGCACCGCGCCGACGCACCGCTGCCCCTCCGGCTTCTTCGGCCGCATCGTCCGCAAGGTGCTCTTCGACCGCGAGCATTTCGACGAGCCGCCGGCGATCACGTTCGATCAGTTCCGGCGATGGGCCGAGGAGGTCGATCGGAACCGGCAGCAGGTGGAGCGGAGGCTGGACCGGTTGCGGAAGATTTTTGGCGATTGACGACGACAATCGTCACGTCGTCCTCGTTCTCCTTCGGCAGCGCGCGCACGATGCCGTCGGCGATGTCCTGCGCCGAACCGCCGCGCGCCACGCACTCTTCAAGCCGCTCGGCGGAGAAGCCGGCCGCCTCGATCACGCCGTCGGTGTAGAAGACGATGGCGTCGTCGGTCCCGAGCGTGAGCGCGACGTCGCGGTACTGCACGGAGCGCATCCGGCCGAGGACGAAGCTCTGCATCAGGACTTCTTCGACGGCGCCGTTCGCGCGGCGGACGAGCGGCGGCGGATGCCCGGCCGAGGCGACGACGACGTCGCCCGTGGCCGTGTCGAGGAAGGCCACGACGGCGGTGATGAACTGCCGTTCGAGCTTGCCGCAGAAGAACGCGTTCAGCTTCATGAGCAACTGCGCCGGCTCGCGCACGTGCGCCGCCTCCATCGCGATCGCCACTTTCAGCATCGACGCCACCAGCGCCGCGCCGACGCCGTGGCCGGAGACGTCGGCGACGACGACGCCGAAGCGGTGGTCGTCGACGTCGATGAAGTCGTAGTAGTCGCCGGCGACGCTCGACGCCGGCACGTAGACGCTGGCGACGTCGGCCGGCACGGCCGGGCCGCGCCGCGGCAGGATCGACTCCTGGATCCGCCGCGCCGTCGACAGCTCGCTCTCCACGCTGGCGAGGCGCCACTGCGCGCGCGCCGCGCGGCGCTGCAGGTCGTACAACAGCGTGCCGACGAAGATCAGGAACCCGAACGGCTCGATGCCGCTCCTGCCGAAATGCTCGTTCAGCACGAAGAGGCCGAAGATCAGCATCCCCAGCGAGACCACGTTGCGCAGCAGCCGCGGCTGGGCCACGTAGTTCAGCAGGAGGACGCCGATCAGCAGCACCACGACGCCATTGAGGGGGCGGGTGAACGCGAACGGGCGGCTCATGGCGAGCTCGTACGGGATGGCTACGGCGGCCACGACGCAGAAGATCGCCGTCACCGCCAGGTTGACGAGGCGCCAACGGTCGCCGAAAAAGCGGGCGAAGGCGATGCTCGCAGGAATCGGCACGAGGTACTCGAGCGTCGACGCCAGGTACGGCAACCACGCCGGGTGCCCGAAGAGCTCCGCGGTCGAGCCCGCGCGCACGAGCATGCGCGCGCCGTAGACGAACGCGAAGAGCCCGGCCGGAATCAGATCGCGCCGCGCGCCGCGCTGGCTGAAGACCGCGAACCCGAGGCCGATCGTGCAGAGGATCGTGCCGACGAGGAAGGCCGGCAGATCGTGGCGGAACATCGCTGCGAGATCGGTCGCGCTGAGCACGGCTGATGATAGCGATCAGCGGGCGGCGCGCAGCGAGCAGGCCCGTCCTCCCCTGCTCGCCGCTCGCTGCTCGCTGCCCGCTACGGGTGTCGAACCGCGCGCACCCGCGGCGGCTTCACCTGCACGTAACTCCACCACGTCGCCCACCCGATGTGCGAGCCGCGCACTGCCGGCGCGGCGTACGTCTGCAGCGTCCAGAAGCTCGTGTCGTCGA
>DATELQ010000120.1:0-28418 GCA_035276475.1 Thermoanaerobaculia bacterium | reverse complement strand
CGTCGTCGCCGCTGCGCGCGAGCGGCCAGCCGGCCGCGATGATCGTCGCGTTCGCGACCGGGGTCGTGCCGTCCTTGCCGACGACGCGGCCGCGTAGCGCCGGGCCGCGCTGCAACTGCACCTGGCCGTCGCGCTCGTTCGCGGCGCTGACGCCGAAGTCCGGATGGATGATGAAGGCGCGCTCGCCGGTAGTCGCGCTCGCGTCGTACGTCCCCTGCGCGTCGGTACGCGCGACGAAGGCGTGGCCGAAGTAGACGAGCGCGTTCGCAACCGGCTTGCCGTCCACAACGACGCGCACACGGCGAGCGCGCGACGACGGGCGTAGGGCGATGGCGCCGGCGTCTTCGTTGTCGGCAGCGTAAACCGAGGCCGCCTCGCGGCCGGCGACGTCGACGATGAGGTCGACGGCGGCGTTGCCCTTCGTGTCGACGGAGAAGCGGCCGTCCGCGGCCGACTCGCTCGTGGCGAGCGGCACGAAGTCGGGCGTCGCCGACAAGAGGCGCGCAGCAGTAACGCTGAACGGCTCCCGCGCGAAGGCGCGGACACGCGCGCCGGCCAGCGGCGCGCCGTCGTCCGTGACGACGATGCCGGTGACGGCGGCGTGGAGGGTGACGGTAAAGAAAAGGAGGAGGAGCGAGAGTCTTGGGCGCATTGTTCTTAGAATCCGTTCAACCATGCGACGAATTCGCCGCGGCCACGTTCCGCGGCGATGGCGGCGGCGTCCTTGCCATCGTCAGAGCGGGCGTGGCGGTCGGCGCCGCGCTCGACGAGGAGCTTGCCCATTTCGAGATCGCCGTTGCCCGCGGCGGCGTGCAGCGGTGTGTAGCCCAAGTGCTGGCGCGCGTTCGGGTCAGCGCCGTGGTCGAGGAGAAGGCGCATCGTGGCGACGTCGCCGACCGACGCCGCCGCGTGCACCGGCGCGACGCGCTGCGCGTTCTCGGCAACGGCGTGTACGTCGGCGCCGTGCTCGATGAGCGTCCGCGCCAGCCACGGGTGCCGGAAGAAGATGGCGAAGCCGAGCGGCGGGAAGCCGTCGTCGCTGCGTCGCTCGAGGAGCGACGGATCTTGGTCGAGCAGCGTCATCGCGCGCGCCTCGTCGCCCAACGCGCACGCCTCAGCGAACGTCAGCTCCGCGCCGCGCTCGATGAACAACTCCGCGATCTCCGGATGCCCGTGATAGACGGCGAGAAGGATTGCGGACACGTTGCCGGCGCGGGCGGTGAGGAGCGACGGATCGGCGTCGAGCAACTGCGCGACGCGCCCGCCGTCTCCGTTTCGAATGGCCTGGATCAGTTCGTCTTGCACCTGAAAATTGTACGTAGGGGGCGTAAACTGTGCACGACGCCGCTGCGGCGTGCAGCCGTCACCCAAACGCGTGACCATGCCCTAACGTCCCCAAACACCCTTCCTCCTAGGATGCCGAGCCATGATGAACGAACAGATCACCCTGCGCACCCCGAAGCAGATCACCGTGTCGGAACGCAATCTCCAAAGCGCCGCGCAGCGCCTCCTTCCGAAGCACAATAAGCTGGTCTCCTCGGAAGTCGACTACCTGCGCCGCGTGCTCGGCGACAAGGCCACGCAGCACGAGATCGACGAGAAGGTCATGCTCGTGCGCAAGCTGCCGTGGTCCGAGATTTTCCACGAGTAGACGCGCACCTTCCGGCCCACGTACTCTCTCGCATCGGGAGGTCATTCACGATGCGACGTCTTCTCGCAGCGTTTCTTCTCATCGCCGCTCCGCTCTCCGCGCGCGTCATCTCCTACGCGCCCTACAGCGACCGCATCACCATTCCGGCGATGCAGCACCGTCTCAACCGCCACTTCGTGCTGTACGAGACGACGCCGGCGAACGCGACGATCGGCCAGATCGTCGTCTACGACACGCTGGGCCTCGAAGAGCCGCGCGTCGCGCTGAACAACGTCAACGTCGGCTCGCTCGCCGCGCGTGAAGACGACCAGCAGTTCGCGATCCTCGTGCAGGGCACGTCGCCCTCGGCAGGGATGCTCAGCGTCGACGGCGGCCGCAGCTGGAAGAACATCACCCTCCCCAGCTCGAACTACTTCAATCCGACCTTCAACACGACCGCCGGCGACACTGGCGGTTCCTTCGCGCGCGGCCGCTACTCGCAGGTGCGCGTCGGCACGCGGCAGTACCCGTTCTACTTCGCGAGCTCGAATCCGGCCGGCGTCTACGCCATCGCTCCGGACGGCTCGATCAAGACGCTCTACACGACGCCGCAGATCCTCCCCATCGTCCCGCCGCAGATCCGCCTCCTCGGCACGTCGCTCGACGGCGCGAACGTCCTCTTCCTCGTCGACAACGTCGTCGTCAGCGTCGACACGAGCGGCATCACGCGCAATTACGCCACGCTGCCGGCGACCACC
Organism: Thermoanaerobaculia bacterium; assembly: GCA_035276475.1. Lineage (GTDB taxonomy): Bacteria > Acidobacteriota > Thermoanaerobaculia > Gp7-AA8 > Gp7-AA8 > DATDFB01. The sequence goes on along the minus strand of DATELQ010000120.1, from coordinate 26,030 downwards.
GGCGGCATCGTCGCCGAGGGATGGATCACGTCCGACTTCGCGGCGTACGTCGAGGAGCAGTTCAGCTCCGGCACCGGCCTGTACTACCTCAAGAACGGTACGACCACGTTCATCAACGGCGCCGTGAGCGCGCCGCCGCCGCCGAACGTCTCGCCCGCTCCGTCGACGCCCGGCACGTTCTACGCCGTCCCCGCGGGGGACTACGACGGCGCGTGGATGATCCTGCGCGACGCGTCGAAGTCGACGATTCTCTTCTCGCACACGGCGGCGCAGGGACTCGTCAAGCGATGGGAAGACATCACCGCGCCCGAGGTTGAGGCGCTGCATCCGGCGCGGTCAAACACGAAGGTGTTGATCCAGGTCCACCGCTCGCGCATCACCCTCGACCAGGCCCTCTTCAAAGATCCGGCGCTGGCCGTCTGGCACGTCGGCGATCCCGCGCCGAAGTCGTACGACGAGTTGTTCCTGCAGGAGACCGTGCTCAAGGGCTTCGTGCACGTCGACGTCGACAAGATCGAGAACGGCGAGCCGTTCGTCTTCGACTCCGGCGCGCAGGTCTTCTTCTTCCCGCCGGGGCCGATCGTCTCCCCCGCCCCGCCGGGCGCGGGCGGCAGCGACGTGGTGCAGGAGTGGGGCGTGGTGCGCGCGTCGCTCATGCAGCGGCTCGTGCTTCCGGGCGCGGCGCGCACCGCGGGCGCGTTCGGCAGCTTCTGGTCGACGGACGTGACGTTCTACAACCCGAGCGACGCGCCGCAGACGGTGCAGGTGCACTACGCCGCGAACGGCAACACGCTGACCATCGCCGCCGACAACTCCCGCAGCGTGACCTTGGGGCCGCGCGAGATCCGCACCATTCCCGACATTCTCAAGAACCTGTTTCTGTTTGAGAGCGGCATCGGCGCGCTCTACATCGTGCCCGGCGCCGGGCAGGCCGTGAACGTCACGAGCCGCACGTACACGCAGTCGGACAAGGGGACGTTTGGCTTCGGCATGAACGCGATCGACGTCTTCGCCGCCGCGAGCCCGCGCTTCCCCGTTACCTTCTCCGGCGCGTTCCTCGGCGCGAATTTCCGCACGAACCTCGTGCTCACCGACGTCTCCGGACGCGGCTCCGAGGCGGGGCTCCTCGGGTGGGGACCGTTCGGCCCGGCCGGCAACGGCGTCACGAGCTACACCGTGCCCTCCCTCGGACAGCAGCAGTTCAACTTCGTCAACGCAGCGATGGCCGTCGGCGCGAACGACACCGGCGCCCTCGTCGTCACGCCGACGCGCGGCGAGGCCGTGGCGTCGGTCTTCGCCATCGACAACCGCACGAACGACTCGACCTACTTTCCGCCCGACCTCCCCGCCTCGGTCGTGCGCGTGATCCCGGCCATCGGCCATCTCGACGGCGCGAACGGCTCGAAGTTCCGCACCGATCTCTACCTCTTCAACAACTCCGACAGCGTGAAGTTCGTGACGCTGCAAGCGAAGGTGTGGGACGCCTCCGGCGCGCCGTCGTCGTTCCCGCTGACGCTCCTGCCGCGCGAGGCGCGCACGATTCCGGACGTGCTGAAGACGGCGTTCAACCTGAGCGGCATCGCCCGCCTGCGCTATTTCCAGCAGGGGACGACGAGCGACACGGCCGTGCGCGTCACCTCGCGCACGTACACGGTCGACGACAACGGCGGCACGTATGGGTTCCTGATGCCGCCGCTGAACAGCTTCCAGTCCGGCGCGCCCGGCGACACGCTGGAGATCCTCGGCGCCTCGCTCGACAAGCGCTTCCGCACGAATCTCGGTCTCGTCGACCTGACGCCGTTCCTCGGCAGCCGCGCCTCGCGCGCGAACGTGGCCATCATCGATGACCAGGGCAAGCAGCTCGACTCGTTCGAGATCACGCGGCCGATCCTCGGCGGCAACCAGATCAACGATCTCTTCCACGCGCGCAATCTGCCGGAGTCGGCGACGCCGGTGCTGCTGCGCGTGACGGTGATCGAGGGAAGCGTCGGCGCGTACGCGGCGGTCGTCGACAACGGGACGAACGATCCCGCGTACTTCGCGGCGAATCTCGCCGCAAAACAGTAAGCAACACGAAGGAGTGACCGATGAAGCGACTTCTCCCGCTATGCGTGTATCTAATCGCCGCCGCGGCGGCCGCCCGCGTCGTGTCGTACGCGCCGTACACCGACCGCATCACCATCGGCGCCGTGCAGAGCCGGATGAACCGCCACTTCGTCCTGTTCGAGCTCGCGCCGGGCAGCAGCAACAGCGCCAAAGGGCAGGTCGTGGTCTACGACACGCTGGGCCTCGAAGAGCCGCGCGTCGTGCTCGACAACCTCGCCGTCTACGCCCTCGCGGCGCGCGAAGACGATCAGCAATTCGCCATCTTCGTGCAGACCAGTGCGACCAGCGCCCTCGTCACCGTGGACGGCGCGGCAAGCTGGAAGACCGTTGGCCTGCCTAGCGTCAACAACCTCGGCAACTTCACCAAGCAGATCCCCGACACGGGCGGCCCCTTCGCGCGCGGCCGCTGGTCGCCGCTGCGCATCGGCACGCGCCAGTATCCGTTCTATTTCGCCACTGCGTCGAACCTCTACGCGCTCAGCGAGAACGGCTCGATCAAGGGGCTTTACACGCCGGCCGTCGCCTCCCAATCGGTGCGCATGATCGGCACGTCGCTCGACGGGGCGGCCGTGCTTTACGCCGTCGACCGCAACGTCTTCAGCATCGACACCAACGGCGTCTCGCGCAGCTATGGCGCGCTGCCGACGATCCCGAGCTTCGCCGAGGGATGGATCACATCCGACGCCGCCGCGTACGTCGAGTTGACGTCGGTCTATGACACGGCGCTGTACTACGTGAAAGACGGCGTCGCCGGCTTCGTCAATGGCAGCGGCTCGGACTCTTTCTACGCCGTCCCTGCCGGCGACTACAACGGCGCCTGGATGATCTTCCGCAGCACCTCCCGGACGACGCTCTACTCGCACAAACCGGGCACCGGGTTGTTGAAACATTGGGATGACGTCACCGCGCCCCAGGTCGAGGCACTGCATCCGGCGCGGTCGAACACCAAGGTGTTGATCCAGGTTCATCGCCCGCGCCAGGCCATCGATCAGGTTCAGCTCAAAGATCCCGCGCTCGCCGTCTGGCACGCCGGCGATCCCGCGCCGAAGTCGTACGACGAGCTGTACCTCAACGAGAACTCGGCGAAGGGCTTCGTGCACCTCGACGTCGACAAGGTCGAGAGCGGCGATCCCTTCGTCTTCGACTCCGGGGCGCAAGCGATTTTCTTCCCGCCAACCGGCGGCGGCGGCATCTCCGCGGGCGGCGGGGGCGGCAGCGAGGTCGTGCAGGAGTGGGGCGTGATGCGCGCATCGCTCGCGCAGCGCCTCGTCCTCCCCGGCGCGGCGCGCACCGCCGGGGCGTTCGGCAGCTTCTGGTCGACCGACGTCACGTTTTACAACCCGAGCGATCAATCGCAGACCGTCCAGGTGCACTACGCCGCGAACGGCAACACGCTCGCCATCGCCGCCGACAACTCGCGCAGCGTGACTCTCGGGCCGCGCGAGATCCGCACCATTCCCGACATTCTCAAGAACCTGTTTCTCTTCGACAGCGGCATCGGCGCGCTCTACATCGTCCCCCCCGCCGGGCAGTCGGTGAACGTCACCGCCCGCACCTACTCGTCGTCGGACAAGGGGACGTTCGGCTTCGGCATGAACGCCATCGACGTCTTCGCCGCGGCCAGCCCGCGCTTCCCCGTCACGTTCTCCGGCGCATTCCTGGGCGCGAATTTCCGGACGAACCTCGTCATCACCGACGTCTCCGGACGCGGCGCCGAGGCGGGGCTCTTGGCCTGGGGAGGCTTCGGCCTGGCCGGCGAAAGCTTCATGACGTACTCCGTGCCGGTGCTCGGCCAGCAGCAGTTCCAATCCATCGGTGCGCCGCTGAGCGTCGGTCCCGCCGACAGCGGGGCGCTCGTGGTCACGCCGACGCGCGGCGAGGCCGTGGCGTCCGTGTTCGCCATCGACAACCGGACGAACGACTCGACCTACTTCCCCCCCGACCTCCCCGCCTCGGTCGTGCGCGTGATCCCGGCCATCGGCCATCTCGACGGCGCGAACGGCTCGAAGTTCCGCACCGATCTCTATCTCTTCAACAACTCCGACAGCATCAAGTACGTGACACTGCAGGCCAAAGTGTGGGACTCCGCGGCCGCGTCGTCGGTCACGCTCACGCTCCTGCCGCACGAGGCGCGCACGATTACGGACGTGCTGAAGGCGGCGTTCAACCTGAGCGGCATCGCCCGCCTCCGCTATTTCCAGCAAGGGTCGGCGACGACCGACACCAGTGTGCGCGTCACCTCGCGCACGTACACGGTCGGCCCCGACGGCGGCACGTACGGGTTCCTCATGCCGCCGCTGAACAGCTTCCAGTCCGGCGGTCCCGGCGACACGCTGGAGATCCTCGGTACTTCGCTCGACAAGCGCTTCCGCACGAACCTGGGACTCGTCGACCTGATGCCGTTCAGCGGCCGGACGTCGCGTGCGACCGTGGCGATCATCGATGATCGCGGCAAGCAGCTCGACGCGTTCAACGTCACCCTTCCTTCGCTCGGCGGCAATCAGATCAACGATCTCTTCCACGCTCGCGGCCTGCCCGAGTCGGCGACGCCGGTCCTGCTGCGCGTGACGGTGATCGAAGGAAGCGTCGGCGCGTACGCGGCGGTCGTCGACAACGGGACGAACGACCCGGCGTACTTCGCGGCGAACCTGGCGGCGAAACCTTAGAACCGTTTTTGGATGCCGACGAGCACGTTCCTGTGCGACACGAGCTGCACGCCGTTCACGCGCTGCATGACCGGAAGCTGCACGTAACCGTAAAGCGACGTGCCGCCGCCGGCGAGGAAACGCAGGCCGGGACTGACGTAGAGGTACGTGCCGCCGGTGAGCTCGGGGTTCTCCTCGGTCAAGCCGGCGTCGTCCTTCGCCAGGCGGCGCAGGTTGAGCTGCCCGAGGACGTGCAGCGACTGCGTGAGCGGATACTCGCTGCCGGCGCTCACCTGCAGTTCGTTGCCGCGGCGGTAGTCGTGCGTGCCGCGGCCGTTGCGGCGGTACGACGCGGAGGCGAAGAGCGGGATGAGCGTGGCGCTGCCCATCGGACCGCTGACGCCGGTGTCGCGCACCAAGCCGCCCTGCCACGTGGCGCCGAGGGTGACGTCGGTCGAGCCGGTGCCGGGCTGGATCGTCACCTCGGCTTCCTCGTCGCCGTTCGTCTCGTGCTGCGCGCCGGTCGGCAGCTTCACACCGGCCGTGAGCCACAGCGACTGCGCCGCGCGAAAGCGCGCCTGCACGGCGGCGTCGCCGAACGCGCCGAAGCGCCAGCGCTCGAAGTCGCCGGAGTCGCGCTCGACGTGCTCGTGCGTTCGGCTGACGAACGGCGCGGTCACGCCGAGCTGCCACCGCGGCGCGACGCGCGCGGTGAGCTGCAGCGTGGTGAGGCGGTTGAGGGTGCGCAGCTCGTCGTGCTCGATCTCGAAGTCGCCGCTCTGGCGGCGGACGTGATCCTGGTCGATGGATTGAAAGGAAAGGTCGAGCACGAAGCGGGCGTTGTCGAGCAACCCGAGGGCGTGAAGATCGAGCGGACACGACGACGAGCCACAGCTCGCGAAGGCGCTCGCGGCAATGAAAAACAACGAAACGAACAGTGTCGTTCGCATGAAGTCTCCTCCGAAATTTTCGCGGTGTGATGGCGCGTCAGACGCGATGCCGCGGAGGAGGAGGTTCGGGCGGTGCGACGACGACGAGCGGCGCGTTCGACGTGACCCGCACGACGCGCGCCACCGGCGCGTCGGGATGGCCGAGCGTCGCCGCCGCAACGCTCACCGCGGGCGGCAATTGCGCGAGCGACGCGCCATGATCGCCGCACGAGCGCAACCGGCAGGAGCCGTCGCTCCGGTGCATCGGACAGCCATGCATCGAGGCGCAGCACGGCGCGACCGCGCACGCCCGCGCCGACGCGCAGGCAAGCACGTCGAAGAGCGGAACGATCAGCAGCAGCAGGAGTGCCGCTGCTGCGGGAAGACGCCGATGCGCCATGTCAGCTAAAGCGTACGACGAATTCCGCCCCGCCGCCCACCCCGTTCTGCAGCGAATACCCGAAGCCGTGATTCGTCAGGATCTCCTGCACGATCGTGAGGCCGAGGCCGCGGCCGTCGGACTTCGTGGTGAAGAACGGCGTAAAGAGCGAGGCGCGGACGTCGTCGGAGATGCCGGGACCGGAGTCGCGCACGGTCAACGCGCCGGTGCGGAGCACGATCGCGATCGCGCCGTCGCGGCCGACGGCGTCGACGGCGTTCCGGGCGATGTTCAGCACGACCTGCTCGAGCTGGTAGGCATCGGCCTCGGCCGTCGTCTCGTCGAGATCGAGCGTCAGCGTGATGTTGCGGGCGCCGAGGTCCGGGCGCAGCAGCGCGGCGATGCGCTCCACGATTCCGGCGACGCGCACGCGGCCGCGGTGCGGCGGGGGCATGCGCACGACGTCGGCGAAGCCGCTCATGAAGCGGTTCAGCGCGTCGATGCGCGCCGAGGCGACGGTGAGCGCGGTCACGTAGTCGTCGCGGTCGGCCGCGGAGATCTGCGGCGCCCAGCGCAACGCCGAGTCGAGGAGCGAGCGCACCGCGCCGACTGAGTTGTTGACCTCGTGCGACATCATCCGGATCAGCTTCTCGTACGCCGCTTTCTCGCTGAGCCGCAGCTCCTCGGTCATCTCTTCGACGAGGTAAAAGCTCTTGGCGAAGCCGCGGTCGCGGAACTCCGCGCGCCACACTTTCACGCGGCGCGGACCGTCGAGCGTGAGGAGCGACGCCTGCCCCGGCTCCATGGCCGCGAGCTCGGCGAGCATCTCCGGCGTCGCCAGGCGCTGCGCGGCGGGGTTCATCTGCTCGACGTTGCCGTCGAAGTCGCAGATCAAGATGCCCGACGGTGACGCCTGCACGATCTTCTGCAGCAGTTGGTGCCGCTCCTCCGCCGCCAGACGCTCCTCGCGCAGGCGGTCGATCATGTCGTTGTAGACGGCGATGAGGTCGTCCATCTCCCTCTGCCCAACCGGCACGAAGCGCGTGGCGAAGTCGCGCTCGCCGATGAGCTCCGCGCCGGTGCGCAGGAGGTCGAGCGGCAGGAAGAGCGCGCGCGTGAGCCGATAGCCGACGACGAGGGAGACCGCGAAGGCGACTTCGATGGCGAAGAGCCAGACCGGATGGTCGAAGAGGACGACGACGGCGAACGCCGCGAGCGCGAAGTGTAGCGCGACGAAGTAGAGGATGAATTTGGTGCGGAGCTTCATACCATGCGGTACTTCTCGAGCCTCCGGTAGAGCGCCGCCCGGCTCAGCCCCAGCGCCTCCGCCGCGCGGGAGACGTTGCCGTCGTAGTGCTTCATGCACTTGGCAATCATCCGCTGCTCGATCTCGTCCAGCGTCATCGCCCCCGCCTCGGGGAGCGCATCGGCGCGCGGCGTTTCGTCGACGTCGCGCACGGCGAAGACATCGTCGACGTCCAAGACACGGCCGCCGCGCACGAGCACGGCGCGGTCGATGAGCTGCCGCAACTGCCGGATGTTGCCCGGCCAGTTCTGCGACTTCAGCCACTCCATCGCGCGCGGCGTGATCGTCTCCGCCTCGACGCCGTACGCCGAGGCCGCGCGGCGGAGGAAGTGCGCGGCGAGCGCGGGGATGTCGCCGCGGCGCTCGCGCAGCGGCGGGAGCTGAACGGTGATCAGGTTCAGGCGATACAGCAGGTCTTCGCGAAACTCGCCGCGCTGCACGAGCTCGTGCAATGGCCGGTTTGTCGCGGAGAGGACGCGCACGTCGACGCTGCGCGTGCGGCTCGAGCCGAGCACTTCGTAGCGGCGCTCCTGGAGCACGCGCAGGAGCTTCACCTGCGAGGGCGGCTCGAGCTCGCCGATCTCGTCGAGGAAGATCGTCCCGCCGTCGGCGATCTCGAAGCGGCCCTTGCGGTCTTGCCGCGCGTCGGTGAAGGCGCCGCGGACGTGGCCGAACATCTCGCTCTCGAAGAGCGTCGTGGAGATACCGCCGAGGTTGACCTTCACGAACGGCGCGTTGCGGCGCTTGCTGTTCGCGTGCAGCGCCTCGGCCACGAGCTCTTTCCCCGTGCCGCTCTCACCGGCAATCAGAACCGAGGCCTCGGTCGGCGCGACACGCCCGACGAGGTCGAGCATCCGCACGATCTTCGGATCGCTGCCGATGATGTTGGCAAAGTCGTAGCGCTCATCGAGCTCGCCGCGCGACGGCAGCTCGCGCTCGCCGGCGCGCACGTCCGCGAGTCCGAGGGCCGTCTCGATGGCCTGAATCACCGCGGCGTTGTCCCACGGCTTGCCGATAAAATCGGAGGCGCCGCGCTTCATCCCCTCGACCGCGAGCGGGATCGAGGCCCAGGCAGTGATGAGAATGACGGGGATGGTCGCGTCGTGCCCGCGGATCGCGGAGAGGAGCTGCAGCCCCTCCTCGCCCGTCGTGCGGCGCGAGAAGTTCATGTCCTGAATGACGAGGCGCGGCCGCTCCTCGCGCAGCCGCGCCAGCGCCTCGTCCGGCGCATGCGCCGCCACAGCGCGGTAGCCGTGCTGCTTGAGCAGCAACGACAGCGACGCCGTGACGGAGCGATCGTCGTCGACGATGAGGATCATTCGTAGCGCAATGCTTCCGCAGGCGGTACGCGCGACGCAAGCCATCCCGGATACATGCCGCACAGCAGCGTGATCGCGTAGATCACCCCGAGCGCCATCAGCACGCCCGCCGCGAACATCGGCGGCGTGACGACGTGGAAGACGCCGAGCATCGGCAACTGCGCCAGGATCACGATGCCGAGGACGACGGCAATCGTCGCCAGGAGCGCCACCTCGGCCACGACCTGCCCGCGCACGCTGCTGCCGCTCGCGCCGAGGGCGCGGCGGAGGCCGATCTCGCGCGTGCGGCGCGTGACGTTCTGCCACAGCACCCCGGTCAGACCGAGCGTCACCATCGAGATCAGGAAGAGCGCCACGATCCCGCCGATGACGATCGGCGTCATGCGCACGCGGTTCATGAGGCGCCGCTGATTCTCCATCCGGGCGATGCGAAAGCCGCGCTCCGGCTCGAGGTCGTGCAGCCGCTTCGTCAGCGTCTCCTCGAACGCCGCGGTCGTGCCGGGGCGGACGCGCACGATGACGTTGCGCGGTGCGCGCGCCTTCGCCCCCTGCAGCGACGCGCGGATGAAGGCCATGTTGACATCGGGCGGCGAGAGCTCGCCGTACTTTCGATACGACGGGATGACGCCGATGATGCGCATCTCCTGCTTGTCCTCGTTGAACTTGCGCCCGATCGGATCGGTGTTGCCGTACATGGCGCGGGCGAGATCGGTGTCGATCACGACCGGCTCGTACGACGCGCCTTCGTCTGCGGCCGAGAACCAGCGGCCGCGCAAGATGGGGATGTGCATCACCTTCGCGTAGTCGTCGGTGGCTTCATCGCGCGTCAGCTCGACGCGCTTGCCGTCGATGATCCAAACGCCTTCCCACACGGAGTTCGAGTACGGCGGCATCCCCGAGGCGGCCAGCGACTCGATCTGCGGGAAGGTCTTGAGCTCGCGCATGACACGGTCGAGCGTCGCCGCAGCCTCGGCGCTCTGAACGTCGAGGCGGCCGAAATCCATGCGGATGACCCAGATGTCTTTGTAGTCGAAGCCGAGCGGCTGGCCCCAGCGGCCGACCGTGGAGATGGCCATCGTCAGCACGGCCACGAGGACGAGAAACGAGATGAAGATCTCGAGCATGATCAGCGCGTTCGCGCGCTTGCGATTCCAGACCAGCTTGAGCAGATGACGGATCACTGCGCACCTCCGCGAAGAGCGTTGACCGGGTGAAGCCGCGACATCCGCCACGCCGGATAGACGCCGGAGACGAGGCCGAAGACGACGGCGATGAGCATCCCGTAGCCGAAGATTCGAAGGTTGAGATCGAAGTGCAGGTTCGGGAAGAGCGTGGCGTTGTTGAGCATGGCGATGGCCGCCGCCGACAGGGCGAAGGCGATCGCGCCGCCGATGAGCGTCAAGACGACGTTCTCCATGACGAACTGCGAGACGAGCGAGCGCCGCGGCGCGCCGAAGGCCTTGCGCACGCCGATCTCCGAGGAGCGCTCCAGGATGCGGCTGAGATTGATGGTGATGAGGTTGAGCGCCGGCAGGGCCATGAAGAGCAGCCCGACCAGGATGAGGATGCCGCGCGCGAGCACGACGCCCTGCCGCCGCGCGCCGCCGCGGAAGAACGGCCGCGCGAACGACTCAAAGGTGGTGTCGAGGTGCGACTCGAGCTCGTTGAAGCTCGCCGGATCGGGGATGGGGATGCGCGTCATGGCCGTCTCGTACTCGTTGCGGATGCGCGGCAGGTCGGCGGCGCTCTTCGCCATCACCAGGCCGATGAAGTTGCCCATGAACTGCGTGCGGTAGTCGGACGACGGGTAGCTGCCGATCGGCACCCACATCTCGCCCCATGCCACCTGCCGCGTGATCGGCACGGCGGCGACGACGCCGATGACGCGGTAGGCGTTGCCCTGAATCGTGATGGTCTTGCCGACCGCGCTCGCCGAGCCGAAGAGCTTCTGAGCCAGCTCGTCGGTGATGACGGCGACGCGCGCGCCGCTGTCGTCCTCCGCTTTCGTGAACGGACGTCCTTGGCGGAAGCGGAAGTTGAGGATCTGCCAGAACGCGCCGTCGGTGTGGCGCCAGACGACGTCGACGCGCTCGCCGCCGACGTACGTCGCCGTCGATGACGGCTCCGAGGTAATGCCGAACTTCTCGACGCCCGGCAGCGGGCGGACCCAGGTGTCGAGGAACTTGAAGCCGGGGTTCATCGACTCCGTGCCGATCTTGCCGCGCAGGGTGACGCGATAGACGCCGAGGGTGCGGTCGAAGTTCTGCTCCGGCTCGCGCGGGGCGAAGAGGTTGTCCAGCACCGCCGTCGCCACCATCAGCACGACCAGGGTGAGGCTGATGCCGAAGAGGGAGATGAAGGTGAAGAACTTCCTCCGCCCGAGGATTTTCAATGCCAGTTTGAAGTTCGTGCGCATCACGCCACCTGCCGGCCGTCGAAGAGGCGGACGATGCGGTCGGTGCGCCGCGCGAAGCGCTCGTCGTGCGTGACCATCACGATCGTCGTGCCGTCGTTCTGATTGAGGTCGTGGAGGATGGACATGATCTCCTCCCCCATGGCCGAGTCGAGGTTGCCGGTCGGCTCGTCCGCGAGGAGGATGCGCGGCTTGCCGACGATGGCGCGGGCGATGGCGGCCCGCTGCTGCTGCCCGCCGGAGAGCTGCGTCGGGAAGTGATGGACGCGCGAAGCGAGGCCGACGCGGTCGAGAGCCTGCTGGGCGAGCTTGCGCCGCTCGCCGCCGCTCATTTTCCGATAGAGGAGCGGGATCTCGACGTTGTCGACGACTTTGAGGTCCGGCACGAGGTGGAAGCTCTGGAAGACGAAGCCGAGCTTCTCGTTGCGGAAGCGCGCCAGCTTGCGGTCGCCCGCGCCGTTGATGGCCGTGTCGGCGATGGAGAGCTTGCCTTTCGTCGGCGCGTCGAGGAGGCCGATGAGGTTGAGCAGCGTGCTCTTGCCGCAGCCCGACGGGCCCATGACGGAGACGAACTCGCCGGGGGCGACGTCGAGGTTGATGTTTTCGAGCGCCAACGTCTCCACCCGCTCGGTGCGGTACACCTTGTTCACGTTTTCGAGTTTGATCATTGCAGTCTCAGCTCCTTCACTCCGGCGTAATCCGCCATATTCGAAATCACCACTTCATCTCCGGCCGCGAGGCCGCTCAAAACTTCGATCTCGTTCTCCCCCGCCAGCCCCCAGTGCACCGGCACGCTCACGAGGCGCTCGCCGCGCTTGACGAAGACGCGCTCGTTCTCGGTTGCGCCGAGGGCGCCGCGCTTGATGCGCAGGACGTCGCCGCGGCGCCCGACGAGGGCGAAGACGTCGACGCGCACGTCGTTGCGCAGCTTCGGATTCGTGCGGTCGTCGAGCTCGGCGAAGAACTTGGCCTGCCCGTTCTCGACGCGCGGCTCGACGCTGGCAATCGTTCCGTCGAGCGTCGTCGCCTCGTCGAGGCGGACGCGCACGCGCATCCCGGGGCCGAGGCGGTTGACGTACATGTCGGCGATGGTTGCGCTGACGCGGAACGACGATAGGTCGGCGATGCGCGCCACGACCTCGCCATTGCGCACGGCGGCGCCCGCGGTCGGCACGATCCAGGTCACGACGCCGTCGCGGTCGGCGCGCATCATGGCCAGGTCGAGCTGGCGCTTCGCTTCGTCGCGCTCTTTCCGCAGCAGTTGCTCGCCCATGGCGCCGGCGTCGAGCTGCGCCTGGGCGCTCCGCTCCGCGCGGGTCAGCGCCTCGCGCAGCTGCGTGAGCTCGATGCCGCTCTTCTTCGCCGTCGTCGAAGCCACGAGCGTCTCCTGCTCGGCGACGAGTCCTGCTTTGTGCAAGCGGTCGTTCTGCGCGGCCTTGAATTTGGCGATGTCGGCGTCGAGCACTTTCTGCTCGATCTGCGCGCGCAGCGAGGCCAGGCTGTCGTCGAGGCGCAGCCGGAGCTGGGCCTGCTCGTTCTGCTTCTGGGCGATCTGCTCGTCGAGGCGCTCCAGCGCCAGGCGCGCCGAGGTGGTGTCGAGCTCCACGATGGCGTCGCCGGCGCGCACGCGGTCGCCGGCGCGGCGGACGATGCGCAGCACGCGCGAGTCGAGCGGCGCGGAGACGACCTGCTCGACGGCGGGGATGATCGTGCCGCTGGCCTGCAGCGTGGCGTCGACCGGCCCGCGCTCGACGGCGGCGGTCTGGATGTCTTTGCGTTGAATCGACGGCCGCAGCCACGAGAGCGTGGCGGCGAAGGAGAAGATGATGGCGGCGACGGCGACCGCCGCGGTCACGACGCGCTTGACGAGTACGCGGCGCCGAACGTCGGGGGAAATCTCACGGTCCATGCGGCGCTCTTTAGGCGAGCGCCATACCACACGTGAAACACGTGTTTTCAATGACTTACGCGCTGCTGGGTGTTCGGCGGCGGACGGCGGTGTTCGGAAACGAACAGGGTGACGGGTCACAGGTGACGGGTCACAGGTCAAAACCTGTCACCCGTCACCTGTCACCCGTCACCTCCTTTTGTGGACGTCTGACTCCGGCAGCTGCTGCTCCGGATTAAAGTCGGGCGGCAGCGGCGCGCCCGCCGCGGCGTGCGCCATGCGCAGGCGGCTGTTGTGGTAGCCGTAGAGGAAGTAGACGATCATGCCGAGGACGAGCCAGCCTCCGAAGCGGAACCACGACGACTTCGGCAACTGCGTCGCCAGGATCACGCACGACACCGCGCCGAGAATCGGGAAGAGCCACGGGCCGCCGGGAACGCGGAAGCCGCGCTCGCGCCCCGGCTCCTTCACGCGCAGGATGATGATGCCGATGCAGACGAGCATGAAGGCGAAGAGCGTCCCGATGTTCGTCAGGTCGACCATCTCGTCGAGCGACGAGAAGAGCGCGGCCACGCCGACGAAGACGCCGGTGATGATCGTGGAGACGTGCGGCGTGCGGAAGCGCGGATGCACTTTGGCGAAGAAGCGCGGCAGCAGGCCGTCGCGCGACATGGCGAAGAAGATGCGCGGCTGCCCGAGCTGAAAGACCAGGAGCACGGCAGTGTGGGCGATGACCGAGCCGAAGGCGACGACCTTCACCATCCACACCGGCATGGAGACGAACTTCATGGCCAGCGTCAGCGGCTCGGCCTGTTCGCTCGACAGCGTCTTCACCAGCGCGCCGTACGGAATCAGTCCCGTGAAGATTGCGGCGATGGCGGCGTAGATGATCGTGCAGATGACGAGCGAGCCGATGATGCCGATCGGCATGTCGCGCTTCGGATTGCGCGCTTCCTCCGCCGTCGTCGACACGGCGTCGAAGCCGATGTAGGCGAAGAAGACGATCGATGCGCCGGTCAGAACCCCTCTGAATCCGTTCGGCGCGAAGGGGTGCCAGTTGTTCGTGTTCACGTACTTGAAGCTGACGAAGGCAAAAAACCCGAGGACGACGAGCTTGATCACCACCATCCAGAAGTTGAAGCCAGCCGACTCGCGCACGCCCCAGACGAGGACGATGGTGATGAGCGCGACGATGCCGACGGCGAGGATGTTGAAGATGATCGGCACGCCGAAGATGTGCGGCGCGTGGGCGACGACGTCGGGCATGCGCGTCAGCGCGGTGTGGTAATCGACGGTGAGCCACGACGGGAGGTGGAAGGGAGACCCCTCGAGCAGGGTGTTGAAGTAGTTCGCCCACGAGATGGCCACGGCGACGTTGCCGATGGCGTACTCGATGAGGAGGTCCCAGCCGATGATCCACGCCACGAGCTCGCCCAAGGTGGCGTACGAGTAGGTGTAGGCGGAGCCGGAGACCGGGACCATCGACGCGAACTCGGCGTAGCAGAGCGCGGTGAAGCCGCAGACGATGGCGGTGAGGACGAACGACAGCATGAGCGCCGGCCCCGCGCCCGGCCGCGACGCGTCGCCCGCCGCGGCGGTGCCGATGGTGGCGAAGATGCCGGCGCCGATGATCGCGCCGATGCCGAGGGCCACGAGGTTCCACGGCCCCAGCGCCTTCTTGAGCTGATGCCCTTCTTCCTGCGTCTCGGCGACGAGCTCATCGAGACTCTTCGTGCGGAAAAGTTGAGCGATTCGCGATGCCATCGTGTGGGGCGCATGATAGCCGAAGGTGCTAGAGTCGCCACGTTAATCAACCACAACGGAGGCCCGCCATGACGGCCATCGACATCCAGACCAAATACCCCCCCGTCCGCAACTACATCGGCGGCGCGTTCGTCGACGCGGATGCGGAGCACCTCGACGTCCACAACCCCGCCGACGGGCGGGTGATCTCGCGCGTGCCGCTCTCGGCGCACGCCGACGTCGACCGCGCCGTTGCCGCGGCGGAGAAGGCCTTTCCGGCCTGGTCGGCGCTGCCGATCAAGGAGCGCGTGCAGGTCTTCTTCCGTTACAAGGCGCTGCTCGAGCAGAACATCGACGAGCTGGCGGCGCTCATCACCGAAGAAAACGGCAAGATCTTGAGCGAGGCGCGCGCCGAAGTGCTCAAGTCGGCGGAGCTGTGCGAGTTCGCGACCTCGCTGCCGCAGATCACCGCGGGTGAAGTCCTCGAAGTCTCGCGCGGCGTCGAGTGCCGCGTGCAGCGCTTCCCCGTCGGCGTCGTCGCCTGCATCACTCCGTTCAACTTCCCGAACATGGTCCCAAACTGGACGATCCCGAACGCCATCGCCCTCGGCAATTGCATGATCCTCAAGCCGAGCGAGCTCGTGCCGCTCTCGGCCGGGCGCATCGCCGAGCTGCTGCGCGAGGCTGGCCTGCCGGACGGAGTGCTCAACATCGTTCACGGCGGCCAGGCGACGGTCGAAGCGATCTGCGATCACCCTGGCATTCACGGCATCACGTTCGTCGGCTCGACGAAGGTGGCGAAGATCGTCTATCGCCGCGGCACGCAGAGCTTCAAGCGCGTCCTCGCCCTAGGCGGCGCGAAGAATCACCTCATCGTCATGCCGGACGCCGAGCCGGACATGACGTCGTCGAACGTCGTGGCCTCGATGTCGGGCTGCGCCGGCCAGCGCTGCATGGCCGCCTCGGTGATGATGGCGGTCGGGCAGACGGACCACATCATCGACCGCATGGTGAAGATCGTGAAGTCGATGGTGCCGGGGCAGCACATCGGCCCCGTCATCTCCGCCGCAGCGAAGAAGCGGATCGAGGGATACATCACCGAGGCCGAAGAGGCGGGGGCGAAGGTGCTCGTCGACGGACGCGGCTACTCCGTGCCGGGGAAGGAAGAGGGCTACTACGTCGGCCCGACGCTCATCGACTACGTCACGCCCGACATGCGCATCGCCCAGGAGGAAGTGTTCGGCCCGGTCATGGTCATCATCCGCGCCAAGGACGTCGAGGAGGCCGTGCGCGTGCAGCACCGCTCGCCGTACGGCAACGCCGCCAGCGTCTTCACGGAGAGCGGCGGCGTGGCGCGGTACGTCATGGAGAACGCCAGCGCCGGCATGGTGGGCGTGAACGTCGGCGTGCCGGTGCCCCGCGAGCCGTTCGGCTTCGGCGGCTGGAACGAGTCGAAGTTCGGCGTCGGCGACATCACCGGCCGCGGCTCGATCGAGTTCTGGACGCAGTCGAAGAAGATGACGACGAAGTGGAACAAAGAGGCGGGCGTCAACTGGATGTCCTGACCGCCGTCGAAGTCATTCTCTGGATCGTCCTGGCCGTGTTCGCGTTGCGCGGCGCGCGATGGGCTTACGCGATCTTCATCCTTCTCGGACTTCTCTGGATCCCGGCGCGCACCGGCTTTCGTCTGCACGCGCCGCCGTGCGACGGGCTTCCCAGCCTCGACCTCGCCCTCTTCGCGCTGACGAAGTACAAGCACATCGTCCTCTTCGGACTGTTCTTTCTCTTCACGTGGCGACAGTTTCGCGGCGCGCGTCACGCGATGCTCTGGTCGGCGCTGATCACGATGGCGATGGGCGTGCTGATCGAGCTCGAGGAGGGCGCGACCGGCACCGGCGGCTGCCATCTGCGCGATCTCTTTCCCGACGCCGCCGGCGCGCTCCTCGGCTCGGGCGTCGCCGGTCTGTGGGGGCGCAGTGGTATCTTCGGGCTCCACACGAAACGTCGAGGAGAAGATTGATGACTGTCGGCGAGACGGTGCCCGAGGAGCTCAATCCCTATCGCATCGCCCAGCAGCAGTTCGACACCGCGGCCGAATTCGTCGCCAACTTTCCGGCCGGGCTGCGCGAGTACCTCCGCCGCACCATGCGCATGACCACCGTCGAGTTTCCCGTGGAGATGGACGACGGCACCACGAAGATGTTCAAGGCCTGGCGCGCGCTGCACTCGAAAGTGCGCGGGCCGGGCAAGGGCGGCATCCGCTACCACCCCGACGTCAGCGCCGACGAAGTGCGCGCCCTGGCCTCGTGGATGACGTGGAAGTGCTCCGTCGCCGACATCCCGTTCGGCGGCGCGAAGGGCGGCGTGGTCTGCAATCCGAAGGAGCTCTCGTACAACGAGCGGCGGCGCCTGACGCGGCGCTTCATCGCGGAGCTCGGCGACACCATCGGGCCGCACACCGACATCCCCGCGCCCGACGTCAACACCGACGCGAACACGATGGCGTGGATCTACGACACGTACGACATGATGCACGCCGGCAAGAACAACCTTCCGGTCGTCACCGGGAAGCCGATCGGCATCGGCGGCTCCCTCGGTCGAAACGAAGCGACCGCGCGCGGCTGCCTCTTCGTCACCAGCCGCGCCATCGCCAAAGGGGCCGTTCCGGGACTCACGTCGCTCGACGGCGCCACCGTGGCCATCCAGGGCTTCGGCAACGCCGGCGCCATCGCCGCGCAGCTCTTCCGCGCCGCCGGCGCGACGATCGTCGCCGTCAGCGACTCGACCGGCGGCATCTTCGCCGAGGAGGGGATCGATCCCGACGTGGCCATCGCGCACAAGAAGAAGAACGGCTCCGTCGTCGGCCTGGAGGGGATGAAGAACATCACCAACGACGAGCTGCTGCACACGCCGTGCGACGTGCTGATTCCGGCCGCTTTCGAGAATCAGATCCGCGCCGACAACGTCGCCGGCGTGAACACGAAGCTCATCGCCGAGGCGGCGAACGGGCCGACCACGCCGGCGGCGGACAAGGTGCTGTTCGGGCGCGGCATCCCGGTGCTGCCCGACATCCTCACCAACTCCGGCGGCGTCACCGTCAGCTATTTCGAGTGGGTGCAGAACATCGAGAACGAGCACTGGTCGGAGGACGAGGTCAACGCGCAGTTGAAGCGGAAGATGGAGTCGGCCACCGACGCCGTGCTGGCCATGCAGATCGAGATCAAGGACGCGCACAAGGTGGACGTCGACCTCCGCACCGCCGCCTTCGCGCTGGCGATCAAGCGCGTGGCGACGGTGGCGATGGCGCGCGGGATCTGGCCGTGAAACGCAGGTGACAGGGCACAGGGGGCGGGGCGCAGGTGGTTGCCTTGCCACCCCACAACGTCCAGACCATGGCCAACAGTCGTGTAGCCGCGAGAACACCACCTGTCCCCCGCCCCCTGTGCCCTGTCCCCTACGTCGTCACCAGACTTTACACGCGTGCGTCCGCACCATCGGCGCGTTGTCGCCGCACTTGAACGCGCGCTGGAACTGCGGGAGGTCCGACACGATCCCGTTGATGCGGTACTTGCCGGGCGAGTGTGGATTCACGATCGCGTTGGCGCGGAGGTTCTCGTCGCGCTGGTTCTCGCAGGCCCATTGGGCGAAGCCGATGAAGAAGCGCTGATCGGGCGTGAAGCCGTCGATCGGCTTGTCGTCGTTCGCATCGGCGTCCTTCCAGGCCAGATAGGCGAGCAGCGTGCCGCCGAGGTCCGCCACGTCTTCGCCCGAGGTCAGCTTCGAGTTGATCTTGATGTCGTCGACGATCGTGTACTGCGCGTACTGGTCGCGCACGCATTGGATGCGCGCCTCGAACGCCTTCGCATCCTCCGGAGTCCACCAGTCCTTGAGATTGCCCTGCGCGTCGAACTGGCGGCCTTCGTCGTCGAACGCGTGCGTCAGCTCGTGGCCGATCGTCGAGCCGGTGTTGCCGTAGTTCGGGGCATCGTCGAGCTTCGGGTCGTACAGCGGCGGCTGCAGCACGCCGGCGGGGAAGTTGATGTCGTTCATCTGCGGGTTGTAGTAGGCGTTGACGGTCGGCGGCGTCATCCCCCACTCGCCGCGGTCGACGGGCTTGCCGATCTTCTGGAGCTGGCGCCGCGACTCGAACACCGTCGCGCGCACGGCGTTGCCGGCGAAGTCGTCGCGCGTCAGGTTGAGCGCGGCGTAATCGCGCCAGCGCTCCGGATAGCCGACCTTGTTCGCCACCGCGTGCAGTTTTTCGAGCGCGCGCTTCTTCGTGGCGTCGGTCATCCAGTCGAGCGTGCGGATCTCACTCTCCATCGCCTTCTCGATGCGGCGGGTCATGTCGACGGTCTTGGCCTTCGTCTCCGGCGTGAAAGTGCGGGCCACGAACTCCTGGCCGAGGGCTTCGCCCAGGTCGCGGTCGACGTAGCGGACGCACTGCTTCCAGCGCGGCGGCATCTCCTTCACCCCGCGCAGCGCCTTGCGATAGAAGTTGAAGTCCTCGACGGCGAACGCCTGCGGCAGGTACGCGGCGCGCGCGTGCACGGCGTGCCAGCGGAGGTAGGCCTGGATCGCCGAGAGCGGCTCTTTCGCCAGCGCCTGCTCCATGGCCTTGAAAAACTTCGGCTGCGTGACGTTGAGCGTTTTGACGCTGCCGGCGCCGGTGTCGGCGAGGTAGCGCTGCCAGTTGAACGACGGCGTGAGCTTGGCGAGCTGCGCGACCGTCATCTTGTGATTGAGGTTGTACGGGTTGCGGCGCTCCACGCGCGTGAGCGACGCCTTCGCCAGCGCGGTCTCGATGCGCATGACCGTCGCGGCGTCCTTCTTCGCCTGCGCCTTCGTCTCGCCGGAGAGCTCCAGCATGGCCTGCACGTGCGCGAGGTACTTGGCCCGCAGCTCCTTCGAGCGCGCGCTGTCGTTCAAGTAGTAGTCACGGTCCGGCATGCCCAGCCCGCCCGCATCCGCCTCGGCGATGACCTGCGTCGCGTCGTTGTAGTCCTGCGTCGAGCCGAAGCCGAACAGCCAACCGCTGCCGTAGGCGCGCTCGTGCTCGCGCGCCAGGAACGCAGCGAGTTCTTTTTTCGACTTCAGCGCATCGATCGTTTTCAGCAGCGGCTTGAGCGGCGCCGTGCCGCGGCTCTCGATCGCCTCCGTGTCCATGCAGGCGTGGAAGTAGTCGCCGATCTTCTGCTGCACCACGGTGCGGCTCGGCGACGGCTTGGCGTCCTCCTCGAGGATGCCCCAGAGGAAGCGAGCGTTCTCGTCCGCGACCTTGCCGTAGACGCTCCACGAGGCCTGGTCGGCCGGGACGGGGTTGTTCCTCATCCAGCCGCCGCACGTGTACTGGTAGAAGTCGACGCAGGGGTCGGCGCTCGTGTCCATCGACGGCACGTCGAGGCTCGGCGTGTATGGGAGTTGCGCGAGCGGCGTCTCTTTCGTCTGCGCGAAGAGCGGAAGGGCAAAGAGGAGAAGGAAGGCGGCGCGTTTCATGGCGCCGAAGTCTACGCCGCCTTAGAGCGACTTGCGGATGTAGCCGTAGATCCGCGGGTTGTCCCAGTACTGCACGTGCGCCGCGAGCGGCGTCGCGGCAGCGGGATCGCGGTCGTTCGTGACCGTCCCGTAGTAGTCGAGCGGGCCGCTGATGATGTCCTGCGGCGACCAGACGTTCACCCACTGCGCGGGGCGGTGGCCATCGAGGATTGGCTGCATCGTCGCGGCCAGCGCTTCCTTGGCGTCGACGTCGTGCGGCGTGCTGTTGATGTGGAAGATGAACGCGGTCTTGTCGAGCGGCGAGCCGAACGTGAGGAGGAGCGGCGTCCGCGCGACGACGTCGCGCTTCGCGGTGCCGACGAGGTCGTCGTTGATCAGCCGGTTCAGCGCGTCGTAGACGATGACCGATCCGAGAGAGTGGCCGACGATGATCACCCGCTCGTAGCGCGGCGACACGCAGTCGTAAACGGCGCTCATGCGGTCGTAGACGAGCTGCTTCACGCGGTTGCGCAAGTCGAAGAAGCGGTCGACCTTGTGCGGCTGCACGTACGCGGCGACGTCGCCGACGTACTGCATGAGCAGCTGGCGGATGAACGCGCTGAGCAGCGCCAGCAGCACGAAGACGCCGGCGGAGCGCGCGCCGATGTCGAAGCTCGGCGCGCACCAGAGGCCGACGAGCAGCGCCGCAGCGAGCGCAACGCAGAACAGGATCACTAGCGCGGCCAGCCATCGCCGCTCGCTGGCTCGCGCCAGAAAACGAAGGATCCCGAAGAGGGCGTAAAGCAGAACGCCGGCCGCCGCGAGACTGACGAGTCCGCGGAAGATCAGGTTCAAGAGCGGCGGCTCCGGCCACCACGGCGTCACGCCGCCGACGCGGTCGCGCGCCACGATGAGCGGCACGCCGACGAGTCCCGCCACGACGACGAGGAGCGCCGTGACGATGAGCAGCACGTTGACCGGCAGGATCAACGCGCGACGCGCGGCGCCTTTCAGTCTCATCGAGAGCATCAGCGCCGCGCCGACGACGACGGCCGCAATCACGACGATCTCGAACATCGTCGCCAGGTCCTCGAGCATGCTGTTCGTCACCCACCCCGGCGTCCCGAACGTGAAGCGCGTCGCCAGTACGGCTGCGATGATCGCGTTCATCACGATCAGGCTGCCGAGCACGAGGACCGTGGCAAGAATCGACGCCACGGTCGACGCCGGGATCGGGAACTGCTGCAGCTTGCCGCCGACGTGACGCTCGAACCTGCCGCTGCCCGCTGCCGCGCCGATGCCGTTCGCCGCGCCGGAAAAGAGGAACCGGAGGACGTCCTTGATCCCGACGCTCCCCTCGGTGAGGGGCGCCCAATAGCCTTCGTAGACGTGCACGGGCTTGCCCTCGACCTCCATCTCCAGCCGCTGCACGCGCTGCGTGCCGACGTCGAGGATGCGCGCTTCGCCGCGGGCGGCGCCGCCGAGGAGTCCGCAGGCGACGGAGGTGAGCGTGTCGAACGGCACTTGCTGCCCCATGCCGTGCGCGATGAAGATCGCGGTCGGCGGGCGCGGCGCCTCCAACGCCTCGGCGGCGGCCGCCGTGGCGCGCTCCGCAGTCGCCACTCTGAAGCGCGGCTGCGCCGCGGGCGGGACGTTCTCCGAAGTCACGGTCTATAATCCCCGTTTCCCGAAATGGAGGCACACATGGCCGATCTGTCGACGAGCTTCACCGGCATTCGTTTCAAGAATCCGTTCCTTCTCGCGTCGGCGCCGCCGACGGAGTCGGACTCGAACATTCTCCGCGCGTTCGAGGCGGGGTGGGGCGGCGTCGTCACGAAGACGATCGGCATGCACCCGGTCGTGAACGTCAAAGGGCCGAAGACGAAGTTCCTCCGCACCGACAACGACGCCACGCGCCTCTCCATGACCAAGCGCCCGAACTCGACGCTCGTGGCGTCGTGGAACTGGGAGCTGATCTCCGACAAGTCGGTCGACTGGTGGCTGCCGCGCCTGGAGCGGATCAAGAAGGCCTACCCCGAGCACGTGCTCATCGCCTCGATCATGGCCGGCTCCGGCAACGACAAGGAGCTGCGCAACTGGCAGGCGCTGACGAAGATGTGCCAGGAGGCCGGCGCCGACGGCTTCGAGCTGAACTTCTCCTGCCCGCACATGGACCGCATCGACATGGGCTCGAACGTCGGCAAGGACAAGGTGCTCTGCTCGGTGGTGACGATGGCGGTGAAGGAAGTGGCCAAGGTGCCGGTGTGGGTGAAACTGACGCCGGCGACGTCGAACATCGTGGAGGAGGCCGAAGCGTCGTTCCGCGGCGGCGCCGACGCGATCTCGTCGTCGAATACGTTCCCGTCGCTGCCGCCGATCGACCCGAACACGCTCGACTTCGAGATGAACGTCGAGGGCTACGTCTCCCCCGGCGGCCTCGGCGGCCCGGCGATTCTGCCGCTGTCGCTGGCGAAGATGGCGCAGATGACGAAGGCGCTGCCGGACAAGGCGTTCTCCGGCATCGGCGGCGTGTCGAATTTCGACCACGCGCTCTCTTACTTTCTCCTCGGCTGCGGGACGGTGCAGGTCTGCACCGCGGCGATGCTCGACAGCGCCATCGGCCCCAACGTGATCAAGACGCTGACGACGGGGATGGCCGAGTTCATGGAGAAGCGCGGCTACGACTCGGTGGAGGCGTTCCGCGGCATCCGCCGCGACCGCGTCGTGGCGCATTCGCAGATCAAGCGCCCCGAGCAGCTCGAGTATCACGGCGGGTACGAGGGGGAGGAGCACGAGGGCTACGCGCGGCCGGCGGAGCCGGCTGTGACGGTGTGAAGAGGGTGTCATTCCGAGCCGCGTAGACGGCGAGGAACCCCCTGATTCATGGGCACCAAGAGCTACTTCGTCTACATGATGACGAACCGCTGGAAGAACGTGCTCTACACCGGCGTGACGAATGACTTGGAACGCCGCGTCTGGGAGCATAAGAACGGCTCGGTTCGCGGATTCACCTACAAGTACAACTGCGACCGCCTCGTCTACTTCGAGGAGTTCGGTGAAGTCGATCAGGCGATCGAGCGGGAGAAGCAGATCAAGGGCTGGTCACGTGCTAAGAAGGACGCGTTGATCGATACGCAGAACCCCGAACGAAAGGATTTGGCCGAGAATTGGTATTCGGCAGGGGGTCCCTCGCTGCGCTCGGGATGACACGAAGGCTCGTCCTCACGGGCTTCGCCGCCGCGATCGTCGCGGTCTTCGTCTTCCATCCGGCGCCGTTCCGGCAGCCGCAGGCGTACCACCACTTCGCCGACATGCGCGCGTGGGCAGGCATCCCGAACACGCTGAACGTCGTGTCGAACATCGGCTTCCTGGCCGTCTTCGTCGCGTGGCTCCTCGCGCGCACACAGCGCAGCGTCGCCGAGTGGACGTTCTTCCTCGGCGTCTTCCTCACGTCGATCGGCTCGTCGCTCTACCACCTCCATCCGAGCAACACCACCCTGCCGTGGGACCGCCTCGGCATGGCCATCGCGTTCATGGCCCTCCTAGCGATCCTCATCCGCGCGCCGCTCGCCTGGCTCGCCGCGTTCGAGGCCTTCGGCATCGCCGCGGTGATCGTCTCCGGCGTCTACGACGACCTGCGGCTCTACGGCGTCGCGCAGTTCTACCCGGTGCTCGTGCTGCTGATCTTCATCGAGGGATGGCTCTGGGCGGCCGCCGCGGCGTACGCGATCGCCAAACTCTGCGAGCAATTCGACCGGCAGATCTTCGACGCGCTGCACCACACCGTCAGCGGCCACACGCTCAAGCACCTCTTCGCCGCCGCGGGCATCTACTTCATCTGGCGATGGCTTCGCCGGAGATAGAATCCCCCGCCATGCGAACCCTCATCAAGAACGGCCGCGTCGTCACCGCCGTCGACGACTACAACGCCGACATCGTCATCGAGGACGGCAAGGTCGCGCTCATCGGCGCGAGCATCGACGCCGACGCCGACAAAGTCGTCGACGCCAAAGGCCGCCTCGTCCTCCCCGGCGGCATCGACCCGCACACGCACATGGAGCTGCCGTTCGGCGGCACCTCCGCGTCCGACACGTTCGAGACCGGCACGCGCGCCGCGGCGCACGGCGGCACGACCACGATCATCGACTTCGCCGTGCAGTACAAAGGGCAGGCCCTGGCCGAGGGCATCGACAACTGGCACAAGAAGGCCGACGGCAACTGCGCCATCGACTACGGCTTTCACCTCATCTGCACCGATCTTCCGGACGAGCGGCTGCCGGAGATGAAGGGCTGCATCAACGCAGGCATCTCCAGCTTCAAGCTCTTCATGGCCTACCCCGGCGTCTTCCTCGTCGACGACGCCACGATCTACAAGGCCATGCAGACGGCGGGCGAGAACGGCGGCTTGATCTGCATGCACGCCGAGAACGGCGTCGTCATCGACGCCATCGTCAAGCGCGCGCTGGCCGAGGGGAAGACCGCGCCGAAGTACCACGCCCTGACGCGGCCGACCAAGGCCGAGGCTGAAGGCGTCCACCGCGCCATCGCCCTCGCGGAGATCGCCGGCACGGCCGTCTACATCGTCCACTTGAGCAACAGCGACGCGCTCGACGAGGTCACGCGGGCGCGCGACATGGGCGTGCCGGCGTACGCGGAGACGTGCCCGCAGTACCTCTTCCTCGACTACAGCGTCTACGAGCAGCCCGGCTTCGAAGGCGCAAAGTACGTGATGACGCCGCCCATCCGCGAGCAATGGAACCAGGACAAACTGTGGCGCGGCCTCAAGTACAACGACCTGCAGGTCGTCTCGACCGATCATTGCCCGTTCTGCTTCAAGGAGCAGAAGGAGCTCGGGAAGAACGACTTCTCGAAGATCCCGAACGGCGGCCCCGGCGTCGAGAACCGGATGAGCCTCGTCTACAACGGAGGCGTGGCCGAGGGGCGGATCTCGCTGAACCGGTTCGTGGAGATCACGTCGACGAACCCGGCGCGCATCTTCGGCCTCTTCCCGCGCAAGGGAACGATCGCCGTCGGCAGCGACGCCGACATCGTGATTTTCGACCCCGACGAGGAGATGACGATCAGCGCCAAGACGCACCACATGAACGTCGACTACTCCTGCTACGAGGGGAAAAAGGTGCGCGGCGTGACGAAGACGGTGCTCTCTCGCGGCAAGGTCGTCCTCGAGGAGGGAAAGTACGTGGGGAAGAAGGGCGACGGCGAGTTTCTGAAGCGGGGGGAGGCGTTCAGTCCGCGGAAGTGACGCTGTCGTTGACCACCTGCGGAAAAGCGGGCGTCACAGGTTTGATCGCTCGCGGCAGACATCGGATCACTCGGTCGCTACATTGGATCACTCAGCATCTACATTGGATCACTCGAAGTGATCCACGGATCACTCGCGAGCACGATTGGATCACTCGAAGTGATCCGTCGATCACTCGCGAGCACGATTGGATCACTCGAAGTGATCCGTCGATCATTCGCGAGCACGATTGGATCACTCGAAGTGATCCGCCGATCACTTGCGAGCACGATTGGGTCACTCGAAGTGATCCGTTGAACACTTGCGAGCACGATTGGGTCACTCGAAGTGATCCGTTGAACACTCGCGATCATCTTGGGCTGTGCACGAACATGTGCGCGGCTCCTTCGGTCGGCCCAACCGTATTGTGCCGGCTCACGAAGCGTAAATTCTCTCAAGCTTTACATGCCTTACAAAGACCTTGCGACGGCATGAAGAATTCGCGCCGCTGCGAGCGCACATTCGCGAGCATGCGAAAACTGACGATCGCTCTCCTCAGCATGCTCGTCTCCGTCGCCCTTCAGG
>DATELQ010000119.1:0-33233 GCA_035276475.1 Thermoanaerobaculia bacterium | reverse complement strand
CCCCCGCCACCCATCCAGATCCACCGCGCCGAGGGGGCGATTACGGTCGACGGGAACCTCGACGATCCGGGCTGGAAGAACGCCGCGGTCATCGACCGCTTCTACGAGACGTCGCCGGGCAACAACACCGAGCCGAAGGTCAAGACGATCGTCCACCTCACCTACGACGACAAGTACTTTTACCTCGGCATCCGCTGCGAAGACCCGGAGCCGAACAAGATTCGCGCGCCGTACGTCGACCGTGACGGTGTCATCGGCACCGACGACAACATCGCCGTCTTCCTCGACACGCGCAACGAGAAGCGCTCGGCGATGGAGCTGCGCGTGAACCCCCGCGGCATCCAGGCCGACGGCGTCTTCAACGACGCGAACTTCAGCGAGGACTTCTCGCCCGACTTCTTCTACGACACGGCCGCGACGATCGACAGCGGCGGCTGGAGCGCCGAGTACCGCATCCCCTTCTCGTCGCTGCGCTACGACGACAAGCCGGAGCAGACGTGGAACATCCTCGTCTGGCGCAACTACCCGCGCGACTTCCGCTACGCCTACCAGAGCGCCGCCGTGCCGCGCGGCTCGAACTGCTACATGTGCTGGATGCACCCGATCGTCGGCCTGACCGGGCTGCCGAAGGCGGGACACATGATCGCCGCGCCGTACGTGACCGCGCAGTCGACGTCGATCCCGCCGAACGGAGACCTCGGCGCACCGCTCGTGCGCGAGCCGCTGAAGAAGGACGCGGGCCTCGACGTGAAGTGGACGCCGAGCCAGAACCAAGCCGTCGACCTCACCATCAATCCCGACTTCTCGCAGATCGAGTCCGACGTCGCCCAGATCACCACGAACCAGCGCTTCGCCGTCTTCTTCCCCGAGAAGCGCCCGTTCTTCCTCGAGGGGACGGAGCTCTTCGACACGCCGGTGCAGGTGGCCTACACGCGCACGATCACGGCGCCGCGCTGGGGGGCACGCAGTACCGGCCGCCTCGGCAACTCGACGGCGTACACGGTGCTGATCACCGACGACAAGGGCGGCGGCCTGACGATCATCCCCGGCCCGGTCGGCTCCGGCTTCGCGCTCACCGACTTCAAGTCGTACGACACGATCGCGCGAATCAAGCACGACATCGGCCGCTCCTACGCCGGTCTCGTCCTCACGGACCGCGAGATCAGCGGCGGCGGGCACAATCGCGTCTTCGGCCCCGATTTCAATTGGCGCCCGAACGACAGCGATCAGGTGGCGGTCGAAGCGCTGCACAGCGACACGCGAGATCCGGTCGGTCTCCTCGGCAGCGCGAGATCGACGGGCAATGCCTTCGTGGCAACGTGGAACCGGCAGAAGGATAAGTACGACACCTTCCTCGAGACGCGCGACTTCGGCACCGGCTTCCGCGCCGATCTAGGCTTCCTCCCGCAGGTCGGCTACCGCGAGGTCGACGGCGGCGGCGGGCTGCGCTTTTTCCCGGAGAAGGGCTTCTTCCGCTTCGTCCGGCCGAACGTCTTCCTCGACCGCCAGACGTCGAAGGACGGCGGCGACAAGATTTTCCAGACGGTCTCGCTCGGCCTCTTCGCCCTCGGGAAGAAGAACTTCACCGGCCAGTTCGTGGTCCGTCCCAACGAGGAGATCCTCGTCGGCAATCAGATCCTCAAGCAGACCTACGCGCTGTGGTTCGCGCAGATCGATCCGCACCGCCGCTGGCCGCGCATCTCGCTGCAGGGGCGCTTCGGCGAGGGGATCGACTTCGGCAATGGCCGCGTCGGCGACCAGACGAACTTCACGCTGGCGTCGACGATCCGTCCCTTCGACAACGTCACGTTCGACGTCAACGCCACACGCGAGTGGCTCGACGCGCAAGGCCAGCGCGTCTATACCGCCACGATCGAGCGCCTGAAGACGACGTACAGCTTCTCCGCGCGGTCGCTCCTGCGCGTCATCGGCCAGTACGTCGACACAAAGTCCGGCGGCGGCTTCCACGACGGCAACTTCACCGGCTCGGTGCTCTACAGCTACAAGCTGAACTGGCAGACCGTGCTCTTCGCCGGCTACGGCGACGACCGCGTGCTGAGCCCGCAAGCGGATCTGTTACGGGCGGATCGGACGTTCTTCTTCAAGGTGTCGTACGCGATTCAGAGGTAGGGGCGCACAGCGTGCGCCCTACGCCACCTTCCCGTCGATATCCATCTCATGAATCGGCATGCCGAGCGATCCGAGGGGCTCCCGGATCTGCTCGGCGTTGCCGACAATGACGATCAGCGCCCGGTCGGGGTCGATGTACTTCCGGGCCACGGCGGCGATGTGATCCTTGCCGACCGCGCCGATGTTGTCGCGGTAGCGGTCGAAATAGTCGTGCGGCAGGTCGTAGAGCTCCATGTCGAGGAGGCGCCCGGCGATGTCGCCGGAGCTCTGCACGGTCGCGGGGAAGACGCCCATCAGGTAGCTCTTCGTGTCGTCGAGCTCGCGGTCTTCGACGTCGCCCGTGCGGATGCGCCGCAGCTCCGTGAACACCTCCTCGACCGACTCGCGCGTCACCTCGTTGCGCACCGGCGCGCTCACGACGAACGGCCCGGCCTGGCGGCGGAACGCGAACGTGGAGCGCGCGCCGTAGGTGTAGCCGTGGCGCTCGCGCAGGTTGAGGTTGATGCGCGAGTTGAAGACGCCGCCGAGGAGCGCGTTCATGACCGAGAGCGGGAAGTAGTCGGCCGTGCTGCGGGCCACGCCGACGTGGCCGATGCGGATCTCCGACTGCACAGCGGTCGGCCGGTCGATGAGGTAGATGCGGCTG
Organism: Thermoanaerobaculia bacterium; assembly: GCA_035276475.1. Lineage (GTDB taxonomy): Bacteria > Acidobacteriota > Thermoanaerobaculia > Gp7-AA8 > Gp7-AA8 > DATDFB01. Next base: position 30,457 of record DATELQ010000119.1, on the reverse strand, counting down.
GCGTCGACGCTCTGCGGGCTCACGACCGGGCGCGGCGGCTCCTCGCCGCGCGGCCAGTCGGCGAAGAGCGACTCGAGCGTGCCGATGATCGCGTTCGTGTCGACGTCGCCGGCGACGATGATCGCGGTCGCGTTCGGGATGAAGTGCCGCGCGTAGAAGTCGCGCACGTGATCGAGCGTGATCCGCGCCACCGACTCGGGATTGCCGCTGATGGAGTTCCCGTACGCGCCGGTGCCGTAGAGGAGGCCCGAGAAGCGCTTCGCGGCGATGACGGCGGGCTCGTCGCGCTGTTGCAGCAGCTCCATGAGCCGCTCGCTGCGCACGCGCTCGAGGGCGTCGGCGGGCAGCGCGGCGCGGCGGACGACGTCGGCGAAGATCTCCAGCGACGCGGCGGCGTTGCGGCTCAAGGCGTCGAGCGAGATGTACGACGCGTCCCAATCCGCGCCCGTGCCGATCGTGCCGCCGAGGAGCCCGAGGTCTTCGGCGATCTGCACGCCGTCGCGTGCGCCGGCGCCTTCGTCGAGCAGGTCCGCAGTCATCGACGCGAGACCCGCGACTTCGACGGTGTCGTGGTCGGCGCCGGAGCGTACCAGCGCGCGCACCGACACGAGCGGCGCGGCGTGGTTCTCGGCGATCAGCACCTCCAGCCCGTTGTCGAGCGTCTTCCGCGTCACGTGCGGGAAGTGGTAGGGGCGCGGCGGGCCGGGGTTCGGAGCGTGCGCGCGGTCGATCATGCCGCCTCCGGAAGGAAGTGGATGGTCACGCGCTCGTCCGTGCCGAGGTGCTTCGCCGTCGTGCTCATGACGTCGGCGGCCGTCGCGGCCTGGTACGGCTCCAGCCACCGCTGCGCCACCGTCGCGTCGCCGAAGTACGTCGCCATCATGCCGAGGACGTCGGCGCGGGTGTCGTAGTTCTCGATCTGATGCGCGAACTCGACCTCGGAGCGCGTCTTCGCCCGCGTCAGCTCCTCCTCGGTTACGCCGCCCGTGGCGATGCGGTCGATCTCGGCGTCGATCGCGGCTTCCACTGTTTCGATCGACACGCCGTCCTTCGCCGTCGCCTGCAGCATCAGCATCCCCGCCGACTCCGTCGGCAGCACGTACGCGGCGACGTCGGTGGCGATCTGCTTGTCGAGCACGAGCGCTTTCTCCAGGCGGCTGGCCTTATCGCCGCTCAAGATCGTCGAGAGCAGATCGGCGTGGATCCACTCCGGCGCGCCCATGCCGGGGAGGTGGTAGAGGCGATACAGACGCGGGAGCTGGATCGGCGAGCGGAAGCTCTCGCGGCGCTCGCTTCCGTGGGGACGGCGGACGAGGTCGAACTTCGGGAACGAGCGGCCGGGCGGGATGTCGCCGAAGTACTGCTGCACGAGCTCTCGCGCCTCCGAGGACGCGAAGTCGCCGACGAGCGTGAGCGTGCAGTTGTCGGGGCGGTACCAGGTGGCGAAGAAGTCGCGGATGTCGTCGAGCGACGCAGCGCCCAAGTCCTCCATCGAGCCGATCGTCGGCCAGTGGTACGAGTAGTCGGGATCGTAGGCGAGGTTCAGCAGCCGCTCGAAGGCCGTGCCGTACGGCACGTTGTCGTAGCGCTGGCGGCGCTCTTCCTTCACGACCTCGCGCTGGATGTCGAGCTTCTCCTGCGTGAGCGCCGGGAGGAAGAAGCCCATGCGGTCGGACTCGAGCCAGAGTCCGAGGGCGAGGTAGTTGGAGGGGAGGGTCTCGAAGTAGTTCGTGCGGTCGAAGAACGTCGTGCCGTTCAGCACGCCGCCGACCGACTGCACGTAGCGGAAGTGCTCGTTGTTGCCGACGTGCTCGGAGCCGGAGAAGAGCATGTGCTCGAAGAGATGCGCGAAGCCGGTGCGGCCGGGGCGCTCGTTCTTCGAGCCGACGTGATACCAGAGGTTGATGGCGACGAGCGGCGCGGAGTGGTCCTCGTTGAGGACGACGCGGAGGCCGTTGTCCAGGCGGTATTCGGTCAAATCGAGCATGGCGGGCGGTCTTTTACCACAATCGTTTATCCTTGCCCGGTCCATGCCTTCCCTGCCGTTCCGTCACATCGCAGTCGAGGGTCCGATCGGCGTCGGCAAGACCTCGCTGGTGAGCCTGCTGGCAAAGCGGTTCCACGGCACGAAGGTGCTCGAGGACGTCGACAATCCCTTCCTCGTCGACTTTTACAAGGACAAGCGCGGCGCGGCCTTCCGCTGCCAGCTTTTCTTCCTCCTGTCGCGCTACGACCAGCAGCGCTCGATCTCCCAGCGCGACCTCTTCACGGAGCTGATCGTCACCGACTACAGCTTCCCGAAGGACAAGATCTTCGCCTACCTCACGCTCGAGGACTCGGAGCTGATGATCTACAACCGGCTCTACGACCTCTTGTACGAGAGCGTGCCGCGGCCCGACCTGGTGATCTACCTGCAGGGAAGTCTTGATACACTGATGAAGCGCATTAAAAAGCGCGGGCATGCTTACGAGAAAGCGATCTCGCCCCAGTATTTGCAAGAGCTCAGCGAGGCGTACTCACACTACTTTTACCGGTACGACGAGACGCCGTTGCTGGTGGTGAATACGAACGAGATCGACTTCGTGAACACGCCCGCACATTTCGATCAGCTCGTGGAGCAGATTCGAAATGCGCAAAAAGGAACGCAGTACTACGTGCCGCTGGGATCCTGAATAGGCCGGACCTGGACGTTGACGTAGGTGGTTAGGTTGTTAAGTTCTTAGGTTCTTAGGTTCAAGAACTTAAGAACCTAACAACCTAAGAACCCGTCTCCCCAGGCCCAGGAGGAGACGATGAACGAAGCCAAAAAAGTCACAGTCCCGGTCATCAAGTCGATGAAGTCCCGCTCCCCCATCGGCATGATCACCGCCTACGACTTCCCCTCTGCGCGCGTGGCCGATGCGGCGGGTGCCGACATCATCCTCGTCGGCGACTCCCTCGGCATGGTGGTCCTCGGGTATCCGGACACGCTGCAGGTCACGGTCGACGACATGCTCCACCACACCCGCGCCGCGGCGCGGGGGACGCAGCGCGCGCTCCTCGTCGGGGACATGCCGTACCTCTCGTATCACATCTCCATCGAGGAGTCGGTTCGCAACGCCGGGCAGTTCGTCCGCGCCGGCGCGCACGCGGTGAAGATCGAAGGCGGGAAGCCGCAGCGGATCAGGACCGTCGAGGCGATCCTCGACGCGGAGATTCCGGTCATGGGGCACATCGGGCTCACGCCGCAATCCGTCAACGCCCTCGGCGGGTTCAAGCTGCAGGGCAAAGCGGCGGACGACGCGCGGCGCCTTGTCGACGAGGCGCTTGCGCTCGAGCAGGCGGGCTGCTTCTCGATCGTCCTGGAGATGGTGCCGTCCGAGCTCGCCGCGATCATCACCGAGCGCCTGACGATTCCGACCATCGGCATCGGCGCCGGCCCGCACTGCGACGGGCAGGTGCTCGTCTTCCACGACCTCCTCGGCCTCTACGACGGCCACGTGCCGCGCTTCGTCCGCCAGTACGCGCAGACCGGCGACACGATGCGCACGGCGATCGAGCAGTACCTCGGCGACGTGCGCGAGGGTCGGTTCCCCTCGGACGCGGAGTCGTTCCACTCCGGCAGCGCCGACGAGCTGCGCAAGCTCTACGGCCGCGAGCACGGCGGCGGCGAGGTCGTTCCGCTCACGCGATGAAGATCGCGCGGACGATTCAAGAGGTGCGTGACGCCATCGCGCGACGCCCCGCCGGCTTCGTGCCGACCATGGGCTTCCTCCACGAAGGGCACCTTTCGCTCGTCGACGAAGCGCGCAACGCCGGCGCGGAATTCGTCGTCGTCTCGATCTTCGTCAACCCGCGGCAGTTCGGGCCTTCCGAGGACTTCGAGCGGTATCCGCGCGATGAGAAGCGCGACGTCGCGCTTCTGGAGCAGCGCAACGTCGATCTCCTCTTTCTGCCGCCGGTCGACGTCATGTATCCCCCGGGCGCCGTCACCGCCGTCACCACGGCCGGCGTGGCCCAGCCGCTCGAAGGGGCGCGGCGCCCCGGCCACTTCGACGGCGTGGCAACGGTCGTGCTCAAGCTCTTCAACATCGTGCAGCCCGACCTCGCTGTCTTTGGCCGCAAGGACGCGCAACAGTGCGCGGTGATCGAGCGCATGGTCCGCGACCTCGACGTGCCGGTGCGCCTCCTCTTCGCCGACACGGTGCGCGAGCACGACGGCGTGGCCATGTCGTCGCGCAATGCGTATCTGTCAGCCGAGGAGCGGAAGCGCGCGCCGGCGCTCTACCGCGCGCTGCGCGCCGGCGTCGAGGCGGTCACGCACGGCATCCACGACGTCGCCGGGGTCGAGCACCTCATGCGCAAGGTGATCGAGGAGACGCCGGGCGTCGACGTCGACTACCTCGCGCTCGTCGATCCGCTCACGTTCGAGGCGCCGGCTGACTTCGAGCGCACACTGCTCGTCGCCGGCGCGGTCCGCGTCGGGAAGACGCGCCTCATCGACAACATGACGATCCCATGATGCGCGCCCTGCTGCGGTCGATCATCCGCAATGCCACGGTCACGCACGCCGGCTCGGCGAGCCTGAGCATCGACCCGATCCTCATGCGCGCGGCGGAGCTCCTGCCGCTCGAGCAGGTCGACGTCGTGAACGTCGCCACCGGCGCGCGGATCACGACGTTCGTCGAGGCGGGCGAGGAGGGGAGCGGCGCCGTCGACGTGCACGGCGTTGCGCGCATCGGCGACGCCGTCGCCGTGCTCTCCTGGGGTTATCTCCACGAGGGGCAGACGCTGGTGCACCGGGCCAAGGTCGTCGAGGTCGACGCTCAGAACCGCATCACCGCTCTCGTCGAGGGGTGACGTCGTGCACCGATCCCTCTTCGTCGAGGAAATACGGCACGGCAGGGTCGAACGGCGTCGTCTCCAGCCGTGAGTCGAGACGCTGGTACTTTGCCACGCGCTCGTCCACGACCGCCGTCGCCCGCGCGTAGCCGCCCATCGAGACCACGCGGAAGTCGTCGACGCGGAACTGCGCCTCCTGCAGCGCCGCTTCGAGCGCGCGGCGGTTCGGAGCGAAGACGTTCGTGTAGTCGCCGTTGAGCGAGTCGCCGGGGTAGAACTGCCACAGCGGCACGTTCTTCAGCAGCGGATTGACGGCGTCGAGCGTCGTCGTGCTGCCGTCGGGAAGCAAAAAGTGCTCGTCGATCAGCATCGTGGCGACGAAGACGGCCGCCCCCTCCTTCATCACCGAGCGAATCGAGTCGAGCGCGGCGAGCGGCTTGCGCAGGTGGTAGAGCACGCCGAAGAAGAGGACGACGTCGAAGGCGCCGTACGACTCCGGCGTCAGGTTGTAGACGTTGTCCATGCGGTACTCGACGTTGCTGCCGAGGATCCGGCTCGCCGTCGAGAAGCCGGTGTAGGTCTCGGGGACGAAGTCGATGGCCACGACCGACGCGCCGCGCTTCTCCAGCTCGAAGGCGAAGTAGCCGTCGGACGTGCCGATGTCGAGCGCGCGCTTGCCGCGGAGATCGCGCGGCAACCCGAGGGCGTCGAGGATGGGGAGCTTCATCCGGTTCGAGTCGTCGCCCGGTGTGACGATGCCGGGCGCGAGCTCGATCTCGTGCCACCAGCGGCCATGCTCGGCGATCAGGCGCCGGATCTCGTCGGGGGTCATCAATGGGCCCGGGAGAAGTCGATGAAGCCGCGGTCGACGTTGACGTCGACGAGCTTCACGCGGACGCGGTTGCCGATGTCGAGGCCGTGCGCGCCGTGCACGACTTTTCCTTCGACGGGCGGATGGAAGATCCGCACCCACGTCCCCTTGTCCGACGCGCCGGTGACGATGCCGTCGAACTTCTCGCCGAGGCGGTTCTTGAGTACGTAGGCCGCCGCAGACTTGCGCACCTGGCGCTCGACCTTGTTCGCCGCGTCCTCCGCTTTCGTGCAGTGGTCGGCCAGCTGCCCGAGCTCCCCCGCGTCGTACGGCGGCTTCGCGCCGGCGAGCGCCGCTTTGACCAGGCGATGGGCGATGAGGTCGGGGTAGCGGCGGTTCGGCGCCGTCGAGTGCGTGTAGTCCTTCACCGCCAGGCCGAAGTGGCCGATCGGCGTCTGCCCCGGCAGCTCCACGACGTACTCGCCCGCGCCCATGGCCTTGACGATGGAGAGCGAGAGGTCGGGAAAGCGCATCGGGTCCTGCTTGCGCATGCGCACCAGGAACTGCTCGAGCGCCTGCGCGTCGGGATCGGGCGGGAGGCGCTCGCCGTGCTCCGCGGCGATGGCTTCGATGCGGTCCCAGCGCTCCGGCGAGCGGACGACGCGGCGGATCGACGGGAAGTTCTTCGACTCGAGGAAGCGCGCGGTCACGCCGTTCGCGGCGATCATGAAGTCTTCGATGAGGTTCTTGGCGTTGTTGCGCGCGTCGAGGCGGAGGTCGACGACGTCGCCGTTACGCAGCACCGCGCGCGGCTCGATGGTCTCGAGGTCGAGCGCGCCGTGCTCGTGCCGGTTCTCGCGCATGGCGTCGGCGATCTTGTCCTGCAGCTGGAGGTTCTCCGCGAGGCCCTTCACGGCCTGCACTTTCTCCGGCGCCTCGGATTCTTTCTGCAGCCACATGCCGACGCTGTCGTACGCGAGCTTGGCTTTGTTGTGCACGAGCCCGCGGTAGATCTCGCCGCTGACCACATTCCCCTCGGGCGACACTTTCATGTCGATGATCATGGCCACGCGCTCTTCGTTGTCGTTGAGCGAGGTGAGGTCGGTGGAGAGCTTCTCCGGCAGCATGGGGAAGATCTTGGCGGCGGTGTAGACAGAGGTGGTGTTGTGGCGGGCGTGCTCGTCGATGGGGGTGCCGAGCTTGACGAGGGCGTCGACGTCGGCAACGGCGACGATGGCGCGGACGTTGCCGTCGGGCAGCTGCTCGGCAACGGTGAGCTGGTCGAGGTCGCGCGAGTCGTCGTTGTCGATCGAGCACCAGAGCATGGAGCGCATGTCGCGCACGTCGCTGGACGCTTTCGCCGCTTCGTGGATGGTGTCGAGCTGCTTCTCCGCCGCAGGGGTGAAATCGGGCTCGAGGCCGCGTTCAATCATCGCCTGACGGGCGATGTCCGCGAGGAGCGACCGGTGGTCTGTCATGATTCGAACGTTACCATGCAAGTCGCCCCCGCCGGAGACCGCGCGATTCTCGTGACGATGCCGGAGGCGACGCCGGCGGAGCTGCGGGGGTTGGCTGCGGCCGCGCGAGACGTGGCCGATGCCGCGGTCGTTGGCTACGACTCCGTGCTCTGCATCGGCATCACGTCGCTTCCGCCGATCGCGATTCACGCGCGCGAGACGCAGTCACGGTTGCATCGTATCGCCGTCTCCTTCCGCGACGAATACGCGCCCGACCTGACGATCCCGCGCGACGAGCTCTTCGCCAACCTCCCCCACCTCACCGTCCGCTTCCTCGGTTTCCGCCCCGGCTTCGCCTACCTCGACGGCTGGCCGGAGCGTTGGCGCTTGCCCCGCCGCCCGACCTCCCGGAACAAAGTTCCGCGCGGCTCGTTCGCCGTGGCCGGCGCGTTCGCCGGCTTCTACGCCGTCGAATCCCCCGGCGGCTGGAACCTCCTCGGCCGCACCGCCGCCCCGCTGTGGGACCCGCATCGCGATCCGCCGAACCTCTTCGCGCCGGGCGACGAGATCGAGATCGTGCCCACGATGGATGCCGTCGAGGTGCCGCCGCTCGTCGAAGAGCCGCCGCCGCTGCCGTGGGACGTCGAGCTCCTCTCACCGGGCCAGTTCACGAAGCTCGTCGGCGCGCCCGACGTCAAGCGCCTCGAGAACGGCCTCTCCACCGGCGGCCCGTTCGACCCCGAGCTCGCCGCCGCGACGAACCGTGCCGTCGGCAACGAAGACTTCGCGCCGCTCTTCGAGTGCGTCCTCGTCGGCCCACGCATCCGATTCCACAAAGACGCAGCGATCGCATTCAACGGAGAAGCGCGCGCCGTCAAAGCCGGCGAGGAGATCAACATCGGCCGCATCCCATTCCGCGGCTACGTCGCAATCGGCAACGAACTAAGAACCAACAACCAAGAACCAAGAACCGATCACAAGGTCATCCGAGTCATGCGCGGCCCGCACGACTCTACCTTCACCGACAGCGACTGGCTCGTCACCCCCCAGCTCGACCGCGTCGGCATCCGCCTCCGCCCCCTACAGCCGGTCGCGCAGAACATCCCTGCCGACCTTCCCTCCATCGGAGTGCAATTCGGCAGCGTGCAGTGGCATCCCGACGGCACGCTCGTCCTGATGGGACCTGACCATCCGGTCACCGGCGGCTACCTGCAGCCGGTCACGGTGATCTCCGCGGACCGCTGGAAGCTCGCCCAGCTCGCGCCGGGCGAGCGCGTCGCGCTACGAACCGTATGAATAGCCTTCGCGCGCCCGCACCTTGAACTCCGGATTGCGGACGCCGACCTGCACCTTCTGGAATCCCGTCGTGCCGTGCGGCTTCCTCGTCGTGTAGCTGATGAGGTAATAGCCGCTCGTCATCTGCTCGACGCGGCGCAGCGGGCCGGTGAACGTGCTGTTGAAGCGGAAGTACTCGCCGTTCGTGTCGGCGGAGAGCCCTTCGAGCGCCTGATGGAACACCGGCGCGAGGTTCGGCACGTCGATGAGGTTTGCCGCGTAGACGCTGACGTCGGCAGTGTTGAGCGCCGAGACGGCGCGATCGTAGAAGCGGCTGCGGTTCATAGCCACGCCGTTCCGCACGACCTGATCGAGCGTCAGGATGCCGGCGGAGAAGAGCACGAGATCCTTGCGGGCCTTGATCGGGCGCACGGCGTCGGCGAGGGTTTCGAGCGCCTCGAGCGTCGAGCCGGTGTGGCTCATCATCTTGTTGCGGTCGACGTGGCGGAGGATCGACGGCGCCGCCGAGGGGGTGGCCGGCGCGTCGGTGAGACCGCGGCCGAACGCGACTGCGTCCTCGAGCGCGCGCGCGAGCTGCTTCTTGTCGTTGGTGAAGTCGCTGTAGACCTTGAGCCGCACGTCGTGGCCGGCGACGGCGACGAGGTCGTTCGGCTTCATGTGGTTGTTGATGAAGTCGAGCGCTGCGGCCCGCGCGTGCACGAGCCGGTTCATGAGCGTCCCCTCGGGCTTGTCGAAGAAGAGGACGAAGTAGCGCTCCTCGCGCGTGCGCTCGACCTTGACCGGCGCTTTGCTCTCCGGCGCGTCGACCATCTTGCGGTTGGTGAAGTAGTCGACGCTCTGGACCTGCTGCGGGACGCCGTTCTCCGTGACGACGAAGTCGTCGGGCCCGAGGCCGAGGATCTGGCGGCCGCTGGAATCGGTGACGACGGCGTCGAGGAGGACGACGTTGACGTCGATCTTCTCGCCAAAGGTTTGGGGTTGTGGCTGCGTTTGCGCGAACGCCGCGCTCGCCAGCAACGCGAGAAGAATCGTAGAGATGCGTTTCATGGGAAGAATCCTTTCATGGGGTGCAACGCGGCGGGAATCGCGGGCGATTCCGGGCCGTTTGACCGGGCGGCGCGATTCCCCTAGAATCCGCGTCCCTTCCTACTCGGGGCATAGCTCAGCCTGGTCAGAGCGCACGGTTCGGGACCGTGAGGTCGGTGGTTCAAATCCACTTGCCCCGACCAATTAATCATGGGTGTCGACGTTCTCTGGAAAGACGCTTCGGGGCTAGAGCTCGATCACGTTGACGACTTGCCGGGCTGGTTCGCACAAGCGGTCGCACGCGTTCAGGACGGTCGTCGCGAAGACTTTCCAGTCATGCAGTCGATCGACCTTTACGGCGACACGACCGTGATTCCGCCTCGCACCGATAGCCTGGCCCTAGAGCTCGAGCGAATTCGCGACGAGACAGCCGAAGTCGCCGCCCGCATTCACTTGGGCAGAGTCCTCTCCCTGGCACGCGCGGCGAGCAGCCGGCCGGGCAGTTTTCTCGAATTCGCGGGCGATTGATCGTCTCCGCGACCATTCAATTGCTCAGCACCCTCGCGGTCGGCGTGCCGCTATGAATGACGTTGTCGTGGTCGGTGGCGTCGGCCTGTGCTTCGTCGTTCGTCGAGCGCTCCGGTGCACTCCACAAACCGTGACCGGTCTCGCATACCGCCCAGTAACCCGTCGGGGCATTGCTTCCGTTCATCTTCGTGTCCACGGCACGTCCTCCACGCCCTCTTTGTGATTCGCGAAGCGCGCCGCCACGAAGAGGTAATCCGACAACCGATTCAGATACGCGATCGACGACTTCGTCGCCTCGGAGTCGTCCTGCAGCGCGACGACGAGGCGCTCCGCTCTCCGGCAGACGACGCGGGCGATGTGGAGGTGCGACGCGGCGGGCGAGCCGCCGGGCAGGATGAACGTCTTCAGCGGCGCGAGCTCGGTCTCCATCGCGTCGATGCCGTGTTCGAGCTCCTCGATGTGCGCGAGCTCGACGCCGGGGAAGCGCGACGTGCCGGGCGAGGCGAGGTGCGCGCCGATCTCGAACAGGTCCGACTGCGCGGCGGCCAGCTGCGCGTCGATCGGCGCGTCGGGCCACGCCGCGCGGGCGACGCCGAGGAACGAGTTCAGCTCGTCGACCGTGCCGTAGGCCTCGATGCGCGCGTCGGACTTCGGCACGCGCGCGCCGCCGAAGAGCGAGGTCTCGCCGGCGTCGCCGGTGCGCGTGTAGATCTTCACGCTTCGGATTCGAGCTGCCGAATCCGCTCTTTGACCACCATCTCGGCCATGTCGGGAATCACTTCCCAGGCGATGTTGCGCACGACCTGCTCCGACATCAGCTGAACGACGCGGCGGGCGATGCGGTCGATCTGCTCGTCCGTCAGGTCGCCGGGCGACGCCGGCACGACGTTGTCGGTGAGCTGTGAATTGACGGGAATCGGAAACCCCTCGTCCGGCATCTTTTTGACCGCATCCGGCACGGCCGCCGTGGTCATCTCCGGCTCGAACGGCGTTTCCATCTGCGCGAGCGGCATCGGCTCCGCTGCTGCGGCAGATGGCTCGGGCTCCGGTTCGGCTGCGACGAGTGGCTCAGGCTCCGGTTCCGGCTCCGCGAACGGCGAGGCCTCTGCTGCTGCGGCAGGGGGCTCCGCGACCGGCGCGGGCTCCGGCTCTGCCCACGGCGACATCTCTTCCGCGGGCGCGTTCGTCGACGACATCGCCTGCAGCTCCTCGAACGACATGCTCGGGAACGCGCGCGTCTCGCCGCCGGTCATCGGCTGCTCGTCCCACGGCGACGGCTCGGGGACGGGTGGTGGCGCGGGCGGCTCGGGCATCGGCTCCGGTGTCGCGGCCATCTGCTGCAACTCTTCGAACGACATCTTCGGGAACGCGCGCGTCTCGCCGCCGAACGCCGGCGGCTGATCCCACGGCGACACCTCTGCTGCTGCGGCAGGTGGCTCGGGCGTGATGGGCGGCGGCTCCGGCGCCGCGAATGGCTCCGGCGCCGCTTCGCTCTCATCGAGCGACAGCGGCGGGAACGCCTGCGTGCCGCGATCTTCGGCGGCCGGCTCCATCGCGCCAAACGGCGACGCTTCTGGTTCCGGCTCCGGCGTCGCGGCCATCTGCTGCAGCTCTTCGAACGACATCCGCGGGAACGCACGCGTCTCGCCGCCGGTCATCATCGGCTCAGGCTCTGGCGGAGCAGCAGGCGGCTCGGGAATCGGCTCTGGCTCCGGCGTCGCAGACATCTGCTGCAACTCTTCGAACGACATCCGCGGGAACGCGCGCGTCTCGCCGCCGAAGGCGCCGCTGTCGAACGGCGTCTCCATCGTTGGCTCGTGCTGCGGCGGCGCGGAGAAGATGTCGGCGTCGTGCATCGGGAACGCCGGCTCGGCCTCGGGCGCAGGCATCGGCTCCGGCTCGGCTTCTGCCCACGGCGACGTGTCGGCGGCAAACGCCGCAGGCTCCGGCACCGGCTCCGCGGCCGGCGGCGCGGCGGGCGCGCTCGCGGCCTGCGAGATCAGCTCTTCCACCTTTTGGATGAGGCTCTGCGACTCGAACGGCTTCGTCACCACGGCATCGCAGCCGGCCTTGTCGGCGCGGTCGGGATCGAACGGCTCGAACGTGCCGGTCAGCAGCACGACAGGGATGTTGCGGTACTCCGGGTGCGACTTCACGTACTCGCAGACTTCGTAGCCGTTCTTCTCCGGCATGATGATGTCGGAGAGGATGATGTCGGGCCGCATCTCCGCGAGCTTCTGGATCGCCTTCGCGCCGTTGTTGACCGCCGAGACCTCGTAGTCGCCGTCGGAGAACGTCAATTCGACGACTTTTTGGATGGTGATGCTGTCATCCGCGAGGAGGATTTTTTTCGGCATTCGCTTGTCTCCGGGTTGATTTGGCAAAGGGTAGCATCATTCTCCGCACTTCCTCGATCGGCACCGGCCCGATCCTCATCAACTCGTCCGTGAACTCGCGCAGCCGGAACGCGCTGCCGCGCGCGGCGCGCACGTCGTCGTACAGCGCGCGCACGGCGGTGTACCCGAGGTAGTAGTACGTGATCTGCGGCGCCGTCGTCATCGAGCGCGTCCACATGTTCGACGCGAGCTGCGGCCCCTGCAGCGCCTCCTCGGTCACGAAGCGCACCACCTCGTCGCGCGTCATCCCCTTCGTGTGCACGCGGACGTCGACGATCGTCCGGGCGATGTTCTCCATCTGCTTTTTCAGATGCGCGATGCGCTCGAGCGGACCGCCCCACCCGAGGTCGAGCATCGTCCGCTCGCAGAACGTGCCCCACCCTTCGACGTAGACGTCGTCCGGGAACACCGCGCGCACCTTGTGCGGATTGCGCGCGGCGTACTTCAGCTGCACGTAGTGGCCGGGCAGGATCTCGTGCGCCGTGATCATGCGCATGAAGTGGTCATTGAAGTCGCGGAAGAACGCCTCGCGCTGCGCGGGCGTGGCGTCGTCGGGCGGGACGGGGATGTAGTAGAACGTCGGCGCCTCGGGGTCGTACGGCCCGGCAGGGACGACGGCACCAACGCTTTGCCCGACGAAGTGCGCCGGCGCGCGCGCGGTCACGAGCGTGCGCGGCTCGGGAAGCGTGACGACGTCGTGCGACTTGCTGAACGCCTCGGCCTCGTCGACGAGGCGCGCGGCAAAGGCGACCCAGTCATTCGTGTCCGTGTGATGGTCGGCTTCGACGCGGGCAAAGGCCGTGCGCAGATCGATGCCGGGCCAAACCGTCTGCACGAAGGCCTCGGCCTCTTTGCGTTTGGCGACGAGGTCGCGCTCCGCGCGCGCCAGCAGCGCGTCGGGGTCGCGCTCGCCGGTGGCGAGGCGCAGGGCCTCGGCGTAGTTGCCGCCGAGGCGAAAGGAGCCGTGTGCATTTTTCTGCAGTGCATCGAGGAACGCCGCGAAGTGTTCGAGCGCCGCCGCTGCCTCCGGGAATTGCTTCGCCGAGGCACGCGCCTGCGCGGCGGCGATCGCGCAGAGCTCGGGCGAGGCCTCCGTCGTCAGCGTCTCCTCGGCTGTCTTCAGCAGGCGCGGAATCAGATGCGCGCGTCCCGTCGCGTTCGATGCGATACCGGTCCAGTACAGCGGATTCCGCTCCGGCGCGCGCAGCACGGTAAGCGTGAAGATCTCGCGGTCGATGGCGCGGGCGAGGAGCTGGCTGTCGAGATCGGTCCGCCCGGCGAGCCTGGCGCGGGCCTGTTGATTGAATGCGAGCCACGACGCGCGGTCGGCGGCATCGAGGCGCTCGAGCTCGCGGTCGACGTCGTGACGGCCCGCCGCCGTCGCGCGCGTCGGGAAGGTGTGAAAGTATCGGTCGAGATACGCTTGCTGCGTCGAACAGGCAGCGAAGAGCAGCACCCAAACGAATCGCATGAGCGCAGAGTTTCTCATCCTCGGACACCGCGGCAGCCCGTACCGGGAGCGCGAGAACACCGTCGCGTCGTTCGAAGCGGCGCTCGCCGCCGGCGCGGACGGCTTCGAAACCGACCTGCGCCTCCTCTCCGATCGAACGGCCATCCTCTACCACGACGACGACGTCGGCGACGATGAGTGCGAGACGCTCTCCGCGCGCGATCTGACGGAGCGCGGCCTCGTCGTCGACCAGCTCGACACCATCGACCGCTTCGCCGGCCGAGGCACGATCGTGCTCGAGGTCAAGCGTTCGAAGTGGGAGGAGATCCTCCTCGAGCATGTGCAGCGCTGGCCCGGCATCGTGGTGGCGTCGTTCGACCACACCGTCGTGCGCGAGCTCCACCGCCGCAACGCCGCCTTCCCGCTCGGCATCACCTACACCGGCGCGATCGTCGACGTCGCGCCGTACGCGAAGCGCCTCGGCGCGTCGTGGCTCTTCCCGAACTTCCACTTCGCCGACCGCGAGCTCGTCGACGCTGCGCACGCCGAGGGGCTCACGGTCATGCCGTGGACCGCGAACCGCCAGCGCGACTGGGAGCGGCTGCGCGGCATCGGCTGCGACGGCGTCATCACCGACTTCCCCGATCGGGCCGTCGAGTGGCTTAAGTCGATTTCGTGCTAGGCTTTCTGCTGATCAGCTCAGCACCGCGGGAGGGTGGCGGACAATGAAGACCTGGGAATACAAGATCATCAACGTCCGGTCGGAGAATTACTCGATGGATCCGCGCCGCGCCGAAGAGCTCAATCGCCTCGGCGACGAAGGATGGGAGCTGGTCAGCATCACCTCGATCAACTTCAAGACCGGCGCGACCGATCACATCGGGATGGTGTTCAAGCGGGAGAAGGCGTCTTAAACGCCGATCTCCTCCGCGATCTCCATCAGCGCCGCCTTCACGAACGTGATGTGCTCCTCGAGGTCGACGCCGAGCTCCTCGACGCCGTGGTAGATGTCGTCGCGGTTGACGCTGCGCGCGAAGGCCTTGTCCTTCAGCTTCTTCTTCACTGAGGCCGGCTTCACGTCGGCGAGCTTCTTCGACGGCTGCACGAGCGCGCAGGCGACGAGGAAGCCGCACAGCTCATCGCAGGCGAAGAGCGCCTTGGCCATCAGCGTGTCGCGGGCGACGCCGGTGTACGGCGCGTGGCCCATGATGGCGCGGCGCAGCCCCTCGTCGAAGCCGTGCTCCTCGAGGATCTTCGAGCCGACGTACGGGTGCTGGTCGGCGTTCGGGTAGGCCTCGTAGTCGAAGTCGTGCAGCAGCCCGGCCATCCCCCAGAGCACCGCGTCTTCGTCCGGCGCGTATTTGCGCGCGCACGCCTTCATGGCCTGCTCGACCGCCAGCGCGTGCTTTCGCAGCGAATCGGTCTTCGTGTACTCGTGCAGCAGGGCCAGGGCCTCGTCGCGCGTTTTCATGGCGGAGATGATATGGTCAAGCGCCTTTCGATGACCGAGCGTCCGTTCGTCATTCTCATCGTCCTCGATGGCTTCGGCTGCCGCCGCGAGAGCGAGTACAACGCCATCGCCGCCGCGGAAACGCCGCGCTTCGACGCACTCTTTCGCGACTGCCCATGGACGACGTTGGACGCCTCGGGCCTCGCGGTCGGGCTGCCGAAAGGGCAGATGGGGAACTCTGAGGTGGGGCACCTGAACATGGGCGCCGGGCGCGTCGTCGATCAGGACATCGTGCGCATCAGCAAGGCCGACCTGAAAACGAATCCCGTGCTCATCGACGCGGTGAAACGCGGGAAGCCGATCCACTTCTGCGGCCTCCTTTCGGACGGCGGCGTGCACTCGCTGCAGTCGCATCTGCAGGGACTGATCGCCGCGGCGGAATCGCTCGGCGCGAAGGAGATCTACGTCCACGCCATCCTCGACGGGCGCGACACGCCGCCGAAGTCCGCGGAGAAGTATCTTGCGCAGCAGTCGCACCTGTCGACGATCATCGGCCGCTACTACACGATGGACCGCGACAAGCGCTGGGAGCGGGTGCAGCGCGGCGTCGATCTGATGACCGAGGGCGTCGGCGTGCAGACGAAGGACCCGCTCGAGACCGTGCGGCGCTTCTACGCCGAGGGAGTGACCGACGAGTTCATGGAGCCGATCGCCGTGCTCACGCCCGAGGGGGCCCACCGCGGCAAAGTCGAAGAGGGCGACACCCTCATCTTCTTCAACTTCCGCGCGGACCGCATGCGCCAGATCGTTTCGAAGATGAAGGACGTCGCGCACGTCGTGACGATGAATCGCTACCAGGAGGATTGGACGTTTCCCGTCCTCTTCCCGCCCGTCGCCGTGAAGAACCACCTCGGCGAAGTGCTGTCGAAGGCGGGGTTGCGCCAACTCCGCATTGCCGAGACGGAAAAGTACGCGCACGTGACCTTCTTCTTCAACGGCGGCAGCGACACCGTCTCGCCCGGCGAGGAGCGCGTGCTCGTCCCGTCGCCGAAGGTGGCGACGTACGACCTGAAGCCGGAGATGTCCGTCTTCGAGCTGACGGAGCGCGTCGTGCAGGAGATTCCAAAGTACGACGTGGTCATCTTGAACATCGCGAACCCGGACATGGTCGGCCACACCGGCGTGATGAAGGCGGCGGTGGAGGCGGTGCACGACACCGACGTCGCGGTCGACAAGATCCTGGAGGCGGTCGAAGAGCGCGGCGGCATCGCGCTCATAACCGCGGACCACGGCAACTGCGAGTTGATGTTCGACGAAGCGACCGGGCAGCCGCACACGGCGCACACGACGAATCCGGTGCCGCTGATTCTGGTCGATCGTAGGGGCGCACAGCGTGCGCCCGCCGCACTGCGCGGCCCCGGCGCGCTCGAGAATGTCGCTCCGACGATGCTGAAAATCCTCGGCATCGAGCAGCCGGCGGAGATGACGGCAGAGAGTCTGCTGTGATCGACCAACTCGTCCTCGTCCGCCACGGCGAGACCGTGCACAACGCCGCAGGCATCGCCCAGGGGTGGCAGGACAGCGCGCTGTCCGAGCGCGGCGCGCGGCAGGTGCTGCGCCTCGCTGAGCGCATTGCGCGCCTCCAGCCGACCGCGCTTTTCAGCTCGCCGCTCTCGCGCGCGCTGGCGACGGCGCAGGCGATTGCCGACGCGACGGGGCTCGAGATCCAAACGCTCGATGAGCTGCGCGAGATGAACTACGGCGGATGGGAAGGGAAGTCGTTCCTTGACGTCCGCCGCGACGCCGCCGACATCTACCACCGCTGGGTCGACGACCCGGACTGCCCCTGCCCCGGCGGCGAGTCGCACAACGACCTCCGCGCGCGGATGGAGCACGCCTTCCGCGCCATCGAAGCGAGCGCCAACGGCCAGCCGCTCCGCGCCGTCGTTGTCTCGCACGGCACGGCAATTCGCGTGGCCGCCACGGCGTTGCTCGACGTTCCGACGATGACCTCGCGCTTCTTCGCGCAGGACAACGCCGCGATGAACGTCTTCGTGCGGCGCGGCAAGCGTCTGATCATGAAACTCTGGAACGACACAACGCACTGCGAATCATGATTCTCGAACAGATCACCGAACAACTCACCGAAGGGCTGCGGAATCGCATCCTCACCCTCTTCGGCCACGCGGCCGAGCGCATCGTCCTGCAGGCGCCGCCGAAGCTGAACATGGGCGATCTCGCCACGCCCGTCGCCCTGGAGCTGGCGAAGGTCCTGAAGCGCAAGCCGCGCGAGATCGCCGAGACCCTCGCGAACGGCCTCACGCTGCCGATGTTCGTCGGCTCCGTCTCCGTCGAGGGCGCCGGCTACCTCAACTTCCGCTTCGACCGCGGCGCGTTCACCGCAGCGCACATCCGCACCGTCATGGCGCCGATGCGCGACGGCGGCGAGCGCGTCATCGTCGAGCACACGAACATCAATCCCAACAAGGCCGCGCACATCGGACATCTGCGCAACGCCGTCCTGGGCGACACGCTCGTCCGGTGCCTCAAGTGGCTCGGGCACCGCGTCGAGACGCAGAACTACATCGACGATACCGGCGTGCAGGTCGCCGACGTCGTGGTCGGCTTCGAGGACGAAGGCATTTCGCTCGACCGCGCCAACGAGCCGCGGTTCGACTACTTCTGTTGGGATGTCTACGCGCGTGTGGCCTCGAATCCGCGGCTGGCTGAGCGCCGCCGCGAGACGTTGCACAAGATCGAGCGCGGCGAAGGCGAGACGGCCGAGCGCGGACGGGTGATCGCCCGCGCCATCGTCGAGCGCCACATCGCCACGATGCTCCGCCTCGGCATCCAGTACGACCTCCTGCCGAAGGAGAGCGACATCATCGCCCTCCACTTCTGGGACCGCGCCTTCGAGCTGCTCAAGCAGTCGGGCGCCGTGATCCTCGAAGAAGAAGGGAAGCACGCCGGCTGCTGGGTGATGAAGCTCGAGCACAGCGAAGACTTCGCCGGCATGGACGAGCCGGACAAGATCCTCGTCCGCTCCAACGGCACCGTCACGTACACCGGCAAGGACATCGCCTATCAGTTGTGGAAGTTCGGCTTGCTCGACCGGACGTTCGGCTATCGGAAGTTTCCGGCGCCGTACACGCTGTGGGAGACAACGCACGACGACGGCGATCCCGGCGCCCCGAAGTTCGGCGGCGCGCGGCGCGTCTACAACGTGATCGACGTCCGCCAGGCGTATCTGCAGAAGGTGGTCAAGGCGGGCCTCGAGGAGCTCGGCCACACGCGCGAGGCGGAGAACTCGATTCACTTCTCCTACGAGATGGTGGCGCTCACGCCGGAGACTGCGCAGGCCCTCGGCATGGACGTCTCCACCGACAAGGCCTATGTCGAGATGTCGGGACGCAAAGGCCTCGGCGTGAAGGCCGACGACCTCCTCGACGCGCTGGAGTCGAAGGCCGCCGAGGCGGTGCGTGAAGGGAGCAAGCGCGAGGGACTGAGCGACAAAGACATCGACGCCCTCGCGCACCAGATCGCCGTCGCCGCGCTGCGCTACTTCATGCTCAAGTACGGCCGCAACAAAGTCATCGCCTTCGACTTCGCCGAGGCGCTGACGTTCGAGGGCGACTCGGGACCATACCTGCAGTACTCCACGGTGCGCGTGCAGAACATCTTCCGGAAGATGAAGGAGCGCGGCGTCGACGCCCGCATCGACGACGTCTCACTCGACGCGTTGACGCTGAGCGAGGGAATCACCGACGAGATGTGGGAGCTGGTGCGGCGCAGCGCGGAGATGCCGTCGTCCGTCCGTCGCGCGGTCGACGCGCTGGAGCTGTCGACCATCACGCACGACCTCTTCGAGCTCGCGCAGAAGTTCAACAGCTTCTACCACAAGTACCCGATCCTCAACGAAAAGGACGACGCGGAGCGGCAGCGGCGCGCGGTCTGCGCGGAGGTGTTCCGGCGGACGATGGTGGCGACGCTCGATCTTCTCGGAATCCCCGTGCCGGAAACGATGTAGAATCGCGAGAAGTCGTCCAAAATGAAAATCGATCTCGCGCTCCGCGCACTCATCGTCGTGGCCGGTGTACTCGCAGCCGTCGTCCTGGCGCTCAAGGGCCAGGGCGCCGCGTTGCCGGCGCTTGCTGCGGGCGGCATCGTCGGCGCCTGCGTCACGCGTTTCGCAACCAGCTCCGAGAAGCTCTAAGCGGTCCGCTGCTGCTCGCCGCCTCCCTCGACGCGCCGCACGTTCTCTGCCTGCAGCCCCTTCGGGCCCTGCTTGACGTCGAACTCGACTTTCTCTCCCTCGTTGAGAGTGCGATAGCCCTGCGACTGGATCGCGGTGTGATGGACGAACACGTCCTCACCGCTGTTTCGTTTGATGAATCCGTAGCCTTTGTCGTTGTTGAACCATTTCACTACGCCAAGCTCTGGCATCTCCTGCACCTCCGACCGGGCCGCGGCGAACAATCCGCCCACCGGCGCGAACCGGGCCTGGCCGTGACTTTTGCAAAGCCCGCGCCGCTACCAAATCAAAGCACGATTGACGCCGATTCTTTGGAAGCCCAACGATTCGTACAACGCCACGGCGGGGCGATTGAAATCGTTGACGAAGAGCGTGACGATCTTTCCCTTCCGCGCCAGGTGCCCGCAGACTTCGCGCAGGAGCGCGCGCGAGTAGCCGCGGCGGCGGAAGCGGGGATTGGTCCAGACGCCCATGAGCTGCACGGCGTCGGCGGTGACGGCGGAGAACTCGCACTTGGCGACGATGGCACCGTCGACGACGCGGATGACGGCGCGCTGGCGGTCGATGAGCTCGCGGATCCGCTCGCGGTAGCCGGCGGCGTCGCGCTCCATCGGGTCGATGCCGACTTCCTCCTTGTGCATGGCCGCGCACGCGGGGACGAGCGCCTCGATGTCGCGCATCGTGGCGTAGCGTCCCTCCTTCAAATCCGGATAGTCGAGCCGCCCGCGGATGGCGTAGATCGGCTGGTTCATGCGCACGACAGTCGGCGCGTCGAGCCGCGGCCGCAGCCGGTTCCACAGCTGCTCGACCAGCGCCGCCGGCGAGATGATGGCCCGCACCGGCAGCGCGCGCGTGAGGATGCGGTCGGCGACGACAGCGATGGCGGCGTCGGTGATCTCGTGTGCGACACCCGGATCCGACGCGAGGACGATGTTCGTCGCCAGCGACGCCATGAGCACCGTGTCGCGGTTGTAGCGGATGTCGACCATCTGCGTCGCCGCGGCGAAGCGCTCTTCCATCAAACGCGAGATGAGGTAGACGTTGATGAGCGGATCGCGGCGGAGAAAGGCCAGCGCGGACGGCACGTCGTCGTCGCCGACGTTGCGGATCGACCAGCGGCCCTCGGCCGGCAGGATGGCCATGATTAAAGCTGCGAGCTGCCTAAATATGCTAGCCCGTCGATCATCTTGTGCCAAACGCCCCGCTGCTTCCACTCCTCCAGCGTCCGCTGCTTCGCGAATTTCCGGTCCGCTTCGAACGCCGCGGTGAGCTGCGCGGCGAGCTGGGGGTCGAGGATGCCCATGCTGATCTCGTCGTTGAGCTGGAACGAGCGGTCGTCGAAGTTCGTCGAGCCGACGCACGACCAAACGCCGTCGACCACGATGATCTTCTGGTGCAGCAGTGTGCGCTGGAACTCCCAGATCTTCACGCCCGCTTTCATCATCTCGCCGAACTGGTGATGCGACGCGTGCTGCACGATCGGACTGTCGGTCGACGACGTCGCCGGCACCATGATAGTGACGTCGACGCCGCGCTTGACCGCGTCGCCCAAGGCCTTGAGGGCGTCGTCGTCGGGAAGCATGTACGGGTTTTGGATCAGGATCGACTTCTTCGCGCTCGTGATGGCGAGGTAGTAGAGCACCTGCACCGACGAGACCGCGCCGGTCGGCGACGTGTAGGCGAGGTGCGCGGCGCTCGGCCCTTCCGGCCCGACCGGCGGCGGGAAGTACTTCAGCCCGGCCGGGATCTCGCCCGTCTCCTCGATCCAGTTCTCGCAGAAGGCCGACTGCATGCGGCTGACGATCGGCCCCTCCACGCGCACGCCGGTGTCGCGCCAGTGGTCCTTGTCCTGCCCGTTCCCGGTCCACTCCTGGGCGATGCCGAACCCGCCGATGTAGCCGACGCGGCCGTCGATGATCATCTCCTTGCGGTGGTCGCGGTTGTTGAGGCGGCCGATGTTGCTGAAGCGAAGGGGATGGAACACGCGGACCTGCACGCCGGCGGCGAGCATCTCGTCGCGCAGCTTGCGGTCCATCTTGTGGCCGCCGGAGGCGTCGACGAGGAGGCGCACTTCGACGCCTTGCTTCGCCTTCGCCGCGAGCGCCGCCGCGATCTGCTCGCAGATCGCCCCCTTCCACCAGATGTACGACTCGATGTGCACGCTCTCGCGCGCGGCGGCGATGTCGCGCAGCAGCAGCGGGAAGAAGCCGTCGCCGTTCTCGAGTAGCTGCACGCGGTTGCCGCGCTCGAGGCTCGACTGCGTCAGGCCGACGATCGACGGCAGGAGCGCGCCGAAGTCGCCGGCGTTCTTGACCTCCAGATGTACGCTGCGCCCGCGCTCGGCGGACCAGAGCGCCAGGGTGAGGCCGGCGATGATGACGATGGCTGCGAAGAACCAAACGATCGGCACGCGGAGGAAATGCGTGTGGCCGATCTTCTCGATGCGCTTCACTTTTCGCGTTGCCACATGAGCTCCGTGACGACCGGGTAGTGATCCGAGGGGCCGGCTTTGACGACGCGCGCGTTGCGCACCTCCCAGCCGTAATCCGCCCAGACGTAGTCGATGCGCTCCTTCATCAGCGGATGGGAGATGCCGATCTCCGCGCCGCAGATCTGCGCGGCGTTGATCTTGCGGAAGCGCTCGACTTCCTCGGCGTTAGGCGGCGCATTGAAGTCGCCGATGACGAGATAGGGATAGCGGCTCGTGCGGATGTGCCGCGCCACGCACGCGAGCTGCTCGTCGCGGCTCTTGGAGTTGAACTTCCCCCACGCCGTGAGGTGCGTGACGTAGACGTTGAGGATCGTGCCGTCGATGCGCACGACCGTCTCCATGACCGTGCGCGGCTCGCCGATGCTCGGCAGCTCATGCACGAACGCGTTGGCGATCTCGCCGCGCGTCATGAGCAGGTTCCCGAACTCGCCGCCGAAGTTCTCATAGCTCTTGCCGAACCAGCCGTGCATGCCGGTGCGGCGCATCAGCTCCGCGGCCTGATCGTGGAAGCGCGACTGCCACGTCTTGCGATGCACTTCCTGCAGTCCCACGATGTCGGGCTTGACCTGGTTGATGACGGCGGCGATCTTGGCGATGTGGTCGGCGTGCAGCAGCTCGGCGTGTCCTTCGATGTTGTAGGTCATGACGACGAGCGGCCGCGTCTGCAATGGGAAGCCGATGCGCTCCGGAAAGCTGACCGGCTGCCCCTGCTCGTCGCGCGTGAGGAGGCGGAGGTTCGGGTCGACCGGCTTCGGTTTGCACTCGCCGGAGCGCACGGTGTAGACGGTGAAGACGCGGTAGAGGATGAAGAGGAGGAAGATCGAGAGGATGCCGAGGATCGGCCGCCGGACTGCCTTCGCTTCGTCCACAGCCGGGCCTGATAGCTAAATTCAGGCCACGAGGACGGTGACGTCACTATGCGTGTGCAGCGCGCTGGCGGGAAAGTCATCCGAGCGCTCGCCGCTGCGCAGCCGCTCGATGGCGGCGCGCTTCCGCTCGCCGCTGGCAAGGAGCACGATGCGCCGCGAGGCCAGGATCGTGGCGATGCCCATGGTGATGGCTTTCGTCGGCACCGCTTCGCCTGGAAAGAGCGACGCGTTGGCCGCGCGCGTCGACTCGGTCAGCTCGACGACGCGCGTGCGCGACGTCCACGGCGTCCCCGGCTCGTTGAAGGCGATGTGGCCGTTGGAGCCGAGGCCGAGGAAGGTGAGTCCGAGTCCGCCCGCGTGCGCGATGGCGCGCTCGTACTCCGCGCACTCGGCCTCGAGGTCGGATGCCGCGCCGTTCGGGATGTGCGCGTTCTCCGGCGCGATGTCGACGTGGTCGAAGAGCACGCCCTGCATGAACGTGCAGTAGCTGCCCGGATGTTCGCAGGAGATGCCGGCGTACTCGTCGAGGTTGAAGGTGACGACGTCGCGGAAGCAGCGGTACTCGCGCGAGCACTCGGCGACGACGCGCTCGTACATGCCGAGTGGGGTGCGCCCGGTCGGCAATCCGAGCACGAGACGCGGGTCGTCGCGGATGGCGTCGAGGAAGATGGCGGCCGCGCGCGCGGAGAGCGCGTCGTAGTCAAGGAACGTCTCCCACTTCACAGCCGCTCGCCTCGCACGATCACGCGCTCGATCTCGAACTTCTCCGTCAGCACCACCACATCGCCATCGAAACCCGGTGCCAGCTTTCCCTTCCGCTCCCTTGCGCCGGCGATGCGCGCCGGCACCTCGGTCGCCAGCGGCACGACCATCTCCAGCGGCAATCCCGCAAGCTCGACCATGTTCTGCACGGCGCGCTGCATCGTCAGGGTGCTGCCGGCGAGCGTGCCATCGGCGAGCCGCGCCGCCCCCTTGGCCACGCTGATGTCGTACCCGTACAGCTTGTACGACCCCTCGGGCATGCCGCACGCGCGCATGGCGTCGGTCACGAGGGCGACGCGGTGCGGCATCATCAGCGCCGCGATGCGCAGCACCGCCGGATGGACGTGGATACCGTCGGCGATCAGCTCCGCCGTCGCGGTCGCCGACACCAGCGCCGCGCCGACGACGCCGGGCTCGCGGTGATTGAGCCCCGTCATGGCGTTGAAGAGGTGCGTGAAATGCCGCGCCCCCCACTCCAGCGCGTTCACCGCCTCGCCGTAGTCCGCCGCGGTGTGGCCGATCGAGAAGTAGACGAGGTCGCGGAAGTGCTCGATGAGGCCGCGCGCGCCGTCGATCTCCGGCGCGATGGTCATGATCCAGCGCAGCTTCGGCGCTTCGTCGATCAGAGCCGCGAGCTCGTGGATGTCGGCGGGACGGATCGAGCCGACGTCCTGCGCGCCGGCGCGATGGAGACTGATGTACGGCCCTTCGAGGTGGACCGCGCAGATCTCCGCGGCCTTCGGCCGCGCCGTGCCGCGCGCGATCGTCCGCACCGCGGCGCGCAAGTCTTCACGCGAGCCGGAGAGCGTCGTTGCCGCCATCGCCGTGGTGCCGTTCTTCGCGTGGAACTCCGTCACCGCCGCGACGGCCTCGTCGCTCGCGTCCATGAAGTCGGCACCGGCGCCGCCGTGCACATGCACGTCGATGAAGCCGGGAAGGATCACGCCCTCTTCGATCGCCTCCGCGTTGGCCGGCCGAGGCACGCCGTCGCGCACGTCGGCGAACTTTCCGTCTTCGATGTCGAGGAGCACGTCCTCGCGGATCTCGCCGCGCACGAAGGCTCGCCGTCCCCAAAGCCGCATCGTCATACGCTGATCTTGCCCAGCACCGTCGGTCGCCCGCCGGTGGCGCCCGGAATGTTCGTGTTCAGTCCGGCGACCGCGTCGTTGGCGATGATGGCCAGCGCGATCGCCTCCTTGGCGTTGCTGTCGATGCCGAGGTCCTCGTGCGAGAGAAGGCGTGCGTCGAGGCGCTCGCGCAGCATCCGCATGAGCGTCGTATTATGCGCCCCGCCGCCCCCGACGATCACCTCGTCCACGGCTCCGCGCGGCACGACGAAGTCGCGGTACGCGCGGGCGATGCTCTCCGCGGTCAGCGCCGTTGCGGTTGCGATGAGTGTTTCGATCGGCACGCCTTGCGACTCCGTGAGAATGCGCCGGGCAAACTGCACGCCGAAGTGCTCGCGCCCCGTGGTTTTCGGCGGCTCGCGGCGGAAGTAGGGATCGTCGAGCCAGGCGTCGAGGAGCGCGGCGTCGACGTTGCCCTTCGCGCCGAGCTCGCCCTCTTTGTCGAACTTCAGCGCCCCCTCGGTCGCGACCTCCGCGAATGCGTCGATGACCATGTTGCCGGGCCCGGTGTCGAACGCGAGCACGTCCTCCGGCCGCGATGCCGGCGGCAGGTACGTGACGTTGCCGATGCCGCCGATGTTCTGCACGCAGCGGCCGAGCTTCGCATCGCGCAGCAGCACCCAGTCGGCGTAGGCGATGAGCGGCGCGCCTTGCCCGCCCGCGGCGACGTCGCGCACGCGGAGGTCGCCGACGGTAGTGATGCCGGTGCGCTCGGCGATGACGGCCGACTGTCCGATGGCGAATGTGGAGCGGGTGGCGATCGGATGGTCGAGCCACGCCGCGCTTCCCTCGATCGCCACCGGCTCGGGATCGTGCCAGATCGTTTGACCGGCCGATGCGACGAGGTCGACGTCGTCGCGGTCGATGTGGTGATCGCGGAGAAGGCGATCGACCGCCGCGGCGAAGACCTCGCCGAGGAGAAAGTCGAGCTGGCAGATGGCGTCGACGCGCGCTTCCCGCGGATTGAAGAGGCGGAAGACGCGCGCACGCAGGTCAGGCGGAAACGGATAGCTGTCGAACGCGCAGAGCCGGACTTTCGCCAGCTCGCCGTGCCCGGTGATCTCGACGAGCGCGGCGTCGATGCCGTCAACCGAGGTGCCGGACATGAGGCCGACGACGAGGCGCGACTCCTTGACCGCGATGTGCAGCAGGCGCCCGACGCGGTTCACGCCTCCAGCACCTCGCGCAGCCGCCCGCCGTGCGCCTCCAAAAGCGCTTTTGCTTCCGCAGTGGAGATCCGCTTTTTCGCGATGACGGTCGCGAGCTTCACGTTGCCGTCGGCGTCACGAATGGCCTGCACCGCGGTCGGCCGCAGCACGCCCGCCGCGAGCTCGACCATGCGCACGGCGCGGTTGCGCAGCTTCTCGTTCGTGGCCGGCATGTCGATCATCAGGTTCGAGTAGACGTGGCCGAGGCGCACCATGACGGCCGTGGAGAGCGCGTTGAGGACGAGCTTCTGCGCGGTGCCACTCTTCATCCGCGACGATCCCATGATGACCTCGGGGCCGCTCTGCGGCACGATGGCGATGTCGGCTTCCTGCGCAAGCGGCGAGCCCGGAACCGAGGTGATGCCGACGGTGAGCGCGCCGAGCATGTTCGCTTTGCGCACCGCGGCGACGGTGTAGGGCGTGGTGCCGGAGGCGGCGATGCCGACGAGCGCGTCGTCGGCGTTGACGTTCGCGCTCACCGCCTCGATGGCGGCGTCTTCGTCGTCCTCGGCGCCTTCGACGGCGTGCAGGAACGCGCGCTCGCCGCCGGCCATGAGCACGCGCACGAGCGACGGGTCGATGCCGAAGGTCGGCGGGAGCTCGGCGGCGTCGAGCGCGGCGATGCGGCCGCTCGTCCCCGCGCCGGCGTAGAAGAGATGCCCGCCGTGCGCGAGCCGCTCGGCGATCTCGTCGACGGCGTGCGCGATGCGGCCGTGCTCCGCCGCGACGGCCGCAGCTACGCGCGCATCCTCCTCCTGGATGATGCGCACGACGTCGGCCGCCGGCAGCCGATCGATGTCGAGGCTCGCCTCCAGCCGGTCCTGGCTCATGGTTCGATCGAAGATATCATCCGCGCGAATGCCGACGTTGATGCAGAAACTTCGCCTTGCGCTGCGGGGATGGAGCCGGAGGCGGGAGGAAGCGAAGAAGGAATGGCTGGAGCGCGAGCGCAGCAGCCGCGTTGCTTCGGCGCCGACAGCGCCGGCACGGCCGCAGGCGCACTCCACATCATCGATCGACATCGACGGCCTCACCGTCGCCTACCTCGACGACTCCGGCCACTTCGCGCACTACCTCGACACCGAGACCGGCGACATCCTCGACGTCGCCCTCAATCAAACCTACGAGCCGCCGCGCTATCGCCGCATCCCGCAGCGCACCGCGCAGTCGGAGAGCGACGACCGCCGCGCCTTCGTCGAGAAGCTCGATCCGTCGCGCAGCCGCGACGAGCTGGCGCGCACGATCGGCGTCCCCGAGGGCTTTCGCAAAGCGCTGGCGAGCGACCGCACGATCGAGCGGGCCTGGTACAACTTCAAGAACGACCGCGCCATCGCCGCGATCGAGACGTGGCTCGCAGAAACGAAAAGGCCGCGCTGAGTCGCGCGGCCTCGCTTGTCGTCGAATGGAAGTTGTTTAAGGAAGCGGAAACGGTGGAACGTAGTTCGTCCTCGGCAGCGGAACTTCGATCACCTGCAGCTCCGGCATCGTCTGCTCGTAGCGCGGCATCTTCTCGTCACGCTTGATTTCGCTTTC
The DNA here is from genome assembly GCA_035276475.1 of Thermoanaerobaculia bacterium. Classification (GTDB taxonomy): domain Bacteria; phylum Acidobacteriota; class Thermoanaerobaculia; order Gp7-AA8; family Gp7-AA8; genus DATDFB01. The sequence goes on along the minus strand of DATELQ010000119.1, from coordinate 2,980 downwards.
GTTCACGCCCTCGTCCGTCGTCCACTGCTCGCCGTCGAATACCCACATAGGGCGTCCTTTCCAAGTGCCCGCCGGCTTCACCGGCGTGGGAACCATTAGTTCAAGGCGCCTGCCAAATCCTCGCTGTGGCAACTGCGCCAATCACAGGACTTGTACGGCTGCGACCGGCGAGAGGTTTGGTCGCGCTGTCCTCGCGCGGACTCACTCCTGTCTGTTCGCGCGGGCGCTCTCGGCGCGTAAGTGCTCGGCCAGCTTGCGATAAGCGGCGCCGCGGTGGGAGAGGCCGTCTTTTTCCTCCGGTGACATTTCGGCGAACGTCTTCGACGAGCCGCGCGGCTGGAACCACGCATCCCATCCGAAGTTCTGCTCGCCGCGAGGGTCGACGAGCACTTCGCCCTCGCATTCGCCGAGGAAGACGTGCATCTCGTCGCCGTCCCAGTAGCCGACGCAGCATTGCGCGCGCGCGGTGCGGTCGCGCAGCGCGTAGGCGATGACGGCGAGGCCGGTGCCGCCGGCCGCTTCGAGGAGCCAGCGCACGAAGGGGCCGGGGAAGTTGCCGAGCTGATCGAATCCCAAGGCGACGTCTTCGACGATGAGGCCTCGGCCGTAGCCTTTCGTGCGCGCGACTTCGAGCTTGTAGCGCGTGATGTCGTCGACGTCGGCGGCCTGGATCTCCGGCAGTCCGATGGAGACGCGGAGCAGCGGCATGCCGAGAATGCGCTCCGCTTCGATCGCCTTGTTCGGGTTGGACGAGACGAAGATCAGCTGTTCCACTCGGCCGCGAACGCGCGCAGGGACCGCTGCAGGCGTTTTCTCAGATGATCGGGCGCGGAGACGGGCGAGAGCCGCCGCCGGACGAAGCCGCGCAATCGGCTGGAAATGGTCGTGCGGTGATCGCACTCGGAGCAGAGCGTGAGATGAATTCGGAGCTCTTGCTGGCGGGATTCGTTGAGGGAACCGTCGAGAAAAAAGTAAACCACGCGTTTTACATCGTCACAAAGCATTGCTGCTTTTCCTTCCTGGTCTCGTGGTGACGACTCGCATCCGGCCGTTTGCAACTCCGTGACCAGGAGTCGAATTCCTCCAAAAAGCGAAGGGCGGCGCGTTGCCGCGCCGCCCTTCAGTGTTGCCCCTTCGAGTTGTGCAGTCCCTATTCGATGGCGAACTGCTCTTCCTGCTCTTCTTCCTCGTCGTTGAACTCGAACTCTTCGTCCTCGTCCTCGTCGCCGGCGAAGAGCATCTCTTCTTCGTTGTCCTCCGGCTCGGCGGCCTCGGTCTCCTCGCCGTCGGCCGGCTTCTTCTTCGCCTTGGACTTCTCCTCGTCCTTGCGCGAGCGCATCTTCGTCGGCTCCTCGCCGGCGCGGATGTAGCCGTACTTGCGCGCGTACTCGAGGAGCGTCCGCTCGAGCATTTTGCGGCCGCGGTAAAGGCGCGACATCACGGTGCCCACCGGGCAGTCGAGGATCTCGGCGATCTCCTTGTACGAGAAGCCTTCGATGTCGGCCAACAGCACGACCATCTTGTAGTCGTGCGGCAGCGAGTCGAGGGCGCGCTTGACGTCCTCATCCATCATGTCCTGGAAGATCTCGCTCTCCGGGTCCTTGATGAGGTCGGGGGCGTTCTTCTGGATGACGCGCTCGTACGACTCTTCGATCTCCGAGAAATCGATCTTGTGGGGGGTGAGCTTCTTCTTCCGGTAGTTGTTGATGAACGTGTTCTTCATGATCTTGAAGAGCCACGCCTTGAAGTTCGTCCCCTCTTCGAATTTGTCGTAGTACTTGTAGGCCTTGAGGTACGTCTCCTGAACGAGGTCCTCGGCATCCTCGGAGTTCCGCGTCATGCGATACGCCGTGTTGTAGAGCGAGTCGACGTAAGGCATCGCGGCCTTCTCGAAGTCCCACCCCTGCTCATGATCGTTCGCTACGGCGGTTTTCATGGTCTCTCCCCTTCTGACGAATGCTTAGGTCGTGCCGCTCCGCGGTATTAGATGCGCCTGCGGTTCAAAAGTTACCGGGGACACTGGACACGCTCACTGCGTCGATACAAAGTCTTTTCGGCTCTGGTATTTACGACCGTCGCGTTCGATGCGTTGAACTGCCCCCTCAACGACGGGACGGGAGCCCGGCGGCGTCATCGTCGCCGGACACAGATGTCCTCGAAAGCGATTGTGGTCAGGTTTAACTACGGTCTACTGGAGGGAAGTGCTGGCAAAACGGCTGTGAACAAACAGTGAACTGCCCCTATTCCCAGCGAGAATCTAGCACGGATTGCGGCAGACCGTCAATACCTGGAGGCCTCGTCCGGCGGCCTTGGGCAAGTTACGCTGCGGGCCGTGCCCGCTCAATCCCTGTAGATCGACATCAAGGTTTCGTAGGCGCGGGTGAGCTCGATGAAACGCGCGGCCGCCGCGGTGCGCGCCTCTTCGCCGGCGGCGTGGACTTTGTCCGGATGATGCTGCGCGACGAGGCGGCGGTACGCGGCGATGATGACGGGCCGCGACGGCTCGACGTCGATCTCGAGGACGCGCAGGAGCTCGCTCTGATCGCGCTTGTCGCGGACGAAAAACGTCGTCGCCGCGCCACCCGCCCGATCCGCCTCCCGCGGCCGCGCGTGCTTGGCGTGATCGACGTAGTCGAAGCCGTACTGCTCGCGCAACTTCGCCAGCGCGTCGGTCTGAAATCCGAGCGCGAAGCTGAGGTCGAGGAGGCCCGCGTACTGCCGCAGCGGGATGACTTTGCGGTGCTCCGCAATCAACTGCACGGCGGTCTGCAGCAGCCACGCACGCTGCGGCGGCGATGCGCTCTGCGCGAACCGCTCCGCCCAACTGGTGATGTCGACGGCCGCCGTGACCGGCGCTAGCAGCCCGGCGCGCCGGCGAATCTCTTTCAGCGCCTCGTCCGGCGCGACGCCGCCCATCAGAAGAAGATTGAAAAGAATCGACGCCGCGATCGCGGAGCGATCGGGCATCGGCGTGTTCTCC
>DATELQ010000118.1:0-6059 GCA_035276475.1 Thermoanaerobaculia bacterium | reverse complement strand
CGCGGCGCGCATGGCCTCGACGAGCGTGCGCGTCGCGCCGACGCGGCTTTGCAGGATGCGCTGCTTGCGCGCGGCGGTCCAGCGGCCGCCGCCGACGTTCTCGCCGGCGAGGTTGACGACGGCGTCCGCGTTGCGGACGGCGTCGGCGGCGTCATCCCAGCCCACCCCCCGCCCTTCCCGCACCTTCGCGGGATGGCGCGAGAGCACGGCGACTTCGTCGCCGCGCGCGAGCAGCGCGCGCACGAGGGGCGTGCCGATGAAGCCGCTGCCGCCGGAGATGACGACGTTCATGCGCTCATGCTAGCGCGTGCCGCCAAAAAAATTGCCCCGCCGGAGCGAACGGCGGGGCGTCACGAGAAAGGGTAGTAGGAGAAGGTTTGAATGACTCGCAGTACTCGTAGCTTCGGACGTACGGGCGCGAAAAAGGTTTCGCGGCCGGCTCAGGCGATGCGCGAGCGCGCCGTTACGCGGCGCGGATCGGCCGCCTCGGCGCGCTTTTGCAGGCCGGCGAAGGCGATCATGGCCGCGTTATCGGTGCAGTATCGCTTCTCCGGCAGGCGCACGGTGATACGGCGCTCCTCGCCCCAGGCGGCGATCCGCTCGCGCAGCACGCCGTTCGCCGCCACCCCGCCCGCGATGACGACCTCGGAGGGTTTCGGCGTCTCGAGCCGGCCCCAGATCGTCTCCAGCCGGTCGAAGAGCTGCTCGAAGAGAGCGTTCTGGAACGTCGCGCAGAAGTCGGCGAGGAGCTGTGCGTCGCCGTCGGCGCGCACGCCGTGCTGGCGGGCGAGCCGGATTGCCCCGGCCTTGATGCCACTGTAGGAGAAGTCGGTCGAGTCGTCCTTGAACTGCGGCACGGGAAACGGGAAGCGGCCCGGATCGGGTGCGCCGAGGCGGGCGTGCTTCTCGATCTGCGGCCCGCCGGGATACGGCAGGCCGACGAACTTCGCCACCTTGTCGAACGTCTCGCCGATGGCGTCGTCGCGCGTGCGGTTGAGCATTGCCGGGCGGCCGCCGCGCACGTCGTAGATCGAGGAGTGGCCTCCAGAGATCACCAGCGAGAGGAACCGCTCCGGCAGCCGAATGGCCGGCCCTTCGCGCTGCAGGTATGGGGAGAAGATGTGTCCTTCGAGGTGATTCACGGCAATCAGAGGAATGCCGAGGCCGTAGCTGATCCCCTGGGCACCAGCCACGCCGACGAGCAGCGCGCCGATCAGTCCCGGACCGGCCGTCACGGCGATCGTCTCCACGTCGCCCCACTCCGCCTGCGCGTCGCCGAGCGCGCGGCGCACGAGCGGAAACAGGTGCTGCAGGTGCTCGCGCGAGGCGATCTCCGGCACCACGCCGCCGAACGGCTGGTGCCGCTCGATCTGCGAGGCGATGAGGTTCACGCGCACGCTGCCGTCGTCGCCGAGGAGCGCGACCGAAGTCTCGTCGCAGGAAGTCTCGATCCCGAGAATCACGTTCTGTGCGAAATCGCGCGGCGGCGCGGCTCATTCCGCGCCCGTATAATCGCGCGGCCTTTCGCCATGAAGCAAGAATTGGACAAACGATACGAGCCTGCGCAGTTCGAGCAGCGCATTTACGCGCAGTGGGAGCGCGGCGAGTTCTTCACGCCGCTGCTCGACGCCGACCGTCCGAAGTTCTCCATCGTCATCCCGCCGCCGAACGTCACCGGCCGCCTGCACATCGGCCACGCCCTCGTCAACACCCTGCAGGACATCGTCGTGCGCTGGAAGCGCATGAGCGGCTTCAATACCCTCTGGCTCCCCGGCACCGACCACGCCGGCATCGCCACGCAGATGGTCGTGGAGCGCGAGCTGACCAAGGAAGGCATCAACCGCCAGGAGCTCGGGCGCGAGAAGTTCGTCGAGCGCGTCTGGCAGTGGAAGGAGTCGTACGGCCAGCAGATCCTCGACCAGCTCAAGCGCCTCGGGTCGTCGTGCGACTGGACGCGCACGCGCTTCACCCTTGACGAGGGTCTGTCGCGCGCCGTGCGCCACGTCTTCGTCAAGCTTTACGAGGATGGACTGATCTACCGCGACCTGGCGATGGTCAACTGGTGCCCCTTCTGCCGCACCGCCATCTCCGACGTCGAGGTCGAGTTCCAGGAACGCAACACGAAGCTATGGCACATCGACTATCCGGTGCCGGGAACGGATCACAAGCTGACCGTCGCCACCACGCGGCCGGAGACGATGCTCGGCGACACCGGCTTGGCCGTGCATCCCGACGATGAGCGTTACAAGGAGCTCATCGGCCGGAAGGCGCTGCTGCCGATCGCCAACCGCGAGATCCCCATCGTCGCCGACCCGATCCTCGTCGATCCCGAGTTTGGCACCGGCGTCGTGAAGGTCACGCCGGCGCACGACAAGAACGACTACGAAGCCGGCAAGCGCAACGGCCTGCCGGAGCTGCAGGTCATTGACGAGAGCGGACGCATGACCGCCGCCGCGGGGACGGACTTCGAAGGCCTCGACCGCTTCGAAGCGCGCAAGAAAGTCGTGGCCCGGCTCGAAGAACAAGGCCTCCTCCGCGACACCAAGGACTACACCCACTCCGTCGGCGTGCACGGCAAGTGCGACACCGTCATCGAGCCGATGGTCTCGCGGCAGTGGTTCGTGAAGATCGAGCCGCTGGCGACGCCCGCCATCGAGGCCGTGCGCAGCGGCACCATCCAGATCATCCCGCAGTCGTGGGAGTCGACCTACTTCAACTGGATGGAGAACATCCACGACTGGACGATCTCGCGGCAGCTCTGGTGGGGCCACCGCATCCCGGCCTTCTACTGCGACAACGGCCACATGACCGTGAGCGAGAGCGACGTCGCGGCCTGCCCGCAGTGCGGCTCGGCGAACATCCGCCAGGAGACCGACGTCCTCGACACCTGGTTCTCCTCGGGGCTGTGGCCCTTCTCGACGATGGGGTGGCCGGACGACACGCCCGACTACCGCATCTTCTATCCGACCGACGTTCTCATCACCGGTTTCGACATCCTTTTCTTCTGGGTGGCGCGGATGATCATGTTCGGCCTCCGCTTCACCGGCCGGGCGCCGTTCCACACCGTCTTCCTCAACGGTCTCGTGCGCGACGAGCACGGGCAGAAGATGTCGAAGACGAAGGGGAACGTGATCGATCCGCTCGAGGTGATCGAGGAGTTCGGCGCCGACGCCGTCCGCTTCACCCTGGCCATCTTCGCCTCGGGGCGCGACATCCCGCTGGCCAGGAGCCGCATGCAGGGCTACGCCGCGTTCGCGAACAAGATCTGGAACGCGGCGCGCTTCGCCCTCACCTACCTCGACACGCCGCTGCGCGAGGCCAAGCAGATCGACCGCGACGAGCTCAAGACCGTGGAGCGCTGGATCCTCTCGCGCATCAACGCCACCACGCACGACGTCAACAAGTCGCTCTCCGCGTTCCGCTTCGACGAGGCCTCGAACGCGATCTACCACTTCTTCTGGCACGAGCTCTGTGACTGGTACATCGAGATGGCCAAGCCCGTGCTGGCCGGCCGCCACGGCGACGACGCCGACCGCCGCCGCGCCGTGCGCGTGCTCCTCGAAGTGCTGGACCGCTCGCTGCGCCTGCTCCATCCGTTCATGCCGTTCATCACCGAGGAGATCTGGCAGAAGCTCGAAGGGGTCGAGCCATCCATCATGGTGGCGCCGTACCCGATCGCCGAGGAAGTGCTCGAGGACGCGGAGGCCGAGCGGCTCGTGACCGCCGTACAGGCGATGATCACCGCCGTGCGCAACGCGCGCGCGGAGCGCGGCTTCACGCCGAAGGACCGATTCAAGCTCTACGTTCGCGTCGACTCCGACCGCGACGCGACGTTCTTCCGCGACCATGAGTACCTGCTGCTCGAGCTGGCACGCCTCGACGCGGTGCTCGTCAACGCCGACGCGCCCGAGGGAGCGCAGCACGACGTCGTGGAGGGCTTCCACATCGCCATCGAGTTCCCGGCGAAGGTCGTGACGAAGGAACAGCTCGAACGGACGCAGCGCGATCTGGAGAAGTGCCGCAACGAGCTCGCCGGCGTCGAGGCGCGCCTGGCGAACGAGCAGTTCGTGCGCAACGCCCCTCCCGCCGTCGTGGCGCAGGCGCAGGCGCGGCAGGCGGAGCTGCGGGCGCGCATCGAGAAGTTGCAGCAGAATCAATGACGCCGTGATCGAGCTCGACACCAGACGCATCGTCGCGCGGCTCAAGCGCATCGAGTCGCTCGCCGTCGTGCCGCGCGTGGCCTCGACCAACCTCGTGGCGCGGCGCATCGTCAACGAGTGCATCGAGAACGAGCTCCCGCTGCCGCAGGCGATGATCATCGCCGGCGAGCAGTTCGCGGGGCGGGGGCGCAACGCGCGGCAGTGGTCATCGCCGCCGGGCAAAGGCATCTACGCGACGACGATGCTGACGTGCACGGCCGCGGAGCTGCCGCTCGTGCCGCTGGAGATGGCCAACGTCGTCGCGTCGTACCTGCGCGACGTCTTCGGCATCGACGCGCGCATCAAGTGGCCGAACGACGTCCTCGCTGGCGGGCGGAAGATCGCCGGCATCCTCATCGAGGCGCGCATGCAGGACGAGCGCGCGCATCTCCTCATCGGCACCGGCATCAACGTCGAGCCGGTGCACGACGACGCGAGGCTGAACGCCGTCTCCATCAGCGAAGTCTCGACGCGCGAGTTCCGCGGCATCGCTGCCGCGACCGAGGCGTTCATCGAGCACGTCGACGAGCGGCTGGCGCAGCCGTTCGAGCGCGAGCGCGTGCTCGACGAGTGGCGCAACCTGACCGTGCACCAGGCCGGCGACCGCATCGCCTGCGTCATCGGAGAGCGCAGCGTGAACGGCACGTGGAGCGGCATCGACGAGCACGGCCGCGCCCTGCTGCGCGACGGCGCCGAGGTCGTGGCGGTGAGCGCGGGCGATTTGATTCTCATGTAGCCTAGCTGCGTGAACGTCCTCGTCGTCGACGTCGGCAACACCAACATCGTCCTCGGCATCTATCGCGGCGACGAGCTGGCCAGCTCCTGGCGCCTCGCCACCGCGCGCGAGCGCACCGCCGACGAATACGGCATCGTGGCGCGGCAGCTCATCGGCGCGGAGTGGTCGCTCGAAGGGGCCATCGTCTCCTCCGTCGTCCCGCCGCTCAACGGCACCGTCGCTGCGATGATCGAGAAGTTCTTCGGCATCGAGCCGATGTTCGTCGAGCCGGGCGTCAAGACCGGCATCGCCATCCACGTCGACAACCCGCAGGAAGTCGGCGCCGACCGCATCGTCAACTGCGTCGCCGCGCACGAGCGCTGGGGCGGGCCGCTCTGCATCGTCGACTTCGGCACCGCCACCACCTTCGACCTCGTCACCGCCGACGCGCGCTACGTCGGCGGCGTCATCGCGCCCGGGCTGAACATCTCCGCCGAGGCGCTCTTCGCGCGGGCGGCGCGGCTGCCGCGCGTCGACATTCGCCGGCCGCCGCACGTCATCGGCACCAACACCGTCGTCAACATGCAATCCGGCCTCTACTTCGGCTACCTCGGGCTCGTCGACGGCATCCTCGCGCGGATCAAACGCGAAGTGCCGGACCTCAAATCAGTCGTTGCGACGGGCGGCCTGGCCGCGCTGCTCGCGGGCGACAGCGAGCACATCGAGCACGTCGACGACAACCTCACCCTGAGCGGCCTCAAAATCATCTACGACCGCAACCGCACATCACGCCGCAGCCGTCGATGAAACGACTTTCCCTTTTGCTCCTGGCGTTTCCGTCAGCCCTCTTCGCCGGCTCGCAAGTCACCGCGCACAAAGCCGCGCTCGCGACCACCTCCCCCGTCACCACGCAGCTCGGCCTGCGCATCCTGCAGGGCGGCGGCAACGCCGCCGACGCCGCGGTCGCCATCGGCTTCGCCCTCGGCGTCGTGCAGCCGCACGCGGCGGGCCTCGGCGGCGGCGGCTTCCTCGTCTACTTCGACGCCAAAACCAAGGGCGTCTGGACCCTCGACTTCCGCGAGGCCGCACCGCTCGCAGCGAAGCCCGACATGTTCAAGTCGCGCAGCGCGCGCCTCGGGCCGATC
>DATELQ010000117.1:0-78174 GCA_035276475.1 Thermoanaerobaculia bacterium | reverse complement strand
CGGTCAATCGCGCGCCGTTCTGCGACGGCAGCGCGAGGCGTGTGCCGCGCGTGAGGGTCAGCAACGACTCCGGCGAGAGGCTGAACGTCGTGCGCGAACGGTCGGTGCAGACGATCGCGTTCTCCGGCGGCGCGCCGACGCCGCTCCATGGAAACACCGCCGCGCCGCGCTCGACGGCCAGCGTCACGGCCGTGCCGAATGAGAAGACGTCGACGACGACCACCGCCGTCTCACGTCCGGCACGGTCGAGGGCGCGGTCGGCCCATTCGCAATGGATCATCGTCAGCACCTGATATACCGCAGAGCGGCTGTGAGGACGAACCGCGCAGGAATCGCCCCTCGGGGGCGCCGGTTCTAAGGCTGCCCGAAACGTTCGCCGCGCGCCGCACGTCGTAGGAATCGAATGCCCGAATTCATCGTCAGAGTCGGAACGCCCGACGGTCACGTCATCGACAAAAGCGTGCAGGCGCTCACGGCCAGCGCCGCCGAGGACGAGCTCCGCCGGCAGGGGATGCACGTCTTCGAGGCCAAGCGCGGCAAGCTCTCGCTGCGCGACCTCCTCCCCCGCTCCGGGAAGATCATCAACACCGAGCGCTTCCTCACCTTCAACCAGGAGCTCCTGGCCCTCGTGCGCGCCGGCCTGCCCATCCTGCAGTCCTTCGAGATCATGCTGGAGCGGCAGAAGAACCTCCGATTCAAAGAAGTGCTCATCGAGATCCGCGACAAGATCAAGTCGGGCGTCTCCCTCTCCGACGCCTTCGCCGGCTACGGCGATCAGTTCCCGCCGATCTACTCGACCTCGCTGCGCGCGGGCGAGCGCTCCGGCGACCTCGAGGGCGTCCTGCGCCGCTTCCTCCGCTATCAAAAGATGATCGTCGCGTTGCGCAAGCGCGTGCTGACGGCGCTCATCTATCCGACCGTGCTCGTCCTTCTGTCGATCGGCATGGTCATCGTGATGCTCGTCAAGGTCATCCCGAAGTTCGCCGAGTTCTACCAGGGCTTCGATGCGAAGCTGCCGCCGTTCACGCGCCTCATGATCGGATTCTCCACGGCGCTGAACCAGCACTTCCTGGTCGTGGCCGGCATCGTCATCGCCCTCATCTTCCTGCTCCGGCACTGGGGACGAACCACCGGCCGCGTCACCTGGGACCGCTTCAAGCTCCACATCCCGCTCGTCGGCGGCATCCTCCACCGCTTCGGGATCATGCAGTTCACGCAGTCCCTCGGCACCCTGCTCTCGGGCGGCACGCCGATGGTGCCGGCCATCGAGATCGCCTCGCAGTCGGTCACGAACCAGATGATGGCCAACCAGATCTTCGGCATCATCCAGAACGTGCGCGAGGGGGAGCCGCTGTGGCATTCCCTGGAAGAGACCGGCGTCATGAGCGACCTGGCCATCGAGATGATCAAAGTCGGCGAGTCGACCGGCGCGCTCACGGAAATGCTCGCCAACGTGAGCGAGTTCTACGATGAGGAAATCGAGGCCAGACTCCAACGTTTGGTGGCGGCCATTGAGCCGATCATCCTCGTCTTCATGGGGTCGATCATCGCAATCCTTCTCTACGCGTTCTATTTGCCGCTGTTCCAACTCAGTGCAGTTGGACAAAGTTGATCGTCATGGCCACTGATCCACGCACGCTCTACAAAACCGATCCGACCGGCGAAACTGCGCGCGCCAAGCGCCTGGCCGAGCAGTACGGCTTCCCGTACGTCGACCTCGAGCACTTCCAGATCGATCACGACCTCTTCCGCAACGTCCCGCTGGAGCTGATGATCCGCTACCAGTTCCTGCCGGAGAAGCGGGAGAACGGGCACATCGCCGTCGTCGTGGGCGACCCCACGGACGTCCTCAAGCTCGACGAGCTGGAACTCCTCCTCGGCGCGCCGCTCCGCGTCAAAGTGGCCTCGCCGGCAGCCATCCGCGACAAGCTCCAGAAGTCGGAGTCGACGCAGCGCGTCCTCGATGAAGCCACCGAGGGCTTCCGCATGCAGCTCGTCGGCGACGACGAGGACGGCGAAGAGACGCTGACGATCGACTCCATCACCCAGCAGGAGTCGTCGCCGATCATCAAGCTCGTCGACTCCATCGTCTTCAACGCCATCCAGCGCCGGGCCTCGGACATTCACATCGAGACGCGCGACAACGAAGTCGTCGTCAAGTACCGCATCGACGGCGTGCTCTACGAGGCGCTCGATCCGATCGACAAGCGCCACCACTCCACCATCATCAGCCGCATCAAGGTCATGTCGGAGCTCGACATCGCCGAGAAGCGCGTCCCCCAGGACGGCCGCTTCAAGCTGCGCATCACCGGCCGCACCATCGACTTCCGCGTCTCCATCGTCCCGACCGCGCACGGCGAGGACTCGGTCATCCGTATTCTCGACAAGGAGTCGATGAACTCCGAGTTCAAGAACCTGCGCCTCGACGTCCTCGGCTTCGACGCCGACATGCTCGTCAAGTTCCGCAAGTTCATCAAAGAGCCGTACGGCATGGTGCTCGTCACCGGGCCGACCGGCTCGGGCAAGACGACGACGCTCTACGCGGCGCTCTCGGAGATTCAGAGCTCCGAGGACAAGATCATCACGATCGAGGACCCGGTCGAGTACCAGCTCCGCGGCATTACGCAGATTCCGGTCAACGAGAAGAAGGGCCTCACGTTCGCGCGCGGCCTCCGGGCCATCCTCCGCCACGATCCCGACAAGATCATGGTCGGAGAGATCCGCGACGAGGAGACGGCGGCGATCGCCGTGCAGTCGGCGCTCACCGGCCACCTCGTCTTCACCACCGTGCACGCGAACAACGTCGTCGACGTTCTGGGCCGCTTCCTCAACATGAAGGTCGACCTCTACAACTTCGTCTCCGCGCTCAACTGCGTGCTGGCCCAGCGCCTGGTGCGCCGGATCTGCAGCGAGTGCAAGCACGAGGTGACGTACTCGGATGCCTTCCTCGTCGAGTCGGGTCTCGACCCGCGCGACTTCCGCGGCAAGACGTTCTGGGAAGGGGCCGGCTGCATCGACTGCAACGGCACCGGATTCCACGGCCGCGCGGCCATCTCGGAACTTCTCGATCTCTCCGATCGTATTCGCGGCATGATTCTCGACCGCCGCCCCGCCTCGGAGATCAAGAAGGCCGCCAAAGAGGAAGGGATGAACTTCCTGCGCGAGTCGGCGCTCCTCAAGGTGAAGGAAGGCTCGACCACGCTGCGCGAGATCAACAAGGTAACGTTCGTCGAGTAATCAATGCCACGCGCCTATCCACCGGACGTTCTCGTCCTCGACTCCGCAGCGCTCATTCACGCCCGCGTCGTGAAGAGCAAGGGCGGGCTCTCGATCCAGCAGGCCAAGAGCTATCGCATCGCCGAGGGGACGATCGAGCCGAGCGTGGTCACGCCGCAGATCGCCAACGAGGCGGCGCTCGCCGAGGTGCTGCGGCGGCTGAAGCTGGAGACCGGGCGGTGGGACAAGGCCTCGCTCCTTCTTCCCGACTCGTGGTTCCGCATCAACATCCTCGAGCTGCAGGCGCTGCCCGACAATCCGAACGAGGCGCAGGAGATCCTCCGCTGGAGCCTCAAGCGGACGATGCCGATCGACGCCGCGTCGCTGCGCCTCGCCTACGAAGTCATCTCCCGCGGCGCGCAGGTGAAGGTCCTCGTCGTCAGCGCCGTGGAGAAGACGCTCGTCGACCTGGAGCGCCTCTTCGCCGCCGCCGGCATCGATCTCATCGTCATCGAGCCGATCGGCCTGAACCTCTGGAACGCCATCACCGTCCGCGAGCCGGTCACGACGCGCGACCGGGTCTTCTTCTACATCCGCGAACACGACTTCACCACCGCCGCGTTCCGCGGCGCGCAGCCGCTCTTCATCCGCTCGCGCAACCTCAACAGCGAGCGCTCGCTGGCGCAGGAGATCAAGCTCTCCGCGAGCTATCTCCGCGACACGCTGCAGACGGCGGCGATCGAGAACTGCTACCTCGCCGGCAACAACCTCGACGGCACGATCTCCACCACCATCGCCTCGGAATTCGAAGCGCCGGTGCGGACGCTCGCGCTTTCCGACGTCGTGCAGCAAACGCCGGCCGGCATCGACGCGTATGAAGCAGAGTTGGCCGCCTGCACAGGAGTCTTCGCCGGGTGAAACCGATCCATCTGAATCTCGCCGCCAAGCCGTACCGCGATACCCGGCCGTACATCGCGGTGATGGCCGTCGGCTGGCTGCTCGTGGCCATCATGGCCCTCAACAACGTCGATACCTGGTACCGCTACCAGCACGACACCAGGACCACGCGCGACGAGATCGCCGCGCTGGAGCGCCAGACGGACATCGAGAAGAAGAAGCTGCAGGTCTCGGAGCAGCGCCTGCGCACGGTCAACGTCAAGCTCATGACCGCGCAGACGCAGTACGTCAACTCCGTGCTGGCCGAGCGCGCCTTCTCCTGGAGCGAGCTGCTCGACCGCCTGGAGCGCGTGCTCCCCAACGACGTCCGCCTCCTCTCCATCAGCCCGTCGTTCAACAAGAACGGGTTGGTTCACCTGAGCCTCGCCTGTGTCGGGAAGAGCGACAGCAGCATGGTCACGGTGATCGACCGCTTCAACGCCGACGGGCACTTCTTCCGGCCGTTCCCGGCAAGCGAGACGAACAGCGGCAACGGATACGACTTCAGCATCGGCGTCGACTATCAGCCGTCCATCGCGAGGCCCGTGGAATGATCTGGCGCGAGAAACGAATCCCGCTGGCGATCCTCGGCGTGTTCCTCCTCGCCAACGCCGTCTTTTTCTTCACCTACCGCGTGCAGTACGAGAACCGCCTGAGCGGTCTCGAAGGCGACAAGCACTCGGCCGAGCAGCGCCTCGAGTCGGTACGCCTGCAGCGCATGCGCACCGATCAGCAGTACGCCGCGTTCCGCAAGGCCCAGAGCGATCTCACCGTGATTTACAACGAGCGGTGGGCGACGGTGCCGGAGCGCTTCACCGCGCTGATCAACGAAGTGAAGCGCCTGGAGGCGGCCAGCCAGTTGATCGGCCGCAGCCACGGCTTCACCAATACCGAGAAAGACACCAAGGCCGTTCAAGGCCTCGGCACCGACGTCGTCACGATCAGCTTCAGCGTGCAGGGGACGTATCCGCAGGTACGGCGCCTCATCAACCTGCTGGAGCTGTCCGATCAATTCGTGATCATCGACGGCATCAGTCTCACCGGCAACGGCGGCGACAGCGGCAACTCGATCATCGCCGGACCGAACGCCCCGCCGCCGGCCGGACCGCCGCCGAACGGGGCACCGAGCGGACCATTGACGCTGAGCCTGCGGTTGAAGACCATCTTCCGCGCGCAGGACCTCCCGGCAGGCAAGCCGAATCAACAGTTGTGATGGATTGGATGAACTGGAAGACCTGGACCATCATTGGGCTGGCGATTGTCGCGATCTTCGCCATCTATACGTTCGCGGCAACGAACCGGCCGGCGGACGCTCCCGTGCCGGCCACGCCGCGCCCGGTCCAGCGCGCCGCCGGAAAGATGCCTCCTCTCCCGACGATGACCCCGGGCCTCGGCGTGATCCACACCGAGTGGCTGGAGATGCAGAGCGGCAGCTATCAGAGCAAGCGGAATCTGTTCTCGTACGTCGAGCCCCCTCCGCCGCCGCCCAAGCCGGCCCCACTGCCACCCCCGCCGCCGCCTGACCGCGACAAGGACGGCGTGCCCGACTTCCGCGACAACTGTCCGGACGTCGCCAACCCCGATCAGAAAGACATCGACGAGAACGGCCAGGGCGACGCCTGCCAGCAGGGGCCGATCGTGCCGAAAGTGCACGTGCCGCCGCCGCCGCAGCCGCCGCCGTTCACGTACAAGTACATCGGCACGTTCGGCAGCGCCGCAAATCCGATCGCCACGTTCTCCGGAAACGGTGAGATCATCAACGTCCGCGTCGGCGAGACTATCGACGGGAAGTTCATCCTCAAGAACATCGGGATCGAGTCCGTCGACATCGGCTTCGTCGGATTCCCGCCGAACCAGACCACGCGCGTTCCGCTCGGGCAATGAGCAGTGACGTTTCCCCGGCCCACGCGTCAGAGACAGCGAGACAAATGAACCGACTCAGAACCGCCCTCATCGCCATCGCCATGCCGCTCGTCGCGGGCTCCTGCGCGGTCTACAACGCCCAGCAGCGCGCGCACCAGGCGGAGCAGATGAAGAATTGGGACGAGGCCGTCGTGGATTACCAAAAGGCGCTCGAGCTCAATCCCGAAAGCCTCCGCCTCAAGATCGATCTGCAGCGCGCCAAGCTGGAAGCGTCGCGCGTCCACTTCGAGAAGGGGAAGTCGCTGCGCGCCGCCGCCGACGCCGCCACCGGCGACGAGCAGGTGCGCCTGGCCCAGCTCGCCGCCACGGAGCTGCAGCTCACCGTCAGGCTCGATCCGACGAACCAGTACGCCGCGGTGGAGATGTCGAAGGTCGTCCGCATCATCACCGACGCCCAGCGCAGCCTCGACAAGAACTCCATCGAGGAGATCAAGAAGCGCGCGGTCGGCAAGGCCCAGCCGCCGGTGCTCAACCCCGCCTCGAATCAGCCGATCTCGCTCTCCTTCCCGCGCGAGACGCCGGTCAAGGACATCTACAAGGCGCTCGGCAACGCCTACGGCATCAACATCCTCTTCGATCAGGCCGTGAAGAACGACCCGATCGCCATCGAGCTCAAGGACGTCACCGCGCAGCAGGCCCTCGAGCGCCTGATGCAGGCCGCCAATCACTTCTACAAAGCGCTCGACGAGCACACCATCATCGTCGTCCCCGACAACCCGCAGGCGCGGCGCGACTACGAAGACCTCGTCATCCGCACGTTCTACCTGTCGAACGGCGACGCCGAGCAGGTCACGAACGTCGTCCGCACGATGCTCGAGGCGCGCAACGTCTTCCCGCTGAAGGCGCTCAACGCCATCACCATCCGCGACACGGCCGACAAGGTGCGCATCGCCGAGAAGATCATCGAAGCCAACGACAAGGCCAAGGCCGAAGTGATCGTCGACGTCGAGCTCCTCCAGCTCGACCTCGACAAGTCGCGCAACATGGGCGCCTTCCTCACGCTCACGAACGGGACGATCTCCGGGACGCCGACGAGCACCGATACGGCAAACACCGCGGCGCCGCCGGTGAACATCGATACGGTGCGGAACCTCAAGAGCGGCAACTTCACGTTCACCCTGCCCGCCGTGTCGTACGCGTTCCTCAAGTCGGCCGGCGAGTCGCAGACGCTGGCCAATCCGGAGCTGCGCATCTCCGAAGGCGAGAAGGCCACGCTGCACATCGGACAGCGCGTACCGGTGCCGGTGTCGACGTTCAACTCCATCGGCGTCGGCACGACCGCGGCCGGCGCGGTCTCGCCCGTCACGTCGTACCAGTACCAGGACGTCGGCATCAAGGTGGCGGTCGAGCCGCGCGTGCACCACAACCGCGAGGTCACGCTCAAGCTCACCGTCGAAGTCTCCGACCTGGGGCCCAACAAGGACGTGGCCGGGCAAAGCCTCCCCTCGTTCATCACCCGCACGATCGAGGACACGATCCGCCTCAAGGACGGCGAGACGAACGTGCTGGCCGGCCTCATCCAGCAGACCGACCAGAACCTCGACCAGAAGACCCCGTTCCTCGGCGACATCCCGGTCATCGGCCGTCTCTTCACGCAGAACACCTCCAGCCGCCGCCGCACGGACGTCATGCTGACCATGACGCCGCACATCATCCGCATCCCCGACATCACCGACGAGGACGTGGCCCCCATGTGGGTCGGCACGCAGAACAACATCACCTTCCGCGGGGTCTCGCCGCGCATCGAGTCGCAGACGTCGATCGATCCGTTCACGCCGCGCGCGACCGGGCAGTTCGAGACCGATGTCGCCACGGACGGCCGCACGCCCGCCACTACGACGACGACCGTGCCGCCGCCGCCGCAGGGCTCCGGGCCGAACAACGTGTTCAAACCGCAGCCGCAACCGCAGCCGCAAGGCCCGCAGGGAAGCAACGACCTCCCCGGTCCGTCGACGAAGGAGCTGATGGCTACCGCCGCGGCGACTCCGCAGGTGGCGGCCGTGCCGCGCATCGCCGCGCAGCCGGCCAAGATCGCGCTCAAGCCGGGCGAGGAGAAAATCTGGCCGCTCGTGGCCATGGACGTCGAAGGGCTGAAGACGAACCAGCTGGTGCTGCACTACGACCCGCAGGCGATGGAAGTCGCCGACGTGTCGTTCGGCCCGGCGATGAAGTTCGACGTGCAGAAGCCGCCGATCGTCACGATCGACGCGCAGCACGGCAGCATCCGCATCGCCTCCTCCGACGGGCTGCCGCTCGCTTTCGCCAGCGGCGGCGATCTCGCTGCGCTGCGCGTGCGCGGAGGGATGACCGGCGATACCTATCTCATCATCGACACGCCGGGTCTCAAGAACGGCCGCGGCGAGACGGTGGCCTCAACGGTCTCGGGAGGCCAGGTCAAGGTTCAATGAAGCAGCGTGGGTTCACCGTCGCCGAGTTGATCACGGTCGTCGCGATCGTCGGCATCCTCGCGTCCGTGGCCCTTCCCGTGCTGACGTTCGGGATCCGGCGGCAGAAAGAGATCGAGCTGCGCGAGCGACTGCGGAAGATCACCGAGGCGGTGGACCGGTACCACGAGCTGCGCATGCTGCCGCCGCCGAACGGCATCAAGGAGCCGCCGACGGTCGGCCAGCGCGAGTGGCCGAAGGACCTGGAGTCGCTGACGAAGCCGATCGAGCTCGGCAGCGGCAAGGTCGTCCGCCTCCTGCGCGATCGCGACCTCATCGACCCGATGACCGGCAAGAAGGAATGGAAAATTCTGAGCGACAACGACGATCCCGACTCCTCGGGCATCGGCACGCCGGACAACGTGTTCGAGGTGCACTCGACCTCGACCGCGCTGTCGCTCGACGGCAAGACCCACTACAACGAATGGTGACCGGCGTGAAAACCCAGAAAGGCTTTACCCTCGTGGAACTGATCGTGGTCATCACGATCATCGGCATCCTCGCCGGCGTCGCCATCTCCAACGTGAAGTGGGCGCAGCAGCGCGCGCGCGAGTCGGCCCTCCGCCACGATCTGTTTGAGATGCGCAAGGCCATCGACGACTACTACGCCGACAAGCAGAAGTATCCGGACAGCCTGGAGACGCTGAAGTCGGAGCGCTACCTGCGCAATATCCCGAAGGATCCGTTCACGAAGCAGCCGGATTGGGAGGAAGTGCAGGCCCAGCCCGACCCGACCGGCACCGGCACGCCCGATCCGAATGCGATGCCGGTCGATCCGACGGCGCTCGGCACGAGCGGCGCGCCGGGCATCGCCGACGTGAAGAGCAAAGCCCAGGGGAACGGACTCGATGGAACGCCGTACAACACGTGGTAAGCGCAGCGAGCAGGGCTTCACGCTCGCCGCGCTGATCGTCATCCTGACGATCATGATGGTGTTCGTGGCCTACACCGTCCCGCGGCAGTGGTCGACGGTGATACGGCGCGAGCGCGAGAAGCAGGCCATCTTCGTGATGCGCCAGTACGCGCGCGCGATCTACAACTTCCAGAAGAAGAACAACACGTACCCGGTGTCGATGGAGCAGCTCGCAAAGGCACGCCAGCCGCGCTGGCTGCGCGGCAACGGCGAAGGGATCCCCGACCCGCTCACGGGCGAGATGGATTGGCTGCTCGTCCCCGCCGCCGCGGCCGGCCTGCAGGGCGGCGGTGGCGGCACCCGCCCGCCCGGCACGGTCACGGGCACGCAAGGCCAGCAGCCCGGCACCACTATCCCCGCCCTCCCAATGAAAGACTACGCGGGCGGCCCATTCATCGGCGTCCGCCCCCCCAAGACCGGCAAGAGCATCCTCACGCTCAACGGCGCCGACCAGTACGACCAGTGGACGTTCACGGCGGTGGAGCTGAAGGCGGAGATCGACGCGCGGGCGGTGGCGGCGGCGACGATCTATCGGTAGGCGCGCGGGCTACAATCCCGCCGCGATGCCCATCCCCAACCTCACCCGCCTCACCCTCCCCTCCGGTCTCACCGTCCTGATCGAGACCTTGCCGTACGTTCGCTCCGTGGCCCTCGGGTACTACCTGCGCAGCGGCTCGGCGGTGGAGACGGTGGAGCATGCGGGGGCGTCGCACTTTCTCGAGCATCTCGTCTTCAAGGGGACGGCCACGCGCTCGACGAGCGACATCGCGCGCGTCATCGACATCCTCGGCGGCGACGTCGACGCCTTCACCGGGAAGGAGTACACCTCGTTCTACGCGCACGTTCTCGACGAGCAGGTCGGCACGGCGCTCGACCTCCTCACCGAGATCGTCGCAGCGCCGCGCTTCACCGCCGACGACGTCGAGTCCGAGCGCTCCGTCATCCTCGAAGAGATCAAGATGGTCGAGGACACGCCCGACGACCTCGTGCACGAGCTCTTCGTCACCGCCTTCTGGCCCGACCACCCCCTCGGCCGTCCCATCCTCGGCAGCGAGGAGACCGTGCAGCGCTTGGCGCGCGAGCAGATCGTCGCGCATTACGACGAGACCTTCCACCCCTCGAACATGATCTTCTGCGCCTCGGGGAACGTGAAGCCGGACGAGGTCGTCCGCTTCCTCGAGCGCGCCTTCCCCGCCGACGACAAGACGCCGGTGCAGCGCACGTGGCCGGAGCCGAGCCCGAAGCAGCACGTGATCCTGCGCGAGAAAAAGGAGCTCGAGCAGGTCCACCTCTGCCTCGGTTCACGCGGCTTCCCGCAGCAGGTCGAGGAGCGCTACGGCGCCGCGCTCTTCAACGCCATCCTCGGCGGCGGCATGTCGTCGCGCCTCTTCCAGCGCATCCGCGAGAAGGAAGGCCTCGTCTACAGCGTCACCTCGTACCACAACGGCCACTTGAACGGCGGCTATCAGGCCGTCTACGCCGCCTGCGCACCGCGGAATCTCAAGAAGGTGCTGACGATGACGCTCGAGGAGATGCGCACGATCAAGAACAGCGGCGCGACGGACGACGAGTTGCGCGCCGCGAAGCTGCACCTCAAAGGCTCGATCCTCCTCGCCCTCGAGTCGACCGTGAGCCGCATGTCCGGGCTAGCGCGGCAGGAGTATTACTTCGGCCGCCAGTACAGCCCGGACGAGATCATCGAGCACATCGACGCCGTCACGCTCGACGACATCCAGCGCGTCGCGCAGACGATCGTCGACGCCGACTCGTTGTCGCTCACGCTGCTGGGCAACCTGAAGTCGCCGGGGATCACGGCCGAGGCGCTGCGGGAAGCGGTCGCATAGCCGAGGACGTATGCCGCTGATGGTGTTCCTCGACGAAGCCGGCGATCACTCGCTGGTTCCAGTGGACAAGGACTTTCCAGTGTTCGTGCTGGTATTCGTCGTGTGCGACCAGCACGAATACACGGACGTACTCATTCCGGGTTTCACTCGATTCAAAGTGACTCATGTCGGTCACGACGGCGTGATTCTGCATTCGCGCGACATCCGCAAGGCTCTCGGGGATTTCGCTTTTTTGCAGGTGCCCGAAAACGCGAGATGTTTCACGAAGAGCTGAACCGGCTGATGGCCGAAGCACAATTTCAGGTCATCGCGATCACAATCGACAAGCGCGATATGGCGGAAGCGACCGAACCTATATGAGTTTGCCCTGGAATTCGGGATGCGGAGGCTAAAGCAGCGCCTGAACGAGACGGTCCAAAGAGATGTCACATTACTCGCAGAAGCACGCGGCAAGAAGGAAGATGACGCGTTGCGGCTTGCATTTCTGCAACTGTTGAAACGGGCTCATTCGCACCGATCGAGTTCGATCTGAAGTTCGTATCGAAGAAAGCGAACGTCCTCGGGCACCAGATCGCGGATCTCTGCGCCTATCCGATTGCCAGGCATGTAATGGACGAGAAGAAAAGTCACCGGGCGTTCGAGATTGTCCGAACAAAGTTCATTGACCGCGCCGCGTTCAAAATCGTCCGGTGAAAAGCAAAAGGCCCCGATTGCTCAGGGCCAGTTACCGACCGGGAGTTCCCAGTCCCAATCGCGAAACGAACACTATCGGGCTCGCGATTCCACAGTCAACGTCAGGCTCAATTCTTCTTCGCCACGTCCGGCAACCCCCGCCCGCTCACATCGACGAACGACACCGAGATCCCTTCCGAGACGCGGTGCTCCAGCTCCTGTGCGTCCCAGTTGCAGAGGCGGATGCAGCCGTGCGACGAGGCGTAGCCGATCGAGTCGGGGTCCTTCGTCCCGTGAATCCCGTAGTGCGGTTTGCTCAGCGCCATCCACACCCGCCCCACCGGCGAGTTCGGGCCGGGCTTGAGGTGCGCGTCGGGATTGGTGTCGGGAACTTCGTGGTAGAGCGTCGGGTCGTAGTGGAAATGCGGATCGGGGACGACCTTCACCAGCTTCACCGTCTCGTCGGGCGACGGATCGTAGCCGGCGCCCACAGTCGTCGGCGCGTGGAAGACCATCTGCCCGGCGGCGTTGAAGCCGGCCAGTGAGTTGCCGGCCAGCGAGACCACGATCTTCGCCACGTCGTGCGTGTCCTGCGTCTGCGGCGGGCGCACGTTCGGCACATTGATCGTGTCGCCTTCCTTCAGCTCCGAGAACTTCACGTCGGGGTTCAGCAACTCGAGGAAGTCCTCCGTCGCGTGGAACTTCTCTGCCAGCGCCTCGCGCAGCGACTCGTAGCACATGCACTTCAGGCTCTGCTGCTCGTACACGTCGTCGGGGATGTGCACGAACGGCCCGGCCGTGTCGTCGGCCGTGAGGCGGTACGGCACGACCGCCGGCGCGCTGTCCGCGCCGCTCGCGAGCGAGCGGAACGTCGCCTCGTCGACGTCGCCCGTCGGCGGCAGCCCGTGCGTCCGCTGCCACCACCAGACGCTGATCGCGGAGTTGCGTCCCCACCGCCCGTCGATCGAGCCGACCGAGAAGTGATTGCGGTCGAGATACACCTGCGCTTTCAGCACCGAGGGGCCGCGGACGTCGCCAGTGATCGGGACGTTGACCGGCGCGGCGTTGATCGCGTTCGCGTCGAGCCCTTTGAACTTCTCCTTCTGCCCGCTGACGAAGTTGATCTTCAGCTGTGACGCCGCAGCCGCCTGCTGCTGCGCCGCGGCCTGCTGGGCCGCGGCTTGCTGTGCCGCGGCCTGCTGCTGTGCGGCAGCCTGCGCGGCCTGCTGCGCGCGGAACGACTGCAGCTCGCGCCAGCGCTGGTCGAAGCGCTCCTTCTCCCGTTGCTGCTGATTCACCGCTTCGTTGCGGCCGAACGGCGCGCTTACGTCGTCGGCTGCGTCCGCCACCTTCTTGGCGACCTTCGTCGCCGTCTCGTGAACCTTCTCTTTTGCTGTCTCCCGGCTGCAGGCGGCCGCGACCAGGACCATCGTGGCTGCAATCAATCGCTTGCTCATAAGGCTTACCAAAGCAAACGAGAGGCCGGTACACTTCGGAAGGGAAATGATCACGTACCTGGAGGTGCGGAACCTGGCGATCGTGGACGAGCTCGCCATCGAGCCGGGTCCCGGCTTGAACGTTCTGACGGGCGAGACCGGCGCGGGGAAATCGCTCCTCATCGACTCCCTCGAATTCCTCCGCGGCGCGCGCGGCTCGACGGAGATGATCCGTGCCGGCGCCGACAAAATGTCCGCCGCCGCCGTCTTCCACCTCCCGAAGGGAACGCTCAAGGAGCTCGCCGAGGACGATGAGGTCATCGTCAAGCGCGAGATCGCGGCGAGCGGCCGCGCGCGCGTCCTCGTCAACGGCTCCCCAATCACCGTGCGCGAGCTCAGCGCGGCGATGGACACGATCCTGGAGATCCACGGCCAGCACGACTCGCAAGCGCGCGTGGCCGGGCAGAGCACGCGCGAATTGCTCGACGAATTCGGCAATCACGACGTCGAGGCGACGCGCAGCGCCTTTCGCGCGTGGCGCGAGGCCGCCGAGCAACTCCGCGAGCTCACCGACGCGCAGCGCGACCGCACCCTGCGACTCGACCTCCTCCGCTACCAGATCGACGAGATCTCGACCGCGAAGCTCGACCCATCCGAGGAGGACGCGCTGCGCGCGGAGAAAACCGTCCTCGCCCACGCGCGCGAGATCATCGAGGCCACCTCCGGCGCCTTCGCTCTCGTCGAGGAGGACGAGAACGCCGCCGTCGCCCAGCTCGCCCGCGCTTTGCACCTCGTGCAGCCGCTCGCCGACAAAGTCGCCGACCTCCGCCCGATCGCGACGGAGCTGCAGGACGTGCTCTATCGCCTGCAGGAGGCCGCGCGGACGCTCGCGTCGCTCAGCGAGTCGACGCGGCACGATCCGAAGCGCCTCGACGACATCGAAGAGCGCCTCGTCGTCATCGAGCGCCTCAACAAAAAGTACGGCGGCTCGATCGAAGCCGTGCTCGCGCACCTCGGCGCGATTCAGGATGAGCACGACCGCTTGAGCGACTACGAAGCCAACCTCGACAAGCTGCAGCGCGTCGAGCGCGAGCGCCACGCTGCGTACCGCAAGGCCGCCGAGGGGCTGTCGGCGGCGCGGAAGAAATCGGCGCGCGCGTTCGAGAAATCCATTCAGAAGGAGTTGAACGACCTGGCGATGGAGCGGACAACCGTGAAGATTGCGGTGCAAGAGACTGACGAAGGGGCCGACGGCGTCGACCGCGTCGACATCCTCATCGCCCCGAACCGCGGCGAGGAGCCGAAGCCGATGCAGCGCATCGCCTCGGGCGGCGAGCTCTCGCGCATTCAGCTCGCCATCGCCGCGGCGCTCTTCAAAGCGAGCGGCCGCAGCGCCGCGGCCACGCTCGTCTTCGACGAGATCGACGCAGGCATCGGCGGGCGCGTCGCCGAGGTCGTCGGGCGCAAGCTCGAGGAGCTCGCGGCAAGGAACCAGGTCGTATGCGTCACCCACTTGCCGCAGATCGCCAGCTTCGGCACCACGCACTTCGTCGTCTGGAAGGAAGACGCCGGCGGCCACACCCGCGCCCGCGTCCGCCGTCTCGACGGCGACGAGGAGCGCGTCAAGGAGCTGGCCCGGATGCTCGGCGGCGAGTCCATTCCGCCCACCGCCGTGCTTCACGCACGCGAGTTGCTGGAGGCGTCGCGGCGATGATGAAGAAGTGGAAATCGACCGACGACCTGACGCTGCACGAGATCGCCGAGGTGTTGGCGCGCGGGGGGATCGTCGCGCTGCCGACCGACACTGTCTACGGCCTGCACGCCTCCGCGAACAACCAGCGCGCCGTCAACCGCATCGCGGAGATCAAAGGGCGCGCCGCGGAGAAGCCGTTCATCGTGATCGCCGCCTCGATCGACGACGTCGAAGCCCTCGGCGCCGCCGTTCCGGACGTGATTCACGACATCTGGCCGGCGCCGATGACCGCGATTCTGCGCCGCGGCGACGTCACCATCGCGGCGCGGGTGCCGGATCTCGACTGGCTGCGGACGCTCTTGGAGATCACCGGGCCGCTGGCGTCGACGAGCGCAAATCGAAGCGGCGAACCGACAATAACGTCGCCTTCTGAGCTAGCGCGCGACTTGCAAAGCTCGATCGACGGCGTTCTCGACCTGGGGCGCCGCGAAGCGAAACCTTCTGCCATCGTGGACTTTACCGGCGCAACGCCGAAGATCACGAGAGAAGGCGATTTTGTCTTTACACAGAATTTGCGGAAAACGCTGCGGAAATCGCTGTGAAAATCGCAGAAAACCGCGCCCGAATGGCGATTTCACCAATTTGCACAAATCTGTGAGCAAGAGGACCTAACCCTCTGATCTCGCTCCGCTTAAGCCAAAATAGACTCATCCATAGCAGCGCCCTTTGTGCAGGTGCACAAGTTCGTTTTCACTTTCAACAGGGCACTTTGAAAATAGACCGCCGGCGCGTGCGTTCCGTACGTATCGCGGCATGAAAAAGGGGCTCCTGTCCATCGTCTTTCTCTTTGCGTCTGCTGCCACGGCAGTAGCGGCAATTCCATCCGAGCGGCCCATCACTCCACCGGTCTACGGCCCTGCGCCAGGCGGTCGCAGCGTTGCAGCAGCTGCAAGCAGCGGACGCGAGTCGCTCCTGGTTTGGAACGACGCCACGCGCGGCGCGGTCTACGCGGCGCGCATCACGTCCGACGCCAGCGTCCTCGACGATACCGGCATCCGTCTCGATGACTCCGGTCACGCGACCGGCTTTGGGCCCTGGGTATTCTGGAACGGAACCGCCTACGTCGTCTTTTGGTCGAAGACGTCCGGACTGCAGTCGGCGCGCATCGACGGAGAGGCACCGATCGTCGAGCCGCCGCACGCGGTCTTCCCGAATTCGCAGATCTACGCCATGACCACGAACGGCACGCGCATCGTGGCGTCGTATGGCAGCCGCCTGGCCATCTTCGATATGACCGGCAAGCTCCTCGAGTACGACGTGCCGCTGCCGAGCGTCGACGGCAGCCCGCCCTACGTCGTCCTGGCCTCGAATGGCCACGGCTTCCTGGCCGTCTTCTCGTCGCTCGCCGGCGACTTCTACGCCGTCGCGCTCGACGCGTTCGGCCATCCGGCTGCGCCGCTGCAGCAGATCGCGCGCGGCGTGAACTTCCAAGTGCCGCCGATCGCGTCGAACGGCAGCGAATACCTCCTCGTCCTGCACGACGCGCCGGGCAAGCCGCCGTCGTCGTTCCGCATCGCCGCGAATGGCGCGCTCATCGACCGCCACACCCTCGCGGCCGCCGCGAACGCCGGCTACGACGCGCTCGTCTGGACGGGTTTCGAGTACGTCTACACGTTCGCCGACCTCACGGCCAACACGCTCTCGGCGCTGCGCCTCGATCCGAGCGGCGACGCCACGCGCGGCGGCCCCACGGCGCTGACGAACGTCGCCGCCCCGCCGCGCATGATCGTGGCGGGCGACAAGCTCCTCCTGACGTGGCTCGCCGACCGCGAGATTTACGCCGAACTGGTGACGCCGGTGACGCTGGCGCACACGCCGCCGCTCCTCGCCTCCAAGAGCGCCGCCGAGCAGCTCGCGCCGCGCGTGGCCTGGAGCGGCCGCGTCTACCTCGTGCTGTGGCAGGAGGGAACGACGCTCTACGCCGCGCGCCTCGACGCGGACGGCCGCACGCAGCAGCCGGGCGCGATCCACGTCGCCGACTTCGCCCGCAATGCGAACGTCGTCTTCGACGGTGAGAACTTCGTCGTGGCGTGGCAGCAGACGACGAACAACACGCTCTGGCTGATGCGCATCGACGAGAACGGCGCGCGGCTCGACGGCGACGGCATCGCGGTCATCAACTTCGCCTGCACCTACGACCTCGCCGCCGGCCGCTTCGCCACGATGATCGCCTTCGGCGACTGCGGCGGGCACCTGCAGGCCATGCGCTTCAATCACGCCCTGCAGCCGCTCGACGTGCCGCTGACGCTCACGCCGCAGAGCATGACGGCGACGAACCCGAGCGTGGCCTGGAGTGGCACGCAGTGGCTCGTGGCCTTCGAGGAAGTGATCGCGCTCCCCGTCTTCTTCGAAGTGCCGCCCGACCTCGCCTCGCGCGGCAACATCCGCGCGATGCGGATCTCGCCGTCGATGACGCTGCAGGACTCGGAGCCGCTCCTCATCGCCACTTCGGACGTCGATCTCGTCTCACACCGCGCCCCGCACGCCGCGTCGAGCGGCGGCGACGACTTCGTCATCGCCTGGACGCGCGGCTTCTTCGCCGGCCCGCGCGAGGTGCACGCGCGCAAGCTCGGCGCATCGCCATCGACGACGCACCTCGCCGCCGGCGTGGCCCAGAACGCGATCTGGACCGGCACCGACTACGCCGTCGGATTCATCTCCCCCACAAGCGACGCCCTCGGCGTCACGCTCCACGGAGCGTTCTTCAAGATCTCCGCGACTACGGACGCCGAGCCGTCGCTCGCCCTAGTCGCCGCGAACGGCCGCGTCAGCGGCGCCTACACGCGCGTCGCCACGGAGCCGCTCTACGGCGGCGTCTCGCGCCTCTTCATCCGCGACGCTTCGCCGCTGCACGGGCGCGCCGCCAGGCACTGAGATAAAATCTCCGTCACTATGACCGCCACCGTCGAGCCGCAGGCCAAGCCTGCTCAGAGCAGCGAAACGTCCCTCCAGCGCCAGTTCGTCAACTTCATGTTCTTCAAGACCGATCGCGCGTTCCGCCGCGAGCCGGCCGAGGTGAAGGAGGAGGCGAAGCGTGAGCTCGTGGCCATCGTCAACAAATACCACGGCCCCATGATGGTCCTCCCCTACTCGACCGTTGGCCTCAAGCCGAACACCGACTTCATGCTCTGGCGCATCAGCTACGACCTCTCGCTCTTCCAGCAGATGGCCGCCGACATCAACAAGTCGATCCTCGGCCGCTGGCTCGACATCCCGGTTTCCTACCTGTCGATGACCAAGCACTCGCAGTACGTCGACGAGCACGTGCACGAAGGGCAGGAAGGGCGCCGCCTGCGCATCGTCCCCGGCAAGCGGCCGTACCTCTTCGTCTATCCGTTCGTGAAGACGCGCGACTGGTATCTCCTCTCCATGGCCGAGCGCCAGCGCATCATGAACGAGCACATCGCCATCGGGCACAAGTACCCGCGCGTGAAGATCAACACGACGTACTCGTTCGGCCTCGACGATCAGGACTTCGTCGTCGCCTTCGAGGCCGACCAGCCGGCGGAGTTCCTCGACCTCGTGCAGGACCTGCGCGAGACGGAGTCGTCGAAGTACACCGTGCGCGACACGCCGATGTACACGTGCAAGCGGACGACGATCGAGGAGATCGCCGACTCACTCGCGTAGCGCCGCGGCCGCGGCGCCGGCCGACACGAAGAGCGCGCCGCCGAGGGCAGCGAACGTGGCAGCGTAGCCCCAGCGCTCGGCCATGATCCCGCCGATGAGGTTTCCGAACGGCGCGAAGGCGAAGAACGCGAACGTGTAGAGGCTGAGCACGCGCCCGCGCATGGCGTCGGGGATGCTCTGCTGGATCGAGGTATTGCAGAGCGCGACGGCGTAGACGCCGCTGCCGCCGCAGACGAAGAGGAGGGCGATGACGAGCGCGTCGACGCGGACGAAGCCGACGACGATGAGGCCGATCGCCAGCGCCGCCGTGCCGGCCACGATCCGCCGCAGCATCACCCTCGGCGGCGGCGTCCGGAACGCCACCGCGAGCGATCCGCAGAGCGCCCCCGCGCCGATCCCGCCCATCAGCACCGCCAGGCCGTGCGCGTCGTTGTGGCCGTAGAGCGCGCGCGCCACCATCGGCATGAGCGCGACATAGGCGTAGCCGAAGAGACTCGCCGCGGCGACGACGCTGAGAACCACGACGACGACGCGCTGCGTGCGGACGTAGCGGAGGCCTTCGCCGAGGCGCGTCAGGATCGCGCCGCTGCCGGCGGCCGGCTGCTGGCGCTTCTTGATCCGGCCGAGGATGAAGATCAGCGGCAGGAACGAAACGGCGTTGAAGAGGAAGCACCAGAACGTTCCCCACGCCGCCAGCGTCACGCCCGCGACGAGCGGCCCGAGCGCGCGCGAGAGGTTGAACTGCATCGAGTTCATGGCGATGGCGTTCGGCAGCCGCTCCCGGTCGTCGAGGAGGTCGACGACCATGGCCTGCCACGCCGGCGCGGAGAACGAGATGGCCACGCCGACGGCGAACGACGCCGCGACGATCTGCCAGACGCTGATCTGGTGCGTGTAGATGGCCACCGCGAGGAAGAGCGCCGACAGCGCCTGCGCCCACTGCGACGCCGCGACGACGCGGCGCCGGTCGAAGTGATCGGCGATCACGCCGCCCGGCAGCATCAGAAAGAGCGTCGGGATGGAGTTGGAGAAGCCGACGAAACCGAGAAGGAAGGGCGACTCGGTGAGGCGATAGACGAGCCACCCCTGGGCCACGACCTGCATCCACGAACCGAGGTTCGAGATGAATTGGGCGATCCAGAAGCGACGGTAATCGCGCTCGGAAAAGGCTTCGAACAAGTTCTTGGTTCTTAGTTGTTGGTTCTTGGTTTGTAAAGGGTTCTTAGGTTCTTACGTTGTTAGGTTCTTGAACTAAGAACCAAGAACTAACAACCAAGAACCTAAGAACCTAAGAACCTAACAACCCACAATCACTGCCCTGCGAAAAACACCGGATCCCCCGACCCGTTATCCACGATCGAGCCGTACGCGAACAGCTGCCCGCTGTCGTCGTGCGCCTGCAGCGTGAAGGAACCGAGGAAATTCACGTTGACGTCGGGGAACAGCGCGGCCACGGAGCTCTGCGCGTTCGACTTCGGCGGGAGCTGCACGAACGCCGTCGCCAGCGTCTGGCCGTTCGCGCCGAGGAGCGACACCGTCACGCCTGTCGTCACGTCGCTGTCGTTCACGAAGCCGACGTTCGAACGGAAATTGAAGTCCGAGCGGAGGCCGGGGACGAACGCGTCGCGCCCGAACGCCGCCACCGGGTCGATCGACTGCCCGAACGTTCCGCCGCCCGCCACCGTCGTGTACGTGCGGCTCGTCACCACCGGGGCGCTGCCGGCGCTCCACGTCACCTCCAGCGCGCCGCTGCCGCTCGTGAGACCGAACGCCGACAGCACGTCGGCGAGCACCATCGTGCGGCCGGCCAGCACCGTGTACTGATGCGACGGCGCGTTGCGGTTGTCCGCGCCGGCGGCGCGGTAGCGCAGCGTCACCGTCTGCGGCGTGAACTCGTTCGCGTTGAAGAGCGTCACGTCGCTGCGCCAGAACGTCCCGTTCGCGCCCGGCAGGCGGCCGACCGCGGGGATCACGAGCTTCGACGCCGAAGCCAGCGGCACGGCCTGGATGTAGACCGGGTCCTGCGTGCGGTTGTCGAGGACCGACGCGTAGGCGCTGATCGCGCCGGGCGCGCCGGTGGTGATGCGCATCGAGAGCGACGCGTAGTTGCCGGTGACGCTCGGGAAGAACGCCGAGAGCGCCGCCTGCGAGAAATTGTTCGGGGCCACGACTACCGTCGACGTCGCCAGCGCGGTGCCGTTCGCGTCGACGAGCGTCAGCTGCGCGCCGACGCCGTCGTTGCTGCGGTTGACGAGGCCGATGTTCGTGCGGAACGCCGTGTCCGACTCCATCCCGGTGAGATACAGCGACTGCTGCAGCGCGCTGTCGCTCACCTGCGGCACCGCCTGCCCGTACGTCCCGCTGCTGCCGGTCGTGAACGTGCGGCTGGTGATCTTCAGGTTCGGCGTCGTCGTCGCGCTCTGCGCCTCGATCGCCAGCGCACCGGTGCCGCTCGACATGCCGAAGAGCTCCTGCAGCGCATTCGCGTACGTCAGCGACTGCTTCCCGACGAGGTAGAGCTGCCGCGTCTGCACGCTGCCGCCGGCGCTCGGGAGGAAGATGAACTGCCCGTAGGCCGGCTCGTTGCCGGCGTTGAAGAGCGTCAGCTCCGTGCGCCACACCGAGCCGCCCGCGCCGTTCGTCTGCGCCGCGGCGGAGACGAGCGAGCGGAACGGCGCCGGCTGCGCGACCGTGAGCTGGTGCGTCGAGAGGCTCGACGACACGGCGTTGTACGCCGCCAGCGTCACGGTGTACGTGCCCGGCAGCGCGTAGGCGTGCGTCGGATTCTGCATCGAGGAGCTGCTGCCGTCGCCGAAGTTCCAGAACCACGTCGCCGGCGAGCCTGTGGAGCGGTCGAAGAAGATCACCATGTCGCCGACCTGCGGCGACGGCGGCACGAAGTCGAACGCCGCGCTCACCGGCGGCGTCACCGGCGCCGGCGCCGTCACCGCCACGTTGCGCGTCGTCGTCGACGAGCTGCCGCCGCTGCCGATGGTCAGGCGGACGATGTACGCACCGGCGCTGCCGTAGACCTTCACCGGGTTTTGCGCGGACGAGCCCGTGCCGTCGCCGAAATCCCACGACCACGTGGCCACGCTGCCCGCCGACTGATCGGTGAACTGGACCGACTGCCCCGCCGTCGGATTCGCCGGCGAGAAGGTAAAGCTCGCCGCCAGCGCCTGCGAGATGCTGACGACGCGCGACGACTGCGACGACGCGCCGCTATTGCTCACCGTAAGCGTGACGGTGTACTGCCCCGGCGTCGCGTAGACGTGCGTCGGCGCCGAAACCGTCGACGTGCCGCCGTCGCCGAAGCTCCACGAGCGCGCGGTGACGGTGCCGGTCGACTGGTCGGCGAAGGTGAAGACGGTGCTGTTGGCGAAGCCGCTCGACGGCGAGACCGAGAACGACGCCGTCAGCGTCGACGACGAGATCGTCGCCGAGGCGGTGTTCGACGGCTGCGACTCGCCCGCCGAGTTCGAGGCCGTGACGTAGAAGCGGTAGGTCCCCGGCGGAAAGCCGGTGAGCGTGGCGCTGCGCAGGTTCGCGGCGAGGTCCGTCACTTTCGTGAAGCTGCCGTTGCCGACGGCGTAGTACACCGTCTCGCCGGTCTCGTTCGTGGCGTTGTCGGTCCACGCCAGCGCCACGTTCGTGCCGCTCGGTGTCGCGGTGAGTCCGGTCGGCGCGGCCGGCACGGTCGCCGGAGGAGGCGGAGGGGCGCTGCCGTTCGGATAGAGCCAGCGCGCGGCGTTCTGATCGTCTGTCCGCAGCGACGGGCCGCGGCCGGTGACGGTCGGGTACATGAGCGCGGTGTTGTCCGTGCTGTGGCCGAACCCGAGGGTGTGGCCGAACTCGTGCGAGACGATCTCGGCGAGCTCGGTGCTCGGCACGCCGGTCGACGGGCTCACCCCATCCTGAATCGTCAGCCCCGCCTCGGTGATGTTGTACGCGGTGTAGTTGATGGCGCGGTGCTGCCCGTCGGCGTCGAACGGCCCGGTCCAGCTGCTCGAGCCGGAGATCCCGTTGAAGCCGCCCACGCCGACGACGCCGGAGCCCGAGAACGTCCCCGAGATCTCCTGGAACGGATCGCTGAAGAGGATCTCGTTCACGCCGTTGTTCTGGTCGATCGGCTTCGGCGTACCGCTCTCCACCCCGGAGTAGCTGTAGCGGATCAGCGCCGAGCTGTAGCCGTTCCACGCATTCATCGCCGTGCTGATCTCGTTCACGCCGCCGCCGGTGTAGCCGGTCTGCGTGCCGGAGCTGAACCACTTCACCGTCTGCCCGTTCTGGAACGCGAACCAGCGATAGACGGTCGGGTCGGAGATGAGGGTGAAGTTCGATTCGATGTTGAAGCGATCCGCGGCGTGCTGCCGCGGCGCGACGGTGACGGGGTTCTCGACGCCGTAGTTCTGCGCCGCGGTCTTGCCGGCCACGCGCGCGGCGATGAAGCGCTCGAAGCCGTCGGCGCGGCGCTGGACGTTGCGCGCGCGAACGGGCTGGAAGTCGGCATTGCGGAGCGCAGCATCGGCAGTCTCGTCGTGGCGCACCCAGAGGCGCTCGCCCGCGAGCGTCTCCTGCTCCGCGAACTTGCCGACGTACAGGTCGACGGTCTGGTAGTCGCCGCGCGGCGTTTTCACGAGGAAGGCGAGGACGTGCTCGCCCGCGACGTACTCCGGCGCGCCGAAGATCTTGGTGATCTTGTTGCCGAGGATGCCGCCGACTTCGCCGACAACGATGTTGCCCGCGACGTTGCCCTTGAGCGCGCGCGTGACCGCGAGCGTCGTCTCGGTCCAGATCCTGTTGCCGCGGTCGACGGCGGCGGAGTTGACGACGGTCGCCTCGACGATGATCGGCGACTTCGCCACGAGCTGCTCATCGGTCGGAAGGATGATCGTCGTCGCCTGCGCGACAGCGGCGGCCATCATCAGGACACACGTAGACCAGTACACCCTTGAGTGCTTCAAGCGAGGCTCCTTAGGTGCGATGCAGTTTCCCCGGAGTACGCCGGCGGAGAGGGATAGCCGTGCTAGCCGAGGTCATGGTTGGACGATAAGTTATTCGGCGGAACTCAGCGGGAGAGGCCGTCTATTCCGAGCAGCTCCCGCAAATCCCGGATCGTCGCATCCGGCACGATCTCCAGCCCATGCTCGAAGTGCGGCGCCACCGCCGTCCCGCGCACGGCGGGGATGAAGTGCACCCCGCGCATGCCGCAGCGCTGCGCGCCGTGGACGTCGACGTAGAGGTTGTCGCCGACGAACATCGTCTCGCCGTAGTCGACGCCGAGGCCTTCGCGCAGCGCGGCGAAGATCGACGGCTGCGGCTTACACGCGCCGTGCTCGTTGGAGAAGACCATCGCGTCGATGTGCTGCGCGAGCCCGAGTTCGTCGAGCACTTCGCGCAGCGCGGAACCGGGCGTCCGTCCGGTGTTGCTGATTAATCCGACGCGGTAGCCCCGCTCCTTCAGCTCCTCGAGCACCTCGGGAGCCCCATCGACCATCGACGGCAGCTCGAGCACGGCCGCGCGCGCGTAGACGTCCTCGAGCGCCTCCACCGTCGCCGCGTCGAGCTCGATCTCCATCGCCTCGGCGAAGTGCTCGATCTGCCGCCGGCACGGCACGTCGACGTCCGCCGACCAGTAGAGCTCGTGGCAGCGGTGCCACAGCGCGCGGTAGGCGTGCTCGATCCGATCCGGCGTGGCCCGGCCGCCGAGGATCTCGGTCATGTGTTGCAGGCGGAGCTGTTCCTGGCGGCGCGACTGCTCCTGCGTGTCGGTGATGAGCGTTTCCCAGAGATCGAAGGCGACGGCTTTGAGCATGCGCGCCGTTAAACCATCGGAACGCGTCCGCCAAATCCCTCTTCGTAGCCGTGGAAGAATTGCAGCGACGCCTCGGGGTAGTGCCAGCAGTAGTAGCCGACGCCGCAGTCGAAGTCGACGAGCCAGAGCCCTTTGACCTCGACGCCGAGGGCCAGAATCGACTCGGCCCACTCCGTGAGGATGCGCTGCGCCTCGACGGCCTCCCCCTCGGCGAGGTCCTCGCACTCGGCAACGGCTTCGTCCGTGAGACGCTGCACTTCGGGCAGCAGCTTCGAGGCCTCCTCGTACGTGAACGTCTTCTTCTCGCTCACCGCCGCACCTCGGCGACCCATTTCTCGAACTTCGCGCGCAACGCCTTCGCCTCGTCGAGATGATTCGAGCGCCGCAGTTCGTCCTCCATCTTGGCCACGCTGGCGCGAACCTCGTCGAGCTTTGTGTCGGTGGCGTTCTTCGCCTTCGCCATCACCGGCGCGAGCGTCCCGCCGTGCCGTGCCAGCCACTGGGCGATGCCGCTGTCGCGCGCGCGCAGCACCGCGCCGTCGGCGATCGGCGCGCCTAGGGTGAACGTATTGCTGACGATCAGCTGCCGCCCGTCGACGGCGAAGAGCGAGTCGCTGACGACGGCGCGGCTGTGATCGCGCGCGACGCGAATCGAGATCGCGTCGTCGCCGTCGAGGTGCGCGATCTTCGTCACGCGCCCGACCACCACGCCGCTCTCGATCACCGGATCGCCCGAGCGGAGCGTGGCGGCGTCGTGCATCACGATCGTGGCGCGGACCTCGCCGCGATGCAGAACGTAGCGGCCGCCGATCCAGATTGCGACTAGCGCAAGAACGATGAACAGGAGCTTTTTCACCGCGCCATTTTCCCCGTTTTTTGTGCTAAAAGGCGTTCTGCATCAGGCGACAGGGTCCCCGGGAAATCTGCACTGGAGGAAGACATCGATGTCATCCGTTGAGGAAAGGGTCAAATCCATCATCGTCGAACAGCTTGGCGTCGACGCCGACGAAGTCACTGCCGACGCCTCGTTCGTCGAAGACCTCGGCGCGGACTCGCTCGACACCGTCGAGCTGATCATGGCCTTCGAAGAAGAGTTCGGCGTGGAGATCTCGGACGACGAGGCGGAGAAGATCCGCAAGGTCAGGGACGCCGTCGACTACATCGAGAAGCGCGCGAAAACCTCGTAACTTGCCGGCACGGGCCCGCGCGGCCCGTGCCCTTCCGCGCTCCCCATCCATCGCTCATGCAAAAACGCCGCGTCGTCGTAACCGGAATCGGAATGATTTCGCCGCTCGGCATCGGCAACGAGCCGACCTGGCGCGGCCTGCTCGAAGGAAAGTCGGGCGTCGGCGCCATCACGAAATTCGATGCCACCAACTTCGCCTGCAAGATCGCCGGCGAGGTCCGCGGCTTCGATCCCGAGCAGTGGATCGAGAAGAAAGAGGTCAAGAAGTCCGACACGTTCATCCACTACGCCGTCGCCGCGGCGCAGATGGCCGTCGACGACGCCGGCCTCGACACCAAAGCGTGCGACACCGAGCGGATGGGCGTGATCATCGGCTCGGGCATCGGCGGCCTGCCGCTGATCGAGGAGACGCACACGAAACTGATGGAGCGCGGGCCCGGCCGCATCTCCCCGTTCTTCATCCCCGGCCTCATCGTCAACCTCGCCGCGGGCCACATCTCGATCCGCTTCACGTGTAAAGGACCGAGCTCCGCGCCTGCGACGGCGTGCGCCACCGGCGCGCACGCGATCGGCGACGCGTTCAAGATCATCCAGCGCGACGAGGCCGACGTGATGTTCGCCGGCGGCACCGAGGCGGTCGTCTCGCCGCTGGCCGTGGGCGGCTTCGCGGCCATGCGCGCGCTGTCGACGCGCAATGACGACCCGCAGCACGCCTCGCGCCCGTGGGACCTCAACCGCGACGGCTTCGTCATGGGCGAAGGCGCCGGCATCCTGCTCCTCGAGGAGCGCGAGCGCGCCCTCGCCCGCGGCGCGAAGATCTACTGCGAGCTGGTGGGCTACGGGATGTCGAGCGACGCGTACCACATCACGTCGCCCGCCGAGGATGGGAGCGGGATGATCAACGTGATGCGCCGGGCGCTGAAGGACTCCGGCCTGCAGCCGGCGGACATCGACTACATCAACGCCCACGGCACCTCGACGCCCCTCGGCGACAAGGCCGAGACCGTAGCGATCAAGGGCGTGTTCGGCGAGCACGCCTACAAGCTCTCCGTGAGCTCGACGAAGTCAATGACCGGTCACCTCCTCGGCGCCGCCGGTGGGCTGGAGGCGGCCATCGCGGCGCTGGTGGTGAAGGAAGACGTGCTGCCGCCGACGATCAACTACGAGACGCCCGATCCCGACTGCGATCTCGACTACGTGCCGAATCAAGCCCGCCCGAAGCAAGTGCGCCACGTGCTCTCGAACTCGTTCGGCTTCGGCGGGACGAATGCGACGCTGGTTTTTAGCAAGCACGAATAACGTGCTGTTGCGCGTTGCCGCGGCGGCGTGGGGCTTCGCCGTCGCCATCGCGCTCCTCCCGCACTGGACCCGCCCCGCCCAAGCCGGCCAGCTCCCCGGCTTCGCGACGGCGCATGGGCTCGACGCAAACGCGCCGATGCACTTCATCGCCGGGTTGATGCTGCTGCCGGTGTTGTTTGCGTTCTTGTCGCGCTTCCTCCCCCCACGTCTCCTCTTCATCATCTCGATGTTCGCCGCGCTGTGGCTCGCGCTCGTCGATCAAG
This sequence comes from Thermoanaerobaculia bacterium, assembly GCA_035276475.1. Lineage (GTDB taxonomy): Bacteria > Acidobacteriota > Thermoanaerobaculia > Gp7-AA8 > Gp7-AA8 > DATDFB01. The sequence goes on along the minus strand of DATELQ010000117.1, from coordinate 50,844 downwards.
ATCTCGTCTGGACGCTGGCCGTTCCGATCGTTGGCTTCTTCCTTCCAGAGCCCAAATTCACGCGACGCGACGTCATCCTCATCCCGACGGCGATGACGGTGTTTCTCGCCCTGGTCGATCTCACGCCGTTCTCCGTCGAGAAGAACCTCCTCCTTGCGGTGCTGCTGGTCGTCGTCGTTCGCTATTTCGTCCAACCGGTGTCGTTCCTCCTCTCGCCGCTCGGTCTCGTCTTCCAAACTTTCTTCTTCGGCAAGCAGGCCCACTTCGGGTGGCTACCGCTCGCCATCGCCCTCGGCACGCCGTTCCTCGTGCGCATCAGGAACGAGCGCCGCGCTGCCGCGATCCTCGCCTTCGTCATCTACCCGATCGCCAGCTACTCGTACCTCGCGGCGACGAACCTCATCGTCGCCGAGGGAAAGCCGCGCGTGAACCTGTTCGAGGACGCGCACGGCATCGTCCCCGCGGGCGAGATGCTGCGCGGCGAGCGGCCGTACCGCGACATCATCCCGGCGCACGGCTTCGTCGAGGACGGGCTCCTTGACTACGTCTCCATGCGCACGCGCGGCGCGACGCTCGGCAATGCCCTGAAGTCGCGCCTCGTCTTCGGGTCGCTCAACGCCGCCGGCGTCTACGCGCTGACCGCCGCCGCGACCGGATCGGCCGAGGGAGGATTCCTTGGGTTCTTCCTGGCGGCGATCATGGGGACGATTCCGACGACGAGCCGCGTCGTTCCGCAGCTCTTCACCCTCGCGCTGCTCGCCGCGGCGGCGCGACTGCGGCGGCCGTCGCTCTTCGTCGCCGCCGGCTTTGGCGCCGTCGTGTCGCTCCTGACGAGCCTCGACTTTGGCGTCTACACGATGCTGACGCTCATCGTCGCGATCGCGCGCTTCCGTCCGCAACCGATGCGTGCGCTCCGCAACGCCGCGATCGGCGTCGCCTGCGCCGCCGTTCCGCTGTTCATCACCTTCGCGATCCTCGGCATCGCCGGCTCGTTCGTTACGACCACGCTCTTCGAGGTGCTGACGCTCGGCCCTGTCTCCACGATGACGCCGTTCACCGCGCCCGCGGCGTTCAAGACGTACCGGCATTTCCCCGAGGTCTCGGTGGCGTTCTTCGACCGCGGCGCGACCATGTACGTCGCTTGGGCGTGCGCGGCGGTCTTCGTCGGCGCCGCGATCGTCATGCGCGCGCGGCGGCGCATCGAGCCGCTGCTCCTCATTGCCGTCTGGATCGTCGCCGGCGGCATGTCGTACGCGGCGCGGCATCACCTTCACTTCCAGTTCGCCGTCGCGCCGCTCCTCGCCGCCGCGGCGTGGACGCTCTGGCGCGTCCGCAGCCGCTACGCCGCCCTCGCCTTCGTCGCACTGCTGATGCTCGGGCAGTTCACGATCCACATGGCCGTCGACGGCTGGGTGCGCACCGCCGACGGCCCGCTCGACGCGACGCTCGTCACCATCGACGACCTCCCCCGCGCCCGCGGCGCCTGGTTCAGCCGCGACGACGCCCGCACCGTCGAGACCGCGCGGAAGTTCGTCGCGCAGTCGCTCGGCCCGGTCGAGACGTACGTCGACTTTACGAATCGCCCGATGCTCTACTTCCTCCTCGAGCGCGACTGCCCGCTGCGCCAACTCGGCCCGTCGTGGTACGAGCCGGAGGCGCGACAGCGCGCGGTCATCGCCGCCATCGACCGAAACCCCGCCGTGCGCGCCGCGCTCGTGCCAGGCAGCGCCGCCGACGGCCTCGACAACGTCGCCAACGAAGTGCGCGCGCCGCTGGTATGGCAATACTTGCAGACGCACTTTGCGCCGCAGTACGAAGAGAACGGGATGGTCTGGTGGCACCGCAAGTGAGCGACTTCAAGCCGGCCTGGTTCCTGCCCGGGCCGCACCTGCAGACGATCTGGGGCCGCATCGTGCGCCCGCGGCGCGCGGTAAAGCTGCGCCGCGAGGTCGTGGAGACGCCGGATGGCGACCAACTCGCTCTCGATCACCTCGACGGCGACACGTCCCTGCGCTTCCTGTTGCTGCACGGCCTCGAAGGAAGCTCGAACTCCGTCTACATGCAAGGCCTCTTCGCCGCGATTCGCCGCCGCGGCTACGCCGCGACAGCGATGAACTTCCGCTCCTGCGCGCTCGATGCCCGCGGCCGCGCCCTCCCGAACCGCCGCCCCCGCTTCTACCACTCCGGCGAGACCGGCGACTTCGACTTCGTCGCCCGCCGCCTCGCCACCATCCCGCTCGTCGCCATCGGCGCCTCCCTCGGCGGCAACGTGCTATTGAAGTGGCTCGGCGAGAACCCCGACCAGCAGATCATTGCCGCCGCCGCGGCGTTCTCCGTACCGTTCGACCTGAGTGCCGGTGCGCGCCACATCAACCGCCTCTACACCGCGCGCTTCATGCGCACGATGAAGCGCAAGGTCCTCGCCCTCCTCGACCGCCACCCCGAGATGCGCGACCGCCTTGATCTCGCCGCCCTCCGCCGGGCCCGCACGTTCGTCGAGTTCGACAACGCCGCCACCGCCCCCATCCACGGCTTCACGTCCGCGGACGACTACTACGAGAAATCGAGCTCGCTGCCCTTCCTCGCGCGCATCAAGACACCGACGCTGATCTTGAACGCGGAGGACGATCCGTTCCTCCCCCGCGAAGCGCTCGAGCGCGCGCGGGCTGCGGCCTCGGAGGCGGTGGAATTCCGGACGACGCCGTGTGGCGGGCACACGGGGTTCATTGCGGGAACCTATCCGTGGCGGTGTGAGTATTGGGGGGAGGAGATGATCGTGGATTGGCTCGTTACCCGAGGGTAGAATCGGAGTATGTCGCGCCCGGACAGGTATTACTCGGTCGATGAATACCTCGAGATGGAATCCACATCCGAGATCCGTCACGAGTATCTGCACGGAACCATCGTTGCGATGTCCGGTGGCACGGGCGATCACAACACGATCGCCCTCAATTTGCGCGACGCGTTGCGACCGGCTCGCGAGCGCGGCTGCCGCGTTTATGTGGCTGACATTCGGGTCACCATGCCTTCGGGCCTATACACATATCCGGATGTCGTCGCGGTCTGCGGTCCACTGGAAAAGCTGCCCGGCAAATGGACAACCGTGACAAACCCGATCGTCATTGCTGAGGTTCTGTCTCGCGACACTGCGGCATACGATCGCGGCAAGAAATTCGAGCTATACCAGACGATCTCGACGTTCCGTGATTACCTCCTCATCGATCAGTACCACGTCGGTGCCGAGCATCGCTGGCGCGACGGAGAGCGCTGGCAGGTAAGCCACTACAAGAGCGGCGAAACCTTCACCCTCACCGGAGTCCCCCTCACCATCGCGGTTGACGCCCTCTACGAAGACGTTACCATCCCCGCATGACCGCCACCGACACCCCGGCGCGCACGCGCGCCGGGCTGCTCGCGCGCTTCGCCTCCTTCGTCGCCGAGCGCTATCCCTTCGCCCTGAGACCCGCCGTCGCCGCGCTCGACATGGCCATCGGCGCGGACGGCATCGACGAGCGCAGCGACTCCACCATTGATGCGCTAAGAGCGCCGCTGCGGCGGCTCCTGCCCCAAACCCTCTCCGACTCGCTGACCCCCGACGCCACCGCCGCGCAGAAGCTACGTGGCGAAGTGCCGGAGACCACGCCGGGCGTGGGGGTGGGGGAACGGCTGCAATCGGCCATCGAAGAAGTCGTCGATGCCGCGGATGGGTTTCTCAGAAGAGAAGCCATCGCCGCCTCGCTCACCGCCGAGGAAAGACAGCAAATCCTCCGCGCCATGCTCCTCACCCGCGCCACGGACAACCGCCTCAAGCAATTCTTCACCGGCGGCGAGGTGCGGTACGGCAGCGCCGGGTTTCAAGGCAAAGGCTTCCGCTCCCTCGGGCAGGAGGCGATCGCCGCCGCGGTCATCCGGCTGAAACCGGATGACGTCATCTCCCCGATGATCCGCGATCTCGGCGCCGTCCTCGCCAAGCACAACACGCCCGAGACCGTGCGCATGGTCCTGAGCGCGCAGATGGGAAAGGCCGGCCCGCCGATGAACGGCAAAGACCTCCACGTCGGCGACTGGGAGCACGGCATCCTCCCCGCCATGGCCCCCCTCGGCGGGCCCGCGCTCACCATCGCCGGCATCGCCATGGCCTTCCACCTCCGAAAGGAAAACCGCGTCGCCGTCTCGTTCATCGGCGAAGGCGCCACCTCGCTCGGCGAGTGGCACGAAGCCATCAACGCCTGTGCCGCGCGCAAGCTCCCGGCCATCTTCTGCGTCCAGAACAACCAAACCGCGTTGGCCACGCCGCTCTGCGACCAATCCGCCGTGCGCGTCTTCGCCGACAAAGCCGCGGGCTATGGTGTCCCCGGCATCACCATCGACGGCACCGACCCCGACGCCGTTGCGGCGGCGTTCACCTGGGCGGTGGAGCGGGCGCGCGGCGGCCTCGGCCCCACCCTCATCGAGCTCGTGGCCATGCGCATGTGCGGTCACGCCCATCACGACGACATGCTCTACCTCGGCCGCGACCCGCAGCCGTCGTGGTCGTACCCGCCGCTCGCCGAGGGCGGCTACGCCGACCGCGCGCTGTACGAGTTCTGGTCCCGCAAAGACCCGATCGCCACGTACGCGGCGAAGCTCGAGTCCGAGGGAGTGCTCGACGAAGACGATCTGGAGCGATGGAAGGCCGAGGCCGAGGAACTGGTGGAGGAGCAAGCCCGCGCCGTCATCGACGCGCCCTGGCCCGATGCAAACCTAGCGGGCGAAGGCGTCTTCGCCAACGAGCCGCGCCGAACGAAAGCCACCGGTAGGGGCGCACAGCGTGCGCCCGAAACAGTGGAGCAAGCTCCCCCCTTCGACCCCAAGGGCAAAACCTTCCTGGAAGCCGTCATGCTCGGCGTCGGCGACGCCCTGCGGCGCGATCCGCGCGTCTTCGTCTACGGCGAGGACGTCGGCGGCAAGTACGGCAACGCCTTCCTCCTCCTCCGTCCGCTGCTGAACGAGTTCGGCGATCGGATCCTCAACTCTGTCCTCTCCGAGGGGTCGACCATTGGTGTCTGTGTCGGCGCGGCGCTCGCGGGACTACGGCCCATCGGCGAGATCCAGTTCAACGACTTCGTCGCCACCGGCTTCAACCAGCTCGTCAACAACGCTGCCAAGCTGCGTTACAGATGGGGCGCATCCGTGCCCATGGTCCTGCGCATGCCGTGGGGCGGATTGCGCCACGCCGGGCCGTACCACTCTCAGAACACCGAGGCGTGGTTCTATCGCGTGCCGGGACTCAAGATCGTCGCGCCGTCGACCCCGCACGACGCGCGCGCCCTCATGGCCGCCGCCGTCGACGACCCCGACCCCGTCCTCTACTACGAGCACATCGCCCTCTACCGCGACCCGCGCGTCAAGCAGCTCATCGGCGACGACGCGCCGGAGCCGCTGCCCATCGGCAAAGCCGCGCTGCGGCGCACCGGCAAAGACCTCGCCATCATCAGCTACGGCGCCTACGTCCACGTGGCCATGCGCGTCGCCGAGAAATTAGCGAACGATGGCGTCGAAGCCGCGGTGCTCGATCTCCGAACAATCGCCCCGCTCGACAAAAACGCCATCCTCGCCATCACGCAGCAGTGCAACCGCGTCGTCATCGTCCACGAGGACACCCGCACAGGCTCCGTCGGCGAGTCCATCGCCGCCATCATCCAGGAAGAAGCCTTCGAGTACCTCGACGCGCCCGTGCGCATCGTCGGCGCCCTCGACACCCCCGTGCCGTACTCGCCTCCGCTGGAGGAGGAGTTCCTCCCGAGCGAAGCGGACGTCGAGCAGGCGGCCAGACTCCTCCTCGCGTGGTAGGCTAACCGCCCTTCAAATAAAAACCGTTGCGGGAGGCCCCGGGATGCTCCTTCGTCGCCGTCCGATTTTCTTCGCCTCGGCGTTTCTGACGCTCATCGTCGCCACCGCCATCGGTGCCGCCACGATCTCCGTCGTGTGCAGCCCCAACACCGCGTACAGCGTCATCACAAGCTCCGCGCCGCCGAGCGCGAACTGGACCACCACGAACGGCACCCTCTGGACCCCGGCCGGCGGCTTCCCCGGCTGCAGCACCGGCGACAGCGCCTCCGACACCAACGCAACGCCCACCACTATCGTCGTCAACAGCGTCATCCCCAACCCGATCGCCGGCTTGAACCTCGCCTGCAGCGGCTGCGTCATCGACGTCCAGAGCGGCGGGCAGCTGACGCTCTCGGGCAACGGCACCATCGCCAGCGGCGCCACGCTGCGCGTCAGCGGCGGCAGCTTCGTCGTCGCCAATGGCGGCAACCTCACCTTCGACAGCGGCTCCTCGCTCGACGTCACCAGCGGCACCGTCTCGATCCAGAGCGGCGGCCAGATCAACGTCAACGACGGCACCGCCACCGGCAGCGGCACCGTCAACAACGCCGGCTCCGTGCAGATGAACGGCACCTCGTTCACCTTCAACACCGCCTTCAACGTCCTCGCCGGCGGCGTCGTCTACGCGAACAGCGGCACCCTCGCGCTGGCCGGCGGCGGCAACGCCGACGGCCCGTTCAACGTCAGCGGCACGCTGCAGTTCCCGAGCGGCACCTACACCATGACGCCGAACGGCACTGTCAGCGGCGGCGGCACGCTGTCGATCACCGGCGGCACGCTCTCCATCGGCGGCGTCACCTCGCCCGAGAACTTCGACATGTCGTCCGGCACCCTCACCGGCGCCGGCTTCCTCTCCATCGCCGGCCCCTTCAGCTGGAGCGGCGGCATCATCACCGGCAGCGGCGGCACCGAGATCGCCGGCACCGGCATCGCCGTCTTCGACGGCTCGTCCGGCCCGATGATCCTCGACGGCCGCAGCTTCAACGACTACGGCACGACCACGTTCCTCTCGCCCACGAACCCGCTGGCGCTCCAGAACTACGCCGTCTTCACGAACTACGGCAACTTCGACTTCCAGAGCGACGGCGCCATCACCACCGACGGCACCAACACCGCCTTCAACAACGCCCCGAACGGCTTCCTGAGCAAGAGCGGCGGCACCGGGACGATGTCGATTCAGGCGCCGTCGAACAACGACTCCACCGTCTTCGCCTCCTCCGGCACCCTCGACTTCGCCGGCGGCGGCACGCACAGCGGCGGCTTCTTCGCCCTGGCCCCCTTCGGCACGCTCGCCTTCAGCACCTCCAGCTCCACCTTCACCGCCGGCTCGTTCATCGGAGGCGACGGCATCGTCTCCTTCCCCAGCGGCTCGGCCTCGATCTTCGGCGGCTACGACGTGACCGGGACGACCTCGATCGCCGGCGCCTCCGTCTTCATCGACTACGGCATCACCACCGGCTTCCTCCTCGACGGCGGCTCGCTCGCCGTCGGCAGCGCCTTCGACATGACCGGCAGCGGCACCTGGTCGGACGGCACGATCGGCAGCTCCTCCGGCGCCACCTTCTACGTCGACGGCGGCGCCACGCTGACGATCGACGCCGCCAACGGCATCTGCGACATCAGCGGCATCACCTTCGAGAACGACGGCACCGTCGGCTACACCGCCACGAGCAACTACATTGAACTGTTCAACGGCGGCTCGATCGTCAACACCGGTACGTTCGACATCACCGGCGACCAGCCGATCAAGGTCGGCGTCATCATCATCGGCATGGGCCTCCGTCCCAGCGCCCTCGCGCCGCCGAGCGCGATCACGAACGACGGCACGTGGAAAAAGAGCGGCGGCAGCGGCACGAACGACATCGAGCCTCCCTTCACCACCGACGGCACCGTCCTCGCGCAAAGCGGCACGATGCACTTCGTCAACGGCTACACGCAGACGGCCGGCACGACCACGCTCGGCGCCGGCGGCATCAAGACCGATCTGACGATGATGCTGCAGGGCGGCACGCTCGACGGCACCGGCACCATCACCGGCAACGTGCAGAACGACGCCACCGTCGCCCCGAACGGCAGCGGCAACACCGGCACGATCAGCGTCGCCGGCAACTACACGCAGGGCTCCGCCGGCACGCTCAACATCGAGCTCGCCTCCCCGACGGCCTTCGACCAGCTCGCCGTCAGCGGCGGCGTCACGCTCGACGGCACGCTCAACGTCGCGCTGCTCAGCTCCTACGCACCCACCAACGGCACCACGTGGGACGCCGTCACCTTCGCCTCCCGCAGCGGCGACTTCGCGGTCAAGAACCTCCCGACCTATCCGCCGACCGGCTCGATCGCGGCGAATTACACGCCGACGGCGCTGCAGCTCACCGCAGTCGTCGGCGCGACCGCGAACTTGGCCATCACGAAGAACGGCCCCACCGGCGTCGTGGCCGGGCAGAACATCACCTACACGATCCAGGTGACGAACAACGGCCCCCAGAGCGCGTCGAGCGTCGTCGTCTCCGATCCGCTGCCGGCGAACCTCACCTTCGTCTCGAACAGCGGCGCTTGCACCGGCCCGTTCCCCTGCGCCCTCGGCACGCTGAACAACACCCAGAGCGCGACGATCGTCTCGACGTACAGCACCTCGCCGTCGTTCTCCGGCAACGTCACGAACGTCGCCACGGTGAGCTCGACGACGACCGACACCGATACCTCCGACAACACCGCCAGCGCCACGACGAACATCGGCGCGCAGGCGAACCTCTCGATCAACAAGACCGGGCCGTCGTCCGCCGCGCCGGGGGCGACCATCAGCTTCACGATCAACTTCACGAACAACGGCCCCTCGCCGGCGACGAACGTGACGATCGGCGATCCGACGCCCGTCGGCGTCGCCTTCATCTCGAACAGCGGCGCCTGCACGACGCCCTTCCCCTGCAGCCTCGGCACGCTGGCTTCGGGGCAGTCGGGCTCGATCACCTCGACGTACACCGTGCCGGCGAGCTACACCGGCGCGACCGTCGTCAACACCGCCACGATCTCCTCCGACGTCAACGATCCGGCCACGGGCGACAACACCTCCGCCGCGACGGTGGCCATCTCGCAGCAGAGCGATCTCTCGATCAACAAGAGCGGCCCGCCATCCGCCACCCCCGGCGGCGCAGTCGTCTACAACATCACCGTCACGAACCTCGGGCCTTCCGCCGCGGCGAACGTCACGGTCAGCGATCCGACGCCCGCAGGCCTCACCTTCGGCTCGAACAGCGGCGCCTGCACCGGCACGTTCCCCTGCAACATCGGCACGCTCAACGCCGGACAGTCGGCGACGATCGTGTCGACGTTCAACGTCCCCGGAAACTACGCCGGCACGTCGATCACGAATACCGCGACGGTGAGCTCCGCCGCGGTCGACGGCAACAACAGCAACGACAGCTCGACGGTCGTCACGCCCGTGACGGCGCAGGCCGACGTGCAGATCACGAAGAGCGGCCCGGCGACGACGACGGTCGGCTCCAACGTCGTCTACACCGTCACGGTCACGAACAACGGCCCGCTCGCCGCCGCGAACGTCTTCGTCAACGATCCGACGCCGACCGGCCTCACCTTCGTCTCGAACAGCGGCGCCTGCACGGGGACGTATCCGTGCGCCCTCGGCACGCTCAACCCGTTGCAGAGCGCCACGATCGCGACGACGTACAACGTCCCGGCGAACTTCGCCGGCACGACGATCTCCAACACCGCGACGGTCAGCAGCTCGACGTTCGACGCCAACGCTACGAACAACGTCTCGACGGCGACGACGTCGCTCTCCGGCACGTTGACGGCCGACCTCAAGGTCACGAAGCGCGGCCCGTCGAACGCGCAGGAGAACACCGTCGCCACGTTCACGATCGTCGTCTCCAACGGCGGCCCGAACGCCGCGCAGAACGTCGTCGTCAGCGACCCGACGCCGGTCGGCACGACGTTCCTCTCGAACAGCGGCGGCTGCACGACGCCCTACCCCTGCAACCTCGGCACGCTCGCCGCCGGCGCGTCGGTGGTGATCACGTCGAAGTACCACGTCGACCAAGGCGTCCGCGGCGCGTTCTCCAACACCGCCTCGGCCACGAGCTCCGCGACCGATCCAAACCCGAACAACAACTCGGCAACCGTCACGGTGGCGACGCAGAAGCCGACGGCCTGCCCGACGCACGGTCCGAGCCTCACCGCGCCGGCGAACAACGCCACCGTCGCATCGCCGGTGACGCTGTCGTGGAGCGCCGTGGCGAACGCGATCAGCTACACCGTGACGGTGAACGGCGCCGGCGCCCCCGCGCCGATCACGACGCCGCTGACGTCGGTGAGCATGACCCTCCCCTCCGGTCCGTACACGTGGACCGTCGTCGCCAACGGCCCGAACGCGCAGTGCTCGCCGCAAGGCTCGCCGCAGTTCTCCTTCACCGTCTGCGGCCCGCCGCCCGCGCCGGTGGCGAGCGTCGTCGGCGAGACGACGACGGGGCAGACCTTCACCGTGTCGTGGGACGCGGTCGATCTCAGCGTCGGCTACGACCTCGACGAAGCGTTCGAGCCGACGTTCACGGTTCCGCACCGCACGTCGCTCACGGGCACGTCGATGGCGTTCACGAAGAACGTCGGCGCGCCGAATGCGTTCTTCTACCGCGTCCGCGCCAAGTCGGCGTGCGGCGATTTCAGTCCGTTCTCGCAGACGATCAGCGTCGTGGTGATTCCTCCCCCCGCGCCGACCGCGCTCGGCCCGAGCGTGAACGCGCCGGCCGGCTCGACGACGCCGATCACGTTCCAGCTCCACATTCCCGGCCTCCCCGGCGGCACGACGTCGTTCCTCGCCTCGACCGACCGCCCCTGGGTCTCGGTCTTCCCGACTTCCGGCCTCATCGGCCCGCAAGGCATCGACCTGACGATCACGATCGATCCGTCGTCGCTGCCGAACGGCACCTGGACCGGCACGGTGATCGTGATCTTCGGCAACAGCACGATCTCCGGCCGCCTCGGCACGCTGGCGACGTCGACGACGTCCGTCCCGGTGTCGATCAACCTCACCACACCGGTGAAGCCGGGCGCGTTGCCGCAGCTCGGCCCGAACGCGCTGGTCATCCCCTCGGTCGGCCATCTCGCCGGGCTCAACTCCGATTGGCGCAGCGACATCCGCATCGCCAATGTGGGGACGACGCCGCAGAAGTTCACGCTGACGTTCAACCCCGGCACCGGCGACGCCACGGCGCCGCTCAAGCAGACCACCATTACCGTCGACGCCGGCGCCACCACCGCGCTCGACGACATCGTCCGCAACTGGTTCGGCGTCGGCTCCCTCGGCGACTCCACGAACGGCATGCTCTTCATCCAGCCGCCCGACGCCTCTCCGAAGGTCTCCGTCTCCACGACCGCCGTCGTCTCCAGCCGCACCTACAATACGCAGTCATCCGCGACCGGCACGCTCGGGCAGTTCATCCCCGCCGTGCCGTTCGCGAACTTCGTCGGCACCGGCGGCGCCGCGCTCTCGCTGCAGCAGATCGCCCAGTCCGCCGACTACCGCACGAACCTCGGCGTCGTCGAAGCGGCCGGCAAGGCGACGAACGCGAACGTCACTGTCTTCGACGGCGGCGGCGCCAAGCTCCTCGACTTCCCGCTCGCGCTCAAGGCCGGCCAGCAGCAACAGCTCAACGGCTTCCTCGCCGCCGCCGGCATCAACAACCTGACGAACGGCCACATCGAGGTGAAGCCGTTCAGCGGTGACGGCAAGGTCTCCGCCTACGCCTCCGTCGTCGACACGAAGAGCGGCGATCCGATCCTCGTCTCCGCCGTGCCGCTCGGCGCCGGCGCCAGCCGCTTCGTCGTCCCCGGCGTGGCAGACCTCAACAGCGGCAACGCCAGCTGGCGCAGCGACGTCCGCATCTTCAACGGCGGCACCTCGGCGCAGACGGCGACGCTGACGTTCTATCCGCTCGACGGCGGCGCCAGCAGCACGAAGACCCTCACCATCGCCCCCGGCGAAGTGGCCGCGCTCGACGACCTGCTGCACGCGACCTTCGGCGTCACGAACGCCGGCGGCACGCTGCACGTCACGACGACGGCCAGCGCGCCGCTCGTCGTCAGCGCGCGGACGTACGACCAGACCGCGAACGGCACGCTCGGCCAATTCATCGCCGCCGTCACGCCGTCCGACACCATCGGCACCGGCGACCGCGCCCTGCAGCTCGTGCAGGTCGAAGACTCGGTGCGCTACCGCACGAACTTCGGCATCGTCGAGACGACCGGCAAGTTTGCCACTGCCGAGGTGTCGATCTTCTTGCCGGACTCGAAGGTGCAGCCGAAGGCGCTCGTGGCGCTCCGCCCCTTCGAGTCGAAGCAGTTCCCGATCATCAGCAGCCTCGGCCTCGGCAACACCTACAACGCCCGCATCAGCGTGAAGGTGATCGACGGCGACGGCCGCGTGACCGCGTACGGCTCCGTGATCGATCAGACGACGCAGGCGCCGACGTACATACCCGCGCAGTAGGTCACGGGTGACAGGGAACAGGGCACAGGTGGTGATCGTCGCGAGAACATCACCTGTCCCCCGTTCCCTGTGACCTGTCACCCAATCGCGACGAACCCCTCACCCCCTCCGTATCATCTCCGCATGAAACCCGGCGCCACCGTCCTCATCCTGACTCTCGTTTCCGTCACCGCATTCGCCGGCTGGAGCTCCTCGGGGCCGACCGGCGGCAGCGTCAACACCGTCGTTGTCGCGCCATCCAATCCCGCCGTCATCTGGGCCGGCGACGCCGCCGGCGTCTTCCGCAGTACCGACGGCGGCACGACGTGGACCAACGTCAGCGGGACGCTCGTCGACGTCGGCTTCCTCGCCGTCGATGCAAACGATCCGAACAAAGCGTGGGCGGCGGCGGGGTGGGAGTCCACCGCGCGTGTCTGGCGCACGACCGACGGCGGCGCAACGTGGACGGAGTCGAGCGCAGGGTTGCCGCCGCTGCACCCCTCGGCGCTCTACGTCGATCCGCGCGACGCCAACACGCTCTACCTCGGCAGCCAGTGCGGCGCGAAGGGCTACGTCAACCAGCCGACCTTCGGGCCGTCGACGCCGGGCGTCTTCAAATCGACGGACGGCGGCGCAACGTGGCGGCAACTCCCCAAGCCGCCGACCCCCTCGATTCCCTGCGGGGAGGAGCTGGCCATCGATCCCTTCTCGCCGTGGCGCGTCTTTCACAGCGGCGCGTTCGACGACGGCGCGCGGCAGTTCGAGTCGTTCGACGGCGGAGAATCGTGGGAGATCGGCCCCGGACCGCGACCGACCCGCGCCATCGTCTTCGACGCGCGCTATCCGTTCACGCACTACGGCATCACGTCGATTTACGGCCAGCGCCTCATGGTCTCGCAGGACGGCGGCTTCACCTGGAGAGAGGTGTCGAGAGAGCGTCTCCTCGGCCCGGCGCCACCGCTATCGACGGACATGCGCCTCACGTCGCTCTCGATGGATCCGGAGCGCAGCCGCATCTTCTTCGGCACGACCGACGGGATCTTCCGCAGCGGCAACGGCGGCAGCGTCTGGGCGTCGACGCCGCTGCGGAACGTGCCCGTCAACGCCCTCGGCTTCGGCGGCACGCCGCCCGTGCTCTTCGCCGCGACCGCCAACGGCCTCCTCGCCCTGGCAAACCGCGGCCTCGGCGCGCCGGCCACCATCGACCTGCACGACGTCGCCGCGAACGTGAGCGGACTGGCCGTCGATCCGTCCGATCCGAGCCTCGTCTACGCCGGCGTGCGCGACTCCTTCGAGGCGGGCCAGATCCGAGGGCGCGTCTTCCGCAGCGGCGACCGCGGCGCGTCGTGGCAGCGCCTCGCGGGCGACGACGACACCCCGAAAGCCGACATGATCTCCGTCGGCGCGGACGGCCGCGTCTACGCGCTGCGGTCGGGAGTGCCTTCGTTCGGCGCGCTCTACGTCCGCGGCCGCGACGACGAGAGCTGGAGCATGACGCCCGTGCCGCTCCCCTACGGCGTCGCCGCCGACCCGAAGAACGCCGGCGTCGCGTTCCTCGCGCAGCAAAACGTCGTGCAGCGGACACGCGACGGCGGCCTGACCTGGCAGAACGTCGCGTCGCTGACGAACCCGGCGGTCCTGGCCATCGATCCCAGCGATCCGCGCTGGGTCTACGCCGGCGACGGTCGTGCCCTGCAGCGTAGCAGCGACGGCGGCGATACCTGGACGACCGTGAGCCAGAACTACACAGGCCAGCTGATCGTTGCGCCGTCGAACGGCAACGTGCTCTACCGCTCCAGCACGGCGCGCGCGAACTACCACGTCGAGCGGAGCGACGACCGCGGCGCGACGTGGCGCGTTCTCGCCCTGCCCGAGGTCCCCCTGTCACCCGCGCTTGCCGTCGATCCGCGCGACGCAGACTCCGTGTGGGTCGCGCAGGACGCCGGCCTCTATCACTCGTCCGACGGCGGCGCGACGTGGCAGAGCGTCGACCAGCCGTTCCTCATCACCAACGGCGCGGTGCGGCTCGTCTTCGATCCGAGCGGCCGCATCCTCTACGCCGCCTATCCGAATCACGGCGTCTGGCAGCGCAGCGTCGAATGACGCGGAATTGCGACCACGTATCATTGTTAGGCACAAGACGATGCGCATCCACATGGTGTCGCTCGAAGACGGCATCACCGCGACCGGCTTTCGCAAGATCGCGGCGTACGTCGAGAAGCTGAACGCGGAGACGAGGGTCTTCTACGTCGGCACGCAGCGCTACCGCTCGCTGTGGAAGTCCTTCGTCCGCAAGATGGGCGAGACCCGCAGTTTCGGCGACGCGGAGATCGACGAGATCGCGCAGGGCATCGCCGGCGCCGACGTCGTCGCCTTCTCGTCGATGACCGGCTACTCCGACCTCACCAAGGCGCTGGCCACGCGCGTCCGCGAGCTCAACCCGCACGCCTACACCATGTGGGGCGGCATCCATCCGATCATCTATCCCGAGGATGCGATCAAGGCGGATGTGGACGCCATCTGCACCGGCGAGGGAGAGCTGGCGTTCGAGGAATGGCTGGACGCCTATCGCGGTGGGCGCGACTACACGAGCCTGCAGAACTTCTGGTTCAAGGACCGGACGAACGGCGAGGCCATCACGCGCAATCCTTTCCGGCCGCTCATGACCTCGCAGGAGCTCGGCGCGCTGCCGTTCCCGAAGTACGGCGGCGAGGAGCAGATCTACCAGCCCGGCCACGGCTTCCGCCAGGTCACCCGCGGCGACTACCTCGGCAACAACGGCTTGGCGTATCCGGCGGTTTGGTCGATCGGCTGCCCGCTGCACTGCACCTACTGCGGCAACACCGTCTTCATCGCCAACGACGCCAACTACCGAAAGATCCGCCACCCCGACCCGTCGTACATCATCGGCGAGGTCCAGCGCGCGCGCGAAGTGCACCCCTACCTCCGCACGGTGCTCTTCTACGACGACAGCTTCATGGCCATCCGCATGCCCGAGCTCACCGACTTCGCCACGCAGTGGCGCGAGCAGGTCGGCCTCTCCTTCTGCATCTACGGCGTCATCCCCACGTACGTGCAGCGCGAAAAGGTCGAGCTCCTGACGTGGGCCGGCATGAACCGCGTGCGCATGGGCATCCAGAGCGGCAGCGACCGGATCCTCAAGTTCTACAAGCGCCCCACGCCCGTGCACCGCATCGAGCAGGCCTGCGCCGTCCTCTCCGAGTTCGCGCCGTACCAGATCAACCCGTCGTACGACATGATCGTCGACAACCCCGTCGAGACGCGCGAAGACGTCATGGCCACCCTGGAGCTCGTCTACCGCATGGCCCGCCCCTTCACCCTGAACATCTTCTCCCTGCGCGTCATCCCGAACACCACGCTGGAGAAACAGATGATCGACGGCGGCTTCGACGTCGAGCAGATCAACGAGAACTACACCGCGCTGCGCCCCACGTGGGCCAACGTCCTCCTCTACGTGCTCATGGTCTGGAAGCCCCCCCGCAAGCTCTTCGAGCGATGGCTCGAGAAGGTGCGCGCCTACAACGACCCCCAGCCGTCGTATCCAGTCCTCATCCACTTCGTGCGCATCCCCTGGCTCATCCAGCAGGGCCTGCGGCACCTCAAGTTCGGCGAGTTCTCGGTCATCACCGGCTACCCCGGCTACGTGCTCTGGCGGACGGGCGTGCTGTCGCTGTTGAAGAAGCTGTTCGCGAAGAAGATGAAGGTGGACGAGACGAAGTGGACGCGGACGGCGGACGCGGCGGCTTAGGGCTTTTTCGCGATTTCGTGGACGTCTATCAGATCCTTCGGTCGCCCCGAAGCGCGTTTGTTGCGGATGAAGTCGTCCTTCCCAATGACCGGATGCTCCCGTCCCTCAATCTTGACGAGTATGCGTCTCGGCCACGCCTCGTCGAACGTCACCCCGGAGACGGAGGTCATGATATCGATGCGCTCTGGCGGAAACCCGAACTGCAGAACGAGCCCCGTCAAGGCAAGCTCACGTACCGCGATGTGGTCGACGGGCATGCCGAAGATCTCGATCGCTCGGCGCACGCGAGGAGCGTTTTCGGCAGACGGGCGGACCCAAATGTCGAGATCGCCGGTCGCGCGCGGGTGGCCGTGCGCGCCGAGAGCGTAGGCTCCGACGATCAGGTACTCAGCGCCCTCGTCGGACAACGCGCACAACATCTCGACGAAGTCTTGATACACGCCAGTTCGGGTCCTTGAATGGCCACACGTTCTTGGTGCACTCCCACACCATCGCGATCCGCTCGCTCGGCGTGAAGTGGCTGTAGTCGTCTTCCGGCTCTTCTCCGAGCTTGTACTTCCGGACGGGCCAATGCGACCGGTCGGTCATACCGGAATCGTACCTCGGTACACCCCCCGCCCCCACCCCGCCTCCTCCACACCCAACCCCTCCCCCACCCGGCTCGCCGCCTCCACCTGGCGCGGGTTGCGCTGGCCCAGCAGCACCGTCGCCGTTGGGTTGCCGGTGAGCAGCGCGCCCGTCACGGCGTGCAGCACCGGCTCGGGGTGGACGGCGAAGCGCGTGCGCATCGCCGCGGCGGCGCGCTTCATCCGCTCGATCACCTCGGCGTTGCGGAAGTCGTCCACGTTGCTGCGAAAGTCGCCCGTGGCGAACGTCTGCGGCGCGTCGTACTTGCCGAGGAGCAGGCCGTGCTTCAGCGGCGAGAAGAACGCCACGCCGAGATCGTGCGAGTCGACCCACTGCTTCAAGCCGCTCGATTCGTAGTCGTCGTCCAACAGGTTCCGGTACGGCTGGACCGCGTCAGGATCCACCCGCGAGATGAATTGCATGATCCGCGACGCGTTCCAATCCGAGAGGCCGACGAAGCGGATCTTTCCCTCCTCGCGGAAGCGGCGCACCTGCGCCAGCGCGTCGTCGAAATAGCGGTCGTCGGGGCCGAAGTCGCAGTGGTGAAAGTAGTAGAGATCGACGCAGTCCGTGCGCATGTTCGTGAGCGACGCCTCGAGCTGCACGCGCATGAACGCCGTGTCGTAGTAATGATTCGCCGGCCCCTTCACGTAGCCGAACTTCGTGGCCACGAAAATCGCGCTGCGCGGCACCTCATGCCCGAACACCTCGCCGATCAGCGTCTCCGCGTGGCCGCCGCCGTATGCGTCGGCCGTGTCCCAGTGCGTGATCCCGCGGCGGTACGCCTCGACCATCGCCTCCTTGGCGAGATTGTCGTCGTGGCCCGTCCAGCCGACCGATACCCCTTCGTTCGTGTTCGGGCCGCCGTGGCCCCACGTGCCGAGCGAGATCGTCGGGAGCTGCGCGTTCGTGCGGCCGAAGCGGATCGTTCGCATCGAGGCGCGATTATAGTGAGCGCGTGGCCTGCGTCTTCTGCATCGATCCGCGCCAGGCCGGCGAGATCGTCTTCGAGGACGACCGCGTCTGGGTCATCCTGCACGACGACTGGAGCGTCCGCGGGCACGCCATGGTCGTGTGGCGCGAGCACGTCGAGAACGTCGCCGACCTCACCCTCGACGAGTACGTCCACTTCGCCGTCGCCCACCACCGTGTCGAGCGGGCCTTGCTCGACGCCACGAGAGCCGAGCGCGCCGTCCTGATGAAGCTCGGCATCGCCACGCCGCACCTCCACCTCCACATCTACCCCGTCGCCGCAGCGCTCACGCGCGAGGAAGTCTTCGAGATCATCGACAGCCGCGTGCGTGCGCCGTACGACGAAGACTTCGTCGCTGACCTGAGAGAACGCCTCGCCACTTGACATGTGGCCTCGACTGAATGAGCATTCATTCAGCAATGGCCGCGACGAAGAGCGTTCCCCTTCCCACCACAACCGGCTCCGACGCTTTCAAAGGCACGAGCAAGCGCGAGCGCATCCTCCGCGCCGCCATCGACGTCTTCGCCCGGAGCGGCTACTTCAACGCCAAAGTCTCCGAGATCGCCAAGGCCGCCGGCGTCGCCGACGGCACGATCTACCTCTACTTCGATGGGAAGGAAGACGTCCTCGTCACGATCTTCCGCGAGCACACGCGCCACTACCTGCAGACGCTCGAGCGCGACCTCTCGCAGGCCCGCCGCGCCGACGAGCGGATGCGCATCGCCATCCGCCACCACCTCGAAACGCTCGGCCGCGACCGCGCCCTCGCCGTCGTCTCGCAGGTCGAGCTCCGCCACAGCCTGAAATTCATGTCCCTCTTCTCGCAGCAGGAAGTCGCCGACTACCTCAACATCCTCCGCAAAGTCGTCGAAGGCGGCCAGCGCGAGGGGACATTCCGCCGCAACCTCCACCCGCAGCTCGTGGCCAAGGCGGTCTTCGGGATTCTGGACGAGATGGTGACGTCGTGGATTCTGTCGGAGAAGGACTACGACGTCGCCGCGCAGGCCGATCAGGTCGCGGACCTGATACTCACCGGACTGCTCTGATCCGCGCTGCGCCAGTCGCTGTGCGGCTGCCCGTTCAGCACGATCCATCCCCAGAACAGCTCGCCGTAGCCGTGCGCCGTCATGCCGCGCTTCTCGTAGAACGGCATCAGGAGGCGCTGCAGGCGCGGCAGGTTGTAGAACGGCACGCCGGGGAAGTAGTGGTGCTCGAGGTGGTAGTTCGAGAAGAGGTAGACGGCGTCCCAGAAGAGCGACCCTTTGACGAGCGTCGACCACTTTGCCGGGTCGCTCGGATCGATGTCGTAGTGCTGCCCGACGCGGTTCAGCGCGAAGGCGATCGGGAAGACGAAGAAGACCGGGACGACATAGAGCTTGAACGCGATCCACCAGCCGCCGATGAGAGCGATCGCGGCGAGGACGCCGAGCTGAAACACGATCGTGGCGATGCGCTCGCGGGCGATGCGGCGCTGCATCTCCGGCTCGTACGACGCCGTCTCATTTTTCGCCGCGCGGAAGTAAATGGGGAAGAGCGCGGGCGTGAAGTAGAGAAGCTTGAGCCAGCGCGCGTTGCGCTTCGGCGAGAGCCAGTGCCGCTTCGGGTCCTCTTCGAACGAGCCGAGGCCGGCGTGGTGGTCGAGATGCCAGCGGGTGAACTGCGAGGCGGAAATGCCGCTCGGGATCGCGTAGGCGAGGCCGAGAACGCGGTAGAGGCCGTCGCGCGCTTGCATGACGACGGCGCGGTGCACGACCTCGTGGAGCAGCACGGTGAAGTTGAAGACCGCGAAGCCTGCGACAACAGCGCACGGCACCCACACGTACCAGCGGTCGAACTGGACAATCGCGACCGCAGCGAGCACGAGCGCAGCGAGGTTCGCCAGCGCGACCGATGCGTGCAGCAGCGGCCGCTTCTGATGCAGCCGCCGCAGCTCCTCGACCGGCAACTCGGCCGCGAGGTCGTGTTTCAGTTGCTGCGCATGTTCGCCGTAATAGGAGGCCATTCTGTAGTGTCAGCTAACACTACTCGATGAAGATGAAATCCAGGTTGCGGTACGGTCGCAACTGACGGCAGACCTCGTGTCCGGAGGGATTCTCGTCGGCGCTGTTCGCGGAATTCCCCTCGATCGTGCGGACGACCTGCGGCAGCGCCTGCACCACGACGCCGGTGTGGTGCCACCTGTCGTGGCTGCCGCTCTTGCGGATGAGCATCAGGCTGCCGGGCGGGATCTGCTCCGGCTTGACGTCCTCGCCGCGGCGAAAACGCTTCCCCTTCTGCGCTTCGGCCGCCAGGAGGTTGCAATTCGTGTGATAGTCGATGGGCGGCGCAGGGAGCTTCATCGACGTCGCCGCCTGATCGACGATCGACGTGGCGAAGCCGGCGCACCAGGCGTCGAAGCCTTGCGGCAACTTCGGGTCCTTCGGCCGCTCCAGGCCGCGCAGGTACAGCCGCACCCACGGCCCGCGATTCTGCCCGCCGATCTCGAGCGGATGGACCAGCAGGTGCTGCAGCGCACACGCGGCGATGCTCTGTCCAACGGTCGCCCCCTCGGCGACGACAAGCGGCCGCAGCGCATCAGCCATCGGCCGCACGAGCAGTTCAAATGTCGTGGGGTCTGCCTCGCCGGTGACAGCAATGCCGCGCGCGGCCTGAAAGTCGGCGACGCCTTGCTCCGTCGCCGGGCCGTAGTCACTGTCGATGCCGACGTTGAACTGGTGGAAGCAAAGCCACTCCTGCACGCGCGTGACGTCGTCACCGCGGTCGCCGCGGCGCAGTGTTTGATCGATCTGCAGCGTCGGTTCGAACATGAACGAAGACGAGCTCCGCTCCGGCATACTGCAGGAATTCCGGTGCCAACGGCAAGTAGCGGTGCTCCCCGAAGCGCTCCTGCAGGGCCGGCGGGAACGGCAGCGCGATCGCGGCCGCGGCGCCGGCGTCGAACAGCGCCTCCTGCGGGCTCGGCCAGCGCGCCGGATCAGGATTCATGACACTGACGATGAAGCTGCCGCGCGGCGGGATTCCGATCTCGCCGCAGAGGAAGCAGTCGCCGTGGAGCTCGAAGTCAAAGTGCGCGTGCTCCTCATGCGCTTCGATTGCGTACGTTCCCGCGCCGAGCGTCTGCGTGCGGCCCAGCAGCGCCTCGCCGTCGTCGACGAAGGCCCAGAACCGCTTCGTCAGCCGCTTCCGTCCGACCACGATCACGCGCCGTGCGCCGCCGCCGTCCGGCGTCAGCACCCACAGCATCCGCTGCACGTCGTCGAGCGACTCGATCTCCTCGCGTTGCACGCGGATGCGGGCGACGATCGCGATCGCGCCCTCTTCTAGAACCACTGCCGCGCCTCCGGCGGTGCCGCCACTTCCCTGAACGTCGCATTCGTCAGGTCCGCGATTTTCCTCGCCTCGGCGAGCGGAGCGAGCGCGCCGTCCGCGTAACGGAGCCGGTAGATCGAGTAGCCGATCGAAAAGAGCAGGTCGCCGTTCGGCGCCCAGTCGGCCCAGTCGCTGCGGCCGATCGGGTGCGAGTCGCCGACGAAGTGCTCCATCCGATACCAAGCGCCCTGCCGCTCCTGGATGCCGGTGATCAACGCCCGGAGCGTGTAGCGCTCCGCCGCGAGCGGATGGAGTTTCTCCAACGTCGTCGGCGGTTCGACCTGCAGCCAGACGCTCGCTTTGCGACCGCGCTCCACGGTTCGCCCCGGCTCGGTGAGTCGCCACCTGTCGCGCGCGAGGCGCGTCGACAGGATCGGCTCGTCCTCGCCGCCGCCGGCCCACGGGGCAATCGGATAGACGGTGAGCTCCGGCGGCAGCTCGAATCCGGCCGCGAGCGCGAAGTCCTCAGCGCGATGGTTCAAGGCGATACTCGTCGCGCTGTCGAACAGTCCGCCGCCGCCCCACGTCGTGTGCTTCATCCAAAGCGCCAGCGCCGTGAAGTATGGCGGCTTGCTGATGGCGGTCCACGCGTTGGGGTTGCGCCAGAACTTCGCGGCAAAGTAGATGAGCAGCCGCCCGTCCGGCGAAAGGTCGCAGCGATGCTCGTAGACGCGGCCCTTGAACCATTGCCCCGGCACGATCTCGTCCGTCTCGAGATCCCACGTCAGCAGCAGCACGCGCCGCGACGGTCCGCGGCGGAAAATCACCGCGCGCGGCGCCTCGCGCGCCATCAGCACGTAAATCATCGTGCGACATTGTCGCTACGATAAGTCATGAAGATCTACACCATCGGCCACTCCACCCGCTCCCTCGACGAGCTCGTGCACCTCCTTGCCGCCAGCGGCGTCCGTCGCCTCGCGGACATCCGGCGCTTCCCCGGCTCGCGGCGCTACCCGCACTTCTCGCGCGACGCCCTTGCGGCGGAGCTGCCGAAGCGCGGCATCGCCTACGTGCACATGCCCGAGCTGGGGGGGCGGCGGACGGCGGCGCCGGACTCGCCGAACGATGCGCTGCGCAATGCCCAGTTCCGCGGCTATGCCGATTACATGGCCACGAGAGAATTTGCCGACGGCGTCGACAAGCTGCAAGAGGGCGACGCCATCATGTGCGCCGAGGCTGTGCCGTGGCGGTGCCATCGGAACTTCGTCGCGGATGAGCTGGTGCGGCGCGGCGTCGACGTCGTCCACATCGTCGGGCCGAACGACCGCCGCCGGCACGAGCTCAATCCGCTCGCCCACGACGCCGGCGGGCACCTCGTCTACGCGCGCCGTATAATCGCCCCGTCCGGATGACCACCCAGAGCGATCTTCCGCTGGCCGGCAGCGCTGCGCCGGCGCACGAGCGCGACCTCGTCCTCGCGGTCGACGACAACGAACAGAACCTGCAGATCCTCGAGGAATACCTCACCTCGTGGGGCTACGACGTCGTCATGGCCCGCGACGGCCGCGAGGCCCTCGCGCTCTACCCGCAGAGCGACCCCGCCATCATCGTCCTCGACGTCATGATGCCGAACATGGACGGCTACGAAGCGTGCGCGCGCATCAAAGGCGAAGCCGGGGGGCGGATGATCCCCATCCTCATGCTCACCGCGCTCACCGACACCGACGACAAGATCAAAGCCCTCGAGTGCGGCGCGGACGACTTCCTCAACAAGCCGATCAACAAAGACGAGCTGCGCACGCGCGTCCGGTCCCTCATCAAAATCCGCAACCTCCGCAAAGAGCTCGACTCCAGCGAGAACATCATCATGGCTCTCGGCACCGCGCTGGAGAACAAAGACCCCCACGCCGCCGGCCACGTCCAACGCGTCGCCCAGTACGCCGCGCGCCTTGCACAGAAATTGGGCATGTCGCGCGACGAAGTCGAGACCATCACCAAGGGCGCCATGCTCCACGACGTCGGCAAGATCGGCGTCCCCGATCACCTCCTGTCGAAAGAGCAGCTCGACGACGACGAGGTCGCGCGCGTCGCCGAGCACACGCGCATGGGCGCCTCGATCCTCGAGCCGATGACGACCTTCCGCGCCTGGGTGCCGATCGTCCGCTGGCATCACGAGCGCGTCGACGGCCGCGGCTACCCCGACCACCTCGCCGGCGACGCCATCCCCATCGAGGCCCAGATCGTCGGCATCGCCAACCGCTACGACGACTTCGTGCTGGAGATGAACGGCGACGAAGAGGCGGCCATGGCGCGCTTGCGCAGCGACGCCGAGGATGGCGCGTTCGACGCCGAGCTCGTACGCGTCTTCGCCGCGGCGCTCGACGAGGAGTCGCCGCTCGCCGTCGCCGCCCGGCACCTCGGCAAGCGCGCGGCGTCGCGGCCGCGCGTCCTCTGCGTCGACGACAACCGCATGAACCGCGACCTCGTCACCATGACCCTCTCGGACGCCGGCTTCGACGTCGCCGTCGCCGAGAACGGCGTTGAGGCGCTCGACGTCTTAGGACGCGAAGCCATCGACGTCGTGCTCCTCGACCTCATCATGCCGCTGCAAGGGGGCGCCGAGACCCTGCGGATGATCCGCGCCGACGCGCGGCACGAGTTTCTCCCCGTCATCGTGCTGACGTCGCACCGCGGAACGGGCATTCGCTCCGAGGCCATCGTGGCGGGGGCGGACGACTTCATCAACTATCCGCTCAACCGCGTCGAGCTCATCTCGCGCATCCGGTCCCTCTTGCGGATCAAGGAGTACCACGCCGACTTGGAGCAGACCCAGAACGTCATCTGCGCGCTGGCGTTGACGCTCGAAGCGAAAGATCGTTACACGCGCGGCCACTCCCAGCGCGTCGGCGATCTCGCCCGCGCCTTCGCCCTCCACCTCGGCGAGAGCGACGAATTCGCCGAGCGCGCCCGCATCGCCGGACTGCTGCACGACATCGGCAAGATCGCCGTGCCGGAGGCGCTGCTGAACAAGCAGGGGCCGCTCACGCGCGACGAATTCATGCGCGTCATCGACCATCCGGTCATCGGCGAGGAGATGGTCCGCCCGCTCATGACCTTGAGCGGCGTTCTGCGCATGATCCGCCATCATCACGAGCGCTACGACGGCCGCGGCTACCCCGACGGCCTGCGCGGCGACGACATCCCCTACGAAGTGCGCCTGCTCTCGATCGTCGACGCCTACGACGCCTTGACCTCGCACCGCTCCTACCGCCCCGCGCCGCTGTCGCACACGGCGGCGATGCAGACGCTGCAGCGCGAAGCGGCGGGCGGGAAGTGGGACCCGGCGATGGTCGAGAAATTCGCGGAGTGGCTCGGGGCGGAGCCGCCCGACTGGCAGCGGATTGCGGTGCCGGTCCCGACGTTGCGGTTGGAGTAAGCTCGCGCGCCGATGCTCATCCTCCACGATCCATTGCGCCAAACGGATCTCCCGCGCGGCTGCATTGCGACGATCGGCAACTTCGACGGCATGCACATCGGCCATCAGGCCATCATCAGCGGCGTCGTCGAGCGCGCGCGCGAGACCGGGCGGCCGTCCGCCGTCATCACCTTTCATCCGCATCCTTTGTCCATCGTCGCGCCGGACCGCGTGCCGAAGCAGATCCTGACGCTGTCGCAAAAAGAAGAATTGATCCGCGAGATGGGCGTCGACGCGCTCCTCGTTGTCCCCTTCACGCACGAGTTTTCGCGCTGGACCGCCGACCGCTTCATCGAAGAATTCCTCGTCGGCGCGCTGCAGGTCACGGAAGTCCGCATCGGCCGCGACTTCGCCTTCGGCGCGGGGCGCGAAGGGCATCTCGAAAAGTTGCAGGCGGCGGGGAAGCAGTTCGGCTTCGCCGTGCACGGCGTCGACGAGGTGCGCATCCGCGGCATCCGCGTCTCCAGCTCGCGCATCCGCCGCGGGATCGCGCGCGGCGCGATGCGCACCGTGGCCCTGGCCCTCGGCCGCACCTACTATATCGACGGCCTCGTCGCCACCGGCCGCCGCCTCGGCCGCAAGATCGGATTTCCGACCGTCAACGTCGATCCGTTCAACGAGCTCTATCCCGACGGCGGCGTCTTCGTCACCACGTCGCGCTTCGAGAGCTTCGACCGCTCCTTCGAGAGCGTGACGAACATCGGCGTGCGCCCCACGCTGTACGAGAACTACGCGATCACCATCGAGAGTCACATCCTCGACTTCGACTCCAACGTCTACGGCGACACCGTGCGCCTCTACTTCCACGAGCTCCTGCGCCGCGAGCAGCAGTTCCGCTCCGCGGTGGAGCTGACGCGGCAGATCCGCGCCGACATCGAGCGCTCGCGCCGGTATTTTCTCCGACGGTCAGGGGACAGGGCATAGGGAACAGGGGACAGATGATGTTCTCGCGACGACAACCACCTGTCCCCTGTCCCCTGTGCCCTGTCACCTGTTTCTTATGATCTTCGGCCTGCTCCTCATCGCCGCGTTCCTCGGCGTCGCCGCCGCGGCCGACTACTTCAAATCGCTCGATCCGAAGTTCTGGCGCGCCTGGCGCACGCCGCTCGCCGCGGGCGTCGTCGCCGGCGCGCTGCTTTGGCCGCTCGGCGCGCATCCGATCGCGGCCGGCATCGTGCTCAGCGCCGCGGCGCTGTACGTCCGCCTCACCGGCCGCGAGAGCGAGTCAGTCGACGGCATGCTCCTCGGCGGCTGCAGCGGCGCGGCCGCGGCGGCGGTGCTGTTGTGGCACAGCGATGTCATCGCGCAGTGCATCGCCGCCGGCGCAGTCGCCGGCTACGGCATCACCTACGCCGCGTTCCACGTGCGCGACCGCGGCAAGCAGATCGCGCTCGACGTTGTCACGGCGTTTGCCGCCGTCGCCGCCGCGTACGCGCCGCGCGCGCTCGTCGCGGCCGGGCTGACCGCGCGCGCGGTTGACGTCATCGTCGCCGCGCTCGTCCCGCTCTTCGTCGTCGCAGCGGTCTTTAAAGAATGGCCCGAGCTCCGCGCGGAACTGCGCCACGAGGCCTCCCTCGGATTCCTCGACGACGCGGACGTTCGCCGCACCGCCCACCCAATCCTCCGCCACGGCCGCGGCGGTTGGACCGACCGCCATGCCCATCGCGAGTTCGTCCGCCTCGCGAATGAGATCGCCCTGCGCAAACGCCACCAGCGCTTCCGCGACGATACGGTCGCGCGGCTCTACCAAGTGGAGATCATTCAATTGCGGATGCGGATGCGAGAGATGAGTCGGATCGACAAGGAGATGCGTGCCACCATAGATGGAGTGTAGTTCCAAGTTGCGTGGCATGAATACCATCGATCCACGATTTGATTCGATTGTCGAAGACAATCAAGTCACAAACTAAGGAATTCAGTCCCACCTTACACGAGATGATGTACTATCTATAGTGGAATGGATGCCTGTAAGGCTGAAATCAATGCCATGATCGATGGTATGAATACCAGCGAAGGAGGCAATCGTGGCTGAGCCGGACGAAAGACCGTCACCAACGGTCACAGCTTCGCAGGAACTTGCCGCGGAATTCATGGCCCGGATCGAAAGCGCCTTCGCTCTCCTCGGACCGTTGCAGTCGCCGCATCCATCCACGGACCCCTTCGTTCGCTCGAATCACACCGTTCCGCTCGATTTCATCGCCGACGTCGCCGCCGCTGTCGAAGACGACCCGGACTTGGGGCTCCCGAAGCGTTTCGATCCGCAGGAAGCGCGCGGCGTGCTGCAGTTTCTCCAGGCGTTCGAGCCCGCCGCCGATCACGTCGAGATCCTGTTGGACGCTCTCCGCTACACCATGCGCATGAAAAAGGCGAAGGTCGCCGACGGCGCGCTTCAGGTCTACCACGTCGCCAAGATCCTCGGCCGCCGCCGCGACGCTGCCGCCATCGCCGAGCGCGCCGCGATCATGCGCCGTTCCCTCGGACGCGCAGGCAAGCACCGGCGGTCCTCGTCATCGTGAGACGGCGACGCTACAATGGCCGCCAGCAAATGACGCGACGCTTTCCGCGCCTCTTCGCAGCACTCCTCGCCGCCGTCACTCCCGCCATCGCCGCCGCTCAAACCGGGAAAGACATGGGTCCGGCGGGGCAGTACTACCAGCCGCCGAAGACGAAGTTCAAATTCCAGCCGGGGCTCAAAAAGAGCGGCGGCGAAGTGGTCTGGACGGCGAAGGAAGGCGCGCACATCACCGAGGAGAAGAACGAATACGTCGCCGTCGAAGGCGGGATGACCATCAAGTACCAGGACATCACCGTCGTCGCCGACAAGATGACGTTCAACCAGCGGACCAAAGATATTGTCGCCGAGGGGCACGTCATCCTCGATCAGGGGCCGATCCGGCTGAGTGCGGACCAACTCTTCTACAACCTCGACACCAAGCTCGGCACCCTCTTCCACGCCACCGGCGCCATGGAGCCGTCGCTCTACTTCACCGCCGACAAGGCCGAGAAAATCGGCGACACGCGTTACCTCCTCACGCAGAGCATCTTCACCTCGTGCGACATCAACCGGCCCTCGTGGTCGTTCCACGTCGCCCGCGCCGACGTCACCCTCGACGACTACGCGCACATGCGCGACGTGCAGTTCCGCGCCAGCCGCCTCCCCGTGTTTTGGGCGCCGTCGCTGATCTGGCCGACGAAGCGCGACCGCTCGCGCGGCTTCCTCATCCCGCGCCTTTTGATCTCGGAGGAGTTCGGCGAGCGCCTCGAGACCGGCTACTTCCTCCCGTGGGGCGACTCCGCCGACGCCACTATCTACACCGACCTCAATACGAAGGGCTACAACGGCGTCGGCGTCGACGCGCGCTACCTGCCCTCGCCCGACATCAAGCTCGGCGAGATCAGCGCGTACACCGTGCACGACGTCGAGCAGGGAAGACTGGAGTGGAAGTACCGCATCGAGCACGCCCAGGACAACCTGCCCGGCGGCTTCCGCGGCGTCGTCGACGTCGAGGACTTCTCGAACATCGACTTCTTCCGCCGCTTCGACCGCGACCCGCGCATCCATACGCTCTCGCAGATCTATTCGCAGGCGTATCTGACGAAGAACCGCCCCACCTACTCGCTCAACATCCTCACCGACCGGCGCGACCTCTTCGGCCCCGTCAACGCCGACGATCCGTTCGCGCCGCCGCCGCGCCAGCGCTTCGAGCAGCTCCCCTCGCTGCAGTTCCGCCTCTATCCGAACCGCCTCGGCAACACGCCGCTGTACTTGTCGCTGGAGTCGTCGACGTCGCACCTCATCACCCACGGCCTCCTCAACGGTCCGGAAGCGAACTACTACCGCGCCGACGTCTTCCCGACGCTGTCGCTGCAGCTGCGCACGCCGGCGTGGCTCTCGATTCGTCCGCAGATCTCGCTGCGCGACACGTGGTACTCGGCGAGCCTCGACCCGAATGCGCTGCAGACGACCGGGCAGCAGGTGGCCGTCGACGACAAGCTGACGCGCACGTACGCGCAGGGCGAGGTCGACGTCGTCGGCCCCTCGTTCTCGAAGATCTTCAACAAGTCGATCGGCGGCTTCACGCGCTTCAAGCACGTCATCGAGCCGCGCTTCCGCTACATCTACACGTCGAACGTGGCCGACCAGGAGCGCGTCATCCGCTTCGACACCGTCGACTCGCCGTTCCTCCCCATCGTCCGCGACTCCGTCGAGTACTCGCTCACGCAGCGCATCATCGGCCGCGAGAAAGGGGCCGGCACGTCGTCGCGCGAAGTGCTCTCGTTCTCGCTGCGGCAGTCGGTGTCGCTCTCGAAGCCGTTCACCAACGCGACCGGCGGCAGCCTGCCGGGGACGACGCTCCCGCCGGGGCAGGACAGCAAGTTCACGCCGCTCGTGGCGTCGCTGCACGTGAACCCGTACCAGTCGATCACGCTCGACGCCAGCGCCACGTACGGCAACATCTCGCACCAGCTGGAGCAGACGTCGATCTCCGCGAATCTGATGGGCACCGGCGACAGCGCCGACAAGTACCTGAGCTTCACCTGGTTCTCGACGTACAAGACGCCGCAGTCGACGTTCGACACGAGCGCGAGCCAGGTGCGCATCAACGCCGGCTCGTCGGTGCTGAAGGACCGCGTGCGCGCCGACGTGCAGCTCAACTTCGACGCGAAGCTCGGGACGTTTCTGGAGCAGCGGTACCTCATCGGGACGAATGCGTCGTGCTATGGAGTCGCCTTCGAGCTGCGGCGCTACCTCGTCTATCTGCCGGAGCCGACGCCGAAGCTGAGCTACGGGATCGCCGTGACGCTTAAAAACGTGGGGACGATCGGCACGCATTGAATCGAGTGCTGAGTGCTGAGTTCTGAGTGCTGAGTGGTTGCGCCTCAGCACTCAGCACTCAGCACTCAGCACTATGTCCAATGTCTACACGTTCAAAGACTTCGAAGGGTCGAGCCATCGCATCCTGATCGGCCTCGTGCGCCGCTACGTCCGCCGCGGCGGCACGCTCCTCGACCTCGGCGCGGCCGGCGGCGAGCTCGGCGCCGCCGTGCACGAGTACTTCACGCGCACGATCGGCTTCGAGTACGACGTCGACCGCATCGGCGAGCTGCGCAAACGCTTCGACCACGTCGTCATCGCCGATCTGGAGAGCGTGCCCCGCCTTCCCGCGAACGTGACCGCCGTCGTCCTCGCCGACATCATCGAGCACCTGCGCGACGACTCGAAGCTGCTCGAGTGCGTGAAGCAGTCGCTCGCGCCCGACGGCCTGCTCTTCCTCTCGGTGCCGAATATCGCCAACATCACGGTCCGCTTGGGGCTCCTCTTCGGCGTGTTCGAGTACCGCGACCGCGGCATCCTCGACTACACGCACCTGCGCTTCTTCACCATGCGCACGATCCGCCGCGAGATCGAGAACGCCGGCTTCCGCATCGTGGCCATCCGCGGCTCCTCCGTACCGATCCGCCTGATCATCGGCCGCTTCACGCCGGAGTGGCTGCTGCGCATCGGCGAGCGGTTGCTGACGATGGTGACGCGCGTGTGGCGGAGTTTGTTCGCGTACCAGATCATCCTGGTGGCCGCGCGGCGGTAGGGAATTCGCCCGGCGCGTCACTCCTGAATCAAACACAACTCAGGAGACCGCCATGATCGCGTCACGGACGCGGCGGCTTCCGCCTTGTCCTCAACGTCAGTTGCCGCGGCGCTCCTCACCGGAGTCTTCTGCATCGTCGCGCGCGCGGCGGACGGGAACGAAGGCCATCAATTCGACGGCATCGTCTTCGCTGGCTACGGCGCCTACATCAGCACCGTCTGGTTCATGCTCGTTCGCCTGAACGCCAGTGCTCTCTCGCCGCGGTTCCTGGCCAACAGCGCGCTCAAAGCGGCCATCGCCGTGATGATCGGATACGTCGCCTCAAAGACCGACATCGCGCAACAGTTCAAGACGATGGTCAGCCTTCCCGCGCTTTATTTTCTCGCGGGTCTCTTTCATTCATGGGCGATGAAGGCCCTCCGCAAGACGGCCATGCAGACGTTCGGCGTGACCCAGACGAGCGCCGCCGACTTTTCGGTCCGCCTGCTCGAGGGCGTCGACGATGGCGCGGTCGACGTGCTCGAGGAACTCGGCATCACTTCCATCCAGCATCTCGCCGCGATGCACGCGCCGGAAGTCTGCGGGCGGTCGCTCTATCCGCGTGACCGCGTGCTCGACTGGATCGATCAGTCGATCCTCATCATGCACTCGAATGGGCGCATCAACGATCTCCGCGCGCTGAGCATCCGCTCGGCATACGCGCTGATCACCGTCAAAAAATATGCAGATCAAGAGTGCGCCCACGGCAATCCCCCTCAAGGGGGCGCGCATGCCCGCCTCAAACAGATTGCGGAGCGGCTTGGGATCTCCGTCGACGCTTTCCATCTCGTGGTGGCGTGCATCGAGAGCGACCCTGCGTACATCTCGCTCGACCAAACGTATGGGTACCGGCACCCGAAAATGGACTTCTCAGCCGGTGCCGGAGCGCCAAATCCTCGGATACCGATCGCCGCCAACCAGACCCATCCGCAATTCCATGAAACGTTTACGCCCTGACCCGCACTAGTTGGGTCATGAGCACAGCCGAAGATCCCAAAGACAAGCGACCCCAACGCCAAGGCATCGCCAATCCCGGCACGCTGCGCGACGCGCTCGAGGCCATCGACGTCGCCATCGTCGAGACCATGGCCCTGCGCAACGAAATCGCCGAGAGCATCGAAGACGCCTTCAGCTCCCTCCGCTCCTCCGCGCAGCTCTTCCGCGAGATCTTCTGGGGCGTGGAGCTGCCGGTGAAGTCCGCCGACGACCTCTTGAAGCGCGCCGGCGGTCCGCTGCGCCTCATCACCGCCACCTACC
Organism: Thermoanaerobaculia bacterium; assembly: GCA_035276475.1. Lineage (GTDB taxonomy): Bacteria > Acidobacteriota > Thermoanaerobaculia > Gp7-AA8 > Gp7-AA8 > DATDFB01. Next base: position 19,455 of record DATELQ010000117.1, on the reverse strand, counting down.
GCGAGACCGGCCCTCTCGTCCTCGCCCTCGGCGACGTCATCCCCGCCATCCCGAGCTTCGAGAAGCTCTTCCCCATCACCAACTTTCAGAAGCTCGCCGAGCAGCTCGAAGAGATCCGCGAAGACGACGACGAGGACACCGGCACCGCGTGGTTCGTCACGCGCATCAAGAACAACTTCCTGACGCGTGCGCTGGAGACGCGGGGAAACGCGGCCAACCTCGCCGTGCTGACGCGCCCGCGCGCGCCGCTCACGTCGTGCACGCAATGCGGCGCGCGGCACTCGCCCGCAGCCGTGGTCACGTCCGCCTTCGCCGACCTCCCCATCACCGTCGGCGCCGAACGCTGGACCGGCCGCGCCATCGCGCAGAAATAGGAGCGAGAAATGCCGACCATCACCTCCGCAATCGACGGCTTCATCAACACCGCCGCCACGGCGACAACCACTGCAAAGAACGCCGCTCACGCCGCGGTCGATGCGGCCCTCGCGGCCGCGCCGGCCGGCCCAGCGTGCCTCGACGGCGTCACCCATCTCGAAGACGCGTGGGGACAGGTGGCACTCGCCTACGGCGCAGTCGGACAGATCTCCGCGCTGGAGTCGCTCATCTCCGCCGGCGGCCTGACCGGTCTCGTCGGCGGCATCCCCACCGGCATCCTCGACCTCAGCGCCTCGGCGCCGAACGCCGCGGCGAAGCTCGCCACTGCGACGGCCGACCGCGACGACGCCAAGTCCTACGTCCTCATTCACGAGCCCGAGGTCCTCGCAAAGTACGCGAACTGCATCTGCTCGGGCCTTTCCGCCGGCGCCATCCTCGGAGCGCAGAGCTGCATCAACGCCAACCTGCCGCTCCTCGACGCCGACGTCCTCCAGGTCGCGAACCCCGACAATCCCGCGTCGCACGGCTCGCTCGACGCCGTCGTGCAGAACCTCGTCAACACCGCCGCCGGCATCGCCCTCTCCGGCGACTGCAACGCCGGCGTGACGGAGCTGAAGAAAGCGCAGGACCTCATCAACGCCGCCACCGCCGTCGTCAACGACATCAAGGACTGCATCGAAAAGCTCCAGGCGCTGGCGCCGGCCGATCCGCTGCTGGCCGCGGCGCTGCCGAAGTTCAACGCGGCGAACAATGCGCTCACCAGCGCCAAGAACATCCTGGCCAACGACACGAAGGTCATCACCACGTGGCAGAACCGCGCCAAATGCCTCCTGCGCAGCCGGCAGATCACCGTCGTCGTGCGCGACGAGTCGGCCGACCAGATGGGCGCGGGCGTGCAGCTGGCGATCTCCAATCCCGTCATCGCCGCGCTGAATCTTCCGGGCATCGACGCCACCGGGATCCTCGGCAGCACGGTCTGCCCCGGCTCGGCCGCGCACGTCACCGTTCCGCTGGCCGGCATTCACCTCGATCCACCGGCCGGCGCGCCGCCGCAGCCGCCGAGCGTGCCGATCGTGCCGGAGCTCGGCGTGCTCGTTTTCAACGTCACCTCGCACGGAGACCACCCGGCCTTCTCCGCGCCGGTGAACGCGCAGGGCATCACCACGACGTCGAATCCGCTGCAGGTCACGCTGCAGCTTCCCGACACGTCGAGCATCACCTCATGCTGAACCGCGGCCGCCTGCTCCTCGGCGCGTTCTACGATTGCGAGCGCGCCGTCGACTTCGCCGTGCGCGTCGCCGTCGTCGATGTGGATGACGTGCGGCGACGCTGGCGCGCGGCGCGCGAGGCCTTTCTCGCCTCGCCCGCGCCGCCGCCGGTCGCGCCCGAGGCGCTCGACGAAACGGCACGCGCCGAAGTGGAGGAGATCCTCGCGGCGCCGCTCTTCCGCACCGCGCTCGACGGAAAGCCGTGGTCGCTCGCCGCCGTCGACGCGCTCTCCGTGGCCACGCTGCAACCGGTGGTGAACCTCGGGCGCGTAGCCGTGATGCGCGAGCGCCTCGCAGCGTCCGCGCTCCTTCCCATTCTCTTTCCGAGCACGACGGAGCTCGACGTCGAGCCCGAGACCGGCGGCGGCCCGACCGTGTCGTTCCTATCGTCGCGCGGCGAGCTGGCGGTGTCGGGCGCGCAGATCCACCGCGCCACCGACACCGCGCCGATCGAGCTGACCTTCCGCATCGAGCCGCGCCCGAACTACGTCAGCGTCCTCGCTGCCGACGATCGTCTCGTGCTCCGCAACGGTCACCATCGCCTCCTCGCCGCGTGCGCCGGCGGCGCGCGCACGCTGCCGATGGTCGTAGTGGAAGGAAGCGTCGACGCGCTCGCCGCGCACATCGACGGCTTGCCACCGCGCACCGGCGTCCGCGCGGCCATGCTGGCCGATTTCCTCGAGCCCTCGGCGGCGGCTCTCGACGTCGAATTGCGCCCAAAGCGCTACGCGCTGCGCCTGCGCGTCGAGCGCGAGACGTTGTACGCCGCGTGAAGATCGATGCCGATCAACAGCAGTGACAGCAGCGCGCAGACGCCCGCCACTGGCCACCACCCTCGCCCGACGCGCCGCGTGAAGACGACGCGGTGCTCGCCCGGCGGCACCGGCACGCCGGCGAAGAGCATGTTGATCTCGATCGGCTTGACGGCTTTGCCGTCGATCGTGACGCCGAGCTCCGGCGTCAGCTTCTCCGACGACGCGAGGAGCGTCTTCGCTGGCGCGCTCACGGTGACGACCTGCTCGTCGTCGGAGTAGCTGCGCATCGCGATGGCGGCGTCGCTCGTCTCCGGCAGCGCCGCATTCCCATCGGTCACGATCGCCTCGGTGGCGAAATCGATGTCCTTCGTCGCCAGGAACGCCGCGTCGTCCATCTTCCGCACGCGCGCCACGGCATGGAAGCGCGGCACCTCGGAGAGGTTGCGGAAGATCCGCCCCTCGGAGAGCTCGCGGTCGAAGACGATCGGCGTCGTCACGCGGCCGTAGAAGAACGGCGCGTCGCCCGGCTCTGCGGTGCCCTTCAACATCCCGCCGCGGATGCCGCGCGACTCGAGGCGCAGCACGACCGTGTCGCCGAGGCGCGCGTACGGGTGGAGAGGGACGTAGAGCTTGCCGACGCTGCCCCAGTCGTCGGGGACGAACGTCCGCGACCAGACCACGCGCGCGTCCTTGATCAGCGTCACGATCAGCGCCGGATTCTTCGTCGTCATCGCGTCGATGCCGATCGGCAGCTCGATCGACCAGAACGGCTCCGCGTCGACGTGCACCCTGCGCTGCGCGATCGTGCCCGGCTGCAGCACGTAGCCGCCGATCTCTTTCACGCCGGGCTTCGTCGCGCCGAAGATCGACCACTTCACGATGTCGATGCTCTTCTGCTCGACGAGGTAGCGCACGCCGAGCATCGAGACGAGCGGATCGGTGAGATCGAATTTGAGGCCGTTGAATTGGATGACGGTCGAGCCGCTGGAGAACGACGTCGGGTCGATGCGCTCCAGCAGCTTCCGATACCTTGCCTCGGACGAGAAATGGCTGCGGATGTCCTCGAGGCGGTAGAGCTCCGCGGCGTTCGGCCAGAAGTAGTCGAAGAACGGCGCGATGCGGAACGGCTTCGGCTGCGCTTGCAGAAAGGCGATCGTCGGCGTCGCCGGCGGCATCGACGTCTGCGGCTCGAGGTACGGGTAGAAGCGGCCGGCGAAGACGCCGAGGTCCGCCGCGGCGAGGACCGCGATCGCCATCGCCACGAGCGTGCGTTTGCCGATCAGCGCCGCGCCGGCCGCCGCGAGGTAGGCGACGGCGATCGGCAAGATGATCTGCAATCGCGTCAGCGGCGAGTACTTGATGCCGGGCAATGCGCCGACGACGCGCGCGATTGGCGCGACGCCGAACATGCACGCGACGATGACGGCGAGCGCGGCGAGCCAGAACCAGCGCCAGCGCGCGCGGCGGTTGATGAGCGCGATGATGACGAGCGGGAGGGCCACGACGCCGGCGTAGACCGTCGCCTCGATGTAGTTGTTGAGAATGCCGAGGGCGCGGTCGCCCGTCCAGTTGTGATAGGCGCGGTTGCCGAGGGCGTCTGGCTGCACGAAGAGGCGCAGGTGGTGCCACGGGAACCGGTACTCCGCCGCCGCCGTCGCGCGCACGGCGAGGTAGCCGGTGCGCTGCACGAGCTTCGCGAAGGAGACGAGCATCGGCGCTGCAATGCCGAGGGCCAGCGCGACGGCGGCGATCGTCGCCGGCAATCGGCGCCATGTCCGCACGCGCACGAGGAAGTAGATCAGCGCGACCCACGCGCCGTACGCCATCGCCGCCGGGAATCCGCTCAGCGCGTACGCGAGCGCGATCAGCAGCACCGCCCACGCCGGCGCCCGCTTGCCGCGCGCGGTGCGCACGGCGATCCACAAGAGCGCGGGATAGAGCGGCGTCGCGTTCGTCACCTGCCAGAGCCAGCGCACCGCGATCGGCCCCGACGCGGCGAAGACGATCGCGCCGATGGCCGCGCCGCGCCGCCCGAGGCGCTCTTCGCGGAGCCAGAGGTAGGCGAAGAAAAAGGCGACGTTGAGCTTCAGGAGGATGATGCCGGTGTAGACCCACGACAGCGGCAGGAGCTTGGCCGGCAGGAACGCGAACGGCGTGAGCGACGCGGCGGACGACGAGGCCCAGCCGGGGATGCCGGAGGCGACGAAGGGGTCCCAGTGGAACGCGCGCGGCTCGCTTTTGACGAGCGAGAGCATCGTCAGGTACGACGTCGGCGGGTCATTGACGACGGAGTTTTGGGCGACGACGTCGTGGCCGTGGCCCCACGGCTCGAAGTTGTAGAAGACGTCGTTGGGGGAGACGACGCGCTGCATGAAGATCGTCGGGAAGAAGAAAACGAAGTGGTAGACGACGATCGCGGCAAGCGCGATGGAGTGCTTTCGGAGAAAATGCAAAGCGGATCGCAGTTTATCGTGGCCGCGAAAAAAGTCTTCATCGCCGCGCAGCTCGATCCGCGCTTCGTGGCGCGGCTCGCCGCCGACGCGCGCTTCGCGATCGTCGAGGAGCTCGCCGACGCCGAGGTACTGGTGACGCGCGCGCACGTCCGCGTGACGCGGGGGATGCTCGACGCAGCGCCGCGCCTGGAGCTGATCGCGCAAGGGACGAGCGGCACGGACAACATCGACGCCGTCGCGGCGCGCGAGCGCGGGATCTCGATCGTGAGCCTTCCGGGCGAGAACGCGAATGCCGTGGCGGAGCTCGTGATCGCGTTCATGCTGATGATGACGCGCACGATCCCGCAGTACACGGAGGAGCTGCGCAGCGGCACGTTCGCGCGCGACGACTGCGCCACGAGACACGAGCTCCGCCACTACCGCTTAGGCATTGTCGGCCTGGGTGAAGTCGGCCGCCGCGTGGCGCGCCTAGCCGGCGCGTTCGGCGTGGGCGTCTCCGCGTACGACCCCTACATCACTGATTTCCACGGCACGACGCGCGTCGACTCCCTCGACGCGCTGCTCGCCGCGAGCGACATCCTCACCCTGCACGTCCCGCTGACCTCCGAAACGCGCCGCATGATCGCCGCGCCCGAGATCGCCCGCCTCCCGCCCGGTGCGTTCCTCATCAACGCCGCTCGCGGCGAAGTGCTCGACCAGCCCGCCGCCCTCGCCGCCCTCGCCGCGAATCACCTGGCCGGCCTCGCCCTCGACGTCTTCGATCCCGAGCCCCCGCCCGCCCCGCTGCCGCACGATCCGCGGCTGGTGGTCACGCCGCATGTCGCGGGCTGCTCGCATGAGTGCAAGGCGGCGATTGGGGAAAGGTTGTACGAGAGGATTGTGGGGTTTTACGGTTCGTAGCGCCGTGCCAGGAATCGATCATCAGCAACGGACAGGCGCATCGTCTTTCATCAACTCTTCCCCAGCAAGCGGACCTTACCGGTGGCACGTGCGCGTCGAGCCAAGCGCGCGTCGGCTGTGATCAGCGGACATTCGGACATCTCGGCGAGGGTGACGTAGGTGGCGTCGTAGTAGGAGAGCCCGTAAACCGACGCGAGCTGCAGAGTGGCGTGCGCGCTGATCAGCGTGGAAGGCACAACTTCCACGGGGATGGAAAATAGGTCGGTGAGGGCGTCGATCGCCTGCTCAATCGGTGGTCGAGAGCGGCCGAAGAGAAGGATATTTCCAACCTCATAATAGAGAAGGGGCGGAACGATGATCTTTGCTCTTCCCTCCATATGCTCAACGAGCAGCGCCTTAGCGGTTGGCACGTCGTCTTCGGCGGAGTCCGGAATGAGCCATTTGAACGCGACGGATGCGTCAACGACGAGATCGATCAGCGACGTCCCCGGTCTCGGGCCTCGAGCGCCTCGGAAGTCGAGATCGAAGTGCGGCCCTCGGCCCTGCGCAACAATCTGGAGAAGGCGCGGCGGCCGGCGGGGTCGTCGATGGGGCGACGCACACGACGTGCCTCGGCGAGCGCGGCTCGGCGAAGAAACGAACTACGCGTCTCGCCCGCTTTGCGTGCCGCGGCGTCGATAATCCGAAGATCAGTCTCAGGCAGTGAAACAAGAACCTTGGGCATGGGCCGCAGTATATCCTCCGGATATCCGATATCGCAATGTCGCACGCCGTCCGCCCCTGGTAGGGGCTATCGGGCGATCACCCGCTCCCACCCCCGCTTCGTCAGCTCCCGCAGCGCGGCGAGCTGCTCCTCGTCCACCGTCTTGAAGTTGAAGCACGACTTCCCCTGCATCCGCTTCTTCAGTTCGGGGAAGTCCTTTAGCAGGTCGGGGAACATGTAGACGGGGAAGAGGTAAACGCTGACGTACGCCTTCCCTTTGCGCACGGCGGCAAAGAAGAGCGGCTTGCCGTTCGGCGCGGTGAGCTTCGTGTCGAGGTAGTAATACGACGGCGTGTCGTGCACGACGACGGTCTTCTTCGCGTACGGCTTCAGCACGTCGCGCAGCTTCGCGAATGTCGCGTCAAAGTCAGCGGCCATCCGTGGCCCTCCCCTCCCGCACCACCTGCACTCCATCGCGGAACACGTCGCGCACGAGGTTCACGCCGAAGTGGTAGACGAGGTGCAGGTAATTGGGGGCGTCGAGGAGGACGAGGTCGGCGCGCTTGCCGGTCTCGATCGAGCCGGTCTCGCTGCTGAGGCGCAGCGAGTACGCGCCGTTCAGGGTTGCGGCGGTCAATGACTCCTCCACCGTCATGCGCATGCGGAGGGTGGCGAGCTGGATGGCCATCGGCATCGACTCCGTCATCGACGAGCCGGGGTTGCAGTCGGTCGAGAGCGACACGACGGCGCCGGCGTCGATCAGGGCGCGGGCGGGGGCGTAGCGGTCGCTCATCAGGAAGAAACTCGTGGCGGGAAGCAGGTTCGCCACGGTGTTCGACTTCGCCAGCGCCTCGATGCCGCGCTCGGAGACGTACATCAGATGATCGGCCGACGCGGCGCCGAGCTCCACCGCCAGCGCGGCGCCGTCGGTGTCGGAGAGCTCGTCGGCGTGGAGGCGGGGGATCATTCCGAGCTCGCTGCCGGCGCGGAGCACGGTCTCGCCCTGCTCGCGGGTGAAGACGTCGCGCTCGACGAAGGCGTCGCAGAACGTCGCCAGGCGCTGCTCGGCGACGGCGGGCAGGATCTCCGCGACGATCGTCGAGACGTAGCCGGCGCGCGCCGCCTCGCTGCCGCGCGACTCTGGCGGGAACTCGTGCGCGGCGAGGCACGTCGGCACGAGGCGCGCCGGCGAGCGCTCGTTGGCGCCGCGGATGGCCCGGAGCTGCTTCAACTCGCACTCCTTGTCGAGGCCGTAGCCGCTCTTCGCCTCCGCCGTCGTCGTGCCGTAGAGCGCCATGAGGCGCGTGTGCGCCAGCACGTTTTCGCAGAGATCTTCCTCCGAGGCGCGGCGCGTGGCGTGAACGGTCGAGGCGATGCCGCCGCCGGACGCGGCGATCTCCTCGTACGTCTCGCCCTGCAGGCGGCGGTTGAACTCCGACTCGCGCGTCCCCGCGAAGGCGACGTGCGTGTGCGAGTCGACGAAGCCGGGGATGGCGGTCGCGCCGCGGGCGTCGAAGTCGTCGTCGACGACGATCTCGCGCGGCATCTCCGCGCGCGGGCCGACGAAGAGGAAGCGCCCGCGCTCGATGACGATGACGGCGTCGCTGCCGTAGAGCGTCAGCCTGCGCATGGACGCGCCGCGGGCCGCGCCGCGGCCGACCGGCGTGGCGATCTGCCCGAGGTTGTGAATCAGCAGGGACAACGCGTCATTCGCTCTTTCGGAAAAGGGACGTAATCGGCTCCTCGTTCGCTTCCTGCTCGGCGTCGAGCATGAGGAGCTGCTGCGTAGTATCGAGCATCGTCTGCAGCTTGTTGCGCGCGGCGCGGCGCTCCATCTTCAGCTCCTGGATGGTGCGCTCCAGATCCCCGACGCGCATCTGCGCCTGCGACACGAGGCGGTCGGAGAGGAGCTCGGCGTCCTTGACAATGAGCTCCGCTTCCTTGCGCGCGTTGGCGCGCACGTCCTCGGAGACTTTCTGCGCCGACAGCAGCGTGTCTTTGAGGATACGCTCGCGCTGGTTGTGGTCGTCGAGCTCCTCGCGCAGCATGGCGTTCTCGCGCGCGAGCCGGTCGACGTCCTTGACCAGCCGCTCGATCTCCTCGGCTACGAGGTGCAGGTACGCGCGGACTTCATCCGCGTTGTAGCCCTTGATCGCCCGCGAGAATGTCTGCTTCTGAATCTCGAGCGGAGTGAGGTTTTGCATCGACGCCCTCCCGTCACCGTCCAGTCGCGACGAGTATAAGCCGCCTGATCAGGAAGATAGTCAGCAGCAGCAGGAGCGGCGACCAGTCGATGCCGCCCATTTTGTGCGGCGGGAGGATCCGCCGGAACGGGCGGATGAACGGATAGGCCATGCGCGTCAACAGGTCATTGATCTGCGCGAGAACGTTGTAGAGGCCGCGGTTGCGCCAGCGGAACGATGATTGCGCGGCGAAGAAGACGATCCACGAGACGACGACCCAGATGATGACGAGCAACTCGATGAAGTAGAGGACGTACAGCACGACGTCGGCGAACGGATTGACCCACTTCATCCCCGGCTCCCAAAGATGGCGCGCCCGACCCGAACGATCGTCGCCCCCTCTTCAATCGCGACTTCGAAGTCTTCGCTCATCCCCATCGAGAGCTGCTCCACGCCGACGTCGTCGCGCAGCGCGCGCAGCTCACGGAAGTATCGCCGCGTCTCCTCCGCCGTGCCAAGCGGCGGGATGGCCATGAGGCCGCGGAGGTCGACGGCGTCGATGCCGCGCAGCGCTTCAACGAGCGCGGGGACGTCGGCGCGCGCGGCGCCGCTCTTCTGCTCTTCGCCGCCGATGTTCACCTGCAGCAGGATCTCCGGCCGCTTCCCTGCCCCCTCGGCCGCGCGAGCGATTTTCTGCGCGAGGTCGACGGAGTCGACGGTCTGGATGACGTCGAAGAGGCGCACCGCGTCCTTGGCCTTGTTCGACTGCAGGTGTCCGATGAGGTGCCAGCGCGCGCTGCCGTGCACGAGCGGCTTCTTGTCGCGCGCTTCCTGCACGCGGTTCTCGCCGACGTCTGTGATTCCCGCGGCAATGGCCTCGTCGACGTACTCGGCGGGAAAGACTTTCGTCACGGCGATGAGCGTGACCTCGGACGCATCCCGCCCGGCGCGCGCGCAGGCATCGGCGACGCGCTTTCGCACCTCGGCGACGTTGTCACGAATCGACACGGCGTCGCTCCACCCACCGCCCGTCCGCCCGATCCACGGCGAGATTGGCCAGGCGGTCCGCGTCCTTGTTCCCGGCGCGCAGCGTGTGTTTGATCGAGAAGCGGCGGAACTCGCGCGTCAGGCGCATGGCCTTGTTGAACAGCGGAATGAGGTTCGGATGCTTCACGCGGTACTGGCCGTTGATCTGGTTCACGAGGAGGAGCGAGTCGGAGACGACGTCGATCTCCGTCGCCCCTTCCTGCTTGGCGATCAGCAGCGCTTCGATGAGGCCCGTGTACTCGGCGACGTTGTTCGTCGTCGTGCCGAGGTAGCCGCAGAGCTCGATGATCTCGCCGCGCTCCGTGCGCATGAAGACGCCGAAGCCCGCGGGGCCGGGATTGCCGCGCGACGCGCCGTCGACGAAGGCCGTCACTTTCAGGATTGCGGCGTCTCCACGTAGAGAATGCGGCGGCAGCCTTCGCAGTGCACGAGCTCTCCGCGCTTGAGCTGCTGCGCCACCTGCGGCCGCACGCGCGTGCGGCAGCCGCTGCACGAGTCGGCGGCCACCAGCGTGACGGCGATTTTCTGGCGCTGGTTGTAGATGCGGTAGAAGTCGTCCTTCACGCGCGGGGGAAGCTGCGACTCGATGGCGGCGGCGCGCTCGCGGAGCTGCGCGGCCTCCTGCTGCAACTGCCCGAGGGACGACTGCCACGTCTCGTGCGCGGCGTCCCAGCGCGTCTTGAGGTCGGCGCTGCCGCCCTTGCGCTCGTCGAGCTGCTTCTGCAGCGTCTCCACTTCGCTCATGGCCTTGAGCTCCGCGTCCTCGAGCTCCTTGACGTGCTTGCGCGCGGCGTCGATCTCCTTCCACGCCGCGGCGTACTGCTGCTGGTTCTTCACCTGCATCAGCTGGCCCTGGTACTTCTTGAGCAGCTCCTGCTGATCGGCGAGCTCGCCGTCGACGCGGCGGCGCTCCTTCGACGACGTTTCGATCTGCCCCTCGAGGCTCGTCATCTCGTCGTTGGCCGCATGCCACTCGCGGTCGATGGCCGCGAAGGCTTCGGGCTTGGTGGTCAGTTGTTTTTCACGATCGTTGAGCTGCGTGAGAACCGTCTGCAACTCCCACAGTTTCTCGACGTCGTTGTTCAACGAGCGGACCCTCCATAGACGAAAAAGGCGTTCCGCGGACGGAACGCCTGTGTCGGTTCGATTGTCTCGTGTCGCTTCAGATCATTCATATCGCTGTTCGCCGCTCCTGGTGGGTCCACCAGGATTCGAACCTGGGACCTGCCGGTTATGAGCCGGTAGCTCTAACCGCTGAGCTATGGACCCGGGCGGGCGATTCTACCGTATCTCGACGTGATCGCCCACACGCATCGCGTAGCGCGTGGCCACGATCTTCCCGGTCGCCGTATGGGCCTCCGTGGTCAGGATGCCGATCTCGCCCAAGACTTGCGGCGGCTGCGTCGGGTTGAGGCTCTCGCGCCAGACGGTGAGGAAGTCTCCGGGCTGGAGCTGATCGTCGCGGCCGAGGTTGATCTCGACGAGGATGCCGGAGGCGAGCGCCTCCTCCCATCCCCCCTGCGCGTTCACGATGTAGCCGTTCACGCGGCCCGTGCGCGGCTCGCAGAAGCCGGGGAGCTCGGGGATGCGCGCCAGCGGGATGGGGAGCTGCGGCAGCGGCTTCAATTTGTCGCCGACGGCGATCGGCTCGCACGCCGTCACGACGATCGCGCAGGCCTTGCGGTCGTCGGCGCGAATGATGCGGATCTGGCCTTTGAAGTCGTAATGCTGGCCGATGACTTCTTTCGTCCGCGGGTGCGTGACCATCTCCGAGGGGCGGACGACGAGGTACGTCTCGCCGGCGACGATGCCGGTCGACGTGCCGCCGTCGACGAAGAGAAGGTCGCCGTCGGTGCCGCCGATTTGCTGCTGCTTGCTGTCGGCGTCGTAGAACAGCTCGACGTCTTCAAAGGAGGCGACGGAGTTCGGCAGCGGCTCGCCCGGAGGTCCGAGGTAGCCGAAGCAATAGAGGTCGGCGTCGGCACCGAGGGGAACGGGGCCGCTTCCCATCCTGCCCGACGAGGTGGCGCCGGTGATGCCGCCGGGCTGCGCCGACGGCGGCGCCCCGATGCCGCCGGTGAGCGTCTGCGGATTCGAGCCGCCGGCGGCGCCGGGCGTCGATCCCGCGGCGGCCTGCGCCGCGACTTCGTTCTCGACGAGCAGCACGTCGCCCGGATAGATCCAGTGCGAGTCGGTGATCCAGGTGTTCGCTTCCCAAAGCTGCGGCCAGAGGTAGGCGTTGTTGTAGAGCTGATGGGCGAGCGTCCAGAGCGTGTCGCCGCGCTTGACGGTGTAGGTCTTGGAGCCCGGCGGATACGTGGCCGGATCGGGAGGGTTGTACGCCGTCCAGTGGTCGCCGACGCGATGCAATTCGCGCGGCGGATGGGACGCGGATGCTTTCGCGCCGAGTACCGGAAGCGCGACAACGAACAGGAGAATGGGGGCCGCCCAACGCACACTGACCATCTGTCCCCTCCCTGAGGCTGTCAGAGACCCCTTAAAATTAGCACAAGTTTGGAGGCAGAGGGCATGGCGGAATCGGCATCACAGCAGATCGACAAGAAAATCGCGGAGCTGGACGACTGGCGCGGCGAGACCTTGAACCGGATCCGGACGCTGATCAAGGAGGCGGATCCGGAGGTCGTGGAGGAGTGGAAGTGGAGCAATCCGGTCTGGTCGCACGACGGGATTCTCTGCACCGGCGAGTCTTACAAGGCGGTGGTGAAGTTGACGTTCCTCAAGGGGGCGTCGATCGCGGACCCGAAGAAGCTCTTCAACTCCAGCCTGGAGGGGAACACACGGCGCGCGATCGACATCCGGGAGGGGGAAGAGATCGACGCGAAGGCGTTCAAGGCGCTGATTCGGGCGGCGGTGGGGGTGAATCAAGAAGGGGGCAGAGCGCAGGGGGCGGGGCGCAGGTGATTGCGGCGCGATCGGCAGGGCAACCATCTGCGCCCTGCCCCCTGCGCCCTGCGCCCCTCACCGCAGCGTCATCACCCCTTCCGGCGCCCCGCTCTCCGGGGCGCTCGGTAGCGGCGCGTCGTACTTTTTCTTCCGCGTCATCACCTTCTTCACGTACGAGCGGGTCTCGCGGAAGGGCGGCACGCCGTTGTAGCGGCGGACGTTCCCCTCGCCGGCGTTGTAGGCGGCGATGGCCTTGCTCAGGTTTCCGTCGAAGCGTCCCTGCAGGTACTTGAGGTACTTCACGCCGGCGTCGATGTTCTGGTCGGGATCGTTCAGATTCCGCGCGCCCATCCAGCGGCCGGTCTTCGGCATCAGCTGCATGAGGCCGCGCGCGCCGACGCGCGAGCGCGCCTGCGGGTGGAAGCGCGACTCGGTCTCGATCACCGCCGCCACGAGCGCGGGATCGACGTCGTACTTCCGCGCCTTCTCATGAATGATGTCGCCGAACGGCACGGCGTTGGCGAAGAACTGCTTTTGAATCACATCGTGGATCTTCCCCATTTCCCGGCGGAAGATGCCGGGCTGTCCGGTCGGCGCGGGCTGGCCGGTCTCGGCGGGGAGCCAGTGATCGTCAAACAGCGCGATCTGGCGCGAGACGAGGCTGTCGGGCATGACGCGCGACAACTTGAAGATCGAGTTCGCCGCGAAGCCGTCATCGACTTTCGCCACGACCTCGGCGCGCTTCCCCTCTTCCTGCTTCACGACGCGCACGGCGTCGAGGTCCTTGCGGATGAGGAAGTGGACGTCGTGCACCGCCTCGCCGATGCCGCCGATGGAGAGCGCGGCACCGAGTCCGAGGGTTGCCAAGGTGGTCTGCCGGACTTTGGGGAAGGATGATTTCTTCATTGGGCTCCGATCAGTTATTTGGCGCTGAACGGAAACCCACAACGCCCTCGGGGAGGGGCGTATTGCGGATGAGCTCTATTCCCCGAACACTTCAGCCGCAAATCGTTCGATACGAGTATCTTGCATCCGCCACGCCGAGGGCGGCAGCCCGGCTTTGACGCACGTCTGCGAGAGGAAAGTTTCCCTTTCCCACCCATATTCAGTGGCGACCTGAGGCAATAACAGCCCCGCCTGGCGGCCGCGGCTGACGATCAGGCCGTCGCGGCCGACCAGGATTTCCTCGGGATTGGTGACGACTTCGATCGGCCCCATGACCGAGATCTCGATCTCGAGGTGCGGCAGCTCGTCGGGCTGCACCGGCTCGAAGCGGGGGTCGCGGAAGGCGGCCGAGATCGCGCTCGACGTCACGGCTTGATAGAGAGGATGGACGGCGTGGATCGAGCCGATGCAGCCGCGCAGGTCGCCGCTCTTGGTCCGCAGCGTCACGAACGCGCCGGCGGGGCGGCGCAGGTCATCGTCGAATTCGTCGGCGCTCCACTCCGGCGTGCGGCCGGCGTGCACGACCTCGATGGCCTCACGCGCGATCCGGAGAAGTCGTTGTCGCTGAGTGTCGTTGAGCACGATAGATGAGGATGAGGTTCCGGGTGTAAACGATCAGGCCGAAAATTGCCGGGATGATGAACACCCATTCTTTTTTGTGAATTGCGTAGGCCAGCGTGATGGCGGCGCCGACGATCGACAGCCACCAGAAGACGAGCGGGATGTGGGACTCGCCGCGGCGCTCCGAGGCGATCCACTGCACGAGGAAGCGCGCGCCGAAAATGGCCTGCCCGAGGAAGCCGAAGGCGACCCAAAGCGCATCGACACTCACAGTTCGTCCTTTACTTTGTAGGTGAGGAGGCGCTTCCCCATCCAGCGGACGGCGAAGCAGTCCGCAAGCCCTCGGAAGGCGCGGTTCATCGCGCCGTACTTTGACGTGCCGTATTGGCGCGGGCGGTGGTTGACCGGCATCTCGATGACTTTGAAGCCGTGCATGCGCACGAGCGTCGGGAGGAAGCGGTGCATGCCGGTGTAGAGGCGCACCGGCTCGATGGCTTCGCGTCTGGCCATCTTCAGCGAGCAGCCGGTGTCCGTGATCTGGTCGCGAGTGATCCAGTTGCGCACGCCGTTGCCGATGCGCGACTGGACTTTGCGCGCCCAGGTGTCCTGGCGGTTGACGCGCACGCCGATGACCATGTCGGCGCCGCTCTCCTCGAGCTTGCGCAACATCGGCGGGATGTCGGCGGGGTCGTTCTGGAGGTCGGCGTCGAGGGAGACAATGTAGGTGCCGCGGGCGGCGCGCCAGCCGGCGTCGAGGGCGGCGGTCTGCCCGGAGTTTTTCTCGAAGGTGATGATGCGCAGGGTGGGGTGCCGGTCCTTCTCCGCGCGCAGGACCTCGAGGCTGCGGTCGCGCGAGCCGTCATCGACGGCGATGAGCTCATACGTCCACGGCGTGCCGCCGAGAGCGTTCGCGATCTCGCCGAGCAGGATGGGGATGTTCTCTTCCTCGTTGTAGACGGGGAAGACGACGGAGAGGTCCATTCAGCGAGGGAGTGTAACCGAGAAGGCGCGCTCGAAATTTGAGGTGGTTTGCTCGGCGACGGCCTCGATGGTCGCGCCCCAAAGTTCGGCGAGGAGCTCGGCAATCTTGATGACGTACGCGGGCTCGTTGTCGCGCCCGCGGAAGGGGACGGGCGCGAGGTACGGGGTGTCGGTCTCGATGAGGACGCGGTCGCGCGGGAGCGCTTTGGCGACGTCGCGCAGCGATTGCGCGGTGCGGAAGGTGACGATGCCGGAGAAGGAGATGTAGTAGCCGCGGTCGATGAGGGTCCGGGCGACATCGAGCGACTCGGTGAAGGAGTGGAGGATGCCGGGGCCGTCCTCGAGCAACGCGACCATGTCGTCGGTCGACTCGCGGTTGTGGATGATGATCGGCTTGCCGAGGCGCTTCGCGAGGTCGATGTGGCGCTCGAGCACGGCGATCTGCGTCTCGCGCGGCGAGTGCATGTAGTGGTAGTCGAGGCCGGCCTCGCCGATGGCGACGACGTTCTCGTCCTGCGCGAGCCGTTCGATCTCCGCGAAGGCGGCGTCGTCGCAGTCTTTGGCCTCGTGCGGATGGAAGCCGACGGCGGCCCAGACGTCGTCGTGCGCTCGGGCTACGGCGATCGCCTTCGCGGCGTCGTCGAGCTTCGTGCCGGGGACGACGAAGCCGCGGACGCCCTGCTCGCGCGCGCGGACGAGGGCGGCGTCGGCGTCGGCCATGGTGAGGTGGCAGTGGGAATCGGTAAATCTCATCGTTCGACTAACAACGACAGCCCCATCCCTCCGCTAATACAAAGCGTTGCGAGTCCGTACCGCTTCTCGCGCGCCTGAAGGGCATAGAGGAGCGTCGTCAAGATGCGCGCGCCGGTCGCGCCGATCGGATGTCCGAGGGAGATCGCGCCGCCGTTCACGTTGAGCTTCGCGGGGTCGAAGTGGAGCTCGCGGTCGCATGCGAGCACTTGCGCGGCGAAGGCTTCGTTCAATTCGACGAGATCGACGTCGTCGAGCTTCATGCCGACGTCGTCGAGGAGCTGCCGCGTCGCGGGAACGGGACCGATGCCCATGATCTTCGGGTCGACGCCTGCCTGGGCGTAGCCGACGATTCTCGCCATCGGCGTGAGGCCGTGCGTCTGCAGCGCCTCCTCCGAAACGACGAGCATCGACGACGCGCCGTCGGTGATCCCCGAGGAGTTGCCGGCGTGTACCGTGCCGTTCTTGCGGAAGACTGGCGGGAGCTTCGCCAGCGAGCCTAGGTCTGTGTCGAAGCGTGGGTGCTCATCGCGTTGCAGTTTGTCCAGCGGAACGATCTCCGCGTCGAAATTCGCCCGCGAGGCCTTTCGCTGCGACTCCATGGCGAAGCGATCCTGCTCGTCGCGCGTGATGCCGTAGCGCTCCGCGAGCGTCTCCGCCGTCGCCCCCATCATCTCGTCGGCGAGCGGGCAGAGAAAGCCGTCGCGCGACATCCCGTCGACGAGCTCCGCGTCGCCCATGCGGTAGCCCCAGCGCGCGCGCGGCAGCATGTACGGCGTGTTCGACATCGACTCCGTGCCGCCCGCGAGCACGACGCTCGCAGCGCCGAGGCGGATCTGGTCGGCGGCGTTCATGATGGCACGGAGGCCGGAGCCGCAGGCCTGGTTCACCGTGTACGCCGGCACCTCGTGGCGCAGGCCGCTCTTGATCGCCACCTGCCGGGCCACGTTCGGGCCCACGCCGGCCTGGCGCGCGCAGCCGAAGACGACTTCGTCGACCGCGGCGGGGTCGATGCCGCTCCGCTCGAGCGTCGCCCGCGCGCTGGCCGTGCCGAGCTCCGGCGCCGTCATCGACTTGAGGCTCCCGCCGAACTTGCCGATCGGCGTCCGCACGGCGGCGGCGAGGTAAATGGTCTCGTTCAGCTTTGGCATAGCTTGCGGACGGTGTCGTGGTACGTCCCCACCGCGTCCAACAAATCCCTCTTCCCGATCTTCTCGTTCGGTCCGTGCGCGTCCGTGATCGAGCCCGGGCCGAAGAGGAGCGGCTTGCCGAGCGCGGTCAGCCACGGCACGTCGGTGTTGAACGCGACGACGGTCGACGGCATGCCCTCGGGCACGGTCATGAACTGCGGGCCGTTGCCGCGCGACAGAGTGACGCGCCCGCCGTGCTTCCTGACGAGCGCCTCGATGTTCGGGAGCACGGCCTCCGGCTCGCCGACGACGCGGAACATCATCTGGCACTCCGCGGAGCCGGCGATGATGTTCGCCTTCTCGCCGCCGCTGACGACGCCGACGTTCGCGGTGGCCTTGCCGAGGATCTCGTGCTCGCCCCAGCTCGTGGCGTTGATCTCGGCGATGGCCGCGACCATCTTGTTGATGGCGGAGTCGCCGCGTTCCGGGTAGGCGGAGTGCCCGGCCTTGCCGTCGAACTCCGCGAAGACGGTGAGCGCCCCTTTCGAGGCCCGCACGAATGTCGACTCCGTCGGCTCGCCGACGACGACGTACTCGGATCCGAGGTCCTTGAACTCCACGTTCGCCGACTTCGCGCCGATGGAGTCGGTCTCCTCGGCGACGACAAAGAGGAACGCGAAGTCGTCGAAGCCCCCCGCGCGCAGCCGCTCCCCCGCCCCGATCATGGCGGCGATGATGCCTTTGGTGTCGCACGCCCCCCGCCCGTACAAGAACTCCTCATCCTCCGAGCAGGCGAACCACGGCGGCACGGTATCGATGTGCGAGTTGAGGACGACGCGCGGCCGTCCCCCCGCCGCAGCGAAGACGTTGAAGCGCTCCGCGGCGGCCTCCTGAATCCGGCACGCGTAGCCGAGGGCGGTCAACGTTTCGTGAAGAAACACCCCCATCTCCCGCTCCTCTTCAGTGGGAGAGGCGATGTCGATGAGGCGCCGCGCCAGGGCCAGGGGATCGAACATTTGCGGCGTGGTAGAGTATGGCAAGTTCGGTGCAACCGCAGTAGTTACTCTCCGGCGAGGGCGCACGTGATCGAAATCAAACAGCTGTGCAGACAGACGACCCCTGCCTATCCGCTCGACCCGGCGAACCTGGAGTTCGGGCGCCAATGCACATCGAACTTCTTCATCTGCGAGTACAAAAACGGTTGCTGGGGTGAGCCGCGCCTCGAGGAGCTGCACCCGCTCTCGATGCACCCGGCGTCGAACGTCTTTCACTACGCCCAGGCGATCTTCGAAGGGCTGAAAGCGTATCGCCAGCCGGAGGACCGCGTGGTCCTGTTTCGCCCGGAGATGAACGCCGCGCGCTTCGCGCACTCGGCGACGCGGATGGGGATGCCGGCGGTCGACGAGGAGCTGTTTCTCGAAGCCGTCCGGCACCTGGTCGACATGGAGCGCAACTGGGTCCCGGAGCCGCCAGGCTCGCTCTACATCCGCCCGACGATGATCGGCAGCGAAGCCGGCCTCGGCGTGCGCAGCTCGTCGGAGTTTCTCTTCTACATCATCACCCTGCCGTCCGGCACGTACTTCAAAGGGATGGAGCCGGGCACCGGCACGGTGCGCGTGTGGGTCGCGGAGTCGACGTCGCGCGCCGCACCGGGCGGCACGGGCGGGGTGAAGGCGGCCGCGAATTACGCGGTGACGCTGAAGACGATCACGGACGCAAAGGCGAAGGGCTGCAGCCAGGTGCTGTTCCTCGACGCCGTGCGCCGGCATCGCGTCGAAGAGCTCGGCGGGATGAACGTGTTCTTCGTGAAGAACGGCGAGCTGGTCACGCCGAAGCTGAGCGGGACGATTCTCCCCGGCGTGACGCGCGACAGCCTGATCACCCTCGCCCGCGACCTCGGCATCCGCACGACGGAGACGGACATCGACATCTACGAAGTGGCCGACCAGGTCCGCTCCGGCGAGGTGACGGAGGCGTTCGCGGCCGGGACGGCGGCGACGGTGGTGGGCATCCGCGAGCTGCTGTTCGAGAGCGGCGAGTCGGTACACATCGGCGACGGCGAGGTGGGCAAGGTCACGAAGCGACTCTTCGACGAGATCACCGGGATCCAGTTCGGAACGATTCCGGATCGGCACGGCTGGACGACGGACGTGGCGACGGCGGTGGCGGCGAAGTAGGGGTTACGGCTTCCGCCAGCGCGGCCGCGGGCGGCCTTTCATCGGCGGCTCTTCCTCGGCGAACTCGCGCTTGAAGCGCTCGAGGTCGGGATCGCCGGGCCAGAGGCGCTCGATCTCCATCCCTACTTTGCGTCCCTCGAAACGATTGTGATTCACGACGGCCATGCCGAGGCGGACGAAGTGGCGGTCGTGCGCGTCGAGGTGCTCCTTGTCGAGCCACGCGGCCTCGTACTCCGCGCGCGCCCGCTCGAAATCGTGGGCGAAGAGCGCCTCCTGTCCGCGGCGGTAGTGCTCGTGCGCGTCGACGGGGGCGGCGGGGGCGG
>DATELQ010000116.1:0-23513 GCA_035276475.1 Thermoanaerobaculia bacterium | reverse complement strand
CGCGGCGCGCCGCGGTGCTGCCGCCGCCGCCGATTTCGACATCAGCAGGCTGCGGACGGTCAACATGGTCCAGCGCGTCGACGGGAAAGAGGTTTTCAACTCCGACGTCACCGCCGCCGTCAACCCCGCAAACGACGTGGTCGCCGTGGCAGGCCAATTCTTTTCCGGTGCCGGCCAGCCTGCGGCGCGCACTCGGGCGCGCGCAGCCGGCGAGGCGCTGGCGAAGGAAGAGGAAGCGATCGCCCGCGCCGCGTTCGACCTCACGAACGCTGCCTACGACGCATCCGACTTCGCGCCGTCCGCCGACACCTCCGGCGGCGGTCCCTATCGTCACTACGATTTCAAGCCGAAGAAGAACGACGGCCGGCCGGGCTTCGACCGCTCCGTTCGTCTGAAAGACGTGATGTTTCCGCTCGGCGAGGGGCAGTTCGTCCCCGCCTACTACATGGAGCTGTGGGTCAACGGGTATCCGGCGTTCAGCTACGTCATGGACGCCATCGACACGCCCGACGTTCTCTTTCGCCGCAACCTGAGCGCACAGATCGCATTCACCTATCGCGTCTACAACACCGGAAACGCGATTTCCCGGCCGGAGGACGGTCCCGCGCCCGGGACGCCGCATCCGACGGGAAAGCCGAACGGTTTTCAGGCGCCGACCATCGCCTCGAAATTGATCACCATCGACAGTGTCCTGCCCGGAAACCCGTGGCTTCCGCCGAACGCGAAGACGACGGACGGCAACAACTGCACTGCCTACGCCGATCTTCGCGCTCCGCAGGGCTTCAGCGCGGGGGACGTCATGGGAAAGACGTCGTCGCTGCGGAAGTTCGACTACACCTACGACCACACGAAAGCGGCGAGCGATCCGAAGAACCTGCAAGCCAGCCTGGTGGGCATGTTTTTCCACGTGAACTGGCTCCACGACCGCTGGTACGAGGCGGGCTTCGACGAGGCCTCCGGGAACGCGCAGAAGGACAACTTCGGCCGCGGCGGCGTCGGCGGCGATCCGGTGCTCGCCGAGGGGAACGACTTCAGCGGGACCGACAACGCGAACATGGATACGCCGGCGGACGGCGCCAGTCCGCGCATGCAGATGTTCGAGTTCCTCGGCCCGAGACCGCTCCCGACCCGCACGAGCAATTTCGAAGCGTTGATCACGTTCCACGAGATGGGGCACCTGATCACCAACCGCCTCGTCGGAAACGCGAACGGTCTGACGAACGTGCAAGGAGGGGCGATGGGCGAGGGGTGGGGCGACTTCTTCGCCGTCTGCATGACGTCGAATCCCGGCGACGATTTCAAGAACGGAACGTTCGCCGTCGGCGGCTGGACCGACATTACGCCGAGCTTCAAGGAGAACTACTACTTTTCGATCCGCCGCTATCCCTACTCCGCCGACATGGCCAAGAACCCGCTGACGTTCAAGCACATCAGCAACAGCGTCGTCCTTCCGTCCGGCCCGCCGATCAACGCCAGCCCCGCCGGCAACAACGAAGTGCACAACGCCGGAGAGGTGTGGTGCACGGCGCTTTGGGAAGTCTTCGTCAACCTCGTTGCCAAACTGGGGCACGAGACGGCCGAAAAGCGGATGCTCGCCTATGTCATCGGAGGTCTGAAGCTGACGCCGCCGAACCCGACGTTCATCCAGGCCCGCGACGGCATTCTCAGCGCCGTCTCGACGATCGCGCCCGCGGACCTGCCGGAAGTGAAGGCGGGATTTGCCAAGCGCGGCATGGGCGCCGGCGCGGTCGCGCCGCCGGCGAATTCCACCTCGCTGGCCGGTGTCGTGGAAAGCTTCACGCCATGAAGATCTGGACACAGACGGTGCCGCACGAGCCGGCCGCGCGCGCGGCGGCGGAGTCGATGCCGCTCAAGCCAGGCGTCTGGTCGCTGCGTTTCGGAGCGGAGCGGCTGCTGTTCTCCGAAGAGGCGGCGCCGGCCGCAGCGTCGCGCGGCGCGCGAATCCCTTCGCGTGACGAAGACGTGGCGCGCGAGCAGCTGCACGTCGTCGTACAAAACGGACGGCTCTTCCAGCAGCACCACCCCGAGGTCTCCGTGCTGCACGATCGCGGCCGCTTTCTGCTCGTGCGGCTCGATCCGGAGCAGGCGAAGACGCTGGCCCGGGAGGCGCCGACCTGTTTCGGCGTCATGCCGGCGGCAGACGACCAGGTCATCTTCGACGAAAGGCCGGCGGAGAGGGCGCGCGCGGCGGTGCCGCCGTTCGTGCAGGCGCTCGTCGACTCCGTTTCGCGCGCGAGTCTGCAGACGAACCTCAACGCGCTGGTGGCATTCCAGACGCGTCATTCGCTCAGCGCCGGCTTCACGAACGCTTCCGCCGCGGCGCGCACGCAGCTCGCCAACCTCGGTTATTCGACGAAGTTCCAGAGCGTGACGGTCAACGGCAAACCGAGCCGCAATGTCATCGCCGACAAAGCCGGCGCCGGCGCCGGCAAGCGGAAAGTATTTCTGGCGACGGCCCACCTCGACTCCATCAACCTCGCCGGCGGCGCGGCAGCGCCGGCGCCGGGCGCGGACGACAATGGCACCGGCAGCGCGGGCGTTTTGGAGATCGCGCGCGTGTTCGCATCGCATCGTGCGGTGCACGACCTCCGGCTGATCCTCTTCGGCGGCGAGGAGGAAGGACTCTTCGGTAGTAGGAAATACGTGTCCAGCCTTTCAGCCGCCGAGCGGGCGCGTATCGGCGCCGTCGTCAATATGGACATGATCGGCAGCGTCAACAGCCCGTCGCCCGGCGTGCTGCTGGAAGGGGCGGCGCTGTCGCAGAGCGCGATTGACGGACTCGCGGCTGCGGCGGCGGCGTTTACCACTCTCAAAGTGCAGACGTCACTGCATCCCTTCAACAGCGATCACGTCCCCTTCATCGACCGCAACATCCCCGCGGTGCTGACGATCGAAGGTGCCGACGACACGAACGACCGCATCCACTCCGCCCGCGACACCCTCGACGGAGTGAATGCCGATCTGATGCTCGCCATCGTCCGAATGAACGTCGGCTTTCTCGCGGCGATGCTTGGATCGGTATAGGAGATGAGCGCGCGCATCGACGACTTCACGCCCGGGCAGCACGTCACGTTCACCAAGACGTTCACTGACGACGACGTGCGCCGCTTCATCGAGATCACCGGCGACGTCAATCCGCTGCACGTCGACGACGCCTTCGCCGCCGGGACGCGCTTCGGGCGGCGCGTGCTGCACGGCATGCTCACGGCTTCGATCTTCTCGACCATGGTCGGCATGCTTCTCCCCGGCACCGGCGCGATTTACCGCACGCAGACGCTGGCGTTCCTCCGCCCCGTGTACGTCGGCGACACCGTCACGGCGCACTTCGTCGTGCGCGCCGTCGACCGCGTGCGGCACCGCCTCGACATCGACTCCTGGATCGAGAACGAGGCGGGGGAGCGGGTGGTCGAAGGGAAGTGCGAGGCGGGTCTGCTGCGTTAAACTCTGCCGTCCGCTCCCATGAAAACCTTCGTTCCCGCACTCGTTCTCTCGCTCGCCGTCTCCGCGTCGGCGGCCGTGCCGTCGCCGATGCAGACGATGGCCCGCCGTTTCCTCATCAACTTCGCCGCGAACCGGCTCGACGCCGCCACGCGCGACTTCAACGAGCAGATGAAGGCGACGGTGACGTCCGAGGTCCTCACGAACTTCAAGCAGCAGTTCGACCGCGACCTCGGGCCCTTCCTGTCCATCACCGCCGTGCAGGAGAGCAGCGACGGCACGTTCCCGGTCGTCGAGCTGACGGGGCACTTCGAGAAGGGCTCGGCGCTCGTGCAGGTGACGTTCGACGCGAGCGGGAAGATCGGCGCGCTGCACTTCGACCGCGTCCCGGACCACAACGCCGAGCTCGAGCGGATCGCCCGCGAGGTCTTCGCCGCGTTCAACAACCGCCGCTTCGACGACATCGGCAAGCACTTCGACACGAAGATGAGCGTGCAGCTGCCGCCGGCCGGACTGGAGTCGCTCTACCGCGACGTCACCGGCGTCTACGGGAAGCTGAAGTCGATCGGCGAGGTGAAGTACGCGATGCAGGGCGACCTCCACGTCGTGAAGCTCTCCGCCGAGTACGAGAAGATGCCGATGCTCTTCGAGATCGTCTTCAACAACGGGCGGAAGGTGGTGGGCTGGAGCTTCCGGCCGCCGCCGGTGAAGTAGCGGTCAGCGCCGCGCGTAGCGCGTCAGGAGATCGCGCAGGATCTGCCCGACCGCTTTCTCTTCGCGCTCGCCGGCAGCGTTGGTGGAGACGGCCACGGCGACGTCTTCCTTCGCGGCAATGGCGATGACCGTGACGAACGTGTCGGCGCTGCCGCTGTGCGTGGCGACGTTCTCGAAGCCGGCGACTGCGGCGACGCCGAATCCAAGGCCGCTCTTCTTGCGGCGCGTGTGCATCGTGGCGGCCGTGTCGGGGGCGATGAGCGTCCGCGTGCCGCGCATGGCCCGGAGGTGCGCCTGCAGAAACAGCGCGAGATCGTCGGCGGACATGTGCAGGTCGCCCGACGGCGCGATGAAGTCGGGGAGCTGATACGGCCCGTGCGGATCGACGGGCCTCAGGACTCCCTGGCCGTCGGATTCATGGCCCCACACTCGCGACGGCCAGCCGAAGCCGGCGCTGCGCATGTGCAGCGGCTCGAAGATGCGCCGCCGCACGAGCTCCTCCCACGAGCGGCGGGAGCGCCGTTCGGCCATCGCCGCGGCGACGTCGTATCCGGCGTTCGAGTATTGAAACGCCGTCCGCGGCGGGAGTGCCGGCGGATGCTCGAGAACGTAGCGGGAGAACTCGCGCCGCCGGTCGGTGTGGCTCCCGGCGAACTTCGGTAGTGCCTTGATCTCCTCGTCCTCGCCGTACGCCGGGAGGCCGGCTTCGTGGCTCAGGAGATCGGCCACCGTGACGTCGCGGTACTCCGGCCGCATCGTCTGCTTCCACTCGGGGAAGACGTCGAGGACGCGTGTGTCCCAGGCCAGCTTCTTCTCCTCGACGAGCATGGCCACGATCGTCGCAGTGAAGGGCTTCGTGCACGAGCCGATGTGGAACGCATCGGCCGTGGTCACGCGCGCCGATCCGTTCAACACAGTCACGCCGGCCGCGCCGTGGGCGACGAGACCGTCGTGGTCGATCACCGCGGCCTGCACGGCGGGAAGCCCGGCGTCGCGGGCGCGCTGGGCCAGCTCGGCGGAGAGATCGGCGACGGGCCGGGCGGGCGCGGCGGCGAGCAGCAGGGCGAAGAGGAGCGTCGTGAGCAAATCAGTGCCCGCGCAGTCCCATGAGCGACGCCTGCCCGAGCACGTGCCCGCGGATGATGAAGCGCAGCTTCCGCCACGTCATCGGCGTGCCGGCGTCGTCGATCGACTCCATGTCGATCGCGTACAGCGTGAACCGGTACTTGTGCGGCGGCCCCTCGGGTGGGCACGGCCCGTCGTAGCGGCGGCGCAGAAAATCGCTATAGGCGTGGCGGCCGCCGCCGGCGAGGTCGGGCTCCGCGGCGCCGGCGTTCGACGGCAGCGCCGTCGCGGTAGCGGGGAGGTTGTAGACCGCCCAGTGCACGAAGCCGTCGCCGCCGCGCGCTTCGTAGTCGTCGAGCACCAGCACGAACCCCTTCGTCCCGGCCGGCGCGTTGCGCCAGGCCAGCGCCGGCGAGACGTTCGGGCCGTGGCAATCGAGGCCGTTCAGCACCGTGCTGTCGGGCAGCGTTCCCCCTTCCGTGAAGTCGCTGCTCGTCAGCACGAAGGCGGGCGTGCTCGTCGTCGCGTTCGTGCACGCGACGACGAGCAGAAGGGCGGCCAGCGCGACTCTCATGCCACCGCCGCCGCCGGTTGCAGCGGCGCCTTGCGCCTCCGCAGGATTCCGGCCGAGACCAGCGTCACGATCAACCCGACCGGGAACGGCTCGATCATCGTCACGGCGGCGTTGAGGAGCGGATTGTTCCAGATGGCCTTGTACTGCTCGTACTGCTTTTTCGTCTTGGCGATCTCCTCCGGGCTCGCCCCCTTGGCCTGCGCCTTCGCGACGGCGTGTGCGGCGCACTTGTCGCCGAAGTCGGGGATGAAGTTGTAGTAGAGGATCTCCCACGACGCCACGTAGAAGACGGACGAAATCAGCGTGATGAGGATGCCGACGGCGAAGGCGCGGCCGAACGTGATCGTGCCGCCGTGGCTCTCGCGGTACGAGCGGATGCCGAAGAAGACCAGCACGAACGACAGGAAGATCGACGTGTAGCCGACGACCGCGCCGTTGTCGAAGTTGATGACGCCGCGGTCCATGAGGGGGAGGGTGAGGAACATCATCGCCGACGAGACGACGCCGGAGATCAGACCGAAGATGAGGATCGTTCGCTTCATTGTTTTTCGCTCTCCTTGGCGCCGTAACGTAGGCCGTCCGGGCGGCCGCCGTCGTCATGCGATCGGGTGATTTTGGGGTCAACGAAAGTATGAATCACGGGATGAGGCCGAGCTCCTTCCCCTTTTGCACGGCCTGGACGCGCCGGCTGACCTGCATTTTCTCAAAGAGGCGCGACGAGTGCGTCTTCACCGTGTTCTCCGAGACGAAGAGGCGCTCACCGATCTCGCGGTTGCTCAGCCCTTCGGCGATGAGGGCGAGGATCTCGTGCTCGCGCTGGGTGAGGCCGACCTCGCGCAGCTTGGTCTCGTCGAGCGTGAACGGCCCGCCGCCGCGCACCGGCACTTCCTTGACCACGACGACTTCGCGCGGGCGCGTCCATTTCAGGCCGAGGTAGATGCCGACGGCGGTGAAGATCAGGGCGACCAGGATGCCGTAGACCTCGGACGGATATTCGTGGATGAAATTCTTGTACTCGATCATCTGCAGCAGGGCGATGAGGATCCCGCCCGCTGCGCCCCACAGCACGATTTGCCGGGTCATGAACGCAGTGTAGCGGACGTTCCGTCACGGCACCCACGACGCGTTGTAATGCTCCGAATGCTCGTCGAAGCGCGACAGCAGCGCGCGCGCCCTCTCCGGCACCACCGCCCCGGTGTGCCCCTCGCCGGCGAAGCGCTCGATGGCCTCCCACGATGTCCACGTCGTGATCGTGATGAACTCCACCTCGGCGCCGTCGTCGCGGCGCAGCAGGAACGCCCCGCTGTAGCCGTCGATGCGATGGATGCCTGGCAATACCTCGTCGCGCAGCAGCGCCTCGTACGCGTCCGCGTTCTGCGGCGACGTCCAGCCGTGCCAGATCCGCATGATCGTCATGGCTCATTTCTCCCTTGCACGTACACTACGGTCATCAAACACACCGTCCTCCTCCTCGCGTTCGCACTCGTAACGGTGGCGTCCTCGCCGGCCGCCCAGGCGCCGTCCCGGCCCCTGGCAACAGGCGTGTCGCTGGACCCCGCCGGCGCGTTCATCGACCTCGGCAGCATGCCGATCAACATGTCCTTCTCGCCGGACGGTTCCAAGCTTGCGGTCGTCCTCAGCGGCTGGCGAGAGCAAGGCCTCCAAATCGTCGACGTGAAGACACGAGCGGTGACGCAGACGCTCACCCAGCCCGCCGCCTTCTACGGCGTGGCCTTCTCGCGCGACCACCTCTACGTCTCCGGCGGCTACGACGACTCCATCTTCTGCTATACGTGGAAAGACGGCACCGCCACGCTCGAGCGCAAGATCGCCCTCGGCAAGTCGCGCTATCCCGCCGGTATCGCGATTTCGAAAAATGGACGCTATCTCTACGTGGCGGAGAACGTCGGCGACGCTCTAGCGGTCGTAGACATCGCCACCTCCGACATCGTCCGCCTCCCCACCGACCATTACCCCTACGCCGTCGACGTCGCGCCGGACGGCAACGTGTACGTCTCCGCCTGGGGCGCCGACACCGTCTCGATCTTCGGCACGCGCGCCGACGGCACGCTCTTCGCGCGGGCGCGTCTGCGCGTCGGCCGCCACCCCTCCGCCCTCGCCTCGACGCGCGATCGGCTCTTCGTCGCTCTCGGCGGCAGCGACCGCATCGCCGTCGTCGATCTCCACACCCGGAAGATTTTGAACACGTTCAAAGATGCCGCGCCGGCGGGGCCGTCCGAGGGGAGCACGCCGAACGCACTGGCGATCTCGCCCGATGGAAAGACACTCTATGCCGCCGAGGGCGACAACAACGCCGTCGCGGTGTTCGAAATCCGGACAGGGAAGCTCCTCGGCCGGATTCCGGCCGACTGGTATCCGACCGCCGTCGTCAGCACGCGCGCGTCGTTGCTCGTGCTCAGCGGCAAAGGCCATGGCAGCCACGCGAATCCCGACGGCCCCACGCCCGGCCAAGGCATCACGCGCCCGCTCGGCTACGACCTGGGGCAGCTCAACGGCACGCTGCGCATCGTCGAGCAGCCGGCCCCGCTCGCCGCGTACACGCGCCGCGTCGCCGCCGCGAACAACTGGAACGGCGCGCGCGGCGTCCGCCGCTACCCGCCGTTCAAGCACGTCGTCTACATCATCAAAGAGAACCGCACGTACGATCAGATCTTCGGCGATCTGAAAGAAGGCGACGGCGATCCGAGCCTCGTCTTCTTCGACAGAACGTCCACTCCGAATCACCGCGCGCTCGCCCTCCGCTTCGGACTCTTCGACCGTTTCTTTACCAACGCCGAGGTGAGCTCGCAGGGGCATATTTGGTCGACGGCGGCGTACGTCACTGATTACGGCGAGAAGCTCGTCCCCTCGGTCTACTCCGACCGCCGCGGCGACGTCGACGGCGAGGACGCGGACGATCCGGAGAACGGCTTCCTCTGGACGCTGGCGAAGAAGTCCGGCGTGTCGTTCCGCGATTACGGCGAGATGGTGAACGGCGGATGGCCGCGCACGCAGCCGGACCTCGGCTCCGACGTCTCTCCGATCTATCCGCCGTACAACATCGAGATCCCCGATCAGAAGCGCGCCGACGCCTGGATCGAGGAGTTCCGCCGCTTCGTCTCCGACGGCAACATGCCGGCGCTCGAGGTGCTGCATCTGCCGTCGGACCACACCGGCGGCGGCAATCCGAAGTACCACACGCCGCGCGCCTACATGGCCGACAACGACCTCGCCCTCGGGCGCATCGTCGAGGCGCTCTCGCACTCGCGGTACTGGCGCGACACCGTCGTCTTCGTCCTCGAGGACGACTCGCAGGCCGGCCCCGATCACGTCGACTCGCACCGCGGGCCGCTCCTGGCGATCTCCGCGTACAGCCGCGGCGGGACGATCCACCGCTTCGCCAACACGACCGACGTTCTCGCCGCGATCGAGGACATCCTCGGCCTCGGCCATCTGTCGAAGTACGACTACTTCAGCCGTTCGCTCGCCGATGTCTTCGTCGCCAAGCCCGATCTCCGGCCCTACGACGCCCTCAAGCCCGAGGCGAACATGGAGGAGATGAACCCGGCGAAGACCGCCGCGGCACGCATGTCCGAGGGGTTGGACCTGAGCGGCCCTGACCGCATCGACGACGCGCGTTTCAACGAGATCCTCTGGACGATGATCAAAGGCGATCAGCCGATGCCCGCGCCGCAGGCGAAGGCTGCGGTGCATCTGCTGCAGATCAGCCGTTGAGAACGCGGATCGGCAGCACCATCGCCTGAATCCCCTGGAACTGCAGTCGCCGCTGGATGGCGAGCGGCGTCTCGTTGTGCAGTAAGCGGTGGTGCCACTTCTCCTCGCGGAAGATCAGGCGGCCCATGAAGAAAATCGCCCGCGGAAATTCGCCGGCGAGCTCGCGGCAGAGCTCCTCGACGGTCGACACGGCCTCGGTGCCGAGGGCCATGCGGTAGCCGGCTTTGAATCCCTGGCCCTGCGCCCACGCCACGTACTTCTGAAGCGACTCTTCCGTCGTCCGCTCCAGGCGGCCGATCTCCTCCGCTCCTTTGAAATTGCCGGAGTCGACGACCGCGGCGGAGACGAAGAGAAACTGCGCGAAGTAGCCGGGAAACGACTTGTGGATCGAGAGGATCTGATGGAGACCGAACCCGGAGAATGACGTGACGCTGAGGATCGCCGTCGGCAGCCGCGGGTCGAGCGGTGACGGCGCGACGCTCGGCGTCTCCGGCGCGGGAAGCGTGATCAGGATCTCGTCGAGCCGCTTCATGTTCTTCTTCACGCTGTCGTAATGGCGGTGAATCGCGAACGCCAGCGCGATCACGAAACTCGTGAGCACCACCGTGATCCAGCCGCCTTGCCGGAACTTCTCGAACGTCGTGATCGCCAGAATGCTCACGCACATCACGAGGCCCGTGCCGTGGATGGCGAGCTGGCTCCTCCATCGCGGCTCTTTGGCGCGCTCCACGATCCAGTGCCGGGCCATGCCGAGCTCCGTCAGCGAGAACGTGATGAAGACGTTGATCGAGTACATGACCACGAGCGTGGTGATGTCGCCGCGCGTGTAGGCGAGCGCCGCCGCCGCGGCGATGCCCATCATGTAGATGCCGTTCTTCGTGACGAGGCGGTCGGAGAGCTGGCTGAAGCGGTGCGGCATCCACGAGTCGACGGCCATGTTGGCGAGGACGCGCGGTCCGTCGAGGAATCCGGTCTGCGCGGCGACGAAGAGGAGCGCCGCCTCGGCGGCCAGGCTGAGGACGACGAAGCCGTAGCCGATCGGAATCCCGCCGCTGTGCCAGCCTCCGAAGAGGTTCATGAGCAGGACGGAGTTCATCGTCTTCCCCTCGGCCGGCCGGGAGTCGGTGAGCAAGTAGCCGAACATGATCCCGCCGGCGGTGAAGGCGAGCGACGCCGCCATCAGAGCCATGGTGCGTTTGCCGGTGCGCACGCGCGGCTCGCGCAGCATCACCACGCCGTTCGAGACGGCCTCGATGCCGGTGTAGGTGCCGCCGCCGAGGGAGTAGGCGCGGAGGAGGATCAACGCGAGAGGGAGAAAGCCGATCGCGCTCACCGAGGCGTGGAAGTCGGCGCGCGCGTCGGCAAACACCGCCGGCAGCCGCGTGAAGTGCGCGGCCACGGCGTAGAAGATCGCCACCGCGTGCGTGACGATGAAGACGAGGAAGATCGGCGCGAGGACGTTCACCGACTCGCGCACGCCGCGCAGGTTGAGTACGACCAGGACGGCGATGACGAGGAACTCCGCCGGCAGCTTGTACGGCGTCCAGCCCAGCGGGAGAAAGGACCACAGCTGATCGCAGCCGCTGGCGACGGAGACGGTGATGGTGAGGACGTAGTCGACGAGGAGCGCGCATCCCGAGACGACGCCGGCGCGGTTGCCGAGGAGCTTCGTGGCCACGAGGTATCCGCCGCCGCCGCCGGGAAAGTGCTGGATGAGGTTCGAGTAGGCGATGGAGATGACGGCGATGGTGATCGCGGTCATGGCCACCAGAAGGATGGAGAGGTGCGCGTGCGCGCCGAGGGCTTTGTACGCTTCCTCGGGACCATACGCAGAGGAGGAGAGACCGTCGGCGCCGAGGCCGACCCAGGCGAGGAAGGCGACGAGCGACACGTGGTGGAAGATCTGCGGGTCGCTGACGTCGCGGGGCGGCCCGATGACCATGCGGCGGATGCGTTGGATCGTCTGCAAGGCCTCCGAAACTCTCGCACAGAAAAACGAAAGAAGATCTACGGAGATTCGAAAGAACTTCGAAATTCAGAAACTCTTAATGCCGTCTTTGGGGTTTCTTTGCGGACGCGCCCCCGCGCCGGTTGTTGTCGTAGATATGAAATGCGCGATCTGCATCTTTCTCTTCTGGGCGATCGCGGCGGCGCTGCTGCTCGCGGCGAATTACGGGATCGAGCCGCGCTCGCCGTCACTCGACGGCGTAGTCAAGGTGGGCGTGCTCGTGCTGGTCGGCTTCGGCTACATGCGCATCATGCGCGAGTCGACGCTCGACCACGCGCTCCTGGTCGGCTCGGCCTGGCTCGCGCTCGCCGTCGTGGTCGAAGTCTTCGAGGCCTCGACGACGGGGCGCGGCTGGTTCGACCTCATCGGCTCGCCCTCGCACCCGGTGATCCGCACCGTGATGCTCATCGCCTGGGTTGGCGCGCCGGCGCTCTTCGCGAGAAGCCGGTCGTGGGAGTCGTCGGCGCCTTCGTGAGGCGAATGATCGGGGTTGACGCCGGCCCTTCGCTTGCGGATTCTTGCGCCATGAAGAAAACGCTCTTCGTTCTCGCGCTCGTTCTCGTCTCGACCGCCGCCGCCGCGCAGGATTGGGCGAAGACGCGGCTGGCTGCGTCGCCGCGGCATCGGGAGTGGGTGAAGGTGAAGTCGGGCGACCGCGTCGTCAACGCCTTCGTCGTCTACCCCGAGGTCAAGTCGAAGGCGCCGGCCGTCGTCGTCATCCACGAGATCTTCGGCATGACCGACTGGGTCCAGCTTCTTGCCGACGAAGTGGCCGAGGCGGGTTCCATCGCCATCGCGCCGGACCTCCTGTCCGGCGTCACGCTGCCTGCGGGCGACGCGAACGCCGTCGGCAAAGCCATTCGCGACCTGCCGCCGGACCAGATCACCGCGGACCTCAACGCCACCGCCGACTACGTCGCGAAGCTGCCGGCCGCGAACGGCAAGGTGGCCGTCGGCGGTTTCTGCTGGGGCGGCACGCAGTCGTTCCGCTTCGCTACGAACCGGCCGAGCCTCTCGGCCGCGTATGTCTTTTACGGCACCGGGCCGGACGACGTGAGCGCGATCAAGGCGCCGGTCTACGGCTTCTATGCCGGCCTCGACGCGCGCGTCGGCGCCACCGTGCCGAAGACGCAGGAGCTGATGAAGGCCGCCGGCAAGACGTACGACGTCGTCACGTACGAGGGCGCCGGCCACGGCTTCATGCGCGCGGGCGATGCCCCGCCGCCGCCCGCCGACGCGGATCAGAAAGCGCGCGACGCCTACGCCGGCAACAAGAAGGCGCGCGACGAGGCGTGGAAGCGATGGAAGGGACTGCTCGGGAAGTTGTGATTACTTCCCGAGCACCGCGTTCTTGAAGTCTTGTCCCGGCGCGGGATCGGGCCCGATCCACGTTGCCAGGATCGCGTCCGCCGTCGCCTTGCCCGGCAGCGTCCCCTTCATCTTGCCGTTCACCTCGACCGTCGTGCCGGTGCCGGGCACGTACGTCAGCACGAGGCGGTTGCCTTTCGGGATCGGCTCCATCCAGCTGCAGAGCGTCTTGAACGCGTTCTTCACCTCGGCCGGCGCATTCTTCGTGTTCTGCTCGAGGCCTTCGTCCCACGCGTCGCACATCTGATTCTTGCTGACGCTGTAGAGGAAGTGCATGACCTGGCGGCGCGGCGAGTCCGTGCCCATGATCGTCTGCGGATTCGAATTCTTCGCTCCGATGTAGAGACCGCCGACGTACACCTTGATGAAGAGCTTCTTGCGCAGGCCGGCGCCGTTGAGCACCAGCGTCTGGCCGTTGACGGTGGCGTGGTCGTCGAGGTTGACGCCCGCGACCGTCATGGCGAGCGCCGGGATGGCGATCGCGAGCGACAGCAGCGTGGCAGCGAATTTTGGACGCATTGGAGTTCCCCCTTGGCGACATTCTAAGCTGCCACCAGCGCTCCCTGCTCGATCCAGTGCGCGATCAGCCGCCGCACGCGGTACGAATCCGCCGCCAGCGCCCGCTCGCACTCGGCCACGGGCGTGCCGGCCGAGGCCTTCAGCCACACCTCGCGCACCAGCGCGGCGTCGTCTTCCTCGTCGAGCGGCGCCGGCTTCACGCCGTCCTTTTTCGCGGCGCGGAAGTCGTCGGGAACGAAGGCCTTGATGCGCTGCAGCTCGTCGTGGCGGCGCACCCCTTCGAGAATCAGCCCCATCACCTCGCGCGGCGCGATGTCGCTCTTCATCGCCTCGGCCGGATAGCGGACGAACGCGAACGTCCCGATGATCGGCCGCTCCAGCATCTCGTACAGCGCGTCGGCGCCGCGGATGTGGGCGCGCTGGGCGTTGACGAAGCGCCCGTCGAGAACGACGAGCTTCGCCGCGGCCGCGCCGTCCTTGCCGCGCAGCGTGAGCATGCCGGTGGCGCGCATCTCCGCAAGCGATTGCATCACCGAGGGGAGGCCGAAAAACTCCAGCTCCCCCGTCAGCGTCGCGGCGGCGTCGGGGCGCGCGCGCTGCGCCTGCGGCGACCACTTCTCCAGCACCTTCGCCGCCGCCGCGCCGATATCCGCCTCGGGGAACCGGTGAGCGATCTCCTGAAACAGCTCTTCGACCTCCTCGGTGCACGTGCCGGAGAGCGCCTCGATCAGGAACACCGTCGACTCCTGCTTTTTCGGGAGCAGGCGGCCGAGGAGCTTTCCTGGAATCTCGTCGCGCAGCGCCTTGACGAGCACCGTCGTCGTCGCGGCGTCGAACGAGAGATCGTTCTGCGCCAGCGCGGCGAGGCGCGCGCGCGTGTCGCCGAGCGCGGGATTCGCTTTCATCCCGTGCCGCGCGATCGTCAGCAGCGCGGTGGGGGAGCCGATGCGCGCCAGCGCGCCGACGAGGCGGTCGAGCAGCTTCTGCACCTCGGCGGCCGGATACTCGCCGGTGTCGCCCTTGAGCAGCATCGCCTCGAACTCCGCGAGGCGCAGCGTCAGGAGCTTCACCGCCGCCTCGAGGCTGATCTGTCCGATCGCCGTGGCCGCTTCCTTGATCACGTAGATGTTCTGGCCCGGCGCCGACGCGCGCGTCAGCAGCTCCAGCTCGCGCTGCACGCTGTCGTCGGAGAGGCGCTGCACGCGGTGCAATAGATAGATGAGGTTGCGGAGGTAGTAGGTGTCGAGGTCGAGGCGCTCGAGCTCTCGGTCGAGTTGGTCGAGCGCGGCGTCGCGGCCGGGCACGCCCCACGCCTCGATGAAGCCGATGACGGCGCGGCGGCGCTCCGCCTTCTGCTCGCCGCGCAGCCGGCCGAAGAGCTCACTGAGGCGCAGCGTCGGAAAAAACCCGAGGACGAGGCGAAGCGCGGCGTGGCGGCCTTTGTTCTCCGCGTACTTGCGGAGCTGCGCGGCGTTGATGGCGTCGACGGCCTCGGCGCGCACGGCATCGACAGCGGCGACGTCGAGCTTCTTCTCCGTGATGCTGTCGTTGGCGACGTCGAGCATCCACACCGCGGCGGCGAGCGCGCCGTCGTTGAACTTCTCGACGGCGGCGGCGACGAGCTCGCGGAAGCGCTTCATCGCGCTGGCCGGCTCCTCGGCGAGGTCGATGATCCTCTCCATCGCGTCGACCTGCGCCGGCGGCTTGGACGTGCCGACCGGCAGCGCCGTCGGATCCCATCCCGGCAGCGCGCCGCCGAGGATCACGAAGATGTTGCCTTCCTTGCCGGTGAGCGGGCGGAGCTGCTCGAGGTAGGCGTCGAGCTGGCCGCCGGTCTGCGCGCGCGCGGCGGCGAGCGTCAAGAGTTGCGCGACGGCGGCGGCGTCGGGCTGCGCGCCCTGCTGGGCGACGCGGTCCATGATGAGGTCGAAGCGCCGCGCGCTCTGCTGCTCGACTGCAGGAACGAGCGCGGCGGGCGCGCTCGGCATCACGATCGGAATGGGGATGATGCCCGACGACGTGTTGCGGCTGATGCGCATGGCGCTGATGCTGGCGCGCAGGTGGTTGCGCTCCTCGGGGGGGCAGAGGCGGATGGCGATCGTGCTGACGCGGTCGAGGTAGTTGGCCATGGCCTCGCGGTCGAGGAGGCCGAGCTCCGCCGGCGCGTTCACTTTTTTCAGCGCGTGCAGGAGCATCTCGCTGAGCGGCCGCGCCTGGGCCTGGCTCTGCTCCGCCGACCACGAGCCGACGTGCTGCATCAGCACCTCGGGCGGCTGCGCCATCAGCCGCGCCAACGCGTCCGCCACGCCGCTCGGCGGGATCTCGTCGTGGAGATACCGCCGAAACTCGCTGAGCGCACTTTCGATGCGCTGCGTCATGGGGGCATTGTATGCGGCGGCCCCTCGCGCGCGCTGCTAAGCTTGGCGTCCCATGAAACGACTCGCTTTCTTGCTCGTCCTCTTCGCCGCACCGCTCTTCGCCGCCGACGAAGCGGCGCGCCTGCACGCGCTCTTCGACAAGGTGTGGGAGACGCGCATCCGCGAGAGTCCGATGTTCGCGACGTCGGTCGGCCGCCACGAGTTCGACGACAAGCTCGGCACGATGACGCCGGCGGACCTGGAGCGCCGCAACGCGCAGTCGAAGGCCGCGCTCGCGGAGCTCCTGGCCATCGACCGCGCGAAGCTGCCGGCGAACGACGTCGTGAACTACGACATGTTCCGCCGCCAGCTCGAGAACTCCATCGAGTCGTACGAGCTCGGCGACTACGAGATGCCGTTCAACGCCGACTCCGGATTCCACACCGGCTTCTCGCGGCTCGCCGAGGAAGTGCCGCTGCGGACGACGAAGGACTACGAGAACTACATCAGCCGCTTGAAACAGTGGCCGCGGCTGGTGCGCGAAGAGATCGCGCTGATGCGCCTGGGAATCGCGCGCGGCTTCACCGTGCCGCGGGCCACGCTCGACGGCTACGAGCGCACGATGTCGGCGCACGTCGTCGACGCGCCCGCTGGTAGCGTCTTCTGGAAGCCCTTCGAGAAGTTCCCGGCGACCGTGCCGGAAGCCGATCGCGAGCGGCTGCGCAGCGAAGGACGCGTCGCCGTCATGGAAGGCGGCGTGGCCGGCTATCGCGAGCTCCTCGACTTCTTCCTCAAGGAGTACCTGCCGCACGCGCGCACGACGCTCGCCGCGAACGCGCTTCCGGACGGAAGCAAGTACTACGCGCTCAAGATCCGCGAGTTCACGACGCTCGATCTCACGCCGGACCAGATCCACAACATCGGCCTGCGCGAGGTCGAGCGCATCCACGGTGAGATGGACGCGGTGATGAAGCAGGTCGGCTTCCAGGGCGACTTCGCCGCGTTCCTGCAGTTCCTCCGCACCGATCCGCGCTTCTACGCGAAGACGCCGGACGAGCTGCTGCAGCGCGCAGCGTGGATCTGCAAGCGCATGGACGGGAAGCTGCCGTCGCTCTTCAAGACGCTGCCGCGGCTGCCGTACACCGTGCAGCCGGTGCCGCCCGACATCGCCCCGAAGTACACGAGCGGCCGCTACGTCGGCGCGGCGTACGGCAGCACGCAGCCGGGGATTTACTGGGTCAACACGTACATGCTGGAGAGCCGGCCGCTGTACAACCTCGAGGCGCTGACGCTGCACGAGTCGGTGCCGGGGCATCACCTGCAGATCGCGCTGAGCCGCGAGCTCCGCGACGTGCCGAATTTCCGCCGCTTCTCGTACATCTCCGCGTTTGGCGAAGGGTGGGGGCTGTACTGCGAGTGGCTCGGCCTCGAGGCCGGCTTCTACACCGATCCGTACAGCAACTTCGGCCGCCTGACGTACGAGATGTGGCGCGCCTGCCGCCTAGTGGTCGACACGGGGATTCACGCCAAGGGTTGGACGCGCCAGCAGGCCATCGACTACATGGCCACGCGCACGGCGCTGCCTCTGCACGAGGTGGAGACGGAGGTGGACCGCTACATCTCCTGGCCCGGCCAGGCGCTGGCGTACAAGCTCGGGGAGCTGAAGATCAAGGAGCTCCGCGCGCGCGCCGAGAAGACCCTCGGCACGCGCTTCGACGTCCGCGAGTTCCACGACGTGGTGCTCGGCAGCGGCGCGGTACCGCTGGACGTGCTGGAGGGGAACGTGGACCGGTGGATCAAGTCGCACCCATAGAAAATGTCTTCCACTCTCCCGGCCCTCGTCTGGAACAAGGGGATTGCCGCCCTTTGCGATCATCGCCTGCCGGACGAGTTTCCCTCCGGCGACTACCGCCACGATCCGAAATTCGCGAACGCCCGGCTGCGGCGCGACCGGCCGGCCGACTTCATCGACCGCGGCGACTTGCCGCTGCCGGTCGCGGCGGGCGACATCGTGTGGGTGCGGCTCTCGTGGCTGGCATCGTTCATCGAGCAGGCCCTTCCGCACATCGGCGCCGACTTCGTTCTCGCCACCGGCGACAGCGACGAGAGGGTGCCGGCGTCGATCCCCTCGTTCGTGCCGGCGATCCTCGATCACCCGCGCGTCATCGCCTGGTTCGCGCAGAACGGCCGCGCGTCCGCCGATGGGAGGCTCTTGCCGCTGCCGATCGGCATCGACTTCCACACCGTCAGCGAGCGGCCCAACTGGGGTGAGGAGGTGACCTCGCCGATCGATCAAGAGCGCGCCCTCCTGGCCATCGCCGAATCCCTCCGGCCTGTCGAACAGCGCGCGCCGCGCCTGTATCTCGACTTCCTTTCCCGCTCGTCCTACGGCGGCCGGCCGGGGATCATCGCCAGTCTGCGCGGCAACCCGCTGGCCGTCGTGCAGCCCGGGCAGCTGCCGCGCAATGCCATGTTCCGGCGGCGCGGCGAATTTGCGTTCGTCGTCAGCCCGCACGGCGCCGGACCCGATTGCCACCGCACCTGGGAGGCGCTGGCCCTCGGCCACATCGTTCTCGTCCCGGCGTCGCCGTTCGATTCGCTTTATGAAGGACTGGCCGTCGTCCCCGTCCGCGACTGGACGCGCATCGACGAGCGCGCTCTCGCGGAATGGCTCGACCGCTACGCCCCGCTGACGCGCGACAACCCACGGCTGACCAGCCGTTGGTGGGTGGCGCGGATGAGGGCTGCGTCTGCAGCTACAGGTGCAGAATCACATGAAACTGCACCGGAATCTTCACCGGCGAGTTCGCCGCCGCCGTCGCACCGGTGCTGAAGATGTTCAAGGTGCCGTAGAACGTGTCTTTATGCTCGATGCCGGAGGGGGTCGCTTGGACGTTGATCGTGAGCGCGGTCGGGGGGCCGGTCACGCTGAACGAGAGCCACTGGCCGTCCGGCGTGGCGGAGACGCCGAGGGGATAGCCGGGACCGGCGCTGGCGAAGATGCTCTGGGGACCGTCCTTCAGAGGGTATTCGAAGTAGAGCGACTGCGGGCCGGCGACGATCTGCCCTTCGAAAACACCGGTCGGATTCGGTTCGGTGGCGGTGAGGCTGCCGAGAACGCTCGGCGCGGCCTCGTCGCGAGCATTCAGGCCGGTCGTGCCGGGAGGGAGAAACGCCTCGCGCACGGTCTTGATGATCGAGGTGTGGTCGAACGACGTCTTGGCGCGGACGACGCTGCCGGGAGCGATCTGCGACGAGACCACGATCGCCGGCACGCGGCCGCCAAAGACGGAGTAGTCGAACCCTGTGGCCGCGGGATCGTCGTCGAATTGCGCCGGCGGGACGCCGTCGCCGGGCGGCTTCGCCGCCTGCGGCGGGACGTGGTCCCAGATGCCGCCCGGCTCGTCGTACGTGACGATGAGCAGCATGTCGTCCCACTGCGGGCTTTTCCGGAGCATGTTGTACAGCTGCAGGAGAAACACTTCACCGGTGGCGGCGTCGATCGGCGCCTGGGTGCCGGATAAGACGAGAAACTTTTTGGCCGTGCCGGGATGATTGCTGTTCGGTGGGAGCGACGTCGGCGCGTAATTGTCGAAGTAGCGCGGCTCGATGAATGAGAACGGCGCGAGCTTCCCGTTGTTCAGGTCCTCGACGAATGTCGAGGTGACGGCGCCGGTCGCGTCGAACTGTTTGGGTGTTGCCCCCTGCCAATCGGCGTTGTCGAACGTGGCGACGTTGATGTTGGACGCGCTGGTCGCCTTCGACCGCACGTAGGGGAGCGTATCGAAGCTGATCGAATAATCGTGGAAGTAGACCTTCCAGAACGGACCGGGCGCACCCGTCGCGCCGAGGACCTGGTCGAGCTGGGAAAGAATCGAGGGAAGCTCCTGGATGGGGGCGAGCTCCACCGTCAGGTCGTGGATTTTGAAGTACTGCGCGTCGTCGATGAAGCTGACGCCGCCGGTCACGCCGGGCGCGGCGCAAAGGGCGAACGAGCGGTTCGGGTACGTCTGCGTCGGCACCGAGGCGAACCACTGATCGCAGACGCCGTAGTTGCGCGCCAGGAACGCGGTGACGGGGAGCTGTTCCGGGTTGAAGTAGTTCATCACGTCGGGGAGGTTCTCCGGCAGCGGCTTCGATTGAAGCGCGAACATGGGATTGAGGTCGCCGTCGAGCTGCGAGTAGTTCCACACGTACCCGGTCATGGCCTCGGGCGAATCGGGCGAATAGTGCGACCACGGCGCGTCGCTCGCCGAGGTCGGCACTGCAGTCAGGCCGATCATCTGCTGGGCCATGTCGGCGAAGAACTCGCCGGGATCGACGTTCGGGATCGTCGTCGCAGCGTATGTCGGGCCGGACCCGACCGCCGTCATGGCCGTCTGGTTGTGGGCGGAGACAGGCCCGCTCGGGCCGGGATTCGAGGCGCCGGACGGAATCCCGTTGAGGCGTGCGTCGCCGAGGTCGCCGAGCACGTTGTCGTACGAGCGGTTCTCGAACATCACCACGATGACATATTTGATCGCCATACTTAAGGAGTATCGCAAGCGATCAAACTCCTACCCCTGGCGGCGACGCCGGCGACGGCCGGCAGGGCCGCGTCGAGCTCCGCGGCGTTGCGTTGGGCCTTGCCGGGATCGGGCGGGGTGAGGGCGCTGCGCGAAATCGGGAGGCGCGCCGGGAGCTCACCGTCCCACGCCAGTCCGGCCAGCGCGCAGAGGCGCGCGATCTCCTCGGCCGGCGCGGCAGCGAGGCGCTCGTAGCTCGCCGTGCAGCGCTGCGACGGCGGCAGCGCCTCGAGATCGTCGAGGAGAATGCGCGTGGCCGTGGCCCACTGCGCCGCCACGATCTCCGCCAGCGGCCGGCCGGCCAGCGCGCGCCAGCCGGGTACGAGCAGCAGCGACCACGGCGGGCCGCTCCATCCCGGCAATTCCGGATAGGTCACGAAGCGCCGCGAGCGCCAGGCGTCGAGCATGCTGCTGATCGTGTCGCGCGCATCGCGGTGGAGATAGATGAAGAACGCGTCGGGAAACACAGCGTGCAGAAACGGCAGGCGCAAGGCGTTGCGGGGCGTTTTCTCCAGCATGCGCACGGGGCCGGAGGCGCGGCGGTGGCTGCGGTCGCGCAGCGCAACGTGAAACCGCGCCACGAGCTTCCGCGCCACGGCGGCGGTGGCGTCGGCGGCGGTGAGGCGGTTCGACTCCCATCCGCGATTCTGAGCGGTCAGGGCGGCGATCCCTTCGATGACCGCGTGGCTCTCGCCGCCGACCGTGTAGACGTCTCTCGCGCGCGCCAACGCCTCGAACAGCATCGTGCTGCCGGCGCGCGGCGTGGAGACGATGATCACCGGGCGCTCGATCACGGCGCTGTTTCCACCGGCGCATAGCCGAGCGGCGCGACGAGCTCCCAGTCGATCGCGCCCGCGATCGTCTCCAGCATCGCCGGCGTCAGACGCTGCAGGTACCGTTTCTCGAAGTAGTACTGGCGGTCGAATCGGATGCCGGTCCTGACCGCCTCGTGCTGATCCCACCAGACCTGATCGGCTTCGTCGGGAAGATCGACGACGGCGTCGCCGCGCCGCCGCAGCGCGAACTTCGCGTCGATGGCGTCGAGCACGCGCTCCGGCTCCGCCACGAGCTCCTCGTGACGCACGAGCAGGCAGCGCTCCGGCTCCCGCCGCGCCAGGTCGAGCCATGCCGCGTAGCAGCCGTTGAATGCCTGGCACTGGGCGGCGATCTGGCCGCGCAGCCGCTCGCCGAGCGGCGCGGTGCGGTTCGTCCATCCCCAGAACCGGGCCACGCTCACCGCCCACGCGTATGGGTCCTTGATCGAGATCAGAAAGCCGAGCGCTCCCTCCGCGTAGGCGCGCGCGAGCGGCGCGGCCAGCCGCTCGACTTCGTTTCGCTGCCCCGGCTTGGCCAGGCTCGTGGAATCCGCGGGCGCCGCTTGCGTGGCGCTCATGACGAAAGCCAGGGCCGGATCGGACGCCGTCTGCGCCCTCTGCCAGAGCTCGGCGAACGGCGGCGGCGGCGAGTGCTTGTCGCCGAGGACGTGCATGAGCGGCACGACCTCGTCGGCGTGATAGTTCGCCTGAATCAGCCAGCGGAGATAGTTCGTCCCCGTGCGGCGGGCGCCGTATTGCTTCAGGAACGTCTGCATGTGCGGTATGATGGAGGGAATTCCCGACATGAGCAAGCAGACGATCTGCCTCAACATGATCGTTAAGAACGAGGCTCCGGTGATCCGCCGCTGCCTCGACTCCGTCCGCCCGCTGATCGACTCCTGGCTGATCGTCGACACCGGATCGAGCGACGGCACGCAGGACGTCATCCGCGAGTTGCTGAAGGACCTGCCGGGAGAGCTCGTGGAGCGGCCGTGGGTCGACTTCGCGCACAATCGCAGCGAGGCCCTGGAGCTGGCGCGCGGCCGCGCCGACTACATTGTCTTCATCGATGCCGACGAGGTCGTGGAGCTCACTCCCGGCTTCGTCCTCGGACCGCTCACCGCGGACGCCTACTCGGTCGTGGTGCAGTACGCCGGCTGCTCGTACACGCGGCGGCTGATCGTTCGCGACGGCAAGCCGTGGCGCTACGAAGGCGTGGTCCACGAGTACGTCACGTGCGCCGAGCCCTTCGTCGAGGCCGGCCTCCTCGGGCTTACGATCGTGCCGCGCCACGACGGCGCCCGCGCCCGCGATCCGCTCACCTATCGCCGCGATGCCATCGCCCTCGAGCAGGCGCTGCTCAAGGAGCCGGACAACGCGC
The DNA here is from genome assembly GCA_035276475.1 of Thermoanaerobaculia bacterium. Classification (GTDB taxonomy): domain Bacteria; phylum Acidobacteriota; class Thermoanaerobaculia; order Gp7-AA8; family Gp7-AA8; genus DATDFB01. Next base: position 953 of record DATELQ010000116.1, on the reverse strand, counting down.
GCACCGTTTTTTATCTCGCACAGAGCTACCGCGACGCCGGCGACTTCGAGCTCGCGCTCCGTCACTACACGCGGCGCGCCGGCATGCAGGGATGGCCCGACGAAGTCTGGTTCTCGCTCTACCAGATCGCCCAGATCAAGGAGCGGATGCAGGCGCCGTGGCCGGAGGTGCTGGAGGCCTACCTGGCCGCGTACCAGAGCGCTCCCGACCGCGCCGGGCCGCTGTTCCGCATCGCCATGCATTATCAGGCGAAGCAGGAGTACCGCGTCTCGCATCTGTTTCTCTCGCGATGCATGGCCATTCCGCCGCCGTCGCCGGCGCGGCTGTTCGTGGAGCGGCCGCTGTACACCTTCCACATCGCCGTGGAGTACGCCGTGGCGTCGCACTACATCGGCGACGTCAAGACCGCGGTGGAGACGAGCAACGCCCTGCTGCGCGGCGGGAAACTGCCGCCGCAGTTCGTCGACCTGGTGATCCGGAACCGCCGCTACAGCGTCGACGCACTGGCGCCGAAGAGCGAGCTCACGGTCGAGCCGGGGCCGCTGCGCCTCGTCGTCGTCGTGCGCGATCCGGGGCCGGAGCTCGACGACTGCATCGACAGCCTGTTGCAGCAGGACTTCGCCGAGTGGCGCGCGCTCTTCGTCGACGACGGCTCCGCCGGCGATCTACGATCCCGGCTGCCGCTCGACGATCCGCGGATCTCGTTCGTCCGCCATGACGCCGCGCGCGGCGCGGAGGCGTGTCTCGACGACGCCGTGCGCGAAGAGGAGGCCGGCGACGCCGTAGTGCTCCCGCTTTCCGCGCCGGAGCGGCTCGCCGACCGCACGGCGCTGTCCCAGCTTCGCGCAGCGTTCGCCGATCCGGGCTGCGTGCTCGCCTATGGCCAATTCCGCACGCCGGGCGGCGCGTTGGGCAATGCCGAGCCGGCGTCGGGCCAGGACGACTTCGCCGGG
>DATELQ010000115.1:0-55819 GCA_035276475.1 Thermoanaerobaculia bacterium | reverse complement strand
TCGTCCGCGGCGCGCGCCGCCGGCGCCGCGATCGTCAGGCAGAGCGTCAGCAGCGCGGCGCAACTACCAGCGGGCCACGCGATCGTTGGCTTCATCGTTCAGGCTCATCTTCGTCGATCTCCAGCGTCGTGGACAATCGTCCGGCGGCGCCAAACCCGGGCCACCCACCCCCAATTCTAGCGCACGGCATGCGATTTGCGTGCAGCGCTACCTCCGAGAGAAGGTGGCATTACAACCAACTTCTGGTTGCGTAATCAACCACAATAGGCTATACCACTCCCGGTTAACGGCGCGGCAGCGGCCGCAACAGGTGGGGATATTTATGAAGAGTGTTCGTTGGAGCCCAGTCGCCTTCGTTCTCCTCTCCCTTCTTCTGGTCGCGGGCGCCCTCTCTGCCGCGACACCGCCGAGCGGCAGCGTTTCGGAGACCAGTCCGGCCGTCAACTGGAGCGGCGGCATCATGCCGGCCAATCCCGACCTCCTCAACTCGCCGCGCTGCGCGGGGGCAAACGCAAGCAATTGCGACAACTTCGCCCTCACCGTGACCCCGCCGCCGGCGTCCTTCGGCCCCTACGTCGTGGAGATCGCCCTCTTCCCGCAAGGCGACTGGGACGTCGAAGTCTACGGCCCCAACGGCACCTACCTCAAAGGCTCCGGCAACGGCACGGGGGCGCAGGAGTTCGTGCTCCTCGACGCGCCGGCCGCCGGGACCTACCGCATCGCCGCCTTCCCCTTCTCCCCCATCGCCGACACCAGCGGCACGAGCTACACCGCCAGCGCGCAGTTGAAGCACAAGGCGCCGAGCGTGCCGGCCACCGGAACGGCCAACGTCGCCTACGCCACCTTCCCCTGCCCGACCGGCCAGACCTGCACCAGCGACTTCGGCGAGCCGTCCATCGGCGTCAACTGGAAGACCGGCGCCGTCATGTTCGCCGGCGGCGGATCGCTCAAGACCTACCGCGTCACCAACTTCAACGACGCCGCCGTCCCGCCGAGCGCGACGTGGACGAACGTCGGCGTCAACCAGCACATCGCCACCTCGCCGCGCGCCTATGCCGATCCGATCCTCTTCACCGATTCGACGGCCGGGCGAACCTTCGCCGGCCAACTCGAAGGGCTGACGCCGTTCTGCACGACTGAATACACCGACGACGACGGCGCCACGTGGATTCCATCGCAGGGCTCCGGCATCGCGGCCGGCATCGATCACGAGACCTACGGCGGCGGGCCGTTCGCGCCGCCGCTCACGCGCGATCCGTCGATCCCCCGCCCAGCCTACCCGGACGGCGTCTACTACTGCGCGCAGAGCAACGCCGGACCGGCCCTGTGCGCCATCAGCCTCGACGGCGGGCAGACGTTCGGCCCCTCCGTGCCGATGTGGACCACGCAGTGCGGCGGCCTCCACGGGCACATCAAGGTCTCGCCCGTCGACGGCACCGCCTACGTGCCGAACCGCGGTTGCACCGGGCGGCAGGGCTTCGCCGTGTCGAGCGACAACGGCGTGACGTGGGCCATTCGCACCGTTCCGGGCAGCTCCGGCGGCGACAGCGATCCCTCCATCGGCATCGGCGCCGACGGCACCGTCTACTTCGGCTTCGCGGACGGCGACGGCCATCCGAAGATCGCCGTCACGCACGACAAGGGGCTGACGTGGGACCGCTTCCCGAACGGCGAGTACTTTACGGACGTCGGCACGCCCTTCGGCATCCAGAACTCCGTCTTCCCCGCCGTCGTGGCCGGCGACGCCAATCGCGCCGCGTTCGCCTTCCACGGCACGCCGGCAGCCGGCGCGTTCCAGGACGCATCCTTTAATGGTGTGTGGAACCTCTACGTCGCCTCGACCTTCGACGGCGGCAAGACCTGGACGACCGTCAAAGCCTCGCCCGACCCCGTGCAGCGCGGCTGCATCTGGCTCGGCGGCGGCTCGAACTCCTGCCGCAACCTCCTCGACTTCTTCGACGCCTCGGTCGACGAAGCGGGCCGCGTGGTCGTCGGCTATGCCGACGGCTGCACCGGAACGTGCGCCACGAATCCGGCCAGCACGGCCAAGTCGGTGTGGGCGACGATCGCCCGCCAGTCCGTCGGCAAGCGGATGTTCGCGCGCTTCGATCCGGTCGAGACCATCTCGCCGGGATCGCTGCAGTTCAGCTCCGCGACGTACTCGACGAACGAGGGAAGCGCGACGGCGACCATCACCGTCGACCGCGTCGGCGGCAGCGTCGGCGCGGTGAGCGTCAGCTATGCGACGTCGAACGGCACCGCCACGGCGGGGAGCGACTACACCGCCGCCGGCGGAACGCTGACGTGGGCGGACGGCAACGCCTCGTCGAAGACGTTCACCGTCGCCATTCTCGACGACACCGCCGTCGAGCCTTCGGAGACTGTCAACCTCGCGCTGAGCAGCCCCACCGGCGGCGCCACCCTCGGCGTCGTCCCGAGCGCCGTCCTCACCATCGTGGACAACGAGACCCAGACCGGCTGCACGCTGCCCGGCCTGCAAGTGCAGACCGACGCGAACGGCGATCAGACCGGCGGACCGACGGCGAACGCGCAGCTCGACCTCAAGTCGGTGTACGTCGCCGAGCCGTATCTCAACGACGCCGAGCACTCGCTCACCTTCACCCTCAAAGTGGCGAACCTCACCGGCGCGCTCCAGCCGAACTCCAGCTGGACCGTCTACTTCAACGCGCGCGACACGAGCGGAACCTCGCGCCAGCTCTTCGTGCAGATGAATACGACCGACCTGCCGTCGCAGGCGAACTTCAGCTACGGCTGGCACGACGACGCCAACAACATCGACGTCGGGCAGTGCTTCGCCAACAACTGCCCGCAGATCGTGAGCGGCGGCTACACCTCCGACGGCACCATCACCCTGAAGCTCGTGACCACGAACGCGCTGCCGTTCGGCGACGCCGCCACCGGAGCGCACGTCTTCGACGCCAACCTCTCCGGCGTCGGCACGGTCCTCTCGTCGATCCAGGGCGCGACGTCGATGCTCGCCGGCGGCGTCGGCACGGGCCTCAACGTCCCGGTCGACGACACCGACGGCGGCGGCAGCTACACCACCGGCGGCAACCTCGGTTGCAAGCCGAACACGGGCGGCAGCGATCCGTCGTGCACGCTGCCCGGCACGACCGTCACCACCGATCCCGCCGGCGACCAGACCGGCTTCGCCCAGCTCGACGTGCAGTCGCTCAAGATCGCCGAGCCGTACACGGCCGACAGCGACAAGTCCGTCACGTTCACGCTCAACGTCGCGAATCTCAACGCCCCCATCCCGCCGAACGGGATGTGGCGCGTGAGCTTCACGGTGAACGACACCGGCGGCACGCCGCGGACGATGTTCCTGCAGATGGACACGACCGGCAGCCAGAATCTCGACCCGACCACGCCGGAGTTCGACTACGGCTACACCGGCACGAGCAACACCACGCAGGGCAATCCCAACGGCGCGGTGACCGGCTCCTACACCGCCGCCGGCGCGATCGTCATGAAGGTGAAGGCGCAGACGACGCTCGGCTTCAACGACGTCACCGGCGCGCACCAGTTCGACGTCTCGCTGCAGCCCGGCATGGTCCTCTCGAACGTCTCCATCGCCAGCCAGCAGCTCGCCGGCGCGATCGGCAACGGCGGCACCGTCAACACCGACGCGAACACGAACAACGGCGGCTCGCGCACCTACACGCTGCACGGCAACCTGTCGTGCAAGCCGGCGAATCCGGTGACGCACTACAGCGTCGCCGCGCCGTCGAGCTCCACCCCCGGCACCTCGATCAACGTCACGGTCACGGCGCTCGACGCCGCCAACGCCGCCTCGAGCGGCTACCGCGGCACCGCGCACTTTACGAGCTCCGACGCCGCGGCGTCGTTGCCCGCCGACTACACCTTCACCGCAGCCGACGCCGGCGCGCACACGTTCAGCGTCACGCTGCGAACGGCGGGAGCGCAGACGATCACTGCGACCGACGGCTCCATCACCGGCACGGCCGGCGTGACCGTCACCGGCACGCAGACGCCGACGACGACGTCCTTGACCTCCTCGCCCAATCCGTCGACGACCGGCCAGGCCGTCACCTTCACCGCGACGGTCTCGCCGTCGACCGCCACCGGCAGCGTCACCTTCAAAGACGGCGTGGCCACGCTCGGCAGCGGCACGCTCTCCGCCGGCACGGCCACGTTCTCGACCTCCTCGCTCGCGGCCGGCGCGCACTCCGTCACCGCGACGTACCAAGGCAACGCCACCTTCGCCCCCAGCACGTCGACGGCGATCACACAAACCGTCAATCAGTCGCTCGCCGGCACGCCGCGCTTCGACATCCTCACCGCGCCGCCAAGCCTAGGCGACGGCTGGGGCGAGCCCTCCATCGGCGTCAACTGGCAGAGCGAGCGCGTCTTCAGCAACAGCGCCGGACCCACCGGCAACGGCGGCACGATCATGAGCTTCGGCGGCTTCGGCGGCGGCGCCTCGGTCACGAATCTCGGCGCCGCGGCGCTGCGCGTGACCTGCAGCGACTGCCCCTCCCCCGCCGACGCGGTGTGGGAGAAGACCGCCAATCTCCTCGCCGCCGGCTCGCCGCGCGTCTACGGCGATCCGATCCTCTTCACCGACCACGACACCGGCCGCACGCTCATCTCCCAGCTCTTCGGACTCACCCCGCTCCAGAGCGGGACCGACGCCACGGACGACGACGGCAAGACCATCATCCCCACCGTCCCCTCCGGCATCCCCTCCGGCGTCGATCACCAGACCATCGGCGGCGGACCGTTCCACGCGCCGCTGCCTCCGGGCGCGGTCTACAAGAACGCCGTCTACTACTGCTCGCAAGATCTCCTCAACGCCGTTCCGGCGAACTGCTCGATCAGTCTCGACGGCGGCCTGACGTGGGGCCCGGCCGTGGCCACCGCGAACACAGGCACGCAATGCGGCGGCGGCATCCACGGCCACGTAAAAGTCGGTCCCGACGGCACGGTCTACGTGCCGCACCGCTTCTGCGGCGCCACGGGGACGACGCAGGGGCTCGCGATCTCGTCGACGAACGGCGTGACGTGGACCTCCTCGCCGATTCCCGGCACGGCCGACGGCAACTGGGATCCCTCGGTCGCCATCGGCAAGGACGGCGCGATCTACTTCGGCATGGACGATCACGATCGCCATCCGCGCATCGCCACCTCGCACAACGGCGGGCAGACGTGGAGCACGCCGGTCGACGTCGGCGCGGCGTTCCACATCGAGCGGACGGCCTTCCCCGCCGTCGTCGCCGGAGACGCCGGCCGCGCCGCCTTCGCATTCCTCGGCACTCCGACCGATGGCGACGACCAGAGCCCGACGTACAACGGCGAGTGGCACCTCTATCTCGCCACGACGTTCGACGGCGGCCAGACGTGGAGCACGAGCGATCTGACGCCGAACGATCCGGTGCAGCGCGGCGCCATCTGCGCCGGCGGTCCGGACTGCACGGCGGGGCTGCGCAACCTCCTCGACTTCTTCGACGCCACCATCGACAAGGAAGGGCGCGTCCTCATCGGCTTCGCCGACGGCTGCATCACCCCGCAGTGCATCAATGGCGGTCCGAACGACGCCACCGCGAAGAACGCCATCGCCCGCCAGAGCGGCGGCAAGCGGATGTTCGCGGCGTTCGACCCGGTCGAGCCGAGCGTCCCGAAGGCGCCGAAGGTCAGCGCCGTGGTGGCCAGCAACGGCAATCACGTCGTCTGGTCGACGCCCGATCACAGCGGCTCGCCGGTGACGAGCTTCAAGCTCTACAAGCGCACCGGCACCGGCGCGTTCAATCTCCTCGCGGTCTCGAGCGGCAACAGCTACGACGACAGCAACGTCGCTCCCGGCACGGCGGTCTCGTATCGCGTGACGGCCATCAACGCGCGCGGCGAAGGTCCGTACTGCGGCGAGGCCACGCCGGTCGTCCCGGCCGATTCCTGCCACGAGCCCGGCATCCTCGCCGTGAGCGACATCGTCGGCACGAGTGGAGCGGACAACGACACCGGCCAGAACACGCCGCCCGATCCGCGCGTCAACATCCAGGGCCTCTACGTCGCCGAGCCCGACTTGGGCGGCGCGCAGCAGCTCGTCTTCACCCTCTATGTGAAGCCGTCGCCGGTCAACCTCGTGCCGCCGAGCACGCAGTGGTTCATCATCTGGAACAAGATCGTCCCGGAGACCGGCTTCGACCGGATGTACGTGGCCATGAAGTCCGACGCCACGGGCGCGCTCTCCTACGAATACGGCAAGGTCAGCTCCTCCGGCCAGATCACCGATCCGAACATCAACACGCCGACGCGCCTCGGCGACGCCGACAGCGGCAGCTACGATCCGCTCACCGGCAAGATCCGCATCGTGCTCTCGACCAGCAAGGCCGAGAACGCTCATCCGGGGCAGACCCTCTCGGCCCTCAACGTCCGCACCTTCTACATCCACCCCGACGCCGGGCCGCGCAGCCAGGCCGCGTCGTCCGACATCACCGACAACGGCAGCTACACGCTCGTCGGCAACTGCACCGCCAATCACGCCCCCGTCGCGAACGGCGACAGCTATACGACCGCCGAGGATACGGTGCTCACTGTGGCCGCACCGGGCGTGCTGGCCAATGACACCGATGCCGACGGCAACGCACTGACCGCCACGCTCGTCAGCGGAACGGCCCACGGCACCGTGGCGCTCAACGCGAACGGTGGGTTCACCTACACGCCGGCTGCGAACTACAACGGGCCCGATGCCTTCACCTACAAGGCGAACGACGGCAAGGCCGACTCCAACGTCGCCACCGTGTCGATCGCCGTATCGGCAGTCAACGACGCGCCGGTTGCGTCCAACGATTCGTACGCGACGGCCGAGGACACGGCGCTCACTGTGGCAGCACCGGGGGTGCTGTCCAATGACACCGACGTTGACGGCAACGCCTTGACCGCCGTCCTCGTCAGCGGCCCGGCGCACGGAACCCTCACCCTCAACGCCAACGGCTCGTTCTCGTACACGCCGGCGGCGAACTACAACGGCGCCGACAGCTTCACCTACAAGGCGAACGACGGCAGCGCCGACTCCAACGTCGCCACCGTCTCCCTCACCATCACCGCGGTCAACGATCCCCCCGTCGCCGTCAACGACGCCTACGCCGTGAAGCCGAACGCCACCTTGACCGTCCCCGCGCCGGGCGTCCTGGCCAACGACGGCGACGTCGACAGCCCGTCGCTCACCGCGGTGCTGGTCAGCGGCGTGTCCCACGGCACCCTCACCCTAAACGCCGACGGCTCGTTCACCTACACGCCGGCCACCGCCTACAAGGGCACCGACTCGTTCACCTACAAGGCGAACGACGGCGCGGCCGACTCGAACGTCGCCACGGTGACGATCACCGTCACGCCGAACGCCGGGAGAGCGGCCAAGGTGACGGGCGCCGGCGAGGTGCAGGTCAACAACCCCGACGGCATCGCCAACTTCGGCTTCAACATCAAGCGCGATCTCGCCGACGGCACGGCTTCCGGCCAGCTCGACTACTACAACAGCGCCACCGGAATGACGGTGAAGAGCACGTCGATCACATCGCTCAACATCTCCGGCACGATGGCCACGTTCTCCGGCACCGGTACGAAGAACGGCGCGCCGTGCACGTTCACCGTGACGATCGAGGACAACGGCGAGCCCGGCGCCGGCACGGACCGCTTCTCCATCGCCGTCTCCGGCGAGCCGGTGCAGGGTGGCGGCGCGCCGATCACTTCAGGCAACATTCAGATTCACTGATGAGGACGACGACCATGAAAAAAACACTGATTCTCTTCCTCGCGATCGCAGCGACGTCCCTCACTGCCCTCGGGCAGACGGTCGCACCGACATCAGTGACGGGCGCCGGCGCGGCGACGTTTCCCGCCGGCGCGACGCTGAGCGGCGTCTCGCTCAGTAGCATGCGCTTCGGCCTCGGCGTGGCCATGGCCGCCGACGGCACAGCGTCCGGCGACTTCCAGGGCACGCTCCTCGGCGCGCAGTCGCGCCGCATCCGCGTGGTCGGGAAAGCCAGCTCGGCGACGGCGACGCTCCTCGGCGTCCCGACGATCTCCGGCACGTGCACGCTGGACTTGGGCGACGGCACCGCGCCGGCCTCCCTCCCCTTCGCCGTCACCGTGGCCAAGGCCACCAACGGCACATGGAGCCTGACGCTGGCCCTCGGCAGCACGACGCTGCCCGCCGCGCCGGTGACGTCGGGGTCGGTCAGCGTGCAGTGACGCGACGGCGCTCGCAATACGCGAGCGCCGCACGCGCATCGGCATTGTTCGGATCGAGCTGCAGCGCCGTCGTGAATTCCACCGCCGCCTCGTCGTAGCGGCGCATCACCAGCAAGGCCAGGCCGAGCAAGTGGTGCGCGCGCCCGAGGCGCGGAGCCGCCGCCACCGCGCGCCGGAAAAACACCTCGGCCAGATCGGGCGCATTGATCTCGCCGGCGCGCTTGCCGAGCTGCAGCAAGACTTCGACGTCCGTATCGGGCGGCGGCACGACGGCGCGCAGCGCCTTCGCCGCTCCCGCGAGGTCTCCCGTCTGTTGCAGCGCCACCGCGAGGTCGTAGCCGGCCAGCGGAACATCGACATGATGATCGATCGCGCGTTGGAGCACCGGCGCCGCCTCGGCCGGACGTCCCCCGCCGAGGAGTGCGCGGCCGAGGAGGTACTCGGTGCGGGCGTCGTTGGGATGGAGTTGATCCGCGGCGCGGAGATGATCGATGGCCGGCTGGGCCTGACGGCTGTTGATGTATTGCCCGCCGACGCGGACGTCGACGGCCGCGGGATCGGGCGCCATCGCCAGCGCCAGCGCCGTCCACCGCTCGCCCTCCGCCACGTCGCCGCGCCCGGCGTAGTACTCGGCCATGCGCGTCCGCTCCTCGGCGCGCCCATCGTCGAGATGGAGCGGCCAGTTCGCGGCGACGAAGAGCGCGGCCAGCGCGGCGCCGCGCTTCACGTCGAAATGGCGGGTCAGCCAATCGAGCGCGGCGCCGGAGCCGACGGCCATCGGTACGAAGAGCGGCAGCTTGTATCGCTCGGTGATGAAAAAGAGCACGATCGAGCCGGCGTAGGCCGGGACGAATAGCATCCAGACCCTCGGCTTGGCGAGCAGAAGCCCGAACACACCCAAGGGAATCAGGAGCCACGGCCCGACGAAGCAGAATCGCAGCAGCGTGCCGGCGTCGTAGGCGTAGAAGGTGTAGCTGAAGGGGGTGGAGACGTGCGCGGCGTTGAAGACGCCGTAGGTCTTGCGCAGCAGCAGCGCCACCCACGCGCCCGGATGCTGGCGGATCCACGACCACGTCGCGCCGGTGTAGTACGCCGACACCTCCGCGTCCGTCAGCCTCCGCCCCGTAGCCCCCTCGGCGACGCGGCGCGCATCTTGTGCCAGCCCCTCGATCGTCGAGCGCATGCCGGGGACGGCGTGGAAGTAGCCGGTCGCTCCCGGGCCATTGCCGATGTAGAAGTTGATGCCGCCGTGCGACGAGACGAGCGACCACTGCCGCGCCACGACGACGTTGCGCATCGCCACCGGCGCCACCCCCGCCAGGACGCCCGCCAGCAGGAGGACGCCCGGCTTGAATCGGCGCATGGCGATGAGGAGCAGCGCGATCGGCACGGCGGCGACGAGCATGTTCGGGCGGTTCAGCGCGGCGATGCCGAAGGCGGCGCCGGCGAGGAGCCAGCGCTGCTTGGCCAGGAGCCAGAGTGCGAGCGCGGCGAGAAACACGTCGAGCGACGACTGCAGGATCAGCGCTTCGTAGTAGGTAAAGACGCCGGTGAGCGCCGCGAGCACGGCGGCGAACCACGCCGCGCGTCGGCCGAACCAGTCGCGGGCCATGGCGAACATCAGCCCCACCGCCACGGTGCCGAGCGCCGCCTGCACCAGCCGCGCCGCCGTGAACGACTTCGTCACCGCGTAGATCAGGGCCAGGAAGTAGATGTACAGCGGCGCGACGTAGTAGAGGCCGGGCCCTAGGGCGAGGTCACCCGCAGCGACGCGCTTGGCCAGCGCGACGTAGGCGGTGGTGTCGAGACCGGTCTCCGGCTGGAGCAGCGGATGGCGGTCCAACTGCAGCGCGACGGTCGCTTTGAGCACGAAGACCGCGCCGAGGAAAACCAGCAAGGCCCGCTGCTTCATCGCGTCAAATGCGGCGAAGGGCATCGGCGGCCAGCCGCTTGGAGCGCTCGATCTTCTCCTCTTCCGTCCCCTTGCCGCCGACGCTCACGCGCACGACGGCATCTCTCCGCCGGACATAGAGCGACCCGGCGGCGCGGTTGCCGACCCAGAAGGCCTCGTCGCCGACGCCGCCGATGCGCTTGGGCGGCGGCCGCTTCTCCTCGCCCGCTTCCTTCTCCCCGCGCTCGCCCCCCTCGAACATCCGTTCCCACACCTCCCGCCCCTCGCGGATCCAATCGACGCTGACCGAGTTGACGAACGCCGGCAGCTCGTAAAAGCACTGCGAGCCGGTCGCGGACGGCGTCAGGTGCGTGCGCGAGAACTCCTCGCCCTGCACGGCGCGCAGCTCGTCTTTGCTCAAGAGCCCGCACGCGTCCTGCGCGCGCGGCCCCGTCGACGACGCGCACCCGTACGCAGCGGCGGCGGCAAGAACGGCGAGGATGGTGGCGGTCTTCATCCGTCGCATCTTACCGAAGCGTCGGCGCGCGGTGCACTGCTACACGCCACGCGTGCGCGTGCGCCACGCCGCGCGAGCATGGCTCGACAGCCCGCGTGCACGTGCTCCATGCCGCGCGAGCACTGCTCCACACCACGCGAGCACGTGCTCGATGCCGCGCGAGCATGCCTCCGCACCCCGCGAGCACTGCTCCACGCCGCGCGAGCATGGCTCCATGCCGCGCGAGCACTGCTCCACGCCACGCGTGCACGTGCTCGACGCCGCGCGAGCACGCCCCGCACCGCGCGTGCACGTGTACCGAGGCCGCACGAGCATGGCTCCACGCTCCGCGAGCATGGTTCCGCGCCGCGCGAGCAGTGCTCCCTACCGCCCCCCCATCATCCTCGCGAACTTCGCCGGCTCATTGAGCGGCAGCGGCTTCGGCGCCCAAAAGTACGTCCCGTCATTGTCGTCGACGAACGTCCGCCCGCCCACGTCATAGAGAAACGAGAAGCGGACGCGCGCGCCGTACGGCACGGGGATGCCGGCCTCCGACCACGGGCGCCGGCCGTTCTCGTCGAGCGCGCCGGCGATCATCGGGAACGTGCCGCCGAAGGGCTGGTCGGGCGGGTTGCTGGCGACGTCGAAGCTCACCACGACGTTCGAAACCACCGGCAGCGCGGACAACGAGACATTGAAGCCGCTGAACGGCGTCTGCGGATCGGAGCTGACGCTCGCCTCCTCGCCTTGAATGTCGATCGCGGTGAAGCGGAAGACGTAATTCGCGCCGTAGTCGCTGTCCCAATACTCCATCCCCGAGCGCCCGCTGTTGAGGAACCACACGATCAGCTCCTCGGCGTCCTCCGGAATCGCGATCGAGGTCCGCATCAGCGTGGCCTCGGTCGGATCGTTCGAGTAGCGCGGCGGCGGCGGTCCGGCCGGCATCGACAGCGGCTTGCTCTCGACTGGTCCGTTCGCGGAGAACTGATAGAACACGACGATCGACCACGTCGGGGCGCCGTTATACGTGGAGCGCTCGTTCGGCAGGCGGTTCGGGTCGTAGGCGATCTGCACGATCTGCCCCGGCACGAAGTTGCCGAACGCGTCCTCCTTCCACTGCGCGGTGAAGTAGATCGCCGGTGCGTTGTTTTCGAATGTCCTGTGGAACATCGGTCCTCCGTCAGAACAACGCTTCCAGCGTGATGTCGGCGCTGGTGTCGAAAATCTTCACGAACGTCTGCTTGATGCCGGCGTTGTAGTAGAACGCGTTCGCGCCCGACGCCGCCAGTGCATTCGGCGAGCCGACGTCCGGCAGCGCCGCGCCGGCGGCCGTCACCGACGACGGCGGATTCGTGCCGAGGAAACTGACGTAGTAGAACGGCTCGGGCGGCGTGTAATTGTCGGTGATGCGCTGCACGCGCACCTGCTGTCCGTTCGGCACGCCGGTGTGGCTGATGCGCGTGTGGCGGAACGGCGCCGGGTTCGCGCTGATGCCGTCGTCGAGGTAGAGGTCGAACGCGTTGTCGGCGCCCGGATAGACGTTGAACGTGATCGGTACCGCCTGCTCGGGATCGATGAACTGCTGTCCGGCCTCGCGCATCGGCAGGATCGCGCCGGCGCGGACGTACATCGGCACCTGGAAGAGCGGATTGCCCGTCAGCGGCGCGTACCAGTTCGCGATCAGCGTGCCGCCGTTGACGGGCGCGCCGAGGGGCTGCGTGTTGTTGACGAACGAGTACCACTGCGAGCCGGCCGGGAGATAGACGTTGCGCACCGGCGGCGTCGGCGGGCTGGCCGTGTCGTGCTGCGCGACGATCGGCGCCACGAGGAAGTCGTTCCCGACGACCCACTGCGTGTCGGCGTTCGTGTAGACCTGCGGGTCGGCCGGATCGTTGAGGAAAAGCGCGCGCGCGATCGGCATCCCCGTCTGCGACGACTCCCACATCGCGCTGTAATAGACGTCGATCATCGCGTAGCGCAGCTGAACGTAGAAGCGGCAGTTCGCCGGCACCGGCTCGCCGTAGCGGTACGGCTCCTGGAACTCCTTGGTGTAGCCGTCGTAGTGATTGCGGTACCACGGCAGGAACGAGCCGAGCTGCATCCAGCGCGTGAGGAGCTCGTAGTTCGTGATGCCGCCGACGATGACCTGCTCGGTGGCGTCGTACTGAAACTGGCTCGTCGTGCCGCTCCCCGGACCGGGCGATGCGTTGCCGAAGCCGCCGATGTCGCAGCCCGCCAGCGGCACGCCCGACATCCCCATGTTCATCACCTCGGCGGCGTTGATGAGCAGAAAGTCCCACGACGACGCCGAGTCGCCGGTCCAATTCGCGGCGTAGCGCTGCGAGCCGGCGTAGCCGCCGCGGGCGATGATGAACGGCCGCTGCGTTTTTCGCAGCGCCTGCATCCCCGCGTACGTGGCCTGCAGGATGAGGAGGCCGTAGGCGTTGTGCATCAGCGCGTTCGGCACGAACTGGCCGAACCACGTCATCATCAGATTCAGCGGGAACGTGCCGTTGATGCTCTTCGAGGCGTCGAAGGCCGGACACATCATGTCCTGCCAGATCATGTCCATGCCGACGTCGACCAGGTGCTGGTACTGCTGCCCCCACCACGTCTGCACGTCGGCGCGCCCGAAGTCGGCGTAGTTGCCGTGCGAGCCGAGCTGGCTTCCGACGGGCTGCGTCTGGTTGATGCCGGTGTTCGTGCCGTAGTTGACGAAGCCGGTGAAGGTGGTGCTCCCCTCGCCCTGGTTCGCGTAGGTGTTGTAGATGAAGGCGCCGGGCGGCGTGCCGCCGAGCTGGAGGCCGCTCGTGAGCGCCGCGTAGTTTTTGGCCTGGCCGTCGTCGTCGACGGTGCTGATGAGCGGGGTGATGTTCGTGCTGCACTTGAAGCCCATGGCGTGCAGCATGCCGAGGAAGCCGGGGACGTCGGGGAACTTCACGTCGCTGCTCGTGAAGGTGCGGTAGTCGTCCTGGAAGTCGACGTCGATGTGCAGCCCGTCGCACGGAATCCCGGCGATGCGGTACGCCTGCGCGGCCTCGAGCACCTTCGCCGCGTTCCAGTAGCCGTAGCAGCCCTGGTGATAGCCGAGGGCGTACTTCGGCGGCATCGACGGCCGGCCGGTCAGCGACGTGTAGCCGTCGATGACGTCCGGCACCTCGGCGCCATAAATGAAATAGAGATTGAGGTCGCCGTACAGCGCGCCGAAGTAGACCTTGCCGGACATGTCGCTGTAGTCGTTCGCCGTGACGTTGATGTACGTCTGCGCCGGGTTGTCGAAGAAGATGCCGTAGCTGTAGCGCGCGCCGCTCGCGGGCGTCGGATTGGTCTCGATGAGAAACGGCACGGAGCAGTAGAGCGGCTCCGACGGGTTGAGGGGCCCCCCGCCCTCGCCGCCGACGTTCCCCTGCCCGTACTCGAAGTTGTCCCAGTTGAAGAAGGTCATGTCGAAGTTGTTCTTGGCGAGCGTGGAGCCGGCCTTCTCGCCGAAGCCGTAGTAGAGCGCGCCGGGCGGAGCGATCTTGAAGTTGGCGACGACCTGCTGGTTCGGGATGTAGACGACGTTGTTCGTCTTGGTGTCGGAGTGCAGGAGCTGCCCGTTGCGGTAGACGGAGAGCGCGTACGGCGCCTTGGCGATGTGCACCTGGATCGTGCCGGTGTCGAGGACGAACTCGCTTCCCTGATCCGTCATCGTCACGCTCACCGTGCCGAAGTCGCTGTTGACGACAGCGGCGGAGACGTCGCGCGCGTAGCTCGCCGTCGGGTTGAAGCGCAGGCGGAAGATCGACGGCGTGAGGAAGATGAGAAGCGGCGCCGGGCCGCTGCTCATGGTGAAGACGAACTGGTTGCCGTTCTGCGCCAGCGCCGTGACGTTGGCGAGCGGAGTCCAGCCGCCGTTGTTGGGGGTGAATTGGTTTGCGGGGACGTAGACGTATTCGCTCATGGCGGACGAAGAGGAGTGTTGCGGCGACGAGAAATCCCTACCCCTCGCAATTTCGCGTGACGTAAGGCCGAGCTCGGTGGTGAAACGTTTCTCCGCCTCGGGGAACTCACGAACCGAGGAGGCAACGATGAAAACGGTTCTGGCGTGGGCTCTTTTCTTCACCGCGGTCACAGCGAATGACGCCACGGCCTGGCGCGCCGATCTCCACCACCTCGCGGTCGAGTTGCCGAAGGCGCACAAAAACGCGTTCCACACGATGTCGCGCGCGGAGTTCGACGCGGCCGTGGCCGCGCTCGACGCGCGCATCCCCTCGCTCGACCGCAGCGCGATCATCGTCGAGCTGTCCCGGCTCGTGGCCATGGTCGGCGACGGTCACACCGGCATCGCCGATCTCTTCACGAGCGAAACGATCGGCTTCGGCTACTACCCGCTGGCTCTCTATCTCTTCGACGACGGGCTGTACGTCTACGCCGCCGCGCCGCCGTACGCCGCGATCGCCGGCGGGCGCGTGACGGAGATCGGCGGCAGGCCGGTGGGTGACGCGCTCGAGCGCCTGCGGCCGCTCGTTCCGCGCGACAACGAGTGGGGCTTCCGGGACCGCGTGGCCGCGTACGCTGTGACCCCCGAGGTGCTGCGCGCGGTGGGATTGGCGGACGAGACGATGCGCGCGCGGTTCACAGTGGAGAAGGACGGCCACAGCGTCGCCGCGACGATCGAGCCGCGCCACGACGCCCGCCCGCGCGGCCTCGGGCGCTCGCTGCGCGTCCCGGAGGGCTGGACCGCCGCGGCCACGCCCGCGACGCCGCCGCTCTGGCTGCGCAACACCGGCGACTACTACTGGCTCGAATACCTTCCTGCCTCGAAGACGCTGTACGTGCAGTTCAACGAAGTGGCGAACAAGGAGGGTGAGCCGCTGCGCCAGTTCGCCGAGCGCGTCGCCGCCGAGTCGGCGCAGCCGCGCGTGGAGCGGATGGTGCTCGACCTCCGCTGGAACACCGGCGGCAACAACTACCTGAACCGGCCGTTGCTCCTGGCGATCATCAAGTCGAAGGCGAACGTCCGCGGGCGGCTCTTCACGCTCATCGGCCGGAAGACGTTCTCGGCCGCGCAGAACCTGGTCAACGATCTGGAGAAGTACACGGAGACGATCTTCGTCGGCGAGCCGACGGCGGAGCATCCGAATTTCTACGCCGACGCCGCGCGCATCGTTCTTCCGAACAGCAAGATCACGGTCTACGCCTCGGCGCTGTGGTGGCAGGACCTCGACTCGCGCGACCGGCGCACCGCGACGGGGCCGCACATCGCCACGGACCTTCGTTGGGACGACTACGCGCACGGCGCCGACCCTGCGCTCGACGCGGCGCTGCAGTGGCGCCCGCCGCCGGCGCTCGCCGAGCAGATCGACGAGGCCCTCCGCGCCGGCAACGCCGCACGCGCGCACGAGCTGGCGGAGGCGTGGCGCGCCAATCGCGCGAACCGCTACGCCACGGTGGAGTCGCCGCTCAACTCCCTCGGATACCGCCTGCTGCAAGGCGGCCGCGTCGCCGACGCCGTCGAGGTGTTCCGCATCAACGTCGAGCTCTATCCCGAGTCCGCAAACGTCTACGACAGCCTCGGCGAGGCCTACCTGGCCGCCGGTAACAAAACGCTGTCGGATGAGGCGTATCGGAAGGCGGCGGCGCTTGCTGCAGCGCGATCTCGATAAGATGCGCGGCGATGAAAACGCTGACCGCGGCCCTCCTCCTCTTCGCCTCGACGCTCGCCGCCCAGACGGCGACGAATCCGTTCTTCGCCGAGAGCACCCTCCCCTTCCACGCGCCGCCGTTCGACAAGATCCACGACGCGGACTACCAGCCGGCCATCGAAGAGGGGATGAAGCAGCACATCGCGGAGATCGAGGCGATCGCGAACGAGACGGCGGCGCCGACGTTCGCGAACACGATCGCGGCGATGGAGAAGTCGGGCGCGCTCCTCAGCCGCGTGCAGCGCGTCTTCGGCGGCATGTCGCAGGCGAACACGAATCCGACGATCCAGAAGATTCAGTCCGAGGAGGCGCCGAAGCTCGCCGCGCACCGCGATGCGATTTATCTCAATCCGAAGCTCTTCGCGCGCGTGAAGGCCGTCTACGAGCAGCGCGCG
Organism: Thermoanaerobaculia bacterium; assembly: GCA_035276475.1. Taxonomy (GTDB): domain Bacteria; phylum Acidobacteriota; class Thermoanaerobaculia; order Gp7-AA8; family Gp7-AA8; genus DATDFB01. The sequence continues at coordinate 39,118 of DATELQ010000115.1, read as the reverse complement.
TCGCTGACTACGGAGCAGAAGCACGTCGCGGAGCGCACCTACAAAGACTTCGTACGCGCCGGCGCGCTGCTGTCCGACGCAGACAAGGAAACGCTGCGCGCGCTCAACAAGGAGCAGTCGAAGCTGACGACCGACTTCCGCAAGAAGGTGCTCGCCGACACGAACGCCTCCGCCCTCGTCATCGACGACGTGAAGGAGCTCGACGGCCTGCCGCAGGCCGACATCGACGCCGCCGCCGAGGCGGCCAAGAGCCGCAACCTGGCCGGCAAGTGGGTGATCACGCTGCAGAACACGACGCAGCAGCCAGCGCAGACGTACCTGAAAAATCGCACCGTGCGCGAGCGGCTCTTCCGCGCCTCGGCGATGCGCGGCGATCACGGCGGCGAGAACGACACGACCGCGATCGTGACCCGCCTCGCGCAGCTCCGCGCCGAGCGCGCCAAGCTCCTCGGGTATCCGAACTTCGCCGCCTACGAGCTCGAAGAGAACATGGCCAAGGGGCCGCAGAACGCCATCAAGCTGATGACCGACATGGTGCCGGCGACGGTGGCCAAGACCGCCGGCGAGGCGGCTCGGATGCAGAAGCTCGCCCCCGAGCCGCTGGCTCCGTGGGATTGGCAGTTCTACGCCGAAGAGCTGCGCAAGAAGGAGTACGACCTCGACGAGGCCCAGGTGCGGCCGTACTTCGAGATCGACCGCGTGCTCCGCGACGGCGTTTTCTACGCCGCCACGAAGCTCTACGGCATCACCTTCAAGGAGCGGCACGACCTCCCCGTCTATCAGGCCGACGTGCGCGTCTTCGACGTCTTCGACGTCGACGGAAAGCCGCTGGCGATCTTCTACTTCGATCCGTTCGCGCGCGCGAACAAGGCCGGCGGCGCCTGGACCAGCACGTTCGTCGGGCAGTCGAAGCTCCTCGGCACGAAGACGGTCAACTACAACGTCGAGAACTTTCCGAAGCCGGCGCCCGGCCAGCCGGCGCTCCTGACCTTCGGCGAAGTGACGACGATGTTCCACGAGTTCGGCCACGCCCTGCACGGGATCTTCTCGAGCGTGACGTACCCGACGAGCGGCGGCACGCCGCGCGACTGGGTGGAGTTCCCGTCGCAGTTCAACGAGCACTGGGCGCTGGAGCCGTCGGTCTTCGCCAATTACGCGAAGCATTACAAGAGCGGCGAGCCGATGCCGAAGGAGCTCGTGGCGAAGCTCAAGAAGTCGCGCACGTTCAATCAGGGCTTCGCCACCGCGGAGTATCTCGAGGCGGCGCTCCTCGATCAGGCCTGGCACGCGCTGCCCCCGGGCGCGCCGCTGCAGGACGTGAACGCGTTCGAGCCGGCCGCGCTGAAGGGGTTCAAGATCGACATCGCCGAGGTGCCGCCGCGGTACCGGACGACGTACTTTTCGCACATCTGGGCAGGCGGCTACTCCGCGGCCTACTACGCGTACCTCTGGAGCGAAGTGCTCGACGACGACGCCTACTACTGGTTCCGCGAGCACGGCGGCATGACCCGCGCGAACGGGCAGAAGTTCCGCGACCAGATCCTCTCCCGCGGCGGCATGGAAGACACGGCGGAGATGTACCGCGCCTTCCGCGGGCGCGATCCGAAGGTGGAGCCGCTGCTGATCGAGCGGGGACTGAAGGAAGCGCCGAACGACGCGGCCGTGCAATGAGTGGTCTCTAAGTTTCGCGGAAAGTGGCCACGTCGCCGGACCACCGCCGCTCGCAAAATCGAGCGATGAGAATCCGGAGACTGGCCCTCCTCGGCTCGTACGCGCTCCTCGGTTGCCTGGCCGCGGCGCAGACGCCGCCGAAGGCGCACGACCCGCAGCACGACTTCGACTTCGAGCTCGGGACGTGGCACACGCATCTGCGCCGCCTCCTCAGTCCGCTCAGCGGCTCGAACACGTGGATCGAGATGGAGGGGACGTCGGTCGTGCGCCCGATCCTGAACGGCCGCGGCAACCTCGTCGAGCTCGTCGCCGACGGCGCCGGCCGTCACCTCGAAGCGATCAACCTCCGCCTCTACCATCCGGAGTCGAAGCAGTGGTACCTCCACTTCGCAAACGCAGCGAACGGCGAGATGACCCAGCCGACAGTAGGCGAGTTCCGCAACGGCCGCGGCGAGTTCTACGACCAGGAGACATTCAACGGCCGCGCGGTGCTGGTGCGGTTCGTGATCTCCGACATCACCGCCGACTCCTGCCGCTTCGAGCAGTCGTTCTCCGACGACGGCGGGAAGACGTGGGAGGTGAACTGGATCGCGGTGGACACGCGGGGGAAGTAGCACGTCCGCCGGAGATACGTCAGGCATGAATGCTTGAAGTATTGCTACGAGTCGGGTTTAATGACCGCTCCGACGAGGAGCGAGACCGTGGCGCGTGTTTGCTTTGCCTTGAGCAACGGCATCCCCCTTCATCCGATGATCCCCGCCGGGGCCGGGGCCGCTGCGCTGCCGGCCGCCCTCACACACGACCCGGGCATCTATCTGATCCATAACCATAGCTACGCCCCCGAAAACAGATATATGGGCATCACCAACGATTTCCGAAACCGGTTTGCCGGCAGGCAGGGCGCATGCTTCGAGCTGGGCATACGGCAGGGGGCCTTGATGAATGTCGACGCCTACATCGGCCGCGTCTGGTATCGGAATGTCGTCGGGTTTGGCGCGGGCGTCTGGCTCGCCGTGGCCCTGGGCGCCTATGGAGCCGTGCCGAACATGGTCCTGGACAACCACAACGTCGACTTCGAGCACTTGTTCATCAAGAGCGCGCAGAATGCATTCGGCGGGCACATCACCAATACGAACAAGGTCGGGGCGCTGCATAACGCCAGCGCGTACCCCATCAATGTTCGGATTACATGGAACAACGTAGCGCTGGCGGGGTTGGCTGGGGGAAACCCCCCGGGCTGGGCCGGCGCCCATCGCGTGCCCGTGAACATTGCAGCCCACGGCAACCTGGTTTGAGACCTTACGCGCGGGCGGCATCGCGCTCAGCGTTTGAGCTCCTTCGCCCGCCGCTCCGCCGCCGCGGCCTCGGCCTCGCGTCCCATGGCCCGCAGCACCTTCGACTTCGTCATCTCGTTGTCGAAGCGGTCCTCCTCTTTGATCGAGCGCTCCGCGTAGGCGAGCGCGTCGTCGAGGGCGATGTTCTGTGACAGCAGGTACTCCGCGGCGTCGTTCCACGTGTTCCACATCCACCGCCGCTGCCCGCGCAACTGCTCCTTGATGAGCGCCTGCGCGATGGCGCGGACGTCGACGGCCACGCGGAACGGCACGGCCAGCGTCTCCCACCGCAGCGTCACGAGCGCGGAGTCGGGCTGCAGGTCGTCGAAGTCGAAGGTGAGGGCCTCGTGCATCGGCGACGGCCGCGGCGTGACGTCGACGCGCAGCGCATCCTCGCTCGGATCGTAGGTGAAAGAGCCCCACGACGTGGAGTTCCTGGAGAAGATGATGGTCCACCGCTCCGGCGACGGAATCGTGTGCAGCCCGTACGTGCCGCGGTCGAGCGGCTTCCCTTCGATCGTCACCGGATCGCTGACGGTGATGGTCGGGATGACGTTCGCCCCCGTCCGCCACACCTTGCCGTACGGCACGAGCTCGCCCCAGATCTTCCGCCCGGCGACGAGCGGCCGGTGGTAGCGCACGGTGACGTCGGTGAGCCCGATGCGCTGCGCCACTTCGGCGCGCTGGCTCTTCAAAGGCAGATCAAGCACGAACGACTGCGCCGCCGCGAGCTGCGGCAGCGCGAGGGATAGAGCCAGGATCAAGAGTCGTCTCATAGCGCAGTGATATATGGTGAAGTGGTCCGCGTTGATGACCTCTTTGGACGGAATCGATATGACCACTCCACTTCGCGGCGTCCCCGGCCCGATCGCCGTCGACCGCCGCCTCTCCAAGCCGCTCCACCAGCAGATCTACGAAGCGTTCCGGGCCCGCATCATCCGCGGCGAGCTCCGCGCGGGGCAGCTCGCTCCCTCGACGCGCGAGCTGGCCCGAGAGCTTCGCGTCTCGCGGCGGCCGGTGCTCGATGCCTACGTGCTGCTCCTGGCCGAGGGGTACTTCGAGTCGCGCGTCGGCGCGGGGACGTTCATCGCCGCGTCGCTGCCGGGCCGCACCGAATCGCGCGTCGTCCGGCCGGCCGGAGAGCGCCGAGTCTCCGCGCTCGCCGCTGCGCTGCCGCGCTACGAGCGCGCCCCGGCGGCGCTCGGGCCGTTTCAGGTCGGGCAGCCCGACCTCCACTCCTTTCCGATGGACGTCTGGTCGAAGCTGATGGCGCGCCACGCCCGGCGCGTGCGCGTGCAGGGACTGCAGTACGGCGACGCCATGGGCCTGCCGGAGCTGCGCGAGGCGGTGGCGCACTACTTACGCACGTCGCGCGCGGTGCGCTGCGAAGCGAGCCAGATCATGATCGTCAGCGGATCGCAGCAGGGGCTCGACCTCGCCACGCGGGTGCTGCTCGACGCCGGCGCGTTCGCCTGGGTCGAGGAGCCGGGCTACTGGCTCGTGCATCAAGTGTTAACGGCGTCGGGGTGCCGCGCCGTGCCGGTGCCGGTCGACGCCGAGGGGCTCGACGTCGCCGAGGGGATTCGGAGGAAGCGGAAGGTCGGCGCCGCCTTCGTCGCGCCGTCACACCAATACCCCCTCGGCGTGACGATGAGCGCCACGCGCCGGCTGCAACTGCTCGAATGGGCGCAGCGCGAGGGGGCGTGGATCGTCGAGGACGACTACGACAGCGAGTACCGCTACGAGAGCATGCCGGTGGCGTCGCTGCAGGGGCTCGATACGAACGCGCGCGTGGTCTACATCGGGACGTTCAGCAAGGTGATGTTCCCGTCGCTGCGCCTCGGATATGTGGTCGTGCCGCCCGACCTGGTCGGTTGCTTCGCCGCTATGCGCCGGGCCATGGACCTCGGGCCCGCGCACGCATCGCAGTCGGTGATGGCGGAGTTCATCCGCGAAGGGCACTTCGCGCGCCACATCCGCCGCATGCGCCCGATCTACGCCGCGCGCCGCCGCGCGCTCGCCGCCGCAGTCGAGCGCGAGCTCGGCAACCGCGTCACGATCGTGGGCGACGCCGCCGGCATGCACCTCACGGTGCTGCTGCGCGATCCGTGCGACGACCGCGCCGTCGCCGCCGAGGCCGCGCGCCGGTCGCTGTACGTGTCGGCGCTGTCGGACTCCTACGCCGGCGACGCACCGCGCCCCGGCTTCGTGCTCGGATTCGGGAACACGCGCGAGAGCCAGATCGCCGGGGGCGTGCGGCAGCTGGCTTCGCTGCTGAAACACAAATCGGCGGCCGGAGAGCCCAGCCGCCGATTGTGAACCGCTGATGTCGATTTGCTACTTGACGGTGATGCGGCCTTCGCCGATCGGGTCGAGGGTGTACGTCGCGGTCGGGAACCTGTGGCAGTCGACCTGGCGCGTCCGCGTGATCATGTAGCCGACGTCGTCCTTCACCTCCGCGTCCGTGGCCCACCACGACATCTTCCAGCCGGAGTCGCCGGGATCCTCCGCGTCGGTCGGGAACCAGGAGATGTCCTTCTCCCAGTACGAGCCCCAGGTGAAGCGATCGGTCGGATCCTTCTCGTTGAGGTCGTTGTCCTCGACGGTGAGCATGGCCACGCGCCCGATCATCGAGCGGACGTTCGAGTCGCTGACGGTGCCGCCCATCGTCACGCGGGTGCCGAGGACGCTCATGCAGTCGACCGTCACCTTCATGGTGAAGTCCCTGACCAGAATCGTCTGCTTGGGGTCTTCGTCCTGAGCTTCGAGGTCCGAGACGAGCGTCGGACCGGCTAGTGTGAAGGAGCCCTGCGCGGATCGTTCGCTGCCGGTGGCGTCGAAGTCGACCGTCTGCAAGCCTTCCGTTCCTTTGAAATTGAAACTGCCTTGCGCCGTGGTCTGGGCAACGAGCGGCAGCCCAACCAGCAGCACAAGCACAGAGAGAGAGCCCACACGTTTCATTCCATCTCCTAAATTTACAGAGTCCAACGAATGTAGGTTCCGAAGTTCCACATTTCCGTGAGCTGAATCACGATTCGGGTGCGGATTGCTTCGCTGCACGATCCTGCTAAAGTCCGCGCCCATGCGCCGGTTCCTCATTCTTCTCGCTCTCCTCCTCCCCCTGCCGCTCTTCGCCGTCGACATCCACGACACGCGGCTCCTCTCCGAGCCCGCCGTCAGCGCCGACCGCATCGCCTTCGCCTACGCCAACGACCTCTGGGTTGCGAACCTCGACGGCAGCGGCGTGCGGCGGCTCACCTCGCATCCCGGCATCGAGTCGGGGCCGAAGTTCTCCCCGGATGGGAAGCTCATCGCCTTCACCGGGCGCTATGAGGGGAACACCGACGTCTACGTCGTCCCGGCCGAGGGCGGCGTGCCGCGGCGGCTCACGTGGCATCCGCAGGCCGACGTCGCGCGCGGCTTCACCGCCGACGGCGCCGCCGTCCTCTTCTCCTCGCCGCGCGAGGTCTACACCGGGCGCTACCTCCAGCTCTACACCGTGCCGGTCGGCGGCGGCGCCGCGACCAAGCTCCCGATCCCGCACGCCACCAAGGCCGCGTACTCGCCCGACGGCCGCAAGATCGTCTACCAGCCCTTAGGCGACCCGTACGTCGAGTGGAAGCACTATCGCGGCGGCCAGGTGGCGCGCCTCGTCCTCTTCGACGTCGCCACGTACGCCACCGAGTCGATCCCGCAGCCGGCGGGCCGCTGCAACGACACCGATCCGATGTGGGTCGGCGACAAGGTCTACTTCCGCTCGGACCGCGACGGCGAGTTCAACGTCTACAGCTTCGACCCCGCGACGAAGAAGATCGCGCGCCTCACCAAGCACGCCGACTTCCCCGTCGTCAACGCCTCCGCCGGCGCCGGCAAGATCGTCTACGAGCAGGCCGGCTATCTTCACCTCCTCGATCCGAAGAGCGGCAGCGACGCCCGGCTGAAAGTCGGCGTGGCCGCCGACCTCGTGGAGAGCCTGCCGCGCTTCGCCAAGGGAAAGAAATTCATCCGCACCGGCTCGATCTCCCCCTCCGGCGCCCGCGCCGCCGTCGAGTTCCGCGGCGAGATCTTCACCGTGCCGCGCGAGAAGGGCGACGACCGCAATCTGACGAACACGCCCGCGGCGAACGAGCGCTGGCCGGCCTGGTCGCCCGACGGGAAGTCGATCGCGTACTTCTCCGACCGCGACGGCGAGTACCAGCTCTACATCGCCGATCAGGAAGGAAAGGGGACGCCGCGCGAGATCAAGATCAAGGGCGCCGGCTCGTACCAGGAGCCGAAGTGGTCGCCCGACAGCAAGAAGATCAGCTTCTCCGACAACTCCCGCACGATCTTCGTCGTCGACGTCGCCACGGGCGAGCTCACCAAAGTCTCGAGCGACGTGATGTACGGCCCGGTGCGCATCCTCAACCACGCCTGGTCGCCCGACTCGCAGTGGCTCGCCTATACGCGCAACACGCCGACGTACATGAACCGCATCTATCTCTACTCCGTCGCCGACAAGACCTCGACGCCGCTCACCGATCCGTACACCGACGCCATGCAGCCGGTCTTCGACGCCAACGGCAAGTACCTCTACTTCTTCGCCTCGACCGACGCCGGTCCGGTCGACGACTGGTTCGCGCAGTCGAACGAGGACATCCGCGCCACGCGCTCGATTTACCTCGCCGTGCTGCCGAAGGGCGTCGTCTCGCCGCTGGCGAAGGAGAGCGACGAGGAGGCCGCGAAGCCCGACGCCGACAAGGAGAAGAAGGAGGAGAAGAAAGCGCCGGTGAAGGTCGCGATCGACTTCGACGGCATCACGCAGCGCATCGTGGCGCTGCCGCCGAAGGCCGCCGAGTACGACAACCTCGCCGCCGGCAAGAGCGGCCAGATCTACTACACGAAGTCGAGCAGCGGGCCCGGCGACGACGAGGCCACGCTGCAGCGCTTCGACCTCGAGAAGCGGAAGGAGGAGTCGCTCGCCGACAAGGTCCAAGGCTTCGAGCTCTCCGCCGACGCCAAGCGCATGTTGCTCGTGACGAAGGACGGCTGGTCGCTCGTCGACGCCGGCGAGAAGCTCGACCTGACGAAGTTCCGCCTCCCCGTGGACAAGCTCCAGGTCAAGATCGATCCGCGCGCGGAGTGGCGGCAGATCTTCGAGGAAGCGTGGCGCATCAATCGCGACTTCTTCTACGACCCGAACATGCACGGCGCCGACTGGAACGCGATGAAGGCGAAGTACGAGGTCTTCCTCCCCGACCTGGCCGTGCGCCAGGATCTCAACCGGGTGATGACGTGGATGTCGAGCGAGCTCTCGGTCGGACACCATCGTCTTGGCGGCGGCGATTCGCTCGCCGAGGTCGAGTCGGTGCCGGGCGGGCTCCTCGGCGCTGACTACAAGGTCGAGAACGGCCGCTATCGCTTCGCCAAGGTCTACGGCGGCCTCAATTGGAACCCCGAGCTGCGCGCACCGCTCACGGAGCCGGGCGTCGACGTCAAAGCCGGCGACTACCTCCTCGCCGTCGGCGGCAAGGACCTCAAATATCCGGAAGATCTCTACAGCCGCTTCGAGCAGACAGCCGGACGCATCGTGGAGCTGACGGTCGGACCGAACGCGGACGGCAGCGGCTCACGCGTCGTCAAGGTGGTGCCGATCGAGGACGAGGCGCCGCTGCGCAACCGCGACTGGGTAGAGGGCAATCTCCGCAAGGTCACGGAGGCGACGAACGGAAAGGTCGCGTACGTCTACGTGCCGAACACCGCCGGCGCCGGCTATACGTACTTCAAACGCTACTTCTTCCCGCAAGCCGACCGCGACGCCGTGATCGTCGACGAGCGCCACAACGGCGGCGGCGCGGTCGCCGACTACTACATCGATATCCTCCGCCGACCGCTGATCAGCCATTGGGCGATGCGCTACGGCGGCGATCTCAAGACGCCGCTGGCCTCGATCCAGGGGCCGAAGGTGATGATCATCGACGAGACCGCGGGCTCCGGCGGCGACCTCTTGCCGTGGATGTTCCACAAGCTGCAGCTCGGCACGCTGGTGGGGACGCGGACCTGGGGCGGCCTGGTCGGGATCCTCGGTTTTCCGGTTCTCATGGACGGCGGCACCATCACCGCGCCGAACCTCGGCATCTGGACGAGCGAGGGCTTCATCGTGGAGAACGAAGGCGTGCCGCCCGACGTGGAGGTGGAGCAGACGCCGGCCGACGTGATCGCCGGCAGAGATCCGCAGCTCGAGCGCGCCATCGCTATCGCCATGAAGCAGCTCGCCGAGAATCCGCCGAAGAAGGAGACGCGCCCGCCGTTCCCGGTGCGGGCGCCGAGCGCGATGCACTGAGGGGGGTTACGGTGCCACGAACTCCCCCTCGTGCACGCCCGGCTCCGCCTCGACGGTGAGCTTCGTCGACGCCCGGAAGTCGCCGGCCTTCATGCGCACCGTGTACTCGCCGGGCGGCACGAACGCCGTCTGCCCGTCGCCGCCGCGGTCCTCGCCGATGGCCTCGCGCGGCTCCGGGCGGAGGTCCCACACCACGCGATTGAAGCCCGGGCGGGTCGTCCCCTCGAGCTCGCGCACGCGCGTCCCTTTCGCGTTCTCGATCGTGATCGTCACCGCGTCCGCCGGCGCGCCGGCCAAGTAGTAATTGATGATCGCGCCGAACGGCGGGTTCTTCGCCTTGAACACGTGGGCGCCCCACAGCCCGCCGATCGGCGTGTAGTAGAACTCCGTGGCCGGACGAGGCGGGAAAAGGACGTTCTGTCCGAGCTTGTCGGCAGTGAGCTGCTCGAGCGGCGAGATGTCGTCGATGACGTAGATGCTTCGCCCGTGCGTGCCGATCAGGAGATCGTGCTCGCGCGGATGGATCTCGATGTCGTCGACCGAGACCGTCGGTAGTCCGTCCTTGAGCTGTTGCCACTGCCCGCCGCGGTCCATCGACATGAAGGCGCCGAACTCCGTGCCGGCGAAAAGCAGATTCGGATTCACCGGATCCTCGCGGAAGCCTTTGATCGGCGCGTCGAGATTGCCGGCGATGGAGCGCCACGTCGCGCCGTAGTCGTCCGTCGTGAACAGATAGGCGTGGAAGTCATCGCTGCGGTGCCCGTCGATGGCCGCGTAGGCGCGGGCCGCGTCGTGATTCGAGGCCTGCACGCGTGAGACCCACAGGCCGGCCGGAACGCCGGCGATGTTCGGCGCGACGTTGCGCCAGCTCCGGCCGCCGTCGCGCGTAACCTGCACGTTGCCGTCGTCCGTGCCGGCCCACAGCACGTTGCGGTCCTTCGGCGACTCGCTGAGCGCGACGACGGTGTCGTAGTTCTCCGCCGCCGAGCCGGCCGTGGCCATCGTCTGCGGCTTCGGGTTCGTGAGGTCGGGCGAGATCGCCTCCCAGTTCTCGCCGCGGTTCGTCAGGCGGAAGACGACGTTGCCGCCGACGTAGAGCGTCTTCGGGTCGAACGCGGAGAGGATGATCGGCGTGTTCCAGTTGAAGCGGAAGGTCGGCGTCCCCTCCTTCGCCTGCGGCTGGATGTTGCGGCGCCGGCCGGAGGCGAGGTCGAGGCGCGACATCTCGCCGCCCTGCGACTCGCTGTAGATGATGTTCGCGTTCGTCGGATCGACCTGCACCCAGAAGCCATCGCCGCCGTTGACGAAGAACCAGTCAGCGTTTGTGATCGCCGAGGCGTTCGGATTCGGACCGAAGGAAAACTCCTGACGGCGCACCTGCGCTTTGCCGCACCACGTGCCGTTGTCCTGCAAGCCGCCGCACACGGTGTACGGCTTATCCATGCCGTAGCTGATGTTGTAGAACTCGCCGAGCGGCACGTTGTTGTGGAAGTCCCACGTCTTGGCTTTGTCGTAGGAGAAGTAAATCCCGCCGTCGGTGCCGAGGAGTGCGTGGTTGGAGTTGTTGGGATCGATCCACATGGCGTGGCAGTCGCCGTGGATGTCGCGCGCGCCGGTGTTGAGGAACGTGCGCCCGCCGTCGTCGGAGACGGCCGTCCCGAAACCGAGGACGTAGACGCGCTGGTCGTTGTTCGGATCGACACGCACTTTGCCGAAGTAAAAACCGCGGGGGTTGAAATCGCTCATCCGCGTCCAGTGCGCGCCCGCGTCGTCGGTGCGAAAGATCCCGCCGCTGTGGCTGCGCATCCCCTCGAGCGACTGCGCGCCGCCGATGTCCGACTCGATCACGGCGTAGAGCACGCGCGGATTCTTGCGATAGACGTCCAGGCCGATGCGCCCCATCTCCGCGGGCAGGCCGTTCGTCAGTTTCTGCCACGTCTTGCCGGCGTCGATCGACTTGAAGATGCCGCCGGTCGCGCCGCCGTTGGTGAAGCCCCACGGATAGCGGCGCCGCGCCCACAGCGCGGCGTAGACGGTGGAGGGAGTGGCCGGGTCGACGACGACGTCGATGGCGCCGGTGTTCTCATCGACGGCGAGGACGTGCTCCCAGCTCTTGCCGCCGTCGCTGGTCTTGAAGATGCCGCGCTCGCGGTTCGCGCCCCAGAGATGCCCGAGCGCCGCGACGTAGACGACGTCGTCGTTCTTCGGATCGAGGGCGATGTGCGGGATGTCCTGCGTGTCGCGCAGACCGACGTTCGTCCACGTGTCGCCGCCGTCGACGCTCTTGTAGACGCCGTTGCCCCACGACGAGCTGTTGCGGCTGTTTCCTTCGCCGGTGCCGACCCAGACGAGCTTCGGATTGTTCTGCGATACTGCCACCGCCCCGACGGAGGCGACCGGCTGCTTGTCGAAGACGCCCTGCCAGGTCGTGCCGTTGTTGGTGGTCTTGAGCACGCCGCCCGTACCGACGCCGGCGTAGACGGTGTACGGGTCTTTCTCGACGACGGCGAAGTCGGCGATTCGCCCGCCCATGTTCGCCGGCCCGATGGAGCGCCAGCGCAGCGGCCGCGTGTCGAGCGGTGCGGGGCGCGCCGCGGGCGTGGTGGTCGTTTTGGAGGGCGGCGTCTGCGCCGCCTCCGCCGGATCCTTCGGCGGTTGCTGCTGCTGGGCAAAGACGGCCGTCGCAAAAAGTAGAGTCGCGGCAATCGTTTTCATGGGGGCGGATTCTATAGCTCGATCGTCGCTACAATCCGCAGTCTCGTGAACCGCCGCACATTCCTCCGCACTTCTCTCGTCCTCGGCGCTGGTTCGCCGGCGCTCTTCGCGCAACGCTCGCCGGAAACGCCGCTGCCGCCGTCGATCGCCGCGCTGACGTCGATGCGCGCTCAGGCCAGGCCGATCACGAACGACGAGCGGCGCGCCCGCATCGAGAAGGCGCGGCGGCTCATGTCGGCGAAGAAAATCGGCGCGCTGGTGCTCACCGGCGGCGCGTCGCTCGCGTATTTCACGAACATCCGCTGGTCGGGCGGCGAGCGCCTCTTCGCGTGCGTGATCCCGGCCAAAGGCGAGCCGTTCTTCGTCTGCCCCGCCTTCGAAGAAGACCGCGCCAGGGAGCAGATCGCGCGCGGGCCGTTCGGCGGCGGCCGCGCCGACGTTCGCACGTGGCAGGAGGACGAGAGCCCGTACGCGCAGGTGGCGCGCGGCCTCGCCGACCGCAAGCTGTCGACGGCGACGGTCGGCATCGATGAGACCGCGAAGTTCGTCTGGAGCGAAGGGATCGCCCGCGCCGCGCGGCAGTCCCGCATCATCCTCGGCACGCCCATCACCGCCGGCTGCCGGATGATCAAGGACGCGCACGAGCTGGAGTTGATGCAGCTGGCCAACACCGCGACCTGGACGGTCTACCGCGCGGTGTATCAGGCGCTGCAGCCCGGTATGACCCAGCAGCAGGTTTCGGAGCTCATCGAGTTGGCGTACGACCGCGTCGGATTCCGCGGTGAAGCGAGCGTGCAGACCGGCCCGTACACCGCGCTGCCGCACGGCTCGATCGAGCCGCAGGTGATCCGCGAGGGGACGATCATCATGGTGGACGACGGCTGCACGGTCGAGGGCTATCAGTCCGACATCACGCGCACGTTCGTCCTCGGCAAGGCCGGCCCGAAGATGAACCGCGTTTTCGACATCGTCCGCCAGGCGCAGAGCGCGGCGCTCGCCGCCGCCCGCCCCGGCGCGCCGCTGGAGTCGATCGACGCCGCCGCGCGCAACGTCATCACCGACGCCGGCTACGGCCCCGGCTTCAAGTTTTTCACCCACCGCGTCGGCCACGGCATCGGCATGGAAGGCCACGAGTGGCCCTACCTCGTGAAGAACAACATGTTCGGCTGGACCCACTCGCTGCGCGCCCAACCCGGCATGACCTTCAGCGACGAGCCCGGGATCTACATCCGCGGCGAGTTCGGCGTCCGGCTGGAGGATGACATGGTGATCACCCCCGACGGCGCGAAGCTGTTCACGCCACAGTCGGAATCGCTGGAGAGGCCGTTCTGAGGGGGGGAGGGTTGGCGTCGCCAACGACGGCGCCCACCCCAGCGAAACGCGTTCTCCTCTGCGGCACGAACTATGGGCGCACGTACGTGCGTGCCATCGGACGGTCGGACGGCCGGTACACGCTGGCGGGGATTCTGGCGCGGGGCAGTCTGGACTCCACGCTGCTCGCGGCGCAACTCGGAGTGCCGTATTTCACGCGCGCCGGCGACGTACAGGGAAACATCGATCTCGCTTGCGCGGCGATGGGGCCTCGCGGCGACGACGTCGTACTGGCGCTGCTGCAACGGGGAATCGCGGTGCTGTGCGAGCATCCCGTGCAGGCGGAGCTCGTGGAACGGGCGTGGAGCACGGGAACGCCCTTCGACGTGAACGGCCACTTCGCCCGGCTCGATGACCCGCGCGCGTTCATCGCCGCAGCGCAGAAGCGGGCCAGGCCGGAGCGGGTGCACGCGGCCATCGATCCCCGTCTGCTCTACGCCTCGCTCGACATCATGCGCCATGCCTTCGGCACGCTCGCGCTCCCGATCACGTGGGAAACGAACGAACGGCAGTGCCGGATCGTGGCGGCGTACGAGCACGAGACCCTCGAGCTGCCGCACATCGATCTCGACCAGGACAAACGCGACGCAGCCACGCTCGAAGCCATGGACACCGTCGGGCAGACGCCGAAAGAGCATCTGCTCGACGTGAGCCGCGCGACCGAGGAGGTGGCGCGGCGATGGTTCAGCGGCGCCCGCGCGGAGGCCGGGCGCTGAGCGCGCGCAGCAGGGCCGTGCCGTTCGGGCTTCCCCATCCTGTGCACGGGTCCCACCCCTTCTCCGCGTGGAAGTAGCCGGTGTTGCCTTCCGTGATGTCGCGCAGCGCGCCGTCGGCCAGACCGTTGTAGAACAGCGGCGCAATCGCGCCGGCGCGGCCTTTGAGGCCGTCGTTCATCACGGCCATCATCCCGCCCCACACGGGCACCGCGGCGCTCGTGCCGCCGGAGGCCACCTCCACGCCGCCCACCACCACGGAGAACGCGTGATCGAAGTCCGCCTTCGCCGCGACGTCGGGGATGGCGCGCCCCCTTCCGCTCGATGCGCCTCTGGGCAGCCAGGCATCCGCGTCGATGCCGCCTTGCCAGGGCGGCTTGTCGAACATCGTGCTGAAGCCGCCGCCGCCGGCCATCGTGGCTCCGGCCATGACCTGCTTCCAGGCCGTCTCCTTGTGCTCCTTCGGATCGAGAGTCGTCCCGCCGCAGGCGAGGACGTGCGGGCTGCTGGCGGGGAAACAGATCTTGAAGTTGAGCCCCTTGCATTCCGGCGGCTGAGCCATCGGAATCGCGCCGTCGCCGGCGTCGCCGCTCGAGTAGCAGACCGAGATGCCGAGGACCGCCGCAGCCTGGAACCAGCGATCCATCGCCATCATGAACGCCGGTGTGTGTCTGCACTCCGCCGAGCCCCAACTGCAGGAGATGACGCTCGGATCATTGCGCGCATCGGCGATCGCGCTCGTCAGGGCGTGATACTCCCCCTGGTCGTTGTTCGGGCTTTGCACGAGGAGCAGCGTGGCCTGTGGCGCGATCGTACCGACCAACTGCAGGTCCATCGTCGTCTCGATCGTCCATGCGACCTGCCCGTCGCTCCTGTAGCTGCCCGTGATCGGCTTGGACGGATCGAAGTGGCCGAACTGCAGCGCGTCCCAGTATTTCTGAATGGCCTCGGGACTGGCCGGCTCATTCTGCGCGTCGCCGATGCGCTTCACGCGGAGCGGCGGCGGCTCGAGCCCGAGCTGGCGGAAGTAGCGCTTGTAGTCGCTCAGGTAATACCCGCCGCCGAGCTCGATCACGGCCACGCACTGTCCGCGCCCGCTGATCCGCTTGCGCGCTCCGAACGGCGCGCGCGGCACCGAGTACGCGGTGAGGAGCTCGCTGCGGTCCATCGTGCCCGCGTCGTCCGGCGGCGGCGCGACGAGATGGGTCTCGGCGGCCGGCAGATTGTCGAGGCCGAAAACGCATTCGACGATGCCGGCGACCGCCTCGTCCACCTGCGGCGTCTCGCGGTGCGCGCGGTAGATCCCGGTCAGATGACGGACGGGGATGAAGGTAACCGAGAACGCGCGCTCGAGCTGCTTCTGGGTGCCGGAGACGACGACGCAACGGCGGAAGACATCGGCCGAAACGACTTTCAGCCTGTACAGCCGCGCGAAGCTCTCCACCGCGGCGATGTCCCGCGGCGACGCCCCCCACTGCTTTTTGAATTCGGCGCGCGTGAGGTAGCGACGCGTCTTCGGGAGCGTGGTCGACAGCTCGTGCACCAACGCCTGCCATTCCGCCTCCGGCCCGCGCGAGCGGACGACGATCGTCACCTCCTCGCGCTTTTCGGGCGAGACGGCCATCTCCGCCGCGATGCTGCGCCGCGCGCGCGGCAGCAGCCGGGGACGGGCGTTGGGCAACGGGATACGGAGTTCGCTCTTGGCCATCTCAGTTCTCCTTTTTGGTGAAGCGGAGAATGCGGGCGATGTAGTAGCCGACGGCCAGCGACTCGCGCGTGGCTGCGGCGTGACCGAGGATGCGCTCGATCAGGGCGCGGTTCGCGTCGGTCTCGACGCGCCGCAGCAGCGCCTCGAGTCCGTCCGTGCGTCCCAGGGCCCTGAACACGTCCTCGGTGACGTTGTCGCTCGACGTCAGCTCGAGCGGCGCCGCCCACAACGCCTCCCTCTTCGCGCACCAGACGTCGTCGGCCGACGTGTCGTTCCAGAGATCCATGTAGATGAACGAGCCGCCCGGCGCGAGCACGCGCTGTACCTGGCCGAGCAGATGCGCGAATTGCGGATAGGTCGGCGACCATTCGATGTCCAGCACGACGCCGAATGCGTTCGCGCGGAACGGCAGCGAGGCCGCGTCGGCGCAGATGAAGTGCGTCCGCGGCGCGCCAAGCCGCGAGGCGCCGATGGCGTTGCCGATGCTGCTGTCGACGCCGATGGCGCGGTGCGCGCCTGTATACCGGGAGAGGTAGTAGCAGTTACCGCCGCGGCCGGAGCCGATTTCGAGGACGCTGCGGCCCGCGAGATCCACGCCCTCAAGCGCGCGGCGGACCAGCGCCAGGTGGTACTTGTGCGGGAGATCTTCGGCGCGGATCCAGCCAAACGCGGCGGCGCCGTCTTCGACCAGCCCGGAATTCATGAAGAGCAGGCCCGGAAGCGCCGCCGCCATGCCGTCGTAGACGGCGCGGGTGCGGGCGATCGAATTCCTCACCTCTCGCTCAGATGCAGATGAAGCAGAAGTGCGGATCTTCGTTCTCCCCGCCCTTGTCTTTGTCGCCCTGAGAGCCGCCGCCCGACGGCTTGCTAAACCGATCCCTCATCACCTTCTCGAACTCTTCCTTCGTGAAGTCGTGGCCGTTCTTCCTGGCGATGTCCATGATGTTGTCGGTCTGCTTTTGCACTTCGGCCCGGATTTTGGGGTCGGTTGACGCGCGGCGGATGAAGTCCTTCACTGTCTGGACGGACATGGTTTCCTCCCTTTTTATTGACTTCGAACCCGCCGCCATTATATCGCGAGGTGCGCAGGGTTGAGCTCGTGTCTGCGCAGCGGACCCGAGATCCAGCCGAGGCGGGGGGGGACGTCGTAGAGCCGCCCCGGCGCGAACCGTGCGCGGAAGTGGCGCAGTCCCGGCACGATGACGCGCACCACGGGCAGTCCGATCTCCGCGCGGGTCTGATCGACGACGAACGTCTCGAGCCCGTGCGCGTGCAGATGCGCGATGCACGGATCGAGTCCGTCGAGCGATGCACGCGGCGCGGCCGGGACGTCGTGCGGCTCGAGGAAGGAGCGGTCGGTCAGCTCTCCCGAGTACGTGCGGCCGTACTGGCGCGCGTCGACGAGTGCGCGCGCCTGCGACAGCTCGGCCAGGGCGCGCGCTGCGGCCTCCTCCCCATCGAGCGCCGCACCGAAGCCGAGGAGCTCGCCGTCTACCGCGGCGATGACGGGGATACCGAGGTCGGTGGTGAGATCGAGCAGCGCAGCGCCGTTGCGTTTCGCCAGCGCCGGCCGGCGCGCGCGGTTGTACCACCAGATGGCGATGGCATCGCGCTCGACCAGTTCGAGGAGACCGTGCAGCATGGCCTGTTCGCGCGTCTGGCCGGCGGCGCAGCCGTTCGAGTCGGCGACGCACCAGGCGGAGTCGTAACCGTAATAGCAGTGCGCGGCGGCGACGTACTTCGCCGCGCCGCCGGCCGGCGACTGCGCTTCGACCCAGTCCACGATTCGCTCCTCGTCGAAGCGGCTGGGTTCGAAGAGCAGCACATCGTTGGGATGAATGGCGCGCGCGCCGAGCTCGCGGAACGACGCGCGAATGCGCGGCTCGTCGCCGCGCCAGATGCCGCAGTAGCGCTCCACAGCCTCGGCCACCGCGCCTGTGCGCGCATCCACGCCCCGTCCGAGGCTGCGGCCCGGGCGCGCGCCGGTCTGGGCGACCGTGAAGTTGTGGCGCGCGGCGCAGACGCCGTCCGCGAGCGGCGTGACGCCGTGCACAATGCCGGTGAGCGCGCTGACGACGTCGAGCCGCGCCTCGCCGGTGCACGTCGGGCAATCCGGCCGCCGGATGATTGGATGCTCGCGCCACTGCATCGTGTCGAGATCGAACGTGCGCAGATGCGGCGATGGCGAGCGCATCGCAGCCGCAGCCAATCCGCGCGCGACCTGCATCGTCACCTCGTCCTCCACGTCCGCATTCGGCAGCGGCGCGTCCTCGGGCACGCCCCACGCCCTGCGCACGGCGCGCAATCGCGCGGCCAGACACGGCCAACACGATGTCCGTCCGAAGACCGGTCCGATCCACACCGTGCGTCCCGCCGCGCGCACGAGCATCCACTCTCCGGGAATGTCCGCCAGCCGCGGATCGAGCGGATCGCGCACGAACACCATGTCGATCCCGGGGGAGTCTTGTTCCAACAGCCCGCGGTGACGCAAACGATCCAGTCCCCACACCGCGTCGATCGGGTTGCCGAGGTGCGCTATGATTTCCTCTACAGTCACTATCCCATTCAGCAAAGGAGCGAGCGTGGTGCTCAGTCGGTCCTCGAGCGGCTCGAGACCCGCTTCGGAAAACAGAACCACCAGGTCATCGTCCACTACATAGGTATGAACACCCGAACGGAACTTCGGACGACGCTCGCTCAACGATGACCGCTCCATTCCTCGCCGGCAGCCGCCTCGGACCGTACGAGATCATCGACGCCCTCGGCGCGGGCGGCATGGGCGAGGTCTACCGCGCGCGCGACACGCGTCTGCGCCGCGAGGTGGCCATCAAAGTGCTGCCCATGGCCTTCGGCAGCGAGCCGGAGTTTCTCAAACGCTTCGAGCGCGAGGCGCGCGCCGTCGGTCAGCTGAACCACCCGAACATTGTCGCAATTTACGACGTGGGCCATGAGCAGAGCGTGCACTACGTCGTGATGGAGTTGCTCGAAGGCGAGACGCTGGGCAAGCGTCTGCAGAACGGCCCGCTCCCGCCCCGCAAGACGCTGGAAGTGGCGATGCAGATCGCGCACGGGCTCGCCGCCGCCCACGAGAAGCACATCGTCCATCGCGACCTGAAGCCGGAGAACGTCTTCCTCACCCGCAACAACCGGGTGAAGATCCTCGACTTCGGCCTGGCGCGGCAGCTTTCGACGACGTCGAACCACCAGATCTCCGCCCGTCTCACCGAGCCGGGGATGGTCGTCGGCACGCCGGCGTTCATGTCGCCCGAACAGGTGCGCGGACTGCCGCTCGATCACCGCTCGGACATCTTCTCGTTCGGCGTGGTGCTCTATGAAATGCTCACGGGCCAGAATCCGTACGAGGGCGATTCACCGATCGAGACGATGAATGCAATCCTGAAGGTCGAGCCGCGGGACGCGGGAGAACTCGTACCGAACCTGCCCCCGATCCTGCGGCGCGTAGTCACGCACTGTCTGGAGAAGGACCCGGAGGCGCGGTTCCAGTCGGCGAACGATCTGATCTTCGATCTCGAGAACTGCTCGCAGATCGCGACCGGCTCCTCGCTCCCCGCGCCCGCCGCGCCGCCGAGGAAGCGCTTCGGACGGACGGCGCTCATCCTCGCCGCACTCGTGCTGCTGGTCGCCGCGGCCGGCGGCGTGACGTGGCTGCGCAACGCCCAGCGCAACCCGAACCCGCCGCCCGCGTTCAAGCGGATGACGTTCCGCCGCGGCATCATTCAATCCGCGCGCTTCACGAAGGACGGCTCAACCGTCATCTACGCGGCGAGCTGGGACGGTGAGCCGCTGCGGCTCTATCTCGCGCGTACGGACTCGCCCGACTCGCAGACCCTGCCGCTGCCGAACGCGAACCTGCTCTCGATCTCGCACAACGGGGAGATGGCGATCGCCCTGAACGAAAATGTATTCGACTGGTTTGCCGGAGGCACGCTCGCCGAGGTCCCCCTTCTCGGGGGCTCGCCGCGCGAGATGATGGAGGGCGTGATTCACGCGGACTGGTCGAGCGACGGACGCCTCGCCGTATGGCGCCGCACGAAGAAAGGAACGCAGCTCGAGTTCCCCATCGGCACGCCGGTGTTCACGACGGACCGCCAGGTTGCGCTCGGATTGCGCGTCTCGCCGAAAGGCGATCAGATCGCCGTGCACCTCATCGGCAATGGACTCACGGGCGAAGTGGCGACGATCGGTCTGGACGGAAAGAAGCGCACGCTCGCCGGGAATGTCGTCTCCGCGCCGGGACTGGCGTGGACGGCCGACGGCAAGGAAGTGTGGTTTGCCGCGACACCGGCTGGCGACCATAGCGCCGCGCCGGCGATCTTCGCCGTGACGCTCGACGGCGAACAGCGTCTCGTCACGCGCATGCCGGGATGGCTGTGGCTGCACGACATCTCCCGCGACGGCACGCTCTTGATGACGTACAACGTCTGGCAGAGCGGCATCCTCCTTCCGGCTTCCAACGGACAGAAGGACCGCGATCTGTCGTGGCTCGACTGGTCGGTGCTCGCGGACGTTTCGCCGGACGGACGCTCCGTGCTCTTTACGGAGGCGCGCGAAGGGGTGGCGAACACGGCAACGGTTTATCTCCGCACCACCGACGACTCCCCCGCCGTGCGCCTCGGCGAAGGCGTAGCCCTCGACTTCTCGCCGCACGGCGACTGGGTGCTGGCGTTGCAGTCGATCGGCACGCAGCGGCGTCTGATCCTGCTCCCGACGCGCGCCGGAGAAACGGAGACCGTGCGGAACGGCCTCGACGCGATGTGGGGCGGCTGGCTTCCCGACGGGCGGCTGATCCTCTCCGCACAGACGCCGCAGGGCCCGCGCATGTTCGTGCAGGCGCGCGGTGCGACAGCCGCGCAGCCGATCACGCCGCCGGGCCTCTGGATCGGACAGGTCGATCCCGAAGGGGGCGGAGGCGGGATGCGTCCCGTGTCGCCGGACGGAAAACTGGTCCTGGTGTTCGACATGAGCGGCCGCGCCTTCCTCCAGCCAATCGGCGGCGGCACACCGCGGGAGATCTCGAGCGTACGCCCCGGCGACTATCCCGCAGGCTGGAGCGTCGATAGCCGGCATCTTTACGTGTATCAGCCGCACGAGGTGCCGATCGCGGTACAGGAGATCGACATCGCCGCGAACACGCGCACGCCCCTGCAGCAGATCACGGTCTCGGATCTCGCCGGCATCTACCGCATCGGCCCGTTGATCCTCATGCCGGACGGCCGCAGCTTCGCCCACGGCTACGTCCGCACCACGTCGACGCTGTACACGGCGAAAGGGCTGCGTTAGAAGACTTTCGGCATCAGGTACGTGCGCACTTGGCGTCCCCAACGGGATTCGAACCCGTGTTGTCGCCGTGAAAGGGCGATGTCCTAGGCCTCTAGACGATGGGGACTTGGTGGCGAGTCGTTTCTGGTGAGCCCGGTAGGGATCGAACCTACGACCAACTGGTTAAAAGCCAGCTGCTCTACCACTGAGCTACGGGCCCGGCGAGCCGACACCATACGGACGCTTCCGCACCGTGTCAACCGAGCCGCGCTAACGGGCGGGAGGGCGGGGATATTGCGTACACTCACGCCGATGTGGAAGACCTTCTCCGCCGTCTTCGTCACCGTCTTCCTCGCCGAGATCGGCGACAAGACCCAGCTCGCCACCCTCCTCTTCTCCGCCGAGCGCGATACCAACAAATGGATCGTCTTCGCCGGCTCTGCCTCTGCGCTCATCCTCGCCGCCGGTATCGGAGTCCTCGTCGGCGCGCAGCTCGAGCGCTTCGTGCGGCCGCAGACCCTCAAGCTCGTCGCCGGCATCGGCTTCATCGCCATCGGCATCTGGACCATGCTGTCGCGCTGACAGCGGAGCGTCTCGTAGAATACCGGCGAGCGTGGCCATCCCCACCGAACGTCGGAAGTACCAGCGCGTCGTCATGACGCGGCCGCTGCCGGGGCGGCTCGGCGGCGCGCGCGTCTACGTCCTCGACGCCTCCCTCATCGGCCTGCGCATCGCCCACCAGGGCAGCGCGCCGGCCGCGGGCGCGCCGTGCAGCATCGAATTCGAGTGGGAGGGGCGCCTCATCGAGCTCGAATGCGAAGTGCGCCGCAACGCCCTGCACAAGCTCGCTAAGAGTGCGAACGAGAAAAGCATCTACCACGCGGGCTTGAGCATCACCGGCGCCTTGGGCGACTCCGACTCCGCGCTGCGCGAGATGATCGCCGCCATCGTCGCGCGCGCCCTCGACGAGCAGAAGGCCAACGCCCGCGGCGTTCCGGCCGCGGCGGCGCAGTGCTTCCAGACCGGCAAGGGCACCGAGTACGTCCGCTGCGAGCTCGTCGACGGCTCGTGGCGGCGCACCGAGACCAGCCGCGCCGACCAGCCGTCGAACGGCTTCACCATCTCCGCCGAGGAATCGCGGGAGCATGTGCAGATGCTCTGCGATACATTCGTCAATGCCGATGACGGAGGGCGGCAGCTCATCCGCATGATGGCGGAGCTGAGCATCTCGAAAGCGGAGGGAGTGCCGACCCGGCGATACACACCATGAATTCCTGGACTGCCCGACGAATCCTCAAAGACCTTGCCGACACCGACCGCCGGCGCCGCATCGCTGCGGCGTTCTGGAAGCACGCCGACGCGCCGTCGAAAGCCATGACCACCGTACAGCTGGCCAAGTCGCTGCACTTCCGCGACGAGAGCATCCGCAAGATGCCGGCGGACAAGAAAGCGGAGCTCCTCGCCTCGCGTGCGTCGCTACCGGAATTCGAGCAGACCCTCGAGGCCGCGCTCATGCACTACCACACCCACGAGCAGAACGAGATGCTCGGCGCGTTCCTCGATGCCTGGGGCATCCCGCACGTCAACGGCTCCATCGAGACCGACGACTACACGCCGCCGTCGGAGGCGCAGGTCCGCGACGCCGCCGGCGAGCTGCGCGCGCGCTTCGACGCGCACGACATCGCCATCTACCTCGCGTCGCTGGGACTCTTGATGGGCGAGCCGTGGGACGGCGCGGCGTGGCCGGTCGTCGACGAGCTGACGTAGTCGCGCTTCAGCTCTTCGAGGAGCGCTGTTGCCTCCGGGGTCCCGAGGCCGGCGGCGAACCGGACCGTCGTCGCGTGGTAATCAAACGCGATCCGCCCGTCGTCGTAGGAGTGCGTGCGGTGAAAGAACGTCGATTGCGGCTCGGGCATCAGCCGCACATCGCGGATCGCCGTCATGTCGTACTCGGTGGTCATGCCGAGGCCGGCCACGCTGCGTTTGATCGCGAGCTTGCCGGCGGAGATCGTGACCAGCTCCTTGCCGATGATCTCGTTCAGCCATCCGATGACGAACGACGCCGTTAGCGCCATCACGATCAGCGTGCCGGCGAGCGTGAGCGTCCCTTGGACACCGTACAGCACGAGCAAGGCGACCATGAACGGCCATGCGACGATTTGCACGCCGTCGCGGCGCGGCGGCAGCGCATACCGGACGCCTCCCTCGATCTGCTCGACCCTCATCGCAGCCCCCGCAGCTCCTCTGCGCTCAGCTCTCGCACCGAGCCAATCTGCATCTCTCCAATCCGCAGCGATCCGATGGCCACGCGCACCAGCTTCAGCACCTTCGCCTCCAGCGCCTCCACCATCCGCCGCACCTGCCGGTTCCGCCCCTCGGTGATCGTGATCTCGAACACCGTCTTGCCGCCGCTCTCGCGCAGGCGCGTGACGGCGGCGGGGCGTGTGGGGCCGTCGCGCAGCTCCAGGCCGCGGCGGAGCGAATCCAGCGCTTCGTCGGAAAGCAACCGCGACGCCTTCACGAGGTACGTCTTCGGCACGTGATAGTCGGGATTCGTCAGCCGCTCGGCGAGCTGCGTGTCGTTCGTCAGGATCAGAAGCCCGCTCGTGTCGAGGTCGAGCCGTCCCACCGGCGACACGTACGGCGTCCCCTCCGGCAGCAGGTCGTAAATCGTCGGCCGCCCCGCTGGGTCGCGGTACGTCGTCAGGTACCCCTTCGGCTTGTACATCAATAGATAGAGCGGCGCGCTGCGGCGGAGCGGCTTCCCGTCGAACGAGACGCGGTCGCGCCCCAAGTCGACCCAGGCGTCTGGATCGCGCACCACCCGCCCGTTCACCTGCACCCGCCCGCGCGCGATCCACGACCGCGCCTCGGTGCGCGAGCCGACGCCGGCCTTCGACAACACGCGCTCCAGCGTCTTCAGCGGACGTTCTTTCGCTACCATGGCTTCGTGCGTCGGCTCCTCCTCCTCATTTTCCTCTGCGCGGCCACCGTGCGCGCCGACGATTTCCGCGCGTTTTGGGTCGAGGCCTTCCGCACGCCGCTGGCGACGAAGGACGACGTCGACCGCGTCCTCGACGCTGCCGTCCGCGCCAACGCCAACGCCCTCTTCGTCCAGGTCCGGCGCCGCGGCGACTCCTGGTACATCGACTCCGCCGAGCCGCTCTCCGCCGAGCGCGCCGTCGGCGCCCCCGACGCGGACGGCCGCTGGACCTTCGATCCGCTGCGCTACCTCATCGACGCCGCGCACGGGCGTCGCATCCAGATCCACGCCTTCGTCATCGTCGGCTCGATCCACAACGGCGATCCGACCGAGCCGGGCGGATTGCCGTCCGATCCGAATCACATCTTCCTGCAGCACGTCTGGGACGCGGCGAACGGGAAGCCGTACGACGGCGCGCGGCAGTGGGCGACGCGCGCGCTGCCGCACAACCGCAGCGGCGTGACCTTCGACGGCTACCGCTTCGCCAACGAGTGGTACCTCGACTTGGGGCACCCCGAGGCGGCGTCGTACACCGTCGAAGTCCTCCTGCATCTCGTGCGCGCCTACGACATCGACGGCCTCCATCTCGACCGCATCCGCTACCCCGACGCGCCGGTCGACAAGGACGGCGGCTCGAACGTCGGCTACAACGACACGAGCGTCGGGCGCTTCAACGCGCATTACGGACGGAGCGGCGTGCCGCGCCCGAACGATCCGCTCTGGAGTGCGTGGCGGCGCGAGCAGGTCACGCAATTCGTGCGGCGCCTCTACCTCAGCGCCACCGCCATCAAGCCGACGCTCAACGTCTCCGCGGCGCTGATCTGCTACGGCGCCGGGCCGGGGAAGCGCTTCGAATCGAGCGAGGCCTACTGGCACGTCTTTCAGGATTGGGCGGCGTGGGCGAAGGAGGGGATCGTCGACACGCTCGCGCCGATGATGTACAAGCGCGAGCACCTTCCCGTGCAGCGCGCGCAGTTCGACGGGTGGCTGGCCTTCCTCATGCGCACGGCGCGCGCGAGCGGACGGCTGGCGGTGCCGGGCATCGGCGCGTTCATGAACTCGACCGACGGCGCGCTGCGGCAGGCCCGGCGCGCAGCCGTGGCCGGCGCCGACGGCGTCATCTTCTTCGCCGTCGGCTCCATCCCGAAGCCGCCCGGCGACGACTTCCTGAGCGCGCTCCGCCGCGGCGTCTTTGCCTCCTCCGGCGCGGCGCCGCGCAAGATGCTGTCGAAGACCGGCTCCGTGATGGGATACACGGAGGCGCGCGACGGAGCGGTGGTGACGATCGAGTCGATCGCGACGCATGCGATGCGGACGACGACGACGGACGGCAGCGGCTTCTTCGGCGTCCTGGGACTCGAGCCGGGCGAATACCGCGTCAGCCTCGCCGGCGCGTCGTCGCCGGTCTTCCCCATCGTTGCCGGCGCGGTCTCCCGCGTCGACATGGCAGCAATCCAATCGGCAGCCGCAGCCGTAGTTCGCGGCAAAGGAGAGGAATGATGAAACGACTGGCTTGTCTGCTCGTTTTCCTGGTCGCCGGCGCGGCGTGGGCCCAGCGCCCGCCGCAGCTCAAACAGCTCGATCCCTTCGTCGGCTCGTATACGTGCAAGGGCACGGTGTACGCGGGCGAATGGGGCCCCGAGCATCCGATCTCGATGTCGATCGACTCGATGTGGTCCCTCGGCGGAATGTGGCTCGAGACCAAGTACAAAGAGATGAAGACCGAGAAGAACCCGAAGCCGATGACCGGCGAGGGGCTGTGGGGCTACGACACGGAGCTCAAGAAGCTCGTCGGCGGCTGGGTCGACAGCACCGGCGGCTATCAGACGCAGCAGTCCGACGGCTGGAAGGGCGACACGATCGTCTTCGTCGGCCCGTATCACATGGGCATGACCGCCAACGGCCGCGACACCTTCGTGAAGAAGGGGAACGAGATGACCCACGTCTTCGAGCTGGAGATGAAGGGGGCGTGGAAGAAGGTCGAGTCGGATACCTGCAAGAAGAAGTAGGTCACGGATGACAGGGGACGGGGCACAGGTGGTGTTCCGGCTGCGGCACTTGCGCCGGCAAGACAACCACCTGTCCCCTGTTCCCTGTGCCCTGTCCCCTGGAAAGTTGGGCGCCGTGCAGCGGACGCGCAAGTCCGTATACCGGCGGCTCATCGACGAGATGCTCGACCTCGTCGGCGGATCGCAGCCGCTCCTCGCCCACCTCGTCGACAGCGGCAAGCTCTCCGTCGCCGATCTGAAGGCGATCGAGAAGAAGGCGCGCAAGTGATCGCGCACCTCCTCGAGTCGACGTTCCTCCTCGGCATCGCCATCGCCGCCGCGCACCTGCCGCGGCTCGCCGCGCGGACGCGCTACGCCGTCGTTTTCCTCGCCCTGCTGAAGTTCGCCGTGCCGTGGAAGTTCCACCCGCCCGGCGGCACGATCGAGATCTCCGTTCCCGCGCCGATCACCGCCGCCGCGCCGCACGCATTCGCCTCGGCGGCGCCGCTCTGGCCCGCAATCGTCGAGGCGGTCTGGCTGTCGATCGCCGTCGCACTCTTCATCCTCATCATCGTCCGCGCGCGGCGCGCGGCGTCCGAGGCGTTGGAGGGAGCGGTTGCGGCGGGAGAGTTCCGCGGCGTCGCCGTCCTTCGCTCGCCGAGCCTCGCCGCCCCCGCGGCGATCGGCATCCTCCGGCCGCGCATCGTCATCCCCGCCGCTCTCGACCTCGGCCGCGACGAGCTCGAGGCCATCCTCGCGCACGAGCGCGCGCACATCGCCCGCCGCGACAACCTTCTGGCCCTCCTCGACGCCGCCCTCGGCGCGGCGCTCTGGTTCCACCCGCTCGTCTGGATCGCCCGGCGCATCCTCGCCCGCGCCCGCGAGGAGGCGTGCGACGAGATCGTCGTCGCGGAGAGCGGCGCCGACACCTACCTCGCCGCCCTCGCCAACGTCTGCCGCGCCGCCGCCGCGCCGCGCGTCGCCGGCGTCTCCTGCATCGTCAGCAACACCCTAAGCGAAAGAATGGAGGCCATCATGACCCTCTCGTTGCGCCGCGCACTCCCCCACCGCATCGTCGTCGCCGCCGCCGTCGCGCTGCTCTGCGCCGTCACGCTCGTGCACGCGAAGGAGGGGACGAGTCGCCACACCGAGGGTGGGCAGCCGATCACGCTGCAGCTCCAGGACGCCGATCTCAAGGACGTCGTGCGCGTCTTCGGCCAGCTCACGGGCTTCGAGACCAAGGTCGACGCCGACGTCGACGGCCGCGTCACCGTGCACTTCGAGGACATGCCGTGGGACCAGGCCTTGCAGCGCATCCTCGCCGAGAACAAGTGCGAGTACGAGATCGACGGAAAGACCATTCACGTCCGGCGCATGCGGTAAAGCGGATGGCCCTCGGCGCGGTCGCGGGCGTCGCCGCGACGTTCGTCATGCAGGGCATGCTGGCCGCGTCGAAGAAGTGGCTGCCGGAGTCGAAGCCGCCGATCAAGAAGGATCCGGGCGAGTTCATGGTCGAGAAGGTGCCGCTGCCGGAGCCGGTGAAGCCGTGGGCAGCGAAGTCGCTGCACCTCGGCTACGGAACGACCGCGGGCATGCTCTACGCCGCCCTCCGCCCGCGCGGCGCGATGCCGCTCCTCGACGGCACGCTCCTCGGCATCGGCGTCTGGGCCGCCGGCTACCTCGGATGGCTTCCCGCGACGGGGTTGATGCGGCCGGTCACGGAGCAGAAGCCGCCGCAGATCGCCATGCCCATCGTGCAGCACGCCATCTTCGGCGTGGCCGTGGCGACGGCGTACGACGGGTTAACGCGGCTTTAGAAAGTCGACGATCGCCGGCATCACCGTCGCGCGGCACTCGATCATCGCGATGTGGCCGCATCCCGGAATCATCACCACGCGCGACTGCGGCAGCGCCGCGTGCAGGCGCGCCGCAAGCGACGGCGGCGCGAGGCGGTCCGCCGTCCCCCAGATGATCAGCGTCGGCATGGTGACGCGTTGGAGCTTGCCGTCCAGGACGTCGCGCCGCGTCAGCATCGAGCGCATCGACGCGCGCAGGATCCATCGTTCGCTGATCGCCCGGCGCAGAAAATCGCGCACGACGAAGTCGGGCAGCTTCGTGAACTCCTCGCTCTGCAGCCAAAGGAGATGCCGGGCCTCGTCCATCGTCTCCGGCGCGAACGACGACTCGTTGAGCGACGTCGGGAAGTCGAGGCCGACGCTGTCGACGAGCACGAGGCGCTGCACGTGCTCCGGATGGAGCGCCGCCAGGCGCAGCGCCACCCACCCGCCCATCGAGATGCCGGCGACGTCGGCGCGCGGCAGGCGCACGGCGTCCATGAAGCCGCGCATGAGCTCCGTCTCCGCGGCGATGGAGTAGTCGCCGTCGCGCGGCTTGTCGGAGCCGCCCCACCCGAGGAGGTCGGGAGCGTAGACGCGGTGCGCCTTCGTGAGGCTGCGCAGAATCAGCGCCCAATCCTCGGCGGAGCTGCCGAGGCCGTGGATGAGGAGAAGCGGCGGGCCGTTGCCGCCTTCGAAGTAGCGGATGCGATGGCCGCCGACGTCGACGTAGTGCGCGTGCATCCCCGCGCGCAGCAGAAGGACGTGCGCGGCGGCGTGGGCGAGCGTCATCGGACGGAAGTAGACGAAGAGGACGACGCCGAGGATGACGACGGCGATCGTCGCGCGCCGCTTCACGAAACCTCGGCGCGGATGTCTTCGAGGGCCATATCGATGCGGTCGCGGTGCGTGCGGTGGGAGACGATGCAGATGCGGATGACGAAGCGGCCGCCGACGGTCGCGGGCGTGAGCATGACGCGCTTGCGCGCGTTGATGCGGCGCAGGACGTCGCGGTTCTTCTCGTCGTCGCCTTCGACGCGGAAGGCGAGGATGGAGAGCTGCGGCTCGGCCACGATCTCGATGCCGGGGGTCTGCCGCAGCTCCGCGGCGGCGTAGGCGGCGAGGTCGAGCTTCTCGTCGAGCTGCTCGCGGAACGGCTCGATGCCGAACATCTTCAGCGGCAGCCAGACGCGCAGACCGCGGAAGTCGCGCGAGAGCTCGGGCGAGAGCTCGCAGAAGTCGACCAGCTCGTCCTCCTCTTGAAATGCCGGCAGGTAGTCGGCGTGCATCGAATACGCGCGGCGGAGTGCCGCCGCGTCGCGGACGACGAGCGCGCCGGTGCCGAATGGGAGGAAGAGCGTTTTGTGCGGGTCGAGGATGACGGAGTCGGCTTCGCTCATGCCGCGCAGCCGCTCGCGGCCGCGCTCCGTCAGGTTGAAGAACGCGCCGTACGCGCCGTCGACGTGGAACCACATCTTGTGCTCGCGAGCGATGCGCGCGAGAGCTTCCAGGTCGTCGACCGCACCGGTCGCCGTCGTCCCGGCGCTGCCAGCGAGCATGAACGGCTGCATTCCCGCGGCGCGGTCGTGCGCGATCGCTTCTTCGAGCGCGTCGATGCGGATGCGGAATTCGCCGTCGCTCTCGATCTCGCGAACGTTCGTGAAACCGGCAAGGCTCGCGGACTTCTGGAACGCGTGATGGATCTGATCGCCGCAGTAGAGGACGGGCGCACGCTGTGCGCCCCTACCGGCAGTGAGAATCGCGATCAGCGTCGCAAGCGAGCCGCCCGTCGTCAGCACTCCCCCGCTCCCCTTCCCATACCCGACGATCTCGCAGAACCAGCGCACCACGTTCGCCTCGAGCTGCGCCAGCGCCGGCGCGGCGGCGAAGACGCCGACGTAGCGGTTCACCGCGTCGGCGATGTAGTCCGCCACCGCGGCGTGATAGATCCCGCCGCCCGGCACGTACGCCAGGTAGCCCGGCCCGGGCGCGTTGAACGAGCGCGGGATGGCCTTCTCGAACAGAAAGTCGAGCAGCGCTTCGTACGACTCGCCGCGCTGCGGCAGCGGCTCGATCAGCGTGCGCGCGAAGTCCGTCGCCCCTTCGACGTTCTGCGCCGGCTGCAACGGCAGCGACTCGATGTGGTCGATGACGCGGCGCGCCGCCTCGTCGATGAGGCGGCGCATCTCATTCGCGTCAGGCTCGAGCGGGTACTTCACCAGATCGCGCAGCGCTTCGCCGCTTCGCGCACCATCGGCTGCCCTTCCGCGCAGCCGAACGCCTTGTAAAACTCCGGCATGTTCTTCACCGTGCCGTTCACGCGGAACGGCCCCTGCGCGTGCGGGTCGGTCTTGGCGCGGCGGATCTGCTCCTGCGGCGCCATGTTCTCGCCCCACACCTGCGCGAACCCGAGGAAGAAGCGCTGCTCGGGCGTGAAGCCGTCGATCGTCTGGCGCGGCTTTCCTTCGAGCGACTTCATGTAAGCGCGGTACGCGAGCGTGGCGCCGCCGAGGTCCGCGATGGCCTCGCCCTGCACGAGCTCACCGTTGATGCTGATCCCCTCGGCCACCGGGAACTCGGAGTACTCGGTGACGATGCACTTCGCGCGCGCCTGGAAGTTCGCGAGGTCCGCGTCCGTCCACCAGTTGCGCAGGTTCCCGACCGGATCGAACTTCGCCCCTTGGTCGTCGAAGCCGTGCGTCATCTCGTGGCCGATGACCGTGCCGATGCCGCCGTAGTTGTAGGCGTCGTCGGCGTTCGGGTCGTAGAACGGCGGCTGGAGGATGCCGGCCGGGAAGGTGATGTCGTTGCGCGTCGGGTTGTACGACGCGTTCACCGTCGGCGGCGTGAAACCGGTCCACTCGTTCGGATCGTCGGGCTTGCCGATGCGCTCGATGTTGCGCCGGTAGGCCCAGCGCCGAGACGCCAGGAGGTCCTGCGCGTACGACGCGCGCGTGACCTGCAGCGCGCTGTAGTCGCGCCACTTGTCCGGATAGCCGATGCGGCGCTGGAAGGCGTTCAATTTCTCCAGCGCGGCGGTCTTCGTCTCCGGCCCCATCCACGAGAGCGTCGGGATGTCCTCGCGCAGCGCCTGCACGAGGTTGTTGATGAGCTGGTCCATCTTCGCCTTCGCCTCGGGGGTGAAATTGCGCTTCACGTACTCCTGCCCGAGAAGCTGCCCGAGGTTGGCGTCGGCGGCGCGGACGCAGCGCTTCCAGCGGTCCTGCTGCTCTTTCTGCCCGGAGAGGATGCGGCCGCCGAAGTTGAAGTCTTCGTCGACGAACGCCTTCGTCAGGCCCGGCGCGGCGGCGTCGACGAGGTGCCAGCGCAGGAGCGCTTTCCAGTCGTCGAGCGACAGCTCGCCGATGAGCTGGTTGACGGTCTTGATGTACTCGGGCTGCGAGACGTTGAGCGAGGTCTGGCTGACGCCGAGGTCGCGGAGGTAGACGGTCCAGTCGACGGCCGGCGCGAGCGAGGCCAGCTGCGTGACCGGCATGACGTGGTAGGTGTTCTCCGGCTTGCGCGCCTCGGTGCGCGGGAGCGTGGCGCGGGCCAGGCGGGTCTCGATGTCGAGGACGCGCGCTGCGTCGCTCTTCGACTGCGCGTCCGGCTCGCCGGCGAGCGCCAGCATCTTGGCGACGTGATCGACATACTGCTCGCGGATGCGCTGGAAGCGCGCGTCGTTGCTCAGGTAGTAGTCGCGGTCGGGCAGCCCGAGCGCGCCGGTGCCGAGCGTGGCGATGATCATCTTGCTGTTCTTGAAGTCGTTCTGCCCGCCGACGCGGAAGAGCGGCGCGACGCCCATCTCCTGCAGTTGCACGAGCTCGCCGACGACAGCCTGCTTGTCGGTCAAGGCGTTGATGCGGTCGAGCTCCCCGCGGATCGGGGTGATGCCTTGCGCCTCGATGGCCGACTCGTTCATGCAGGCGGCGTAGAAGTCGCCGACTTTCTGCTCCGGCGTGCCGACGGCGGCGTTGGCCGCGGCGTCGTCCTCGAGGATCTTGCGCAGCACGTCGCGGTTGCGCTCCGCGACTTCCTCGAAGCGCCCGAAGCGCGAGTACTGCGGCGAGAGCGGATGGGTCTCCCGCCAATGCCCGACGGCGTAGCGGTAGAAGTCGTCGCACGGCTTGACGGTGGTGTCCATGGCGTCGAGGGCGAAGCCGTGCGGAGCGAGGAAGGCTTGGGACGCTTGCACCGAGGCAGCGGCGGATGGCATCGGTGCCGGCGCCGTCGTCGCGGTCGTCGTCGTCGTGGAGTTGCAGGCGAATGCGGCAATCGCAAGGAGAGCGATCGCGGAGTTTTTCAGCATAGTCATTCCTCCAAGCGCAGCGAATCGTAGGCGGCGTGCGCGAACCATGCCGTTAACGAATGGTTACGAGCCGGCGGCGTACAATCGCGCCGTGCACAACGAATTCACCTCCATCACCGAGCGCGATGGCGATTGGTTCATCGCCTACTGCCCCGAGATCCCGGGCGCGAACGGACAGGGCCGAACGGCCGAGGAGGCGCGGTCGAGTCTCGCGGCGGCGATCGCGCTGATTCTCGAGGACCGGCGGGAAGACGCACTTCGGGGTGTTCCGGACGGGGCGGACCGAGGTACCGTCGTCGTCGAGTGAAGCAAAAGGAACTGCTCCGCCATCTCCGACGATTCGGCTGCTTCCTGAAACGTCAGGGAAAGGAGCACGAGCTCTGGTGCAACCCGCAGACGGGCCACATCGAGGCCGTGCCGCGACATCAGGAGATCCCGAACCAACTGGCGCGGAAGATTTGTCGGGCGTTGTCGATCCCGGAGCCGTAGCGTCTACAGCAGCGTTCCGCGCAAAATGATCAGCGCGACCGTGAAGTAGATGCAAAGTCCGGTCACGTCCACCAGCGTCGCCACGAACGGTGCCGAGCTCGTCGCGGGGTCGAAGCCGAGGCGGCGGAGGAGGAACGGCAGCATCGAGCCCGCCACCGTCCCGAACGTCACCACGCCGATCAGCGCGAACCACACCGTGAGCGCCACGAGCATGTAGTGCCGGCCGTACTCGGTGAAGTGCAGGTGCTCCCACAGCACGATGCGCAGAAACCCGATCGCGCCGAGGAGAGACCCGAGGGCCACGCCGGAGATGATCTCGCGGCGGAAGACGCGCCACCAGTCGCGCAGGCGCAGCTCGCGCAACGCCAGCGAGCGGATGATCAGCGACGTCGCCTGCGAGCCGGAATTGCCGCCGGACGAGATGATCAGCGGCACGAAGAGCGCCAGCACCACGGCCTTGGCGATCTCGATCTCGAAGTAGCTCATCGCCGTCGCCGTCAGCATCTCGCCGAGGAACAGCGCCGACAGCCACCCCGCGCGCTTGCGCACCATCGACCAGAGATCGACCTGCAGGTACGGCGCGTCGAGCGCTTCCATGCCGCCGAGTTTCTGGATGTCCTCGGTGGCCTCCTGCTCGGCGACATCGAGCATGTCATCGACGGTCACGATCCCGAGCATGTGCCCCTCGGCGTCCGTGACCGGCAGGGCCACGCGGTCGTAGCGCTCGAAGACGCTCAGCGCTTCCTCGCGGTCGTCCGTGGCGCGCACCGCCACGAGCGGCGGGTCCTCGATGTCGGTGACTTTCGTCTGCGGATCGGACATGACGATCGATTCGAGGCGAAGGTCGTCGACGAGGATCCCGTTCGTGTCGACGATGTAGACGACGTTGACGGTCTCCATCCGCTTGCCGGTGCGGCGGATGTGCTCGAGGGCCTCGGCCGCGCTCATGTCCGGCTGCACCGTGACGTAGCGCGGCGTCATGTAGCGGCCGGCCGTCTCCTCCGGGTACCCGAGGAGCACGCGAGCGTGCTTGAGCTCATCGGGGGAGAGCGTGGCCAGGAGGCGCCGCGTCACCTCGGCCGGCATCTCCTCGAGGAGGCGCGTGCGGTCGTCGGGCGGCAGCGACTCCATGACCGAGCGCACCTGCTCGTTCGAGAGCGACTCGATCAGGCCTTCCTGGTGGTCCGCCGGCAGGTAGGCGAAGACGTCGGCGGCGCGGTCCTTCGGCAGGAGGCGGAAGACGAAGGCCTCCTGGTCGGGCGGCAGCGCGATGATCAGGTCGGCGATGTCGGAGGAGTTGGTGTCGGCGAGCTCGGCGCGCAACTCCTGCCATCGTTGCGCGCGAATGAGCTCCGGAACCTGCGTCTGCATCGTCATCGCAGCTTAATTCAAGCGGCGCGCAGTCGAATGCGATAATTCGCACGATGTCGGCATTGCGCCTGGAACTTTTGAGCGATTTGCAAATTCGCTCCGAAAACGGCTCTCTCTCGGCGATCTCGGCGAAGAAGGCGCAGGCTCTCCTCGCCTTCCTCGCGGTCAAGCCGGCGCAGCGCGTGTCGCGCGAGAAGATCGCCGCGCTGCTGTGGAGCAGCACCGGCCCCGACCAGGCCCGGCAGAGTCTGCGTCAGACGCTGTCGATGCTGCGGAAGGAGCTGACGTCGATCGTCGGCGATGCTCGGGCCTTGATCGACGAGAACGACCTCCTCGGCGTCGACGAGACGATCGTCTCGTGCGACGTGGCCGACTTCGAGTCGCTCGCCGCCGGCGGCAACGAGCCGGCGCTGGCGCGCGCCGCGGAGCTCTACCGCGGCGATTTCCTCGACGGCTTCTACCTCAACGAAGAGCGCTTCGACCAGTGGGTGCTCGCCGAGCGCGACCGCCTGCACCGCATGGCCCTCCGCGTCTACGCGCAGCTCGTGGAGCTGCAGGGCCGCCGCGGCGCGATCGACGAGGCCATCGGCGCGGCGCAGCGGTCGCTGCGCATCGATCCGCTCCAGGAGCCGGTGCACCGGTCTCTCATGCGCCTCTACCTGCAGAGCGGCGACGTGGTGAACGCGCTGCAGCAGTACGAGACGTGCGCGCGCCTGCTCAAGCGCGAGCTGCGCATCGAGCCGGACGCGGAGACGAAGGCGCTGCAGCGCGAGATCGTGCAGCTCCGCTCGCGCACGGCCAGCGACGAGCCGGGCGAGGCGGCGGACCGCAAGAAGACGGTGCTCGTGGTCGAGGACAACGTGCTGAGCCGCGAGTTGACGAACGCGGTGCTGAAGTCTGCCGGCTACAGCGTGGTCGTGGCGAAGGACGGCGCCGAGGCGCTGATCATGATCGGACGGGAGAAGATCGACCTGATGCTCCTCGACGTCGACCTCCCCTTCATCGACGGCCATAGCCTCTTGCAGGCGACGCGCGAGAACGGCGTCGACGTGCCGGCGATCTTCATCTCCGGCGTGCCCGGCGACGAGGTGGAGGTGCGCGCGTTCGAGGTCGGCGCGGCCGACTTCATCCGCAAGCCGGTGAAGAACGCGGTGCTGCTGGCAAGGGTGGCGAAGGTGCTCAGGGAGCCCTAGGGGCGCACGCCGTGCGCCCCTACTGGGCGCTGCCGCACCTTGCCTTCATCCCGCCCACCGTGCACTTCTCCTTCGCGTTCCCCTTCGCGCTGTTGAGCGTGAACGTCCAGACGCCGGCCGTCTTCGTCGGCGTGACGGCGGCCCAGCCGAATTTGTCGCGCGTGTCGAAGGCGGTGACGGTGCGCGTGTCGACGGTTTTGGGCGTCGACTTGATGCCGGAGTCGAGCTTCGTGCCGCCGTTGCCGATGACGACCTGCGGCGGCGCGTCGCTGAACTGCAGCGCCTCGAAGAGGTGGACGTGGCCGGTGATGATGGCGGCAACGTTCGGGACGCCGTCCGCGCCCGCGGCCTGCTTCCACGCCGCCTCGAGGCCCGGCGTGACCGGGTCGTCGTCGTCCTCGTCTTCATCGTCGTGCACGACGCCCCAGATCGGATGATGGAGCAGGAGCCACGCGGTGGGCGACGCCGGCTGCGTGGCCTTAAGCGCGCTGAAGTCGCCCGCGTATAACGTCACCTCGGACGGGACAACGTTCTCGTCCGAGACCGCGGAGGAGTCCATGACCAGGAACTGCATGGAGCCGGAGCTGACGCTGTACGGCGCGCTGTGCGTCGAGCAGTCGGCGGAGTAGGCGCCGCCGTCGAGGTACTGGAACCACCCCGCGCCGGCGCGGCTGCAGATCTCGTGGTTGCCGCGGATGAAGACCCACGGCGCGGCCGGGAGGAGCTTGGCCATCGGCGTGAAGAAG
Organism: Thermoanaerobaculia bacterium; assembly: GCA_035276475.1. Lineage (GTDB taxonomy): Bacteria > Acidobacteriota > Thermoanaerobaculia > Gp7-AA8 > Gp7-AA8 > DATDFB01. Next base: position 3,090 of record DATELQ010000115.1, on the reverse strand, counting down.
TCGGCGTTCCAGTTCGCCCAGGTGTACACCGGGCCCGTGCACTCCGACGGTTGCGACGTCGCCGAGGGGCAGTTGTACTCGCGGTAGTAGTAGTCGCCGACGTGGACGATGAGGTCGGGCTTCCACGCGGCGATCGACTTGGCCACGGCCGCGGCCGGCCACTTTGTCGGATCGCTGCAGTCCTGGATCGAGCATCCGCTGGAGCTGCACTTCACGCGGCAGCCGGTGTCGCCGACGACGGCAATGCGCTTCGGCGTCTTGCCGAGGTTCTTGAGGGGGAGGGCCACGCCGTTGATCGACGCGCTGGTGGTGCCGGCCGGCACGACGGCCTCGCAGACGGTGACGTCCGTGGTGGCGCCGCGCACGGTCATGGCGGTGCCGTTCATCGCTGGGCAGGTGGCATTGGCCGGCAGGATGGTGCGCGCGATCAGCGTGCCGCCGGGCGCGTACTGTACCCACGTGGGATTCGCAGCGCGGAGCGGACACACGACGAGCAGCGCGAGGAGCAGCGATCCATATTTCGGCATGCGGCGCAGTGTAGCATTGGCTCAGCCCGCCGAGGGGCGCGGAGCCGTGCTCGCCCGCCGTGCAGCATGGATCGCTGGCGCGCGAGCACGTGCTGCGAGGCCGGCGAGCATTGCTACACACCCCGCGTGCACGTGCTCGCGCGCCAGCGAGCATTGCTCCACGCCGCGCGTGCATGTGCTCGTAGGCCGGCGAGCATTGCTACACACCGCGCGTGCACGTGCTCGTAGGCCGGCGAGCATTGCTCCACGCCGCGCGCGCACGTGCTCGCAGGCCGGCGAGCACTGCACCACACCCCGCGTGCACGTGCTGCGAGGCCGCGCAGCATTGCTACACATCCCGCGTGTACGTGCTCCGGATCATCAAGCATTCGATCCGACGCACCGCAGAATCGCCTCCGCCGACCGCTCGATATCCGCCTCCGTCGTCATCCAATTCGAGACGGAGATGCGCATGGCGCCGAGGGAGTGCCAGGTGGTGCCGGCCATCCAGCAGGTGCCTTCGCGCTGGGCGCCGGCTACGGTCGCGCGGGTGAGATCGTCGCTGTCGCCGATGCGCACGAGGACCTGGTTGAGCACGACGTCGTTGAGGATCCGGACGCGCGGGTCGCGGCGGAGGAGCTCGGCCATCTGCGCGGCGCGCGCGCAGCAGCGGTCGACGAGCGCCTCCACGCCGCGGCGGCCGAGGTGGCGGAGGGCGGCGTAGACGGTGAAGCCGCGGGCGCGGCGGGAGAACTCGGGGGTGAACTCGAACGGGTCGCGCTCCTTCCCGCCGCTGTGCTCGAGGTACTCCGCGGTCACGGCCATCGAGGCGCGGTGCGCGAGGGCGTCGCGCACGATGACGATGCCGTTGTCGTACGGGACGTTGAGCCACTTGTGCGCGTCGGTGGCCCAGGAGTCGGCGAGCTCCGCGCCGTCGAGGACGGCGCGCTTGGCGCGGCTGGCGCGGGCCCACAGGCCGAACGCGCCGTCGACGTGGAGCCAGCCGCCGCGCGCGTGCACGATCTCGGCGATCTCGCGCAGCGGGTCGACGGCGCCGGTGTTGACGTTGCCGGCCTGCGCGCAGACGACGAGGGGGCCGTCGAGACCGGCGAGGGCGTCGCGCAGAGCATCGGCGCGCATCCTCCCCTGCTCGTCGGCCGGGACGATGGTGTGCTGGGTCCCGAACCCGAGCATGCGCAGCGAGGTGTGAATGGTCACATGGGCCTCGGCGCCCATGACGATGTGGACGCGCGGCGCGCCGTAGAGGCCGTGGGTCTCGACGTTCCAGCCGGCTTTGCGCAGGACGCCGTGGCGCGCGGCCGCGAGGGCGGTGAAGTTGGCCATCTGGCAGCCGGTGACGAAGCCGACGCCGGCGTCGCGCGGAAGGTCGAGGAGGTCGAGGAGCCACTCGACAGCGACTTCTTCGCAGACGGAGTTCGCCGGCGAGGTGGCGAAGAGGCCGGTGTTCTGGTCCCACGCCGAGGTGAGCCAGTCGGCGGCGAGGGCAACGGGGAGCGAGCCGCCGATGACGAAGCCGAAGTAGCGCGGGCCGGCGCTGCCGATGACGCCCGGCTCGGCCCCCTCAGCGAGGGCGTCGATGACGGCGGCGTCGTCCTCGCCGTCGTCAGAGAGCGGCACGGCGAGGGCGCGGCGGAGGGCGTCACGGTCGGCGCGCGCGCCGACGTGGCGCTCCGGCAGCGCGGCGAGAAAGCGGGCGGCGTGGGCGGCGGCGTTCGACAGCGGCGACAACATGGCCGCGCAGTGTAGCGCGGCCATGTTGTCGCTCGATCAATTCACGGTCACGGTCGCCGTAGTGCTGTCGGCCGTGCAGCTGCCGATCGTCACGCGCACCCAGTAGGTGAACGTGCCGGCCGCGTTCGTCGGCGGGACGTAGCTCGGGCCGGTGGCGCCGCTGATCGGGTTCGTGGTGCTGCCCGAGCTGCCGCGGTACCACTGATAGAGCTTCGTGCCGGTGCCGGTCGCGGTGACGTTGAGCGTCTGCGGGACCTTGTTCCTCTTGACGGTCTGCGTGGCCGGGCCGAAGGCGGTGATGGCCGGCGCCGGGTTGACCGTCACTGACGTCGCCGACGACATGGCGCTCGCGCAGCCGTTGCCGTTGGTGACTTTGACGGTGTAGCTGCCGGATGCGGTGGCGCTGTAGGTGTTGCTCGTGGCGCCGCTGATCGCGCTTCCGTTGAGGTACCACTGGTTGCCGGTCGCGCTGCTCGACGTCAGCGTCACGCTGCCGCCGTCGCAGAACGTCGTGGCGCCGCCGGCGGTGATCGTCGGCGTGGCGGGCAGCGGATTGACCGTCACGCTCACGGCCGCCGAGGGGTTGCTCGTGCAGGTGTTCGTCACGCGGACGGTGTAGTTGCCGGTGGCGGTGGCGCTGTAGGTGTTGGCCGTCGCGCCGCCGATCGCGGTTCCGTTGAGGTACCACTGGTTACCCGTTCCGCTGCTCGACGTCAGCGTCACGCTGCCACCGGCGCAGAACGTCGTCGCGCCGCCGGGGGTGATTGTCGGCGTCGCGGGGAGCGCGTTGACCGTCACGCTCACGGCCGCCGAGGGATTGCTCGTGCAGGTG
>DATELQ010000114.1:0-8103 GCA_035276475.1 Thermoanaerobaculia bacterium | reverse complement strand
CACGGCACGTATGCGGGCCTCGCCTCGGAGGAGGCGGTCGCGTACCTCCGCGACCTCGGCGTCACCGCCGTCGAGCTCCTTCCCGTCCACCACATCGCCGACGAGCAGTTCCTCACGGAGAAGGGCCTCACGAACTACTGGGGCTACAGCTCGATCGGCTACTTCGCGCCGCACGCGCTCTACGCGGCGACAGGCTCGCGCGGCGAGCAGGTGCGCGAGTTCAAGGGGATGGTCAAGGCGCTCCACCACGCCGGGATCGAGGTGATCCTCGACGTGGTCTACAACCACACCGCGGAGGGCAACCACTTGGGACCCATGCTCTCCTTCAAGGGCGTCGACAACCCGAGCTACTACCGGCTGGTGCCGGAGGACCTGCGCCACTACATGGACTTCACGGGCACGGGCAACTCGTTCAACACGGTCCACCCGAGCGTGCTGCGCCTGATCATGGACTCGCTGCGCTACTGGGTCATCGAGTGCCACGTCGACGGTTTCCGCTTCGACCTGGCGTCCACGCTGGCGCGCGAGCTGTACGAGGTCGATCGCCTGTCGGCGTTCTTCGACACGATCCACCAGGACCCCGTGCTCTCGCAGGTGAAGCTGATCGCCGAGCCGTGGGACGTCGGCGAGGGCGGCTACCAGGTCGGCAACTTCCCGCCGCTCTGGTCGGAGTGGAACGGCAAGTACCGCGATACGGTGCGCGACTACTGGCGCGGCACGGACCAGACCCTCGGCGAGTTCGCCAACCGGTTGACCGGCAGCTCCGATCTCTACGCCATGACCGGGCGCCGCCCCTACGCGAGCATCAACTTCGTCACGGCGCACGACGGCTTCACGCTGCGCGACCTCGTCTCGTACAACGAGAAGCACAACGATGATGGCGGCACGGACGACAACCGCTCCTGGAATTGCGGCGTCGAGGGGGAGACGGACGACGCGGACGTCAACGCGCTGCGAGCGCGGCAGCAGCGGAACTTTTTGACGACGCTGTTGCTCTCCATCGGCGTGCCGATGATCTGCGGTGGCGACGAGATCGGCCGCACGCAGGAGGGAAACAACAATGCCTACAACCGCGACGACGCGCTGTCGTGGTACGACTGGGAGCACGTCGACGACGTGGTGCTCGCCTTCGCCTCGCGCATCGTCCACTTCCGCCACGACCATCCTGCCTTCCAGCGGCGCCGCTGGTTCGCCGGGCGCCCCTTGCGCGGCGCGGACGTGAGCGACATCGGCTGGTTCAAGGCCGATGGGACGGAGATGACCGAGGAGGACTGGAACACTGGCTTCGCCCGCACGCTCGGCGTATTTCTCAACGGCAAGGCCATTCCGACGCTCGACCCGCGCGGCGAGCCGATCGTCGACGACAGCTTCTACATCCTCTTCAACGGCCACTTCGAAGCGATGGAGTTCAAGCTCCCGACCTGCCCCTGGGGCGACCGCTGGGTGAAGGTGATCGATACGGACAAGCCGGTGCCCGACCTGCGCGAGCACCACCAACTCCGCGCCGGCGAGGAGGTGCGCCTGGAGTCGCATTCGATGGTGGTGCTGCGGCGGGTGGATTGATAGCATCCTCGGCGACGCTAATGCGTCTCACCAACCGATGAACACAAAGCGATTTCTCCTCGAGGCCGTGGCGCTCGTCGCCGCGGCGGTGATCTGCGCGCTCGTGTCGAACGCACTGGCGGCGCGCGAGCGGAAGATGGCGCTGGTTGGCTTCTATCCGAACGCGCAGAAGGTACCCGTCGCAGCCGCCGTCCCGGCGGCCGCCCCGGCGGCGTCCCCGCCGCCGGCCCCTGCGGCGGCTCCTGTAACCGCAACCACCGCAACCCCCGCGACCGAGACGGTCGCGGTCCGGCCGGCGAAGACGCCGGCTGCGACTGCGACTGTGTCCCCCCCCAAAAAGCCCGCCGATATCTCCCGCTTCGCGGTGCACGCCGACAAGCCGTACATCGAGATCAAGTACGACGACGTCAAGGCCCTGCACGACGCCGGCGTCCTCTTCCTCGACGCCCGGCGCACCTCGATCTACGAGCAGGGCCACATCGCCGGCGCGCGGCCGTACTCCGTCTGGGAATCGGACATCGACGACAAGGTGCGCAAGCTCTACGACGAGCGCCCCGATGAAAAGCAGCAGGCGCAGCCGATCGTCGTCTACTGCTCCGGCGGCGATTGCGAGGACTCGCACATGCTCGCTCAGAAGCTGTGGGGCATCCAGTTCAACAACGTCTACGTCTACAAGGACGGCTATCCCGATTGGGTCGCGCACAAGGGCGACACGCACACGGGAACGACTCCATGAAGCGTTGGCTGCAAAGCCCCTGGCTCACGATCCGCGTACAGCTGGCCCTCGGCATTTTCTTCGTCGCCGCGGCGCTGCCGAAGATCGTCGATCCGCCGTCGTTCGCGCACATGGTCTACAACTACCGGATCGTGCCCGGCGGCGCGATCAATCTGATGGCGCTGGTCATGCCGTGGATCGAGCTCCTCTGCGGCCTGGCCCTGATCCTCGGTATCTGGACCGCGGCGGCGCGGTCGATCGTCGCGGCGATGCTCCTGACGTTCATCGCCGCGATCTCGATCAACCTCGCCCGTGGAAATGCCATCGACTGCGGCTGCTTCGACCCCAACCCGCGCCCGAAGTCGCGCGCCGAGCGGCTCGACGACATGCGCTTCGTGATCTACCGCGATTTGGGCATGCTCGTGATGGTGGCGCAGCTGTGGTACGCGGAACGAAAGCGATCGGCAGTTAGCGATTAGCGCTTCGGACGCCTAACCGCCAACCGCGAAATCGCCAACCGCTACTTGTCGCAGGCGCCCAAATACTTCCCGCTGAACTTTCCGTTCATCTCGCCGCCGTTCGGCATCGTCATGTGCATCGTGCCGTCGTACGAGTCCTTCGTGTAGGTGACCTTTCCATCGCCGGTCATCTTCGACTTCTCGCACGTCACCTTCCACGTCACCACGTTGCCGTCGATCTTGAAATCGGTGCGCTTGCAGTCGCTGTTCTTGCGCTGCTCTTGCGGCGCTGCCCACTCGGGATTCTCGGCCTGTTCCTTGGTCACGCAATACGTATGCGTCGAGGGCGGCATCTTCATCGGCATGCCGGCCATTTCCATCTGCATGGTCATTTCCCATTTGCCCGGCTTCACGGGGCTGGCGGCGAAGGCCAGGCCGGACACAAGACACACGACGAGAGCGAATGTGAGTGTTTTCATGCGCCGGATTATACCGGCTACTTGCGCGCGGCGCGGACGCGCGGCCGTCCCGCAACGCGCAGCGCGCCGGTGAGCGCGGCCGACTCGTTGCCGCTCTTCACCAGCACCACGGCCGATCCGGGTGCGACGTCCGAGTCGATGCTGTACGTCGCGCTCACGTAGTTGCTCGCGTACGCGAAGTCGGACAGGCGGTGGAACGACGGGTTCGGGATCTCGAACGTCGTCATGCCGCTGGTGAAGCCGTCGCCGCCGATGGCCAGCGAGACCGTCTGTCCCGGCCGCACGATCACCGGCGCCGCGGCGAGGCTGACGTCGCCGCCGCCCGGCGTCGACGCGCCGATCCAGCGCGGATTGAGCTGCACGACGCCGTTCGCGTTCACCATGAGGTTGCCGTAGACCTTACCGCTCTCGACGTGTATGGCGCCGCCGTCGGCGAACTGCGTCGGGAACGACTGTACTTTTGCGTTGCGCCAGATACCGGAGAGGTTCTGCACGTCCACCGGCCCGTCGAGCGGCTCCGCATACAGGCGGTACGTGCCCGACGGCACGCCGTCGATGGTGAAGTTCCCCTGCTGATCGGTGAGCGCGGTCGCCACCGGCTCGCCCTTCTCGTTGAGCGCCACGACCTGCGCGGCGAAGATGCCGCCGCCGTCGCCGACGACGCGACCCTGCAGCGTGGCGCCGGCGTCGCCGCGGCTGCTGTGCGGGTAGATCTCGGCGATGGCGATGGCCTCGTCGCTATCGAGCGACGGCACACCGACCTTGCCGACGTACGGGTACATCACCGACGAGAGCACGCCGGAGTGATCGAGGCCGAGCATGTGCCCGACTTCATGCGCGAAGAGCGCCTGCAGGTCGCACGACCCCGAGAGCGTGCCGCCGTCGATCTGGATGTCCGACTCCGTCATGTGCCCGCTGTCGTCGTACCAGTTCGTCGTCACGGCGAGGAAATGCTGATCGCGGAAGAGATCGTCCGCCATCGAGATGCTGTTCTGGCCGTCCTTCCCCGGCTTCAGGCCGTCGACAACGCTCGCCGGCGCGAAGCTGAGACTCGCGTCGCCGATCGCCGTCCACTCCGCGAACGCGCGCGCGATCACGGTCTCTGCCTCCGGCTTCTGGGAGACGATGCGGCGGTCGATCTCGATACGCAGCGGGAACGCGCCGTTCTGCCAGGAGACTGGCACCGGCACGCCATTGAGTTGATACGTCAGCCGCGCGGCGGGATACGCCGGCAGCGCGAGGAGGAGAAGGAGGAATCCGGGAAGGGTCTTGTTGAGCCGCACGCCTCGACAGATTGCAACGGTTACACCACCGCAATCAAGTCAATTTCCACCGTTGTCCCCCTCGGCAGTGAGGCCACGCCCACGGTTGAGCGCGCCGGCTTGTGCTCGCCGAAGTACTCGGCGTAGATGCCGTTCAGCGTCTGGAAATTGCCCAGGTCGGTGAGGTACACGGTCGCGCGCGTGACGTGCGCGAACGTCGCGCCGGCTGCGGCGAGCACGGCTTTGAGATTGTTGAAGACGCGCCGCACCTGCGACGAAAAGTCGCCCTGCACGAGCTCGCCCGTGGCCGGATCGAGCGGAATCTGCCCGGAGAGAAAGAGGAGGTTGCCGCTGCGCACGGCCTGCGAATACGGCCCGATGGCCTTCGGTGCATCGTTCGTCGCGATGTAGTCCATGGCCATCAGTATAATCGGCCACCCGCATGGCGACTTACCTCGGCAATTCCTCGCTGTCTCAGGCGGTGAAGGACCGCGTCGTCTCGACGTTTCAGCAGACTCTGGCGCTCTACAAGCAGGGCCGCCATGACGAAGTCATCCAGGGCTGCAGCCTGATTCTGCGGATGGACCCGCAGTTCGATCCGGCCAAGAAACTGCTCGAGAAGACGCGCAATCCGGCGTCGCCGGTCGACGTCGATTCGCTCATGCCGACGACGAACGATCCGATGTCCGAGGCGCGGGAGGCCATGGCGGCGCGCGACTTCCAGCGCGTCATCAACATCACCACCGAGGTGCTGACCGACGATCTCCTCAACGACGACGCGCGCGTCTTGAACGAGCAGGCCCGCGAGAAGATGGAAGCGGCGCCCTTCGTCGAGCAGTTCGTGCGCAAGTTCGACCAGGTCCTGGGCGCCGGCAACGTCGCCGGCGCGCGCGCGGAGCTCGAGAAAGCGCGCTCGCTCGACGCCGACCACCCCGCCATCGCCAAGATGGAGGCGGCGCTCCCCTCCGCCGCCCCCGCCCCGCCGCCCGCGGCGTTCTCGTTCGACTCGCCGTCGTTCGTCGTGGAGACGCCGGCGCCGCCGTCGTCGCGCGGCACCGCGCAGGCGAGCGACTTCGGCTTCACGTTCGAAGAAGAAAAGCCGCCCGAGCCGCCGCCGGCCGCAGCGCCGACGAGCTTCTCGTTCGACGACGGCTTCTCGTTCGACACGCCGGCGGCGAGCGATCCGTTCGCGTCGTTCAAGCCGTCGGTGCCGGCGCCGCCGCCGGCGCCGGACGAAGGACCGAGCACGTTCGACTTCGACTCCGCCTCGGTGGAGACGACCGACGACGATCAGAAGAAGATCGCGCAGTACCTCGCTGACGGTGACCGCGCCTTCGACGGCGGCGACTACCAGAAAGCGATCGATCTCTGGTCGCGCATCTTCCTCATCGACGTCACCAACGACGAGGCCTCGCAGCGCATCGAGAAGGCGAAGGCGAAGCGCCGCGAGATCGAGCAGAGAATCGAGGGCGTCGTCGCCGCGGCCATGGCCGCCTACGACAAGCGCGACTACGAGGCCGCCCGCGCGAAGTTCAACGAGGTGCTGCGCCTCGATCCGGCGAACGAGACGGCGACGGAGTACCTCGAACGCCTCGCCTCCGCGCCGACGGCAGCGTCGCCCGCCGCGGCGGCACCGCCACCGCCGCCGCCATCACCGAAGATCGACATCTTCGCCGACGACGACTTCGGCGTCGGTGAGGCCCCGTTGATGCCTCCCGAACCGATCGCGGCGCCGGCGCCCGCGAAGACATCAGGGAAAGAAAAAGCGGTGCGTCCCGCCACCGGCGCGAAGCGCAGCATGATGCCGGTCATCGTCGTCGTGCTGCTCGTCGCAATCCTCGGCGGCGGCGGCTGGTACGTGTGGCAGAAGTTCTTCAACGCGCCGGCGGAGACGTCGGCGGCATCGGAGGCGACGCTGAATCAGGCGGAGTCGCTGGCGAAGCGCGGCAAGTACGACCAGGCCATCGCCATGCTGAAGGACGTGAAGCCCGACGATCCGCTGCACGACCGCGCCCTGGTGATGATCGCCGACCTGCAGAAGCGGAGATCGCAGGCGTCGGAGATGGTCGACGGCCGCCCCGCCGCGGTGGTGTACCAGGAGAGCCTCGCTGCCGGGCAGCAGGCCTTCGCCGGACACGACTACGACGCCGCCAAGAAGGCGTTCGACACGGCCGCGCGCATCAAGCCGCTGCCGCCCGACGTCGCGCCGCTCTACGACCAGGCCTCGCAGCAGGTGGGGAAGCTCGACGCGGCGAAGTCGCTGTTCAAGGAGCAAAAGTACGGCGACGCCATCGCGAACCTGCAGCCGCTCCTCGCCGCCGATCCGCAGAACCGCTCGATCCAGCGGCTGATCACCGACGCGCACTTCAACCTCGGCGCGCAGGCGCTGCAGGACGAGCACGGCAACCGCACGGGCGACGCGATCAAGGAATTCGACGAGGTGCTGAAGGCGAATCCGAGCGACGAGCTGGCCAAGCGCAGCCGGCAACTGGCGGAGCGCTACAATGGACAGCCGAAGGATTTGCTGTACAAGATCTACGTGAAGTACTTGCCGCTGCGGAACGTTTCCTGACGCGCGGCGGCACCGGGAGGGCGTGATGCGATTCGACGAAGTGGAGCTTCTGACGTTCGAAGACGCCGCCCCACCCTCTCTCCCGCCCCCCATCCGCTCCCCCTTCCTCCGCCGCGCGGCCGCGCTGCTGATCGACGTCTCCCTCTTCGCCGCGCTCGCGCTGGCGCTCTCGCCGCTGCTGCCGGCGGCGATGAGCTGGATCGCCGTCGCGGGACTGGCCGGCTTCGTCGTGCTCGTGTCGTACTACTACTTCGTCGGCTCGTGGATGCTGTGGGGGAAGACGATCGGCGGCGCGATCTTCGACGTGCGCGTGGCGCGCGCGATGTCGTTGCGCAACGCGTCGGTGCGGTGGCTCGTGCTCTGCGCGGTGATGATCGGCGCGGCGGGCGGGGTGTTCGTTTACCTCAAGGCTTAGAGCGGTTCGCGCTCTTCTTCCCCGCCTCCACCCAGGCGATGCGCGTGATCAGCGAGCCGAGGAGCTGCGACGCGGCGGCCGCCTGCCGGGTCTTGCGCGAGCCGATGAGGCGGAGGATGAGCGGCAGCGGGCCGGAGAACATGCCGCCGATGCGCGTGGTGATGTCGGTGCCGCCTCGTGCTTCGATGCGCACGCCGATCGCGGTCTCCGCGGCCGCGGCGGCGCCGGCGAGCCGGGCGAGCGCTTTGTCGTCGTGGCCGAGGAGTTCGAGGAGCGACGCGGCGCTGGCGAGGGCGGAGGCGCCGAAGTGGATCGGCAGCGTGCCGGCGTACTTTTTCCACTCCGGGATCGCCGTCGCGCCGAGGAGCACGCCGGTGTACGTGGCCATGACTAGGCCCGTCGCTGCGGAGACGACGGCGGCGGCGGGGATGATGAGCGCCGCGGTCGACGCGCCGCCGAACACCGCGAGCGTCCAGGCGCCGACGGACATCGGGCTCTGCGGCTTGAACACGCGCAGCATGTTGAGAAAGCGGTCGGGGCGTCCGAGGTCGAGGATGAGGAGCGGTGTGGAGAGAACGGCGCCGCCGGCAGCGAGGCGCCGGGCGTCGCGCACGAGCTTCTTGTCCGCGCCGCCGAGCT
>DATELQ010000113.1:0-3084 GCA_035276475.1 Thermoanaerobaculia bacterium | reverse complement strand
GGTGGCGCTGATCCGCGCAGGCCTCGACGTCCCCGAGCTGGCGTCGCGGCGCTTCCGCGCGGGCGCCGAGCTGGCGCTGGCCGAGCTCGCGCGCGGACCGCTCGATGAAAGGAAGGTGCGAAAAATCGTCGAATTGGAACGCCTCATATAATCGTCCGCCGTGGACCTTCTCATCGTCGACGACGAAGCGTCGTTGCGCGACTTCCTAACGATCGTTTTCGAGGAGGAGGACTGCCGTGTCGAGACCGCAGCGTCGCTGGCGGACGCGCACGCGTCGCTGCAGAAGCGCGAGCCCGATCTCGTGCTGTGCGATCTCATGCTTCCCGACGGCTCGGGGCTCGACCTGCTGCGCGAGATCAAAGCCCAGAACCCCTCAATCGCCGTCATCATGATTACCGCTCATACGTCGACGAAGTCGGCGGTCGAAGCGCTGAAAGCCGGCGCGCACGACTACATCGCCAAGCCGTTCGACATCGACGAGCTGAAGATCATCGTTCGCAAGGCGGCGGAGCGGAAGGAGCTCGAAGACGAGAACATCCACCTCCGCACCGCGCTCGAAGAGCGGCACACCTTCGCGAACATCATCGGCAAGAGCGCGAAGATGCAGGAGATCTTCGGCATCGTGCAGCGCATCGCGCGCACCACGTCGACCGTGCTGATCTCCGGCGAGTCGGGCACCGGCAAAGAGCTGATCGCGCGCGCGATCCACTACAACTCCGGACGCCGCGGCAAGTTCGTTGGCATCAACTGCGGCGCGATGCCGGAGACGCTGCTCGAGTCGGAGCTCTTCGGCCACGAGCGCGGCGCGTTCACCGGTGCGATCCGCGAGAAACGCGGCCTCTTTCACGAGGCGGACCGCGGCACGATCTTCCTCGATGAGATCGGAGAGACCACGCCGACCGTGCAGATCAAGCTCCTGCGCGTCCTGCAGGACCGCATCGTGCGCCGCGTCGGCTCGAACGTGGAGACCCAGGTCGACGTTCGCGTCATTGCTGCCACGAACCGCGATCTGAGTGAATCGATCCGCAACGGCAACTTCCGGGAAGACCTCTTCTATCGCATCAACGTCATTCCGATCGCGCTGCCGCCGCTGCGGCAGCGTAAGGAAGACATCCCGCTGCTCGTCGATCACTTCATTGCGAAATTCTCGGGGCAGCTCGGCGTGCCGCAGAAGCGCATCTCGGCCGACGCCATGCGCCTGATCGAGAAATATCAATGGCCGGGAAACGTACGCGAGCTCGAGAACGTAGTCGAGCGGATGATTGCTCTCGAGCCGTCGGATGTACTGACCACGAAGTCGCTCCCGGAGCACGTCCTCCTCGGCGGCGCGATTCCGGACGTCGCAACGTTTGATTTGCCGCCCGAGGGCATTTCGCTGCAGGACCATCTCGAGTCGATCGGAAAGATCTTCATGCTCAAGGCGCTGGAGCGCAGCGGCGGCGTGCAGACGCAGGCGGCGGAGCTCCTGCGCATGTCCTTCCGCTCCTTCCGCTACTACGCGAAGAAATACGACCTCATCCCGCGCGACGCTGTGGAGGTGGAAAGTGAAAAATAGCGTCCTTGCGCTCGCACTGTTGCTGGTGGCGTGCAGCGCCCCGCAGAACACACAGAACACGCAGAACACGCCGGCCGCGCCGCCGCCAGTCCCGGCCGCGACGGGGCCGCGCGTTATCCTTCCCGACGGCGCAGCCATTCAGGTCGAGGTCGCCAACGACGAGCCGACGCGCACGCAGGGGCTCATGTACCGCGATCGACTCGCCGAGGACCGCGGCATGCTGTTTTTCTTTCCGCAGAGCGGCGAATACGCGTTTTGGATGAAAAACACCCTCATCCCGCTGGATATGGTCTGGATCGACGATCAGCAACGCATCGCCCACGTGACATCGGACGTGCCGCCGTGCAAGGCCGATCCCTGCCCGAACTACCCGCCGAACGCCAATGCCAAGTACGTCCTGGAGCTTGCCGCCGGCGTCGCGGCGAAGCATCGCCTAGCCAAGGACCAGACGGTTCGCTTCGAGGGGATGAAAGATGTCGTCGTTCGGTAGCGACGGCATTTTCCGGCGGCGGGCGGCGTTCGCCTCGACATGTTCCGCTCGCGCGGCGAGAACCTCCGATCCGTCTACATCCTTCTCTTCCTGAACGTTGCGTTCTTTTTCTTGCAGCATCAGGACGGCGAGAAGTTCGCGCGCCTCTTCACCCTCGACTGGAGCGCAGTGCTGCAGGGGGAGGCCTGGCGGGTCTTCACGTACCAGTTCGTGCAGGCGTCGCGCATCGGCACGATCGCCATCCCGCCCGTCATCACCCTGTTCCTCAACCTCGTGCTGCTCTCGCTGATGGGCATGGCCGTCGAGGACGCGTGGGGGACGCGACACTTCCTGACCCTCTTCGTCCTCTCGACGCTCGGCTCCGCCGCTGCCGCCGCCTACCTCGGCGTCCCCCTCCTCGGATCGTACTTCATCAACTTCACCCTGCTCTTTGTGTACGCCGCGCTAAATCGAGATCAGACGTTCTACCTCTCGACCGCGATTCCAGTCCGCGTCACCTTCCTGGCGCTGCTCGCGCTCGGAGCGTTGCTCGTCGGCGTCTTCTTTGGGAACGCGTCGAACATCGCGGCGCTGGCGGGAGCGGCCGCAGCCTTCGTTTATTACCTGACGCAGCGCGTGCGAAGGGCGCCCGCGGCCGCGCCGCCCGGCTTCGCTCCGGCAACGGACGACGTCGATCCGCTTGCGCTCGTCACGCGCCACATCACCCGTGTGGCGGCGATGAAGAAGGCGCTGTCGACGCGGTCGGATTCGGATATCGACCGCCTCATCGGCATCAGCGAGAAAGAGATCGTCGCCGGCGTCAACATCTGCGCGCCCGTCGACTTCAAGCCCGAGCATCCCGACCGCTACTGCATCCGCTGCGACGGATTCGCGGAGTGCACGGCGCGGCACCTGCGTCTAAATCGTCCGACGACGGCGACCGGCAGCGACGATCTCGCTACGGCGCCGTAGGCGGCGGCGTTCCCCCGCCCCCACCCTCCCCGCGCGGGCCGCGACGCCGTCGAAAGCGGCGACGTTTCCGCGCCGGGGCGGCGGCACC
>DATELQ010000112.1:0-6133 GCA_035276475.1 Thermoanaerobaculia bacterium | reverse complement strand
TTATGACAAAATTCATAGCGTGATCGTCGCCGCGATCGCGCTCGCAGCAGCGCTTGTGACTCCTCGACCGTGCGCCTTGGCGGTCCCGTCTCCGGCGATTTCGGCGCCGCAATGGATCGATATCAACGGCGTGCGAATCCGATATTTCACCGTCGGCTCCGGTCCGCCGATGCTGCTCCTTCACGGCTTTGGCGGTTCAGCAACGAACTGGTTCTGTGTAATGGAAGCATTCGGAACTCGCTTTCGCGTAATCGCCATTGACCAGATGGGCTTCGGCGCCTCCAGCAAGCCGAAAGGTCAGTACAGTGCGGACTATTTGGCTCAGAGCGCCCACGCGTTCATGCAAAAGCTGAAGCTCGAGCCCGCGGTGGTCATGGGAGCATCGATGGGCGGCGATGTAGCGGCGCGACTGGCGGCCCGCTGGCCGGGCAACGTCGAGAAACTCGTGCTCGTCGATTCCAGCGGTCTGGAGCTCGAGCCCCGAGTCACCGATATGCCTCGGGATCCCCAAACACTCGACGAGGAACGGGAGCTATTGGTCAGGATCTTTACGAGCAAAGGATTCGTCACGCCTGCGCTCGTGCGGCAGCGCCTCTCCACGCACCTCGCCTCTCACGATTCTTATACGATCCATCATTGGGAAGGAAGCGATCGGCGCCTCGAGGATCTTCTTCCCGCCATAAAGGCCCCCACGCTCGTTGTCTGGGGTGCGGACGACCCGATCTGGCCGCCGAAAACCGCAGACGAATACGCCGCGCGCATACGAGGTGCCCGCATTACGGTAATTCCCAATGCCGGGCATGCACCGTATCTGGAGCGGCCGGGGATGTTTGCGGCGGCTGTTATGGAGTTTCTTTCGTCTCACCCCACCAGCAATGCCAAATGAGCCATCTTCCGCAGGTGATGCTCCAGCACCGCGTCCAGCACGGCCGCGATGCGCCGCGGGTCGACGGCGTCGTCGCCCGCGGCGATGCTCAGCCGTCCGGCCGAGGCTTCGCGGTCGAGGAGGCGCGCCAGCGCGGCGCGGTCGTGCGTGCCGTCGAGCAGCGTCAATAGAAACCGCGCCATGGCGTCGTCGAGCTTCAACGCCCACCGGCGCTGGTTCGTGACCAGCACTCCCTGCGCGGCCTGGCGCCGCGCCAGCGCGCTCGCGCACGGAAAGCGGCTCACCACGTTCGTGCAGCGCGGCGGCGCGGTGTGCAGCGTGGCCACGCCGTTGCGGTAAAAACTGTCGAGGAGATCGGCGAGCACCGGCTCAGGATCGTCGGGCACGCCCGCGCCGCGCAGCCGCTCGGCCACGCACGCCAGGAGCGCGTCGTAGCGCAGCGCCCGCGGCCACGCCGCGCGCAGCGCCACGAGCGTCGCCTTCGCGATCGGATGGCCGGACGAGAACGCCTTCCCGCGCTCCGTCGTGAAGTGCTCCACCACCGCCGCGCGCAGATCGGGCGCGGACGACTCCGGCGTGCACGCCGACGCTGCGTGCAGCGCGCGGACGCGCTCGATGCGCACACCGGAGTCGCGCCGCGCCTCCGCGTGGCAGAGCAGCGTGCGGCGGAAGGTGCGGTTGACGAGGAAGTCGAGCGTTTGCTGCTGCTCGATCGGATCCGCGGTCATGGCCCGCAGCCGCTCCGCCGCGGCCATGCCGAGATTGTCGAGCTCCGTCTCGTGCGGCTCGGCGTCGCCGAGGCAGGAGAGGCCGTGCGCCGCCGCGCGCGCGGCGAACTCGTGGAAGAAGAGCGGCTCGTTCGTCTCCGCCAGATACTCGTGCAGCACGTAGCTCGGATCGTCGCGGTGACTCTCCAGGAGATCGCGCGCCGTGCGGAGGTACGCAGCGTGCGGCTCCGGAGCGTCCGCGGCGCAGTCCGCGAAGAAATCGGCCAGCGCGTGCGCGCGCGACACGCGCTCGAGCGGATCGGCCGCGGCCTGCGTGTGAAAGCGCAGCATCTCCCGTACGGCCCGCCGCTGGTACCAGCCCGGAAACGTGTTGTAGCTGACGTAGGCGACGCCGTGCGGCGCGAGATGGTCGCGGCAGACGTCGAAGATCGCCTCCTGCACCGCCGGCTCGACCCAACTGAAAACGCCGTGGCAGACGATGTAGTCGAACGGGCCGAGCGCGCCGGCGGCGTCGGCGATGCTCATGACCCGGAAGTCGGCGTTGGCCAGGCCGAGCGCCGCCGCCTCGCCTCGCGCCTTCTCGATCTGCACCGCGGAGAGATCGATGCCGGTGAACGCGCTCGAGGGCAGCTCGAAGGCCATGGCGATCACGTTTCCGCCGGTGGCGCAGCCGAGCTCCAGGACGCGGCAGCGCTCCGGCGGCGCTGGCTCCAGGCCGGCCAGCCACGCGATCGTGGCGAGATTGTCGGGATGGCTCTGGTGGTGCGATCCGCTCCGATAGGGAACGAGGTCGTAGGAGTCGTTCACGCCATCTTGAAGTATATCATTCCCTACATTAAAATCCGCCCATCATGCGCAATTCGTTGGTCGTCTCTCTTTTCCTGTCCGCACTCCCTCTCTACGCCGGAGGATTCGAGGTCGAGGCGCAGGGCGCGCGCGCGGCCGGCATGGCCGGCGCGTGCGTGGCGCAGGCGGCCGATCCGACGGCGGTGTTCTGCAATCCCGGCGCGCTGGCGCTGATCCCGAAAAAGAAGAGCGCCGCCCTCGGCATGAGCGCCGCGGCGTTCCACGAGTCGCTCTACCAGGGGCTGCCGCCCGGCGCCGGCGCGGGCACGGCCTCGCAGCAGGTCACGCCGCGCACCATGCAGCCGCACGCCTTCGCCGCCGTCCCCCTCGGCGCGAACGCGATCTTAGGCACCGGCTTCTATCACCCGTTCCGCATGCAGACCGAGTGGGCTGCGCCGGGCGCGTTCGCGGGGCGCTTCGACGCCACGTCGTCGCGCATCGACGTCTTCGACATCACCCCCGTCGTGGCCGTGCACGTCGGCGAGGCCTTCGGCGTCGGCGCCGGCGGCATCTACCGCACGTCGACGATGGCGGCGTCGCGCCGCGTCGACTTTCCGGCCGGCTCGCAGCGCGAAGTCGGCTCGCTGGCGATGACGAGCGACAGCCGCCACTCCATCGGCTGGACGGCGGGGATGTTTCTGCGCCCCTCCGCGAAGCTCTCCCTCGGCGCGGCGTTCCGCAGCAAGACGAAGGCGAACGTCAACGGCACCGGACGGCTGACGCAGATTCCGACCGGCGACGCGCAGCTCGACGCGCTCGTGGCCGCGCGGTTCACGTTCAATCAGGACCTCCTGGTGACGACGACGACGGAGTTGCCGTCGCAGGCGACGTTCGGCCTCGCTCTGTCTCCCTCGGATGCGACGCTCTTCGAGCTCGACGCGGAGCGGACGGCCTGGACCGACGTGCACGACATCGTCTTTCTCTTCCCCTCGGCGCCGGAGCTCGACAAGACGTTCGCGCTGCGCTTCGCCGACACGTGGACGTACCGCGCCGGCTTCCGCTACCGCTTTCCCACCGGCCCGCAGCTGCGCCTCGGCTACGCGCTGGCGAAGTCGCCGCTGCCCGACGCCGCGGTCGGAGCGTTCTTCCCCGACTCCGATCGCACGACGGTCACGGCCGGCTTCGGCCTCGACTGGATCGACGTGGCCCTCGGCATGACGACGTACAAGCAGCGCATCGTCGTCACGAGCATGACGGGACTCAACGGCAACTACCGCGCGAAGTCGTGGTTCGCGGTGATGACGATGACGAAGTAGCTCACGGCGCCGCCGGTGCCGTCGTCACCGCCTTCGTCACCTTCGACGAGCCGTTCGCGTTCGTCGCCGTCAGCGTCACCGTGTACGTCCCCGAGCTCGCGTACGTGTGAATCGGATTCTGGGCCGTGCTCGTTCCGCCGTCGCCGAAGGTCCAGAACCAGCTCGCCGGATTGCCGGTCGACGTGTCGACGAAGTTGACGTTGAAGTCGCCCGGGTTCGGGCTCGGCGTGGCCGTGAACGATGCGGACGGCGGCGCGGGCGCCGTGAGCGTGACGATCTGGCTGGAGCTGTTCGCGCCACTGCCGTTCGCCACCTGCAGCACGACCGTGTAGTTGCCGAAGGCGGGGTAGATGTGCACGGGGTTCGGCTGCGTGCTCGAGGCGCCGTCGCCGAACGTCCAGTTCCACGACGTTGGATTGCCGGTCGAGGCGTCGGCGAAGTTGACCTGCGTCCCGTTCGTTTTGAACGTGAACGCGGACTTCGGCGGCTGCCCCGGCGCGATCGGCACGACCTGCGCCGACGAGTCGCTTCCCGCGGAGTTCCACACCATCAGCGTCACGGTGAATGCGCCCGACGTCGCGTACGTGTGGATCGGGTCGCGCGCGGTGTTGAGGGCGCTGCCGTCGCCGAAGTTCCACTGCCACGACGTGGCGCCGACGGACGTGTCGATGAAGTTGACCTGCTGCCCGGTGACCGTGAACGTGAATGCGGCCTTCGGCGGCGTCGCCGGCAGGATGGCCACGGCCTTGCTCGCCGTCGCGCTGCCGGCTGCGTTCGAAGCTGCGAGCGTCACCGTGAACGTCGCGGAGATGAGGTAGACGTGCACGGGATTACGCACGTTGCTGGTCGTGCCGTCGCCGAAGTCCCACCGCCACGACGTCGCGTCGGTCGACAGGTCGACGAAGTTGACCTGCTGGCCGCTGACCGTGAACTCGAATGCCGCTTTCGGCGGCGCGCCGAGCGACACCGGCACGAACTGGCTCTTGTTCGACTCGCCGTCGGCGCTGCGCACGGTGAGGCTGACGGTGTACGTCGCCGCGGCACTGTAGGTGTGCGAGGGGTTGCGGTCCGCGCTCGTCTGCCCGTCGCCGAAGTTCCATGCGTATTCCGTGGGGGAGCCGGTCGACGCGTCAGTGAAGAGGACAGTGAGGCCGCTCGCGGCGAAGGTGAAGTTCGCCACCGGCTGCGGCGGCGCGGCGACGATGGGGAGGTTGAGCGACGCCAGCGCCGTGCCGGCGGCGGCCATGATGTTCGCGGTGCCGGCGGCGGCGCCGGGGAAGAACTGCGCAACCGCGTGGCCGCCGGCGAGCGAGAGCGACGCCGTCTGCACCGGCTTCCCAGTCGCGTCGAAGCTGAACGCGCCGAGGTTCGTGTTGAGGTTCACGGGCGTGCCGTCGGCGACGGCGGAGCCGTCGGCGTGCACCGCCGTGACCGTGATCGTGGCCGGCTTCGTCGCGCCGGCGGTGAGCTGGCTCGAGTCGGCCTTCAGCGTCAGCTGGATCGCCGAGCCGCCGCCGGGCGACGTCGGCAACGCGACGGGATTCCCTTCCTTGCTGCACGCGAGGAGGAGCAGAAGCGCGGAGAGAGTGGCGATGGTTTTCATGGTCCTGGTTTCGGGGGCGGCGGCGCGGCGACGACGAAGGTGTCGGTCTTGTCGGCGAGCGCGGTGTGGACGTCGAAGGCCTCGGCACGGCTACCGAAGCGGTGGTCGACGTCGACGGCGTAGAGCAGCATGCCGCCGATGGTCATCGGCACGATGACGGTGTCGACGTTCTTCTCCTTCAGCTCCGCCTGCAGCAGCTTCGCGTCGCTCTCGGTCGTCACGGTCTTGACGCGGAGCACGAACGACTCGGCCGGCGCGGAGGGAGGGGGAGCGGCGGGCGGTGGGGCGGCGGTGGTCGTCGTCGCCGTGCTCACTGCCGGCGCCGGCGGGGTGGCCTCTTTGCCGGCCATGTAGCCGCCGCCTCCGGCGAGGCCGGCCAGCGCGGCCACGCCGGTGGCAATCATGGCCACGCCGCTCCTGGAGAGCTGGAAGTTCATGATGGTGTACCTCATTTCCGGAGCGACGTTCCGTCGTCGCCGTAGAGGATCGGTTCTCCCTGCTGTAGACCGTCGCGGTAGACGAGGCGCACCTTCAACTTGCCGCCGTCGTAGAAGAGCGACTCGCCGTCGAGCTTTCCGCGTTTGTACGACATCTTCGCCAGCACGACCCCGGCGGCGTCGAGCTGCACGAGCTCTCCATCGAGCTCGCCGTCGACGAGACGGCCGCGCTGGACGACGCGCCCGCCGCCGTCGCGTTGTTCGAGCTCCTGGCTTTCCATGGATGCTGAATTATACTATTACCGATGGGTGGTCCGGCAGCGCGCCTCGGCGACATGGTTCTGCAGAGCTCTCCGCACTGCCACGCCCCCATCCAC
>DATELQ010000111.1:0-5072 GCA_035276475.1 Thermoanaerobaculia bacterium | reverse complement strand
AGCACGGCGAACGCGCCGAGGGTGCCGCGCGTGCGGCGCAAGAGCGCGTAGGCAAAGCCGCCGCCACCGATGCCCGCCAGCGCCACGGCGAGGATCAGGCCGAAGGTGTACGTCGTCCCGCCGAGGATCGGCGTGAGCAAGCGATACCAGACCAGCTCCATCAGGAA
This sequence comes from Thermoanaerobaculia bacterium, assembly GCA_035276475.1. Lineage (GTDB taxonomy): Bacteria > Acidobacteriota > Thermoanaerobaculia > Gp7-AA8 > Gp7-AA8 > DATDFB01. The sequence continues at coordinate 4,905 of DATELQ010000111.1, read as the reverse complement.
AAACGCGAACCCAACGATCGCCGCCGCCGCGTAGACGACCCGGTCGCGCCGGCGTCCCGCCGGCCGGCCCGGCGTCGTCCCGACGCCGTCGTCATCGGTCGTGCTCGAAATCATCATCGCCGTCATGCCGATGAGCGCATTCAGCAGCGCCGCCGCAACGAGCGTTTTCAGATTCCCAAAATTCTCGAGCAGATAAAACGTAGAGACGATCGTCCCGACGACCGCCCCGACCGCGTTGCACGCGTAGAGAACGGAGACGCCGAACCGCTCCGCATCCCCCGCCCGCTCCACCGCGCGCGACGCCGCCGGCAGCGTGCCACCCATCAGCACCGTCGGCGCCGCGAGGACGATCACGGAGAGCACGAGCCGCACGGCCGCCGCGAAAAACGCGCCGAGGGCGAAGGAGCCGCCGATGGAGAGATAGAAGTGGCGGACGAGCCATAGCAGCAGCGGCGTCAAAATCGCCGACGCCGCCACGCCGACTTCGAGCAGGCCGTAGAGCGCGAGCGGATTGCGATGCGCGTCCGCGCGCTTCCCGATCACGATGCTGCCGAGACCGAGGCCCCCCATGAAGATCGCCAGCACCGCCGCGGAGGCTGCCGTCGAGGCGCCGAAGATGAGCCGGAACTCGCGCAGCCAGACGGTCTGGTAGATCAGCGCGCACGCGCCCGAGCCGAAGAGGAGCAGTCCGACCGCGGCGGGGCGGGTGCGCCTATCGTCCGGCATCCAACAAGTCCTTGAATTGCTCCTTGTCGATGGCCTTGTCGTACGCCGCGCGGGCGCTGATCTTCCCCTCCTCGAACAGCCGCTTGATCGACGTGTCCATGTCGATCATCCCTTCCTTGACGCCGATCTGGATCGCGGACGTGACCTGCGAGGTCTTCCCTTCGCGGATCATGTTGCCGATCGCGGGCGAGGCGAAGAGGATCTCCAGCGCGGCGATGCGGCCGCCGTCGACGCGCGGCAGGAGCTGCTGGGCGACGACCGCGCGGATCGTGTCGCCGAGGATGTTGCGGATCCCTTCCTGCTCGCCGGCGGGGAAGACGCTGATCACGCGGTCCATCGTCTTGGCGGCGTTGTTCGTGTGCAGCGTGCCGAAGACGAGCGTGCCGCGCTCCGCGGCGCTCAAGGCCATCTGGATGGTCTCGAGGTCGCGCATCTCGCCGACGAGGATGATGTCCGGGTCTTCCCTTCCCGCCGCCTTCAGCGCCTCGGTGAACGACGTGGCGTGCCCACCGATCTCGCGCTGGTGAATCAGGCACTTCTTGTTCGGGTGGACGAACTCGATCGGATCTTCGATGGTGATGACGTGCAGCGCGCGCGTCTCGTTGATCAGATCGATGATCGCCGCGAGCGTGGTGGACTTCCCCGACCCGGTCGGTCCGGTCATGAGCACCAGCCCGCTGCGGATGCCGGCCACACGGCGGACCTGCTCCGGAAGGCCGAGTTGCTCGATGCTCAAGATCTTCGTGGGGATGATGCGGAACACCGCGGCGCCGCCGCGCTGCTGGCGGAAGAGGTTGACGCGGTAGCGGGCCACGCCGGGAATCTCGTACGAGAAATCGACGTCGCCGCTCCGCACGTACTCGTCCCAGATCCGCTTCGGCGTGACCGGCTCGATCATGTCGGTGAAATCGTTCTGGGTGATGACGCGGTAGCGGATCGACTCCATCGTGCCCGAGGCGCGCAGCATCGGCGGGCGGCCGACGGCGAGATGGAAGTCGGACGCGCCGTGGTCGTTCATGAGGCGGAGAAAGCGGTCGATCTTCTGCATCACGCCTCCGCCTGGCGCAGGAACTCCGCGCTCACCAACGGCTCGAAGTCCTCTTTCTTCAGCGCCGCCATGTAGGCCGTCTCCGGCGAGATCTGCTCGCGCCGCACGAGGTCTTTCAGCGCCTCGTCGAAGGTCTGGTTGCCGGCGGAGCGGCCGACCTGCATCGCCGAGTAGAGCTGGTACGTCTTCTCGTCGCGGATCATGCTGCCGATGTTCGCCGTCCCTTTGAGGATCTCGAAGCAGGCCACGCGCTTCCGCCCCGTCTTCGCCGGCAGGAGGCGCTGGGCGATGACGAACTTCATCGATTCCGACAGCGACGCGCGGATCTGCGGCTGCTCGTCGGCGGGGAAGCTGGAGAGGATGCGGTCGATCGCTTTCGGGGCCGACGTGGAGCTGAGCGTGCCGAGGACGATGTGGCCGGTCTCGGCGGCGGTGAGGGCGAGCGAGATGGACTCGTTGTCGCGCAGCTCGCCGATGACGATGACGTCCGGGTCCTCTCGCAACGCCGCGCGCAAGGCCCGCGCGAACGACTCCGTGTGCGTGCCGACCTCGCGCTGGTTGATCAGGCAGTTCTTGAACGGATGGACGAACTCGACCGGCTCCTCGAGCGTGATGATGTGGTCGTGGCGGGTATCGTTGAAGAGATTGATGAGCGCCGCGAGGGTGGTCGACTTCCCCGATCCCGAGGGGCCGCAAATCAGGACGAGGCCCTGGTGATAGTCGGCGATCTCGGCGAGGTGCGCCGGCAGGCCGAGCTCCTGGATCGTCGGCGGCATGTCGGGGATGACCCGGAAAACGGCGTGGATGCCGTGATGGTCGACGAAGACGTTGCCGCGGTAACGGCCGCCCTGCGGGATGGTGTAGCAGAAGTCGAGCTGGTGATGCGACTGCAGCGTCGCCCACTGCACGTCGTTGAGAATCTCCTTCACCATCGACTCGGTGTCGCTCGCCGTGAACGGCTCGGCCTGCGCGCGCAATAGCTCCGCGGAGACGCGCACGACCGGCGGTTGCCCGACTGCGAGGTGGAAGTCGGACGCGCCGCTGTTGCGCGTCTGGATCAGGAACGTGTGCAGGCGCGGCTCGCCCTGCACCGAGCGCGCCTTCAGGGCCTGCTCGCGGACGCCGGCGACCTGCTGCGCCTTGGCGGCGTCGTCGCGGGCCATGTCGTCGAGAATCGACAGAGCGTGGCTGCGCACGTTGCGGTCGGCGTCGCCCGTTGCCACCTTCATGAGCACCTGCGGGACCTGCGAATGGCCGAAGCCCTTCAGCGCCTCGAGGACTTCGATGCGCACGTTCGGATGCGGGTCGGCCAGCACTTTTCCGAGGGCGTTGAGGGCGCGCGGATCGCCGATGCGGCCGAGGGCCTCGACGGCGGTCCAGCGGACGTCTTCGTCGGCCAGCGCGGCGACGAGCGGCTCGACCGCACGCGAGTCTTTCAACCTGCCGAGCGTGTCGGCCGCGGCGATGCGGATCCACCAGTCCGGGTCCTTGAGCAGCGGAATCGTCGACGGCACGATGCGCGCGTCGTCGAAGACGCTGGCGATGCCGATGGCGGCCGCGCGCGTCTCGTCGTCGGCGTCGGCGAGGAGCTCGATCATCGGCTCGATCAGCTCGTCGCCGAACTCCCGCAGCGAGTCGATGGCCCGGCTGCGCACGAAACCCGGGAGCGTGCGCGTGAAGTTGACGTAGCGCTTGATGACCTCGTGGTGGTTGCCCATGCCGACGAGGATCTTCAGCACGGCCGAGCGCGTGCCGGCGTGGCCGGAGGCGACGAGCGGGAGGAGCTGATCGGCGAACTCCGGACCTCGTTGCTCGGCCACGCGGCGCAAGGCCTCGGCCATGGTCTGCTGCACGGTGTACGTCGCGTGCGGGAGCTGCTCGATCAGCAGCGGGATCACCGCGGTGGCGGAGCGCCTGGCCAGATTCTCCAGCGCCTTGTCGGCGATGGCGCGGTCCCCGTCGCGGGCGAGCTTCTGCCAGAGCGCGAGCGAGCGGGGGTCGACGTCGAGCTGGGCGAGCTTGTCGACGATGACGGCGCGGTCGTCGACGGCGGTCGACTCGAGCGTCCACAGGAGCGCTTCCAGCGCTTTGCTCGGCGGCATCTCCAGGACGAGACGGCGAGCGGTCTGCTGGATGTCGCGCGTTTCCTTCGTCTCCGGCGCGGTGAGGACCTGCGTGAGCTGCTGCTCGATGCCGGGAAGTCCGAGGGCGAAGAAGATGGAGGTGGCGGCGCGCATGGCCGCCTCAGGCTTCGCCTTCGCCTCGGCGAGAAAGACGTCGAGGGTCTCGGCGTCTTGCACGCGCGGCAGGATCTTCGCGCCGGCGTCGCGGAGGGCGCGGTCGGGACGGAAGAGGAGCCAGACGACGTCGCGCGCGCGCAGGCCGTCGGCCGCGGCGAGGCGGCCGAGGAGCTCGTCGCGCTCCTCGGTCGTCGCGAACTCCTTGTTCGCGAGACGCTTCACCGCCTCTTTGACGTCGGATGAGAAGAGAGCCATTTGGACGGAGGAATCCTACCGCTGCGCCGCGAGAAAGCGGCGAATCTTCGCGCGCTCGTCTTCTTTGTGGATGCGCGTGAAGAGCCGCTCGCCGAGCTTGACGACGGTCTCGGGGCGGTCGAACGGCAGCTTGTCGTACATCTTGCCGCCGGGGAAGTGGCAAGGGGTGCAGCGCTGCAGGATGGGCTTGACGTCGGCGTCGAAGGAGGAGGGCTTCGGCGCGGCCCGGACGACGCCGATCAGGAGGAGGGTGAGCGCCAACGCTGCCGCGCGCATCAATCAAGGTTACGCCAGCCAGCCGTTCTCGTCGACAACCGGCACGGCCGCGCTGCAGTCGTATTCACTGGCCAGCGCCACGTCGGCGGCGAAGCCGCGAGCGAGGAGCTCCTGGCCCGAGAGCGAGCCGGCGAGGATCTCCGCGAGCCGCTCCCGGGCCGCCGCGAACGCGCTCGCCGCGAGCTCCGCCTCGGATGTCCGCGGGCCCGCGAGAGCGTCGATGACTGCGCCGGCGCCGAGCCAGTCCTCGACGGCGAAGCGGATCGTGCCGTCGGGCCAGCGCTCACCGGCGGGGATGACGACGACGGCGCCTTGCCACGACGCGAGCCATCGCGCGACCGCGGATGCGTTGCGCAGCGA
>DATELQ010000110.1:0-174237 GCA_035276475.1 Thermoanaerobaculia bacterium | reverse complement strand
CGGAGGCGTGGCGGAGGGGGGCGGCGGGGTGTATTCGGACATTCAAATTCCTCCTACATCTTGTCGGCGAAGTCGCTGATGACGGGTACGCGGAAGCGCTGGCCGTTGACGCCCTTGATGATGGCCATGACGCGGATGACGAGGAAGGCGATCCAGACGACACACTGGATCACGGCGATGCCGCAGCCGGCAGGGGCCATGTGCCGGGCCACGATGCCGATGATGAAGAAGACGACCCAGCAGACGATCTCGGCGATGAGGATGGCCAGGCCGTTCTTGGCGTGCCACTGCACTTCGCTGTCGTCCTTCTTCGTCAGAAGGGGGATCAGGCAGAGGATCCAGAGATAGGAGAGAACGACCATCAGCGTGCGGTCGCTGCTCGGCGCAGGGCCTCCCGTGGGAGGTGGCGGCGGCGGCGGGGTGTAGGTTCCGCCCGGCGGCGGCATCGACGGTGGGACGGTGCTCATTGCATCTCCTTCACGTTTCAGATTTGCGGCGATTCTAGCCGTTTTTGAGCGGCGAGCAGAGGAAACACCGTGAGCGCGGCGGAAACAGTGAGCGCGGTCACGACCGCGACGATGCCGCTCGTTCGTTCGCTCTGCACGCCGAGGCCTTGATGCAGGAGGTAGTCCATGATCGGGTGCGCCATCAGCAGCATCAGCGCGGCGACGTAGGCGAGCGACGCCGCCATGTAGCCGAAGCCTCCGAGCGACAGCCCCACCTGCAGCGGGTTCTCGGCGTTGAAGTCCGGCGCGAGCGCGCCCAGGCCGACGCCCATCGACACCAGTGTGAGCGAGAGCATCGACGCGCCGGCCAGCGTGAACGTCCAGACGATGCCGTCGGCGTCGAGGAGCACGTTGGCGAACGCGGTCAGGAGGAAGGCGAGGAGCGTGAGCGGTGCGGCGTAGACGAGCACCTTGACGATGAGGAACCGCCGGTACGACACCGGCGCGCTCTGCACGAGCCAGAACGCCCGCCCCTCGGACGACACCGACGGATAGGCGAAGCGGAGGCAGATCGCGGCGATGACGAAGCCGGCCATGCCGACGTTCGCGTAGGCGACGATGCCGGCGCGCACGTCGCCGCCGAGAGGCAGCATGCGGATGTTGTAGAGGTAGAGAAAGAGCAGCGCGGCCATGAGAAAGAGCTGCGACCACTGGGCCACGTCGCGCGAGAGCGTGCGCACTTCCTTCGCCACGAGCGCGCGCGTCGGCGCGTCGAGCGGTTGCAGAAGGCGGTCGAGCGCGCGCGTCACCGCGCCCGCGCCGATCGCCACTGGCGCCATGCTCTCCCGCGCGCGGACGAACGCGACAAAGTACGTCCGCTGCGCGACGGCGAAGAAGATGACGGCGACGATCGCGAACGTCAGCCAGATCTTCACCGGGAACGCCGCCGCATCGGCGTTGACCATCAAATCCGCGAGTGCCGTCCCCGGATACCGCTCCATCGACGGCAGCTCGATTTGCCGCAGCAACTGCGCGACGTCGGTCGTCGGCGTCGCCGTGAAGAAGCGCTCCGGCCGCGCCACGCGGAACGCGACGACGGCGAGCGTCAGAACGATGATCGCCAGCGTGGCCACGATCTGGTGCACGCGCCGCACGGGAAACCAGCGCACCAGCGCCACGATCATGAGCGCGCCGAGCGTCACCGGGATCGCCAGGAGCATCGCCAGGTTGAGCAGCACGAGCGGAAAGAACGTCCATCGCTGCGGGTACTGCCCGGCGTAGGCGACGAACATCGGAATCAGGAAGACGTAGACGACCGTCGCGCTCTGCACGAGCGTCTTTCCCCACCGCGCCAGAACGATGCGCCACTTCGCGCGCGGCGCGGCGTGGTAGAGATCGAGATCGAGGTCGGTGAAGAACGCGCCGATCGCCGCAGTCATCGCCGAGGAGAAGAGGATGACCACGGCGACGAGGAAGACGAGCGCGAGGAGATTCCGAAGGAGCCCCACGGCGAAGAACGGCGTCGACTCCTCCACGTGCGCGACCGCGCGGAAGAGGCGGCGGAAGAGCGCGAAGTCGCCGTAGAGAAACGCCGCGGCGATGGCCGCCGTGATCGCCAGCTTCACGATCGCCGCAGCGTTGAACGGGCGCAGCTTCGCCGTCAGGAGGCGTGCAGGCCAGACGATCGCAGCCACTCCATCGTCCTCTCGTCGCGCTCGGCGCGGCTCTTCGAGCGCTCGATCCCGAGCTCGATCAGCCGCTCGATCAGCTTCGGGTACTTGAGCTCCGTCGCCTCCCACAGCTTCGGGTACATCGAGATCTGCGTGAAGCCGGGGATGGTGTTGATCTCGTTGACGTAGAGCTTGTTCGTGCCGCGCTCGAGAAAGAAGTCGACGCGCGCGTAGCCGGCGGCGCCGACGGCCTTGAACGCCGCGATGGCGAGGCGCCGCAACTCCTCGAGTTTGTCCTTCGCCAGCTTCGCCGGGATGTTGAGCTGCGCCTTGTTGTCGACGTACTTGTCGGCGTAGTCGTAGAACTCCGCGCCGGAGACGATCTCGCCCGGCACGCTCGCCTGCGGCGCGTCGTTGCCGAGCACCGAGACCTCGATCTCGCGGGCGTCGATCCCGCGCTCGACCAGCACCTTGTCGTCGAAGTTCAGCGCCAGCTCGACCGCGTCAGCGAGCGCCGTGTCGCTCTTCACCTTCGTCACGCCGACCGAGGAGCCGCTGTTCGCCGGCTTCACGAAGTAGGGGAGGCGCAGCGCGTTGTTGATGGCGCGGCGCACCCGGTCGCGCTCGTGCAGCCACTCCGATTCCAGCACCTGGACGAAGTCGACCATCGGCAGCTTCGCCGCGCCGAACGCGTACTTCATGTGGGCCTTGTCCATCGCCACCGCCGACGCCGCCACGCCGCTGCCGACGTACGGCAATCCTAGAATGTCGAGGTAGCCCTGCAGCGTCCCATCCTCGCCGTGCTTGCCGTGAACGATCGGGAAGACGACGTCGACGTGGTTCGCGCGCACCCACGACTCGAAGTCGAAGTCGCCGCTGTCCGACGTGGCCTCGCCGTCGAGAATCTTCGCGCTCCGCTCCGGCCCGACGAAGCGCCCGTCGCGGGCGATGCAGATCGGGACGATCTCGATGCGCTCCTTCGGCGCCGCCGCGGCGATCGAGCGCGCGGAGAGGATGGAGACGTCGTGCTCGGGCGAGCGGCCGCCGAAAATGAGGATGGTTCTGGTGATGATGCGGATCATCGTGGATCAGGTCACAGATGACAGGGAACGGGTGACAGGTGAGGTTCTCGCGACGACACCACCTGTGACCTGTTCCCCGTGACCTGTCACCTTACTTCGGAATAGGGACACTCCCGAGCAGGTACTTCAAATCATCATCCCGCCAGCGGATCCCCGCGCCGACGATGAAGGCCGTGTTGTTGAACGGGTTGTCGATGCCGCTGCGGATGAAGATCAGCGGCGTCTTCGGCTTGGCCTGGCGCAGCGTGTACTCGCCGAAGAGGCGCAGGTGCGGGTTCTTGTCGTAGCGTTCGGAGAAGTCGAACGCTTCGCCGGTGAGCGTGAGGCGCCGGTTCCAGTGCAGGTCGACGCCTCCGCCGCCGGTCGAGTCGATCAGGCCGACGCGCGCGTCGACGGCGCCGAGGTGCCAGCCCGCCTGCGCGGAGATCACGAAGTTGCGGTCGAACTGCGTCTCCTTCGTGATCGTCGTCGACGACGTCCCCGTCGCCGGATCGAGCGTCGTCGTCTCGAAGATTTTGTCCTTCTGATGGCCGTTCGGCGTGTCCGCGAGCTCGACGTTGTAGAAGCGGTTGTTCTCGGTGGGATTCGGCGATAGGCGCAGCCAGATCGCGGAGCGGGAGTTGCCGCTGAGGCTTTCCAGACCGGCTTGTTGCTTCGGCAGGCCGGCGTAGTAGTCGGCGTTCATGCCGAGGTCGAGCTGCAGCTTGCCGACGCGGCCGATCGTGTTCCGCAGCTCGTTGACGCCGCTCTCCACCGAGGCCAGCGCCGAGTTGAGGCGGTTCGCCGTCTCGTCTTCGTACAGGAGCTTCCCGACCGTCCCCTTGCCGCTGCGCACCTGCCCGGTGATCGCGCCAAGGTTCTCCGAGGTCGTGCGGAGATCGGCGGAGAGCGTCTTCAGATTCTCGATCGCCTTGTGCACGTCGGCGCGGTTCTCGTTGAGGGTGCCGTTCATCGAGTTGGCCACGCGCTCGATCGAGTCCGCGAGGCGCGGGATCTGCGTCTTGAGCTGCGCCGTGATCGCCTGCGCGTTCGCCATCGTGGCGTCGACGTTGGCGCGGTTCGCGGCGATCAGATCGCGCACCTGCTTGGTGATGTTGTCGACGTTCGCCACGATGTCCTGCAGCTGCGCCTGTCCGTTTGGCGTCGCCACCGTGGCGCGCAGCGACGCGGTGATGGCCTTGACGTCCGTAGCGATGGCGGAGATCTGGTCGGTGACCTGATCGATCGTCGCCGGCTGCGTGCCCGGCAGGACGACAGTCTTCTGCTCGCTGAGAACCGGCTGGTTCGGCGTGCCGGGATCGAGCTCGATGTACTTCTCGCCGAGGAGCCCGAGGTTGGCGACGTGGGCCTGCGCGTTGGCGTGGAGCTGGACGTCTTTGTCGATCTCCAGCTCCACTTCGGCCTTGCCGTCCGGCCGGAGGTCGATCTTCGTCACCTTGCCGACGCGCACGCCGGCCACGCGCACGGCCGACCGGTTGTCGAGCCCCGCCACGGAGTCGAAGACCGCCGTGATTTTCTTGGAGTCGTTCGTACGGCGGACCTTCACGTCTTCGATCTTGAGGACGAAGAAGGCCAGGACGCCGAGGACCACGAGCATGAACGCGCCGACTTTCGCTGCGGAAGACATGATGTGTTTCTACCCCCCGGCGCTCAGCGGGTCAATGCCGGCGCGCTCGAGCATCCTGACGAGCAGAGCAAGGGGCAGGCCGACGACGTTGGTGTAGCTGCCGTGGATGGAGTCGATGAACATGGCTCCGATGCCCTGCGCAGCATACGCGCCGGCCTTGTCGAGTCCCTCGCCGCTCTGCGCGTACCAGTCGATCTCGCGCGGCGTCATCGCCGCCATCCGCACCTCGGTTTCGGCAATGCGCGTGTCGCCGTAGCCGCGCGCGGCGTTCATGACGGTGACGGCGGTGTAGACGGTGTGGGTGCGCCCGGCGATGGTGGCTAGCATGCGCCGGGCGTCGTCGACGTCGGCGGGCTTCTCGAGGAGCTCGTCGCCGAGGTAGACGGTGGTGTCGGCGGCGACGATCCAGCGGCCGGGATGCTGCTGCGCGACGGCGGCGGCCTTCTCGCGCGAGAGCCGCGCGACGTACTCCTCGGGCGACTCGCCGGCCGCGCGCACCTCGGGGACGTCGCTCTTGATGACTTCGAAGTCGATGCCGATCGACGCGAGGAGCTCGCGCCGGCGCGGCGACCCCGACGCCAGAATCAACCTCACGGCGCCGCCCGTCCGATGCTCAGAACGACGATGAATCTTGCCTCGGCCACGATGCGGTAGACGATGCGCAGGTGCTCCGCGCGGTAGGACCAGAGGCCGCGCAGCGGCTCGAAGAGCGGCGCGCCGGCGATGGGATCTTCGTCGATGGCCTCGAGCGCGCGCATGGCCATGCCTCGCTCCTCGGGGATGAGCGCGCCCCAGTCGGCAGCGACGCGCTCGGCGATCCTCAAGCGGTCATTCCAGATCTTCGACCTCCATCACCGCGCCGCGCTGTGCCTCGGCGTCGCCCTGCGCGATCTGCGCGCGCAGCGCCTCGTCGTTCGAGATGTCGAGGGTCTCGCGCAGCGCGAGCCATTCGTCGTGCGAGACCAGCGCCACCACCGCCCGCCCGTTCCGCGTGAAGAGCGTCCGGCGCCCGGTCAGCTCGCACTCACCGACGAGCTCCCGCACCGCGGGCGGCAGGTCGAGGATGTCGATCCTCTTCTCCATGTTTCTCCAGCGCGACGCGGAGGTAGTCGGCGAAGTCCTCGCCGAGCACGTCGTTCTTCAGCGCGTAATCGACCGTGGCCTTGAGGTAGCCGAGCTTCTCGCCGGCGTCGTAGCGCTTCCCCTCGAAGATGTAGCCGTAGAAGCCGCCGTTCGAACGCACCAGGCCGCGCAGCGCGTCGGTGAGCTGGATCTCGCCGCCGGCGCCGCGCTCGGTCGTCTCCAGGATCGGGAAGATCTCCGGCGGGAGGATGTAGCGGCCGATGATGGCGTAGTGCGACGGCGGGTTGGCCTTCGGCTTCTCGACCATGTCGCGCACGCGGAAGAGCCGGTCCCCGACGAGCTCGCCCGCGACGACACCGTAGCGCGAGGTCTCCTCGGGGGACACTTCCATGAGGGCGATGACCGGTGCGTGATACTGCTCAAAGACGCGCCGCATCTGCATGAGACACGGTTCCTCGGAGAGGATGACATCGTCCGGCAGCACGACGGCGAAGGGCTGGTTGCCGACGGCGTCCTTCGCCTGCAGCACCGCGTGCCCGAGGCCGAGGGCGTCTTTCTGGCGCACGGCGATGAGGTCCGTCATCCGGCTGACGGTGTCGACCTCGGCGAGCAGATCGAGCTTGCCGCGCTCGCGGAGGGAGCGCTCCAGCTCCGAGGTGCGGTCGAAGTGGTCGAGGATCGCGTCCTTCCCCTTCGACGTCACGATGATCAGCTTGTCCAGCCCCGAGCCGAGCGCCTCCTCGATCCCGTACTGCAGGATCGGCTTGTCGACCAGCGGCAGCATCTCCTTCGGAATGACTTTCGTGGCCGGGAAGAAGCGCGTGCCGAAGCCGGCGCACGGGAAGACACAGGTGCGGAGGGTCATCGCGGCGCGTAGTCTACACTGGCCGCGATGTTGCTTCCGGTCCCGTCAGGTAAAATCTCGTCGCTCAGGTGTTCATGCGTAAACTCTTGATCCTCCTCATCCTCGTGGCCACGCCGCTCTCCGCCCAGTGGCACCGGGCGAAGCTCTTCGGCGCGGACGTCCGCGCCCTCATCGTCGATCCGGCCAATCCCGACACGCTCTACCTCGGCACGTCCGGCGGCGAGATCTACGTCTCCCGCGACGGCGCCCGCACCTGGGCGAACCCGCGCATCAGCGTCGAGTTCCCCGGCTACATCGTCGACAACCTCGTCATCGACCGCGACGGCCGCCTCTGGGCCGCCTGCTGGGGCCTCTGGGGCGGCGGCGTCATCGCCGTGTCGTCCGATGGCGGCCGCACCTGGTCGCGCCGCGACGAAGGGCTCGAGGACTTCTCCGTCCGCGCCATCGCCACCGACCCCCGCGACGCGAGTTTCGTCGTCGTCGGCGGCCTCACCGGCGTCTATCGCAGCACGAACTCCGGGCGCACGTGGGAGAAGATCTCCGACCAGATCAACGTCGAGTCGCTGGCCATCGATCCGCGCACGCACGACCGCATCTACGTCGGCACGTGGCGCCAGGGCATCCGCACCGACGACGGCGGCGCGACGTGGAAGCTGATCAACGGCGGCATGGTGCTCGACACCGACATGTTCGCCATCACCATCGATCCGGCGAATCCCGACGACGTCTGGGTGGCCACGTGCGGCTGGGTCTACAACACCGTCAACCGCGGCGACCTCTGGACGCGCTACCGCGACGGCTTCGACAACCGCCGCATCCACGACGTCGAGGTCGACCCATGCGACCGCTCCACCGTCTACGCCGGCTCGGTCGCGGGCCTCTATCGCTCGCACGACCGCGGCAAGAGCTTCTACCGCGTTTCCGACGAGTCGCTCGTCGTCAACAACATCGCGCTGCATCCGCAGCGCCCGCACCGCATCGTCCTCGGCGTCGAAGGCGACGGGATTTACGTCTCCGAGGATGACGCGAAGACGTTCACGCGCGCGTGCGATGGGCTGCGCAACCTGACGATCACGTCGATCGCCGCCGATCCGGCGCAGCCGAAGCGCGTCTACGCCTCGGTCGTCTTCGGCGGCTCGTCGACCGGCCTTTACGTCTCCGACGACGCCGCGCAGACGTGGCGGAAGCTCAGCACCTCGCCGGTGCCGCCGGTGCTGTCACTCGTTGTGACGCCCGAGGGCTTCGTGGCGGGGACGGAGAAGGGCTTCTACCTCAGCGCCGACGGCGCGGAGTGGACGCAGAGCGCGCCGGTGAACCGGCCGTTGCGCGTCGACAAAGTGCTCCGCTACAACGCCCAGCGCTACTTCGCTGCGACCTCGGAAGGCGTGTTCACGAGCAAAGACGCCGGCAAGAGCTGGGACCGCCTGGCCGACGCCGACTCCCGCACGGTCGACATCGCCCTCGGCTTCCTCGGCGACAAGCGCGCGCTGTTCGCGCTGACCTCCGCGGGGCTGCAGGTGTTCGACGGCCGGCAGTGGGCCTCGATCGAGGGTGCGCCGGCGAAGGGCGGGACGCTCGCGCTTCGCTTCGACAGCGGGCAGCAGTTCGTCTACGTCGCCGGCAAGTCCGGCGTGAAGGCGGGCATCGTCGACGCCGAGCGCAAGTGGCACGACGCCGAGGCGCCCGACGCGCAGTTCGCCGCGGTGTTCAGCGGCAACCGCAGCGCGAACGAGTTCGTCTTTCTGACCTCGCGCCACCAGCCCGAAGTCCTGGTGAGCGGACAGAATGAGTGGCGTTCGTTCCCGCTGCCGTCGCGCACGGCGGAGGTGACGTCGATCGCGCTCGATCCGTTCGAGAGCGACCGCCTCTACGTCGGCACCCTCGGCGAAGGGGTCTTCGTATATCAGGGGAAGTCGACAAAGTACGAGGCGGCGAAGACGGCGAATGCGGCGGTGGCTGGCGGGGGCACGAATTAGCTCGCGCGACGTGCGGGGAGCTCAGAAAACGTCATTTGCTGTTCGCAAGATCTGAAACGAGCTCGCACGAGCTGATTTCAGATCATTTTTCCTCGGATTGAGCTTTTACGCGCTGAATCGAGATCATTTTTCCTGGAAATGAGCTCGTTCGAGCTGAATCGAGATCATTTTTCCTCGAAATGAGCTTTTGCGAGCTGATTCGAGATCATTTGTCCTACCGGTAGACGAGACATCCTCGCGCTTCGAGCTGATCGAGCACGCGGCTGCTGATCTCGACCCACCGCACGTCGACTTTCTCCAGCCGCGGCAGCTCGAGCAGCGACTCCGGCAACTGCACCTGCGACGCTGTTGCTCCGAGGCTCATCTCGCGCAAGTGCTCCGCTGATCCCTCGTCTTCGCGAGGGATAAACTCATTTCGCCGGATCGTAGTACCGCACGACCAGCAATCCCACACCCTTCTGCCCCATCTCTGATTTCTGATCGTCGTTCAGCACCACCATCACGTTCGGCAGCCGGGTGTCGTAGACGAGCACCGACTTCGTGGCCACGCGCGGCTTGCCGAACGCGTCGAGCAGGAACGACTTCTCCTCGGCGAACGCATCGCGGGCCTGCCCAACGATGGCGAAGAGCTCGAAGCGGACCGAGTGCAGCCGCTCGTGGTTGAACGTCAGCGTCAGCGACTTGTCCTCGGTGTAGTCGACCGTCCAGTGCTCGTCGTCGTCGCCGCGCTTCAGCTTCCAGCCGTTCGCCTCCAGCTCCTTCACCGCCGCGGCGCGGCTCATGCCGATGGCCAGGTGGAACGACTCCGGGCGCATCCATGCCGTCTTGTTGCTGCTCGGAAACGCCGTTGCGAGAAGAAGGGCGACGACCGCGATCATGCCGCTCCCTGTGTCGTTGCCGCGGCCTTCATCTGCGGGTCCCAGCCCACGACCGCGTTGCCGGTGCCGATCACCGTCCAGTAGCCGTAAAGCTCGCCGGGGTAGTCGGGGAAGCCGAGCGCGGAGAGCATCCAGGCCAGGCCGCCGGCCTTCACTTCGCTCACAGCCATGTCCATGAACTCGGGGAGGATGGCCACGAGCTCGCGCGTGCGGCCGGTGCGCATCAGGTCGATGACCTTCATGTCCCACAAATAGCCGGAGTGCTCGTACACGTGCTCGCGCGACATGTCCTCGGGGATGTCGGGCTCCGTCGTGAAATGGCGGTGGGAGAGCGTGTTCGACGCCAGCAGCACCGCCCGCCGGCCGCTGCGCTCGATGGCGCGCCGCGTCGCCTCGCCGAGGCGGATCATCTGGGCCTGCCCCATCTCGTTCGAGAAGTAGTAGGGGGAGTTGTTCGAGGAGATCCCGACGATCGGGATGTCCCACTCCGGATTCATCATGTGGCAGGAGACGATCGTGCCGTAGTCGACGCGGAAGTTCGGGTTCCGCATCATCTTCGTGATCAGCCCGTCCTTCCGCCCCTCCTCGGCGATCAGCTCCGCCAGCTCGACGTCGACCTTGATGTCGTAGTTGAAGCGAAAGAGATTCGGGAAGATCGGGTCGACGGAGAGGCCGTGGAACTCCGGGACGCCGAGGAAGTGGTGGCCGATGACCGTCTGCCAGTGCGGCGAGTGGACGAGGAGGACGTCGGGCTTCTTGGCCAGGAAGTGCTTGCGGGCGCGCTCGTAGCCCCAGCGCAGGACTTCCCAGCCGCACTCCGAGCGGGGCTCGTTGCGCCAGTGGTTCTCGCCATAGACGATGTGGGGAGGGTGGGGAGCTAGGACGCCGCCGACGATCTCGCCGTGCATAAAGTCAGCATAAAGCACTTGCGGAGCCTTTCGGCTCCGCTTGTGGTACTTCGAAGGGGCTGGACCGCTGCGGCCAGTTGGTGGGATTCAAGGAAGCTATTTGAATAATCGTCCAAAATCGGTCCAATAGTTGAGGAGGGAGCCCGCAGCGGCCACTGAGCGCAGGCAAGTCAGAAGGGACCCGCGCTTAAACGGCTTCGATTCTTTCGAGGCCTGTTCCATCGTGCCTCCGCCTACTGCATGATCGACGCCAACCTGGAGAGTCACCATCCTCGGTGACTTCCTTTTCAGCGGCAACAACGCCGAGCTCGGGCGCACGATCGTACAAAACATTGGTTTTAAGCGGCTTCGGGTGATTTGCTGACCCGCCGTTGCGGCGGAGGCGGGTCAGAAATCACCCTGGAAATTTTTGCAAAGACTGGCCCTCCCGTTGCAATTCTGACCAACGCCATGCGCCGCGTGATGCAACTTTTCGCTCTCTCCCTCCTCACCGCGACCGTTGCCACCGCTCAAAACTGGAGCGTCGGCGGCGGCACCGGAGCCTTCGTCTTCGGCGATTTCGTCAAGCGCACCGACACCCTCGGCAACGAGACCGGCTCGGCCAAGTCGACGACCACGCTCTCCGCCGCCACCCGCCCCGGCGTCGCCGCCGACATCGAGCGCGACTTCGGCCGCTGGCTCGGCGTCCGCCTCGGCGCCGCCTGGACCTACGCCCCGCTGCGCGCCAGCGGCGTCGACATCGACGCGGGCCACATCGGGGTCACCACCTTCGTCCTCCCCGTCGTCGTGAACCTCAACCGCGGCGACTTCCGCGTCCACCTCATGGCCGGCCCGGCCTACGCGCTCTACCACGGCAACGCGCGCGCGGGCGGCGGTACCGACTTCCCGATCTTCTCCGGCACGCGCGGGCGGTCGGGCGGGATGGCCGGCGGCGGCGTGGCGTGGTGGTGGAGCCGGCGCTTCGGCGTCGAGGGCGACGTCACCTACATCAAGACGTCGTCGCCGTTCCGCCTCGAGGACCTGGCCACGCCGGCGAAGGGCGTCGAGATCCTGCGGCCGACGAACATTCATACCACCGTCGGCCTCCGCTATCGCTTTTAGGGCTGGATCTCCGTTAAAATTTGCCGCAACGGTTCCCGATCAAATCAAATTGAGGTGACGACATGCGCACGACCGCTCTCGTGGCTTTCCTCTCGATTTGCGTTTCGGTTGCGGCCTTCGGACAGACCGCGACGGAGACGACGGCAACAACGGTGACGGCAACGACGACGACCGCGACGACCGGATCCAAGACGACGACGGCGAAGGAAATCGACCGCAACGAGCCCCCCGATGCGCCGGCGACGTTCGACATGCACGACAACTCACCCGCGTCCATGTCGTACGTCCACAGCTACAACCGCGCGGACTGGAAGCTCGCCGGCCTCGATGACAAAATCTCGATCCACGTCAACAACTTCAGCACGCTCGTGGCGAAGGCGAACAACGATTGCGCGCAGATCGTCCTCTTCCTCGACGGCATGCCGATCAAAGGATTGAAGCCGGAATCATGCGACCGCATCGCAGGGCATATCCGCTATCGCCTTCTGCGCACGAACGACGCCGACAATGCTTGGCACTCGCTGCTCGGCAGCCCGCAGGGGTTCACGCGGATCGTCAACGTCACGGTCGGTCCCGACACGCAGAACACGATCGCCAATCAAATGGAGTTCAAGCTCCAGGTTCTCCCGCGCAAGCAATTCTGGATGTTCGTGTTGCTGCTCGCGGTGATGCTGGCGATCTTTGTCATGCTCTGCCGCCGCACCGCTCTGATCCGCGGCGGCAGCCCCGAAGTGCCGCCGGCGCAGCGGCCCTACTCGCTCTCGCTCTTCCAGATGTCGTTCTGGTTCTTCCTGGTCATCGCGGCGTACGTTTTCCTCTGGCTGATCAACGACGAGCTCGACACGATCACCGAATCAGTGCTGGCGCTGATCGGCATCGGCGCCGCGACGGCGCTCAGCGCCACGCTGATCGATCAGAACAAACCGACGCCGGTGTCGACGGATAAAAGCGCCGGTTTCCTCCGCGACGTCATGAGCGATCCGGCGGGCATCAGCCTCCACCGCTTCCAGATGTTCGCGTGGACGCTGATTCTCGGCGTGATCTTCGTCGGCTCGGTCTACCACAATCTGGAGATGCCGCAATTCAGCGCCACGCTGCTCGGCCTGATGGGCATCAGCTCCGGCACGTACCTCGGCTTCAAGGTGCCGGAGAAAGCCTCGACGGACGCGCCCGCGGGGACGCAGCCGGAAGCGGGCAATTCGTCATCGTAACGTTTCCAGCTCATCGATCATCTCGACGATCCCGTGGAACCGGAGCTCCGCGGGATCGTCGAGAAACGCGCCGATCGCCGGCGTCGAGAAGCCGGCCTCCGCGAGCCGCGCCTGCAGCGCAGCCGCGTCGCGCGCCAGCTCCTCGGGCGGATGCGGCAATGGCGCGCCGCCGCCTTCGACGAACGTTTGCCGCTCGATGGCGCTCTTTCGCGCGACGAGCTTCGCCCGCAGCGCCTCGATCGCGGCGACGACGTCGCGCGGCAGCGCGGTCGCTTCCTTCAATGCGGCGACGTCCGCACGCAACGCGTCGACCGCCGGCTCGACGACCGCGGCATCGGCCGCGGAGAGGCTGTCGACGGCGCCGATCACGTCGTTCAGCGCGAACTCGATGTCGCTCACGCGCGCCGCGTTCACGCCCTCGCGTGCGGCCGCGACTGCATTCGCCAGCACGCTGACGGTGAACTCGAGCTCGGGAGGCATCGCCGTCTGCAACTGAAACAGCGATGCCTCGAGCAGCACCAGCTCGGTCATTTCTTCCGAGTGAGCAGCTCGCCGAGGCCTGCGACGATGTCGATCGGCAGCGGGAAAACGATCGTCGTATTCTTCTCGACGCCGATCTCCGTCAGCGTCTGCAGGTAGCGGAGCTGCAGCGTCGTCGGCTCCGTCGCCAGCACCTTGGCCGCGTCGGCCAGGCGCTGCGAGGCCGCGAACTCGCCCTCGGCGTGGATCATCTTTGCGCGCTTCTCGCGCTCCGCCTCGGCCTGCTTCGCCATCGCGCGGAGCATCGACTCCGGCAGATCGACCTGCTTGACCTCGACGTTGACGACCTTCACGCCCCACGGCTCGGTGTGCTGGTCGAGGATGGCCTGGATGCGCGTGTTCAGCATCTCGCGGTGCGCCAGGAGCTCGTCGAGCTCGACCTCGCCGAGGACCGAGCGGAGCGTCGTCTGCGCGAACTGCGAGGTCTGGTAGCGGTAGTCGAAGACTTCCACGACGGCGTTGCGCGGCGCGATGACGCGCAGGAAGACGACGGCGTTCACTTTCAGCGTGACGTTGTCGCGGGTGATGATGTCCTGCGGCGGCACTTCGAATGCCTCCTGCCGCAGCGACACGCGCACCATCCGGTCGATCGGCGCGAAGACGAGGAAGATCCCCGGCCCTTTCGCCTCCGGAAGCAAGCGCCCGAGGCGGAAGATCACGCCGCGCTCGTACTCGGGCAGGATCTTGATCGAGGCGAGCAGGTACAGGCCGAAGATGATGGCGAAGATCAGAATTCCGGGCATTTTCGGAGGACCTCCGGCGCGATTCTACTCTGCGGGCTCGACAATCAAATGCAGCCCCTCGATGCCGGCTACGCGCACGCGCGCGCCTTCGTCGATGGCCTTCTTGGCCACGGCGTTCCAGATCTCGCCGTGCACGAAGACCTTCCCCTCGGGGCCGAGCGCCGTCCGGGCCACGCCGATCTCGCCGATCATTCCTTCCTGCCCGGTGACGACGCGGTTCCGCCGCGCGCGCAGGGCGATGGTCATGAGGAAGATGACGATCGCGCCGCTGGCGACGCCGATGCCGGCGGCGGTCACGAATCTGACGCGCATCTCCGGAATCGGGCCGTCGACGAGGAACAGCCCGCCGATGATCATGCAGACCACGCCGCCGATGCCGAGGACGCCGTGCGTGGCGAACTTCGCCTCGAGCGCGAAGAGCGCGAACGCGGCGAGGAGCAGCGCTAACGCGGCGAAGCGCGTCGGCAGCAGGTTGAGCGCGAAGAGCGCGAGGAGGATGGAGATAACGCCGACGACGCCGGGCAGCACCGCGCCGGGGTGGTTGAACTCGGCGAAGATCGCCACCGCGCCGAGGGCGAGGAGAAGAAGGGCGAGGTTCGGGTCCATGAGCGTGGAGAGGAGGCGCTCCTTCAGCGTCATCTCATAGCGGGTCACCGGCTTCCCGGCGACGCGCAGCACGGCGCTCGTGCCGTCGTAGAGCCGCACGTTGCGGCCGTCGATGGCGCGCAGGAGCGACGGGACATCAGCGGCGACGACGTCGATCAGCTTCTGCTGCAGCGCTTCCTGCTCGGTGAACGACTTCGACTCGCGCACGGCGCTCTCCGCCACGGCGACGTTGCGCCCGCGCTTCGCCGCGATGGTCCGCATCAGCGCGGCGGAGTCGTTCTCGAGCTTCGTCTTCATGACGGGATCCATCTTCTCGCCGAGGATCACGGGGTGCGCCGCGCCGGTGTTTGTGCCCGGCGCCATCGCCGCGATGTCCGCCGCTTCGAGGATGAAGAAGCCCGCCGACGCCGCGCGGCTCCCCGCCGGCGCCACGTAGACGACGACCGGCACGCGCGAGGTCATGAGCTTCTCGACGATGGAGCGCGTCGACTCGATGAGGCCGCCCGGCGTCTGCAGCTCGACGAGCAGCGCCTCGGCGTGCGTGCGCTGCGCCTCAGCCAGCGCGCGCCCGATGAACTCGTCGCTGATCGGATGAATCATGTCGTTGACGGTGATCTGCACGACGGCCGCGCGGGCGTTGACCGCGAAGACGACGGCGGCGGCGACGATGAGGATGCGTTTCATGGGGACCTCCGAAAACCGGTTCTTGGTTCTTAGTTCTTGGTTCTTAAGTTCTTAGGTTTGGTGCTCCGGCGAACCTAAGAACCTAACAACCAAGAACCAAGAACTAAGAACCTCGCTATTTTCGTACGATACGCCGATGGATGGGTTTGAGGTCTCCCGGGCCCGGTGGTTCATCGGCGGCTGTGTCGGCCTTTTTACAGTGCCGTTCTTCATCGCCGGGGTGAACGTGCTGCGCGCCGGCATCCAGGCCATGCACCGCCACGAAGAGGGCGCGCCGTTTCTCATCGCATTCGGCACGGCCTTCACGGTGTTCAGCCTCGGCTTCCTGGCCATGACCTGGTGGGCGTTGCGCCAGGGGCAGACGATGGCGCGGCGGATGGACGTGCACACCGGACAGCCGTGGCTCTGGCGCGAGGACTGGACGGCGCGCCGCGCCGGCGAGTCGACGCCGCAGATGGCCGTCGCGCTGTGGATCTTCGCGGTGATCTGGAATTCGATCACGATCCCCATGGCGCTCGTCGTCTGGCGGCAATTTCCGATGTCCCCGGTCGTAGCCATCGCCTTTCTCTTCGCCGGCATCGGCCTCGTGCTTTTCGGCAGCGCGCTGGTGTCGACGCTGCGCCGCCGCAAGTTCGGCCGATCGTTCTGCACGTTCGACCGCTTGCCGATCGAGCCGGGCCAGTCGTTCAGCGGCACGATCGAGCATCGCGGCACACAGGTGCCGGATGCGGGCTATCGGCTGGTGCTGTCGTGCGTCAATCGCGTCACGACACATAACGGCCGCAGCCGCTCGACGTCGACCGAAGTGCTGTGGCAAACGGAGCAGCGCCTGAGCGGCGCACTGGCAGCGCCGAGTCCCGCCGGCATGCGCCTGCCGTTCACGTTCGAGATTCCGGCCGACGCGCTGTCGTCGGACCTGAGCGATCGCGACGACGCGATCGTGTGGCAGCTCGAGGCGACGGCGGAGCTGCCCGGTATCGACTACGAGGCCATGTTCGATCTGCCGGTGTTCGCGACGGCCGATGCGTTCGCCAAGCACTTCACGGCGCGGCGCGACGAGGCGGCGACGCGCGAGCTCTCGCCCGATGCGCACGCCACGATCGCGCCGCTGCCGTCCGGCGGCATCGAGCTCCGCGTCGGCCCGCACCGC
Organism: Thermoanaerobaculia bacterium; assembly: GCA_035276475.1. Lineage (GTDB taxonomy): Bacteria > Acidobacteriota > Thermoanaerobaculia > Gp7-AA8 > Gp7-AA8 > DATDFB01. The sequence continues at coordinate 157,667 of DATELQ010000110.1, read as the reverse complement.
AACGTCAGCGCGTTCACCGTCTTCGTCCTCTTCGCGGCGATCTGGTTCGGCGCCATCGCGCTGATCTGGCAATTCGGAGCGCCGCTCTTCATCGCAGGCCTCTTCGCAATCGTCGGCCTGGTGATTCTCATCATGGCCATCGATTTCTTCGCCGGCAAGTCGACGGTGAGCGTCGACCGCGCCGGCGTCCGCGCGACACACTCGCTCTTCGGCATCAAGAAAACGAAGACCGTGCCCGCGAACGACATCGCGTCGATCGCGGCGAAGGTCGGCGGCCATGTCGGCAACCATCCGTACTTCGACGTCGAGGCGCGCCTCAAGGACCAGTCGTCGCGCACGCTGGCGCGCTACTTCGTCAGCCGCACCGATGCCGATGCGGTGGCGGCGAAGCTGTGGGCGGCGCTAATTCGATGAGTAATCCGGGCCCGGCTCGTAGTTGAAGAACTTGGTGATGTCGTTGCGGAAGACGAGCTTGAAGTCGCCGATGGGGCCGTTGCGCTGCTTACCGATGATGATCTCCGCGATCCCCTTCTCCTCGGTTTCCTTGTTGTAGACCTCGTCGCGGTAGATGAAGCAGACAACGTCGGCGTCCTGCTCGATCGAGCCTGACTCGCGGAGGTCGGCGAGTTGCGGGCGGTGGTCGCCGGTGCGCTGCTCCGGACGGCGCGAGAGCTGCGAGAGCGAGATGAGCGGCAACTGCAGCTCCTTGGCGATGGCCTTGAGGCCGCGCGAGATCTGCGAGATCTCCTGGTTGCGCGACTCCACTTTGCCCTTGACGGACATGAGCTGCAGGTAGTCGACCATGACGAGGTCGAGCCCCGCCTCCATCTTCAGCCGCCGCGCCTTCGCGCGCATTTCCATCACGTCCATGCCCGGCGTGTCGTCAACGAAGATCTTCGCCTTCGCCAGCCGCGCCGACGCCTCGGCTAGGTCGCGCCAGTTGCGGTCGCTCAGCATCCCGCCGCGGATCAGATGATTCGGCACGCCCGACTCCGAGGAGAGGATGCGCAGCCCGATCTGCTCCTTCGACATTTCCAGCGAGAACACGCCGACGGAGTAGAGCCGCTGCGCGGGCGGGCGGGGCTGGCCGTCCTTCGCCGGGATGGCGATGGACTCGGCGATGTTCATCATGAAGGAGGTGTTATGCGTGACCGTGTAGCCGTCGGTCACGTACAACTGCGAGGGATGCGAGACGGCGATGCATTGCGTTTGCGAGAGACGGGTCGGCGTGATGGAGCAGATGTTCAGGCGGCGCGCCCGGCCTGGTAGTCTCAGCTTGCAAACGTACGACGTGACGCCCGAGGACTTCTTCACGATGTTTGAAGCCGCGCCGCCGACCGAACGAACGAGATCGACAACATCGCGCGCCAAACGTTCGCTGCTGCAGATGTAACGGATGCTTCCCGATTTATCGATACTGCCGCTAACGTCGAGCAATCCTTCGACGAGGCGTGTGCGGCTTTGGAGGGAGGCTTTAAGGTAGCGCTTTGGAATGAACTTGTTGAATGCGATCCCGAGCGCGTCCAGCGCCGCCTTCAACGGATGCGTTGGTGTCTTCGGTCCAGCCTGCACGATGCGGTAGTCGTACGCGCCGGCGTGGACGACTTCGAACGCCGGACCGACGACGCGCCGAACCCTTTCGACTGTCTCGGCACTCGCGGTTGAGAACATCACACTGGACTGATGAATCGTGCCGTCGCCCAGCAGCACGCCCAAAAGCCACGGATCGACGGGCAGTTCAGCGTCGTCGCCGAACTCGCCCGAGAACGTCTCGATGTACAGCCGGCGCCGATAGCGCTGCCGCTGCAACATCTCCATGAGACGCGCGGTTGAAACGACGCGTGGCTCGCGCCAGCCTCGGAAATAGACTCGCCAGAGGTGCTCAGCGCAGCACTCCGCGCTGCGTCCATCGGAGAGCTCGACGCGATACAGCTGCCGTTCGCCTTGCGGAAAAATCCCGATGACGTGCGACGGTGCGCCATCAACCGACGCCAGCTCGTCGCCGGTCTTCAGAGAGCCCATGCAGACGAACCCTCGCTTCGTCAGAACCTTTGCGTCGAGCGGCTGCGCCTTGCCCATCGAGGGTCTCGCCGCAATGATGATCAGGTCCGACGGCTGGAACCCCGACGTGAACTCGTTGAAGCGGTCGTAGCCGGTGGGGATGCCGGTGATCAGCTTCCCGGCGTGCTGCAACTGCTCGATCGCCGTCATGTTCGTGCGGGTGATGCGATCGAGGGCGACGAAGCCCTTGTCGACGCTCCCCTCGGCGATCTCGTAGAGCGACTTCTCGGCGATGCTCAGCACGTCGCTCGGCTCGCCCGGCGCGTCGAGCGCGGCGCGCATCACCTTGTTGCTCATGACCACGAGCTGCCGCAGCGTCGACTTCTCTTTCACGATCTCGGCGTAGCGCTCGACGTGCGCGACGTCGGGGATGTTGTCGACGAGCGACGAGATGTACGCGGAGCCGCCCACCTGCTCGAGCTGCGCCCGCCGGGCCAGCTCTTCCTTCAGCGTGAGAAGATCGATCTCGCGGCTCTGCTCCGCGAGCGAGCGCATCGTGGCGAAGATCGAGCGGTGCGCGTCCTTGAAAAAGTCTTCCGTGTCGATCGTGCCGATGACGCGGTAGAACGCGTTATTGTTGATGAGGATCGATCCGAGGACCGCGCGCTCCGCATCCGGCGATTGCGGCAGCGGCCGATCGATCGCTACGTCGAGTTGGGCAATGCTCATCGTGAGACGGTTCCACGGATTGTAGAGATGATTTTGCGGCCCGCCCGGACGTCCGCAAAGAGTCCGCAGTTTCTCCACACGGGTCGTATCTCGCGGCTGTGGAAAACAAAGATTGCCCTTGACGTGGAAAACGCCCCCGCGCTCTACAGTTCGTAGACGCCGGAATGCTCCCCTCCCGTAACCCTGTTGCGCACCGCGTCGTCTGATTCACTCTGGAGGACCTTCATTTTGATGAAACGCACCCTACTTTCCTTGTCGCTGGCCGTTTTCGCGCTGCCGCTCGTGGCGCAGGAGACGCCGGCGGCGAGCGCCGATCCGATCGTGGCCATCATCAACGGCGAGACCATCACGGCCTCGAAGCTCGACTCGATGTACGCGCGCCTCGCGCCGGCCATGCGCGAACAGTACAACGCCACCGGCGGCAAGGCCGGCTTCCTCGACAACTACCTCCGCAAGCGCCTGCTCGTGCAGGAAGCGCTCAAGTCCGGCTTCGACAAGAAGCCCGACGTTCAGGCGGAGATGGAGACGGCGAAGGAGGCCGCGCTCTTCGACCGCTACGTGCGCGACGTCGTCTCCTCCCAGGTCGTGAAGGACGCCGACGTCAAGAAGTACTACGACGAGCATCCCGACGAGTTCACGACGCCGGAGCGCGTGAAGGTGCGGCACATCGTCATCGTCGGCAACGGGGCCGGCCCGCATCCGAAATCCAACGAGCAGGCCCTCGAGGCCATCAAGCAGGTGGCGACCGAGCTGCACGCGAAGAGCGGCAGCGTCCACGCCGCCGACCCGGCCGCGGCGGCGCGCATCCGCGGCTCGTACTTCGCGGAGATGGCGCGCAAATACTCCGAGGATGGCTCGGCGGAGACCGGCGGCGACCTCGGATGGGTCGTGAAGGGGCAGCTCGATCCGCAGTTCGAAGCGGCCGCGTTCAAGCTCGAGCCGGGCATCCCCAGCGGCATCGTCGAGACGCGCTTCGGCTACCACATCATCCTCGTCGAAGCGCGCGAAGCGGCCGGCCACGAGTCGTACGAGCGCGTGAAGCCGGTGCTGCGCGAGTACCTCCTCACGCAGCACGCCACCGAAGTGATGGAAGCGGTGACGCGCCTCACCAACGAGCTGCGCGCCACCAGCAAGATGGCGATCTATCCCGAGAACATCAGGTAGAGGAGAGAACGGGCGCCGGCGCCCGTTCTCCGTGCGGCGCGAAGTAGCGCCGCACGTAGAGCAGGAATCCGAGATAGGCGAGCCAGCCGATGGCGAACGCGGCCCACAGCGCGGGCCGGTTCACCAGGACCGTGCTGCGCGGCAGCGTCATCAACGACGTCGCGCCGCTGATGGCGTGCAACAGGAGCAGCACCCACCACGCCGACTCGCGCAGCCGGTACGCCTGAATGGCGACGTGCGCGAAGAGGATGCCGAGCGCGATCATCGCCAGCGCCGCCGGCGCGCCCGCGAGCGGCTGTCCGAAGAAGGTGAAGGTCTCCTTCCCGGAGTTGATCAGCATCTCGACCGCGCTGAAAGCGAGCACGGCGCAGAGCGCCAGCACGGGAACGGGCGCGCGGTCGGTCCAGCGGAGCTTCGGGTCGCGCTCGTCCGCGGTGAGTGCAGCGTCACGCGATGAGTAGAAGAGCGTCAGAACGAGCGGCAGCGCGATGAGCAGGGTCGCGAAAACCGCGATCATGCCCGCCGACGGCGTCTGCCGGAAGAGCATGAAGACCAACGCCAGGCCGAAGGTGCCGAGCACCGTCCATGCGCCGCTGACGGCGGCGATGAGAGCGCGCGCCCAGCGGCGGCCGCGAATTGAGCCGATGCCGGTCACGACGAAGTAGAACGCGGCGACGCTGAAGAGAAACAGACTCTGCGCGACGTTCACGCGCGCGGTCGCGGCGGTGCGGAGCAGAAAGAGAACGGACAGCAATCCGAGAAGGACCTGGAGCACGCCCAAAAACACGAGGCCGGTGCTCCGATCCGAATGCGGCTCGGGCATGACAAAACCTCCGCCAGGATGGGCTCAAGAAGTGTGCCGGAAAGGCGCTACGACGCGGCTGACGCCGCCTGCGCCGCGCCGTGCGTCGACTCCCACTCGTCGCACTCCGAGGAGAAGAGATTGATGCGCGCCTTCTTGTACTCCTTCGTCGGATAGAGCGCCTGCTTCTCGTCGATGCCGGTGTCGGTGGCGAGGTCGTTGATGATCGACTCGCACTCGTCGACGGAGCGGCCGTGCACGATCGTGTAGAGGTTGTAGGGCCAGTCGTCGTAGACGGGGCGGAGGTAGCAGTGCGACACGGCCTTGTTCTGCGACATCTGCGCGCCGATCTCGTCGACGCGCCCGTCTGGGACGACCCACACGCCCATCGCGCTCGCGGAGAACCCCGCCTTGCGCGACTGGAGGACGGCGCCGAAGCGGCGCATCTGCCCGCGCTTGAGCAGCGAGCGCGCGGTGCCGAGCAATTCATCGCTGGAGAGGCCGCCGTTCTTCGCCAGCGCGTCGAACGGGCGCGGCTGCAGCGGCAGATCGCGCTGCAGAAGGCGGATGCACTCGATCTCGCCCGGCGTCAGCGGCGTGTACTTGTCGTCGGCGTGGCCGTCGTCGTCGCTCGTCTTGAACTGCTTGAGCGTCGGCAGCGGGCGCACCGTGTCGCAATCGCCTTCGGCGCCGAGGATCTCGATCGTCTTGTCGAGGCCGAGCTTCGACGTCGGCGCGATGGCGATCGTGAACCAGAGATTGAACTCGTGATTGCGCTTGTAGTTTTGCGTGACGCCGGGGTGGGCGTTGATCGCCGTGGCCGCGTCGTCGATGCGCTCGGGATCGACTTTCGCGGCCACGAGGCAGGAGCGGTAGCCGAGCGCGCGCGGCTCGAACTGCGCGGCGACGGCGCGCACGTAGCCGTCGCGCTTGAGGCGCTCCGTCCGCTTGATCACTTCCTTTTCCGACATGTCGATCATCTGACCGACGACCGCGAACGGCGTCGACAACAACGGAAGCTCACCTTGCAGGGCGCCCAACAACTCCCGGTCCCGTTGATCGATTTCCTGCATCGGATCCTCGCGCGGCGAAGATTTTTCGTGGGGTCGTGTGGATTGTATCCGATCACCAGTCGTCTGCGGGCGGCGTGATGGAGATCTCAATCAGCTTCGGAAATTCGCCGGCGAGCGACGCGATCGCCGAGCGATCCACGCCACAGAAATCTTGCGGAAACGGCGCCAGCTTGCGCATCCCGGCCTCGAATAACCGCGGCGCGCCGGCCAGCGTGCCACGCTTGACGTGGTGGTACGCCGCGGCGATTTGAATCATCCCCTGCAAAAATTGCTTGATGTCGGTTTGCGCCACGAGCCACAGCGTTTCCCACGACTCGTGCGCTTCCCAGAACTCCGTGGCGTTGAAGTGTGCGACGCCGGCGCGAAAGTGCGTGACGAAGTCGGGCTTCACGTCAGTCGCCGGCGCGCGTTCCCCGCCGCAGCGTCTCGCACATCTCCGTCGTGAAGTCGGTCGTGTTGCCGGTGCCGCCGATGTCGCGCGTGCGGTGCTCGGGGCCCGAGGCCAGCACCTTCACGATCGCGTCCTTGATCCGCTTGGCCGGGATCATCTCGCCGATGTACTCGAGCATCAGCACCGCCGACTGCAGCAGCGCCAACGGATTGGCCTTGTTCTGGCCGGCGATGTCGGGCGCGCTGCCGTGCACCGCCTCGAAGACCGCGCCGGCTTCGCCGATGTTCGCGCCGGCCACGACGCCCAAGCCGCCGACGAGGCCCGCGGCGAGGTCGGAGACGATGTCGCCGTAGAGGTTCTCGAGCAGCAGGATGTCGAACTGGTTCGGATCGACGACGAGCTGCATGCAGAGGTTGTCGATGATGCGGTCGTCGGCGGTGATGTTCGGATACTCCTTCGACACGTTGCGGAAACACTGCAGAAAGAGCCCGTCCGACATCTTCATGATGTTGGCTTTGTGCACGGCGGTGACGCGCTTGCGGCCGTGCAGGCGCGCGTACTCGAAGGCGAAGCGGGCGATGCGCGTGGAGGCGCGCTCGGTGATGATCTTCAGCGACTCGACGACGCCGGGGATGACTTCGTGCTCCAAGCCGCTGTAGAGGTCCTCGGTGTTCTCGCGCACGACGATGAGGTCGACGTCCTCATAGCGCGTGATGATGTTCGGCATCGAGCGGACGGGGCGGAGGTTGGCGTAGAGGTCGAGGGCCTTGCGGAGCCGGACGTTGATCGACGAGAAGCCGGTGCCGATCGGCGTCGTGACCGGACCCTTGAGCGCGACTTTGTTGCGCACGATCGACTCCAGGACCTCGGGCGGCAGCGGATCGCCGAAGCGCGAGATGGCCTCGGAGCCGACGAAGTATTTCTCCCACTCCACGTCGACGCCGGCGCATTCGATGATCGAGACCACCGCGGCCGTGACCTCGGGGCCGATGCCGTCACCGGGCAGGAGCGTGATCTTGTGCTGGGCCATCGGTCGGAGTTCCTTTCAGCCGCTCGCGCGCGTGGTCGAGCGAAAAGTCCATCGGGAATAGCCGCGCCAGCGGGGCGAGCTCGGGGAGCTCGGCGAGGCAGCGGCGGACGCTGGAGAGCGTCGAGGGGATGAATTCGAGGTAGTGCAGGCGCCCGCGCTCGATGGGCTGGCGGGCGAAGGTGCCGAGGATCTTGAGAGACCGCTGGAGCAGGGTCTCGAAGTAGCGATGGCGGTCGGCGCCGTAGTCGTCGACGAGCTCGAGCTCGCGGTCCGAACCGAGGATCTCGGCCACGCCGCGGTCGCGCAGAAGCGAGGCGACGTCGTACGTGTCAGGACCCATTCTCAGGTCTTGATAATCGATCAAGTAAATATGCTGATTAAAAAGATGAAGATTTTGACCATGATAATCGCGATGGCAAAGTACGTAGGGATGTTGCGCGATGTTCTCGGCCAGCTTTATGAAGAGCGGTTTCAGTTCGTCGCTGCGCGTCACGCCCATCAGCCGCTGGACGTAGAACTCCCGCGTCATCTCCATTTCTTTCAAGAAAAACGCGGCGTCGAACGGCGGGTTGATCGCCAGGGGGCCGGCGCGCTGAAACTCTTTGACGATCTCGATGGCCCGCGCGTAGCACGACAGCGCGTCGGTGTCGCGCTGGTGCAGGAGGTCGAAGAGCGTGCGGTCGCCGACGTCCGTCTGCAGCACGCAGGCGTCGTCGTACGCCAGGACTTCGGGCACGCGCGCGTGCGGCGAGACGGCGTCGTACGCGGCGAGGAAACGCCGGAGCTGCTCGCGCAGCTCCGGCGCGTAGTAGGCGAGCATGCGCGTGCCGCCGTCGGGCAGCTGCACGCGGAAATAGCGGCGCGTCGAGGCGTCGCCGAGGAGCGGTTGGACCGTCCATCCCTCGCCCACGCGTCCGGTGAGGAACTTCGCCGCGTCGGCGGGCAGAGACGGACTGATGGTCATCGACCGCCGGTCGGCGCGGGGCCTTTCTCGTCCGGCTTCGCCTCGCGGATGACGATCTTGTCGATCGAGGTCGGGTTGTCCGGACGGTCGTTCGCGCCGCGCGATGCGTTGACGATCTTGTCGGCGACGTCCATCCCCTTCGTGACTTTCCCGAAGGCGGTGTACTGCCCGTCGAGGAAGCCGGCGTCGGCGACGCAGATGAAGAACTGCGACGAGGCGCTGTTGGGGTCCTGAGCGCGGGCCATGGAGACGACGCCGCGGGCGTGGTGGATGCTGTTGAACTCCGCCGGGATGTTCTTGCCCGAGCCGCCGGTGCCCCAGGTGTAGACGGAGCCGGAGACGGTGTTCGGGTCGCCGCCCTGGATCATGAAGCCGGGGATGACGCGGTGGAACTTCGTGCCGTTGTAGAAGCCCTTCTCGGCGAGGTCGATGAAGTTCTTGACGTGATTCGGCGCGGCGTCGGGGTAGAAGCGGATGTCGATCTCACCGGCGGAGGTGTGCAGCTCCGCGACCTTGTCTTTGTAGTACTCCATCGGTCGATTCTCCTCGGCTTTTGCTGTCGGCGCAGGGGCCGCGCTGGTGGTCACGGGATTCGAGACGGACGACGACGTGGTGCTGCTATACCCCGTGGCCGTGGCGGACTTGGTCGTGTCCGACGCCGCCGTGTCGCGGTTCGCGGGGGCGCACGCCGCGAGCGCGGCCAGCAGGAGTGCAGAGATGATGGTCTTCAAAACAGGGCCTCCTTCGTAGGCGATTCTGCGGCGCGCATGCTACTCCAAACGAAGGGGGCGGGATGCGGGGGCAGGGGGCAGATGCCCCCTCCCACCTTAGAACTGGCCGCGGTTGCCGAACTCGCCGCGATTCGCGGACGACTGATCGTTCGTGCGCTGCTCGTTGCGACCGAGGTTCGAGCCCATGCCGGAGGATTCCCGGTCGGAGCCCTGGCCGATGTAGGTGCCGCGCTCCATGTCCGTCGACGCTCCGCCGCCCATTCCCTGACTGACCTGCGACTGGCGCGTCCGCCCGCGGCTGTGACCTCCTTCGCGGCCGATGGCCGACATGTGGGCCCGGTCGCGGCTGACCGCTTCACCGCCCTTACGGCCGGCGACGCGCGCTTCGTCCGACGTGAACTCGTGGGCGGTCCCTTTGGCGTGGGCGGCGCGACCACCCTTGCTCGCAATCTCCCGCTGTTTGGACGGGTCCATTGACGCAAAACCGCGCTTGCTCGTAGAAGCCATAGTGTCTCCTTTTAGGTACTGCGAGAACTGCGTGCACTGCGCGTAAAGCGCTTTTAACGGGCTTCATGAACTGTGCCAGTAGAGTGCGGCAGGAGAGCTACGCGCCGCGTCGAATCCGTGTCACTCAGAAGGCCCATCCGGCCCGATGGCGAACGGCTTCTTCACGAACGCCAGCGAGTCGTTGGTGCGCAGTAGGACCTTGGCGACATAGCTCCCCGGCGCGAGGTCGAGCTTCTGTTGAATGACTCGATCCGTCGTTCCGCGACCCTTGAGCGTGAATGCCTTCTGCTTCGCCAGAACCGGAACGCCCTTGGAGTCGAACACGTACAACAATACCTGCACGGCGTTGAGCGCGCCGAGCTGTCTCGAGAGACTGCGGATCGGAACGAGCACCTCGATCCGGCGGCCCGCGACCGCGACCTCTGGCGGCGTCCCGCTTTGCGGCACATCGTTTTGAATGATGTCGGCCAGAAGCAGCGGGTCAGTGACCGCGGCGGCTTTCGCTGCAACGGTTGCGGAGAAGCCCCTCCGGAACGACACCGTCGCGCCCCGCGGGAGGTTCTTCACCTTCACGTCGATGTCGTTGTGCCCTTTGCGGGCGTCAGATGGCTTGAACCCGATGCGGTAAACGGCGCTGTACGACGCCGACAGGTTCTGGAGTGCCGGCGCCATCCGGCCCGCCGTCCAATGGACCCACGAACCGCCGGTCGCGTTGGACATCACGTAGAGCGACTCGTTCTCCGACGGAGGAATGACGCTCCGCTGCGGGGCGAACCAATCAACGCCAGGAATCGCGAAGGCCTCATGGTTCACGGTCGGACGCTCTAGCGCTGATACGTCTGGCGGCGACATGACTGCCGGATCCGAGCCGGTCGCCATCGGCGTCAGGTCGACGGTGTGAAGGTACGCGTTCGCCGACTGGAACGCAGCCGCCATTCCTTTCACGCTGCTGCCCTGTCTCGCCGGATCGAAGGGATAGCCGTCCGAAAAGAGGATGACGTGCTTGAATCCCTCCAGTCCGCGAAGGCGGTCGGCGACTTTGGCGTAGCTCTCGATCCGTTCCTTGGCAAGATACGCTTCACGGTCAGCTGCAAGAGCCTTAGCGGCCCCGAGGAGATCCGGCAGGGAGGCGCTGCCCCACGCGTCCGCCATTTCGCGCTCAGAGGCCGTGATGGAGAGACCGAGCTCGTCATGCGTTTTGCTCGGCGCGAGTTGCAGGATCGCGCGGCGGACGGCATCGTGGTCGCGGAGAAACGGCGATACGAACTTGACGCCACCGCCGGTGATCGCCGCGACCGCGAACAGATCGGTCGGAAGGGCGTGATCGACCATGTCGACGGCGGCGCGCCGGCTGCGGTTGAGGGCCGAGGCGTATGGGACGAAGTTCGGGTGCTTGAAGATGAGATCGAATAGAAGCAAAAAGAGGCGCCGTTCGCGGAGCTCGGCGTGAGACGCGGCCGACGGGGCTTCTTCCGGTGACGCGGCCGCCGACTCGGCGAAATCGACGATTTCAAAGTAGTCGATGACCTGACGCTTCCGGTTCACGTACAGCTCGAAGTCGTCTTTCGTGAGGTCCCGGACTGGCTTCCCTTGACTGTAGACGTAAACGGGAACGTCGACCGCTTCTACCGTGATCTGCTCCTGCACCTGCGCCGAGGCAGCGACAGCGCTGCAGACGAACATTGCCAAGAACACGAAACGACGGGGCATGGGACCTCCGGGCGCCGGGCGTGCGCGACAGGTGCCAGAGTTTTCGACGACCAGTGAGCGGCGGAACGAGCGCGCCTGTCCTAAACAAGGGATTCGTGTCCTCGCTGGAAACCGGCGATATGGCGGAGAGAGAGGGATTCGAACCCTCGGTAGAGCTTTAAGGCCCTACGGCGGTTTAGCAAACCGCTGGTTTCAGCCACTCACCCATCTCTCCGCGTCGTGGCCTACGGTTGGAAACCTGAGGAACGCGATTCTAGCCCAAAGCCTTCCCTACGGCTTCGATCGTCGGCTCGATCTCGATGGTCGACACCGTTTTCAGAATCGCGTCGGGATCCTTGAGGATGTGCCCCGTCAGTACGCAGGCGATTTGCTCGCCGTCGCGCATCGTGCCGGCCGCGCGCAGCTTCTTCACCCCGGCGAGCGTCGTCGCCGAGGCGGGCTCGCAGCCGATGCCCATCCGGTCGATCTCGTGCTTCGCCGCCATCAGCTCCTCGTCCGTCACCTCCTCGACGATGCCGTTCGTCGCGCGGATGGCCGCCACCGCTTTCTCGTAGCTCACCGGATCGCCGATGCGGATGGCGCTCGCGACGGTCTCCGCCTGCATGCGATGCCGCTGCGAGAACGACTCCGTGAACGCGCGGTAGAACGGATTCGCGCCGGAGGCCTGAATCGCGGCGAGGCGCGGCATGCGGTCGATCCACCCTGCCGCAAACGCCTCGCGCAGCGCCTTGCCGAACGCGCTCGTGTTGCCGAGGTTTCCGGCGGGGACGACGATCCAGTCGGGGGCGTTCCACTCGAGGTCCTGCAGCAGCTCCCAGACGATCGTCTTCTGCCCTTCGATGCGGAACGGATTGATCGAGTTGACGAGGTAGATGCCGAGGGTGTCGCAGGCCTCGCGGACGAGGCGCATGGCGTCGTCGAAGTCGCCGCGTACGGAGAGCGCGGTCGCGCCGTAGGCGAGCGTCTGGGCGAGCTTCCCGGCGGCGACTTTGCCCGAGGGGATGAAGACGATGGCGCGCAAGCCCGCCTGCGCGGCGTAGGCGGCGAGCGACGCGCTGGTGTTGCCGGTCGAGGCGCAGGCCACGGCGCGGGCGCCGAGGCGCTTCGCCTGCGTCATCGCCACGGTCATGCCGCGGTCCTTGAACGAGCCGGTCGGGTTCTCTCCCTCGTGTTTGAAAAAAATGCCGCCCCGCTCGTACAACCGCGTCGCCCCCTCGGGATGGGTGACGACGTCATCGACGTCGAGCACGCCTTCGCGAAAGCGCCACACGCCGCTTTGATCGATCGGGTTGCGGCTTGCGCGTCGCGCGTCGAAGACATCGCGGCCGACGGCGATCGCATCCCTCTCGACGCTGAGGAGGTTCCCGCAATCGCACGTGTACCGCACTTCGTCGAGCGGAAAAATTTTCCCGCAGCCGATGCATTCGAGTCTCATACGCGCCGCACTCCCTGCCGCGCGATGGCGGAGACGATCGCGGTCGAGGCGATGTCGCCGAACGCCGCCTGCATCGCGTCGCCCGCGCGCCGCGCGATCTCCTCGGTTTCGCAGATGGCTGCGAGCGTCGGCCCGGAGCCGCTGATCGTGCAGCCGAGCGCCCCCGCGTCCATCGCCGCGCGCTTGGCCTCGGGGAATCGCGGGATGAGCGGCGCGCGCCGCGGCTCGGCGTAGAGGTCGTCGAAGGCGAGGCGGAGCAGCGCAGCGTCGCCGGCCGCGAACGCGTGCACGACCGCGGCGGTGTTGGCCATCTGTTGGACCCACAGCGCGCGGCCCGACGTTGCCGGCAGCAGCTCCCGCGCGGCTTTGGTCTCGACGCGGACGTCGGGGGTGACGAGGGCGAGTTGCCAGTCTGCTTTGACGGAGAGCGCGACGACGTTCGGCGGCCGCAGCGACAGCACGAGCGCGAGCCCGCCGACGACGCACGGCGCGATGTTGTCGAGGTGCCGCCCGGCGACGGCGACTTCACCCTCGAGCGCGGCGGCGACGACGGCGAGCGGGTCGGGGGTTTCGATTCCCATCGCCAGCGCCGCGGCGAACGCACCGCCGACGCTCGACGCGGCGCTGCCGCCGAGGCCACCGGCGACGGGGAGGCCTTTGTCGATGGAAACGGCGGCGTTGCGGCGGTCGCCGTGCGCGCGCAGCCACGCCGTCGCGGCCAGCCACGCGGCGTTGCGGTGCGGGTCGAGCGGGACGAGCTCCGCATCGCGGCCGGTGACACTGTCGACGCGCGCGTCGCCATTCGTCAGTTCAACGGTGACGCGGTCGCCGACCGCTTCGACGGCGAGTCCGAGGACGTCGAAGCCGGGGCCGCAGTTGCCGATGGAGCCGGGGGCGAAGACGGTGGCCTTCATCGCGCCCGTCTCCGCTTCTCCTCGATCGCGATCGCCACAATGTCGTTGAGCACGCCCGCCGCCGTCACGGTCGCGCCGGCGCCCGGGCCGGTGACGACGAGGGGGTTCGCGCTGTAGCGCTTCGAGTAGATCGCCACCTGGTTGTCGGTGCCGCGCAGGTTCGCCGCCGGCGACGACTCCGGCAGCGCCTCCAGGCCGACGCTGATGGAGCGGCTGCGGATCTTGGCGACGTAGCGCAGAACGCGCTTCTCGCGTTTGGCGCGGGCGATGCGGTCGCGGAATTCGTCGTCTGAGAATTCGAGCGGCTGCAGGCGGATCTCCGACAGCTCCGCGCGATGCCCGAGCGTGCGCGCCAGGATCAGTGCCTTGCGCGCGACGTCCATCCCCGACAGATCGTCGCGCGGATCGGGCTCGGTGTAGCCGAGCTCCTGCGCTTTCCGCACTGCGTCGGAGAATGCCACTCCCTTTTCGAGCTCGGTCAGGATGTAGCCGAGCGTGCCGGAGAAGCAGCCGACGATCGTCTCGATCTTATCGCCGGCCTGCTGCAGTTTCGCGATCGTGTCGAGCACCGGCAGGCCGGCGCCCGCGGTCGCTTCGTAGCGCAGCGAGAGCCCGCGCTCCTGCGCCATGGCGATCAGGCGATCGAATGCTTCCTGCGGCCCCGCCAGCGGCTTCTTGTTCGCGAGCACGATGTTGAACCCATGCCCCATCGCCTCTGCGAGCAGCTCGCCGGTCTCGTCGGATGTGAGGTCGACGAAGATCGGCCGGTACGACGGAAGCGGCCAAAGCGCGTCGAAACTCTGACCTTGGAACGGCGTCCCGGCCTTCTTCTGCTTCGCGAAGCGCTGCAGCGCCGTCGGCGAGAAGCCGTTCTCGTCGATGCGGACGCCGGAGCGGTCGGCGACGCCGGTGATTTTCAGGTCGACGTTGCCGCGCAGGTGCGGCTGCTGGGCGACGATCTGCCGCGCCAGCTCGCGCCCGATCTGCCCGAAACCGAGGAGCGTGAGCGCTGCCTCGCGGCCCCCGCTCTGCGCGAGCGGCCGCACTTTGTGGAGCTGATACTCGTCGTGCAGCGCGCGCAGCGCTGCGGTGGCGTCCTTCTCCGCGACGGCGACGGTGATGTTGAGCTCCGAGGAGCCTTGGGCGATGGCGATGATGTTCACGCCCGCCGCGCTGATCGCCGAGAACGTCCGCGCAGCGATGCCGGCGTGGCCGCGCATGCCGAGGCCGACGACGGCGATGAGGGCGACGCCGCTCTGCGCCGTGATGCGGTCGATGAGGTGCACCTTCCGCTCGAACTGGAACGCGCGCTCCAGCGCCGCCACGGCATGCTGCGCCTCCGGCTGCGGCACGACGAAGCAGATGCTCGACTCGCTCGAGGCCTGGCTGATCATCGACACCGAATGCCCCGCCTCCGAGAGCGCGGTGAACGCCTGTCCGGCCACGCCGGGGATGCCGGTCATGCCCTTCCCTTCGATGGCGATCAACGCCTGGCCGTGAATCGCCGTCAGCGCTTTGACCGGGTACGCACCGCTCTTGACGTCGCCGGCGATGCGCGTGCCGGCGCCGTCGTGGAAGGTGTTGCGCACGAGGAGCGGGATGCGCCGGTCGACGAGCGGGATCATGGTGCGGGGGTGGAGGACTTTCGCGCCGTAGTACGCGAGCTCGGCGGCCTCGCGGTAGTGCATCTCGGCGATGACGCGCGCGTCGGGAACGGACTTCGGATCGGCGGTCATGAGACCGTCGACTTCCTTGAACAGCGTCAGTTTTTCCGCGCCGGTGCTGCGCGCAACGATCGCGGCGGAGAAGTCGCTGCCGCCGCGGCCGAGGGTGACGAGCGAGCCGTCCGGACCGGTGGCGATGTAGCCGGGCATCACGACGACGACGCGGTTGGCGAGCAGCGGCAGGATTGTCTTCTTCGCGTGGCGCTCGCACGCGCCGAGGTCCGGCCAGAGCGCGCCGAAGCGGCGCTCGGTGTGGATGATTTCCGTAGCGTCGATGTACGCCGCCGCGATGCCACTCTCCTCGAGCGCGGCGGCGAAGATCGCGGCGACGGCGCGCTCGCCGCGCGCGACGAGGGCGTCCTGCGTGCGCGGCGTGAGCTCGCGCAGCACGGCGATGGACTCGGTCATGGAGCGCATCTCGTGCGCCGCCGCGCCGATGGTCTCGCGCAGGCGCTCGGCGGCATCGCGTCCGCCGATGACCTCGTCGATGAGCGCGAAGTGCCGCGTCTCGAACTCCGCGACGGCGGCCTCGCAGCGCGCGCGCTCGCCGCCGAGCGCCGCCTGCCCCGCGTCGAGGAGGAGGTCGGTGACGCCGTTCATCGCCGAGACGACGACGGCGACGTTCGGTGCCGCCGCGCGCACGTGCACGACCGCGCGGCGGATGGCATCCGCGCTGCCGACGGCGACGCCGCCGAATTTGAAGACGTTGGGCCGCATGGACGGCGGGAGTATAGCCGCGCCGTCTTATCTCACGCCGAGGCGGTCTGCATCTCCGCGAGCGCCATCTCCAGGGCGGCGCTCTTGAGCTGCTCCTGCTCGGAGAGATGCTCGACCTGGGCTTGGCGCAGCGCCGAAGCGCGGAGCTCGCGTTGGCCGAGGATGCAGCCCCAGATGAGGAAGAGGTCTTCGAACACGACCCACGCGGCGTGCTCCAGGAATCGCCACCACTCCGGGTTGGCGATGCCGTACACCGACTCCGGCCAGAAGATGCCGCGGAGGAAGTGATCTGCGGCGACGACGACCGTTGCGGTGATGAGCACCGGCCAGTCGAGATAGAACGCCAGGAAGGCGAGGGAGCCGAAGACGTGGAAGTGCGTTTCGATGCGGCCGCCGGTGAGATGGATCAGCAGCGCCGACGACAACATCTGCGACGCCGCGATGACGTGGCGCGTGATGGTTGCGCCGGGCTTCAGCCACGCCAGAAGAATCGGCAGGATGACGATTCCTCCGCCGCCGAGGATGGCCACCCAGACGTGCATGTGCAGGACGCGCTCTTTTCCTTCCCACGCGTAGGGCGAGACGAAGAGCGCTCCGAGGATGCCGGCGACGTATTGAATGGCCAGCAATACGGCGAACATCCTGTCGATGCGTTTCCGGCGCGCGTTCAACTGCTCGTCGCGCAGCTCTGTGGCGCGGGTGTCGATCGCCGGAGTCGTTTCGGTCATCGCTGTGGTGGTCATGGTCGGTCCCTTCGTCACTTGTTGATGGCGCAGCCGAACACCGGGTGCGTGCCGGATCCGGCGTTCGATCTCACGATGTTCATGACTTCCGCGCTGCCGCTGTTGAAGCCGGCGTGGCCGCGGAGGAGGGTGATGCCGCCGGAGAAGCGGAGCTTTCCGTCGCCGTCGTAGAGATAGGTCTGTCCCGAGGTGAAGCCGTGGAAGAGGCGTGCTTCGTGGCCGTCCTGGTCGAGCACGATGCGCGTGCGCGGAAGGCGCGATGCCGCGGTGAAGACGTCGGTTTTCTCCCACCCTTTGGCGAAGTCGCTGGGCCGGTAGACGACGATGTAGGTTCGCAGCGAACGAGGCGATTTCTCGATGATGCGCTCCAGCTCGGAGATGCTGGCCCGGCTGCACGAGCAGTGCGGATGGATGAGCATGACGAGGCGCCACTCGCCCGGTACGCGCGGAATCCGGCTCGTCGCCGGCCACGATTGCAACGCGTCGGCGGAGCGGCCGGGAGTGCTCTCGAACCGGCGGATGGCCCGGACCATCGCGCCGATGGTGGTCGCCCAAAGAAGCGCGGCGACGATGAGCGCGGAGGCGATGACGATGCGGCGGCCGTTCATTTCTTTTTCAGTGCCTCCATCGCGGAGATCTGCTGCCGGTCCCGCTCGAACTTGAGCCGCCCGCCCGTGAGCAGCTCGATCCGTTCGGAGAGGGGAATTGCATAGAACTCACTCGGCGTGAGATCGACCCGTCGTCCGTCCGGATAGCTCACCGTGGCGCGATCGAAGTTCATCGAGCGTCCCCTTGCTGGTTGTGATGGATTGCTGTGAGCGGAAGTGTACGAGGGGATGGCGGGATTGGCAATAACTCTTTGTAAATGAGTAACTTGCGTATTGAAGTGAAGACGTAATCCGGTGGGGACGTCGTTCCGGGGAGTTTCAAATCCTGAAGGTGGTCAGAGCCAGCGAAGCTCGAATGTGCAGCGATCGTCGCCGGCGCATTGGCAGGCGGACTCGCTCACCTTCGCGGCGGTTCCGCCGTGGGTGGCAATCACCTGTTCGAGGTAGCCGGCTTCGCTGGAGCAATAGGCCGGGCTGTAGCAAACGGCGTTGCAGACGCTGATCCTGCCGTGCATGGTTCCGACGCGCTCGTACACGCAGTCGCCGAAATCCTGGAACTGGCGGTGCAACATGGCGCTGTTGCGGAAGAACTCGTGAATGTCGTCGCGATGAAAGGCGCGGTAGACAGTCGATAGATTGATCTGCGCGGAGTAACGGCCGAGGTCATGCATCAGTTCGCGCTCTTCCCGGCCGGCGACGCGCGCGATGGTCCGGTCGAGAGCGACGAGGCTTCCGAACGCGCACCACGTCGAGGCCAGGATGCCGTCGACTTCGGCGGCCACCGGAGCGGGAAGAGCGCTCATCGTGGCCTCCAGCGCCTGCTCGCCGAGCCGGTCGCGGACGAATTGCAGGTGCGCGCGGACCATCACACCCTTGACCCTTCCGCCGGCCAGCGACTCGGAACGCAGATTCGACGTCGTCGTCATGGCCCGCGAAGTTTAACCCCGCAACGGTGCCAGTGCGGAAAGATGGCTTCTCCAGCGTAACATTCGCGCGGGGAAGGTGGGATTGAGGGTTGGCCGAGGCCCGAGACGATTTTCGAACCGCCCTTTCTCGACAGCGCAGCGTAGAACGGACTGAGACGGAAGGCGCGCATACGACTCACTCGATGCCAGGGCGCATACGGGTGAATTGTCGCTATGCTACTAAGCCGTGATCTGGACCCGCGCAGCAATCCAACAGCTCAAGGAAGACGATCTTAGCCGACAAGTACTCGTTCCGCTCTTTACGGCAATGGGTTACCGCGATGTCCGAACCATGGTGGTGGCATTCTCGAGCAAGGCAAGGATCTGACGATGTGGCGCGAGGATCCGCTGCGTGGTCGGGTCAACGGAGCAGCGGTCGTCAAGGCCGTGGCGATCACGGGCGAGTCCAGCATGGTCAGCGTCACGCAGCAGGTGGAGCAAGCCTTTGCTGCGCCATTCCAAGATACCGCCACGGGCGCACTGCAGCTGGTGCACGAATGTTTCGTCATCACGCCGCGCGAGATGAAAAAGGAAGGAGCGCACACTCTCCATAACGTTCTCCAAGCAAAAAGCTTTGGTAGGAACGTTACGATCATCGACGGCGAGCAACTCTGGCAGCATGTGCAAGCGCACCTTGGTCCTCGCGTGACTCTCGGTACGATCATCGCAAATTACCACCATCTCAACAGTCAATCCGGCTACGACTTGCAGTTGAATTTGGCGAAAGCCAAACCACGGTCACTGCGCGATCCACAACGGGTGAACCGATTCTCGTACAACGACCGGTTTTTGCCGCTACAGCCAGTGGCGAGCAAGCGCGGGAGCGCTTCGAACAGTTTCTCCGCACCGGCGAGCCAACGACTATCGATCGGCAAGATGTCATCGCGGGATTCGATGATGATGGTCCGATTGCTCCGTTTCGTGGAGAATCCCGCGAAGGCACCATCACACTGCAATCTGCCATTCCAGCGATGCGCGGGGATCTCTGTTTCCAGGTACCGGATGATGCGCGCGCCGAGATTCCCGGCGTCGTTATGGGCGGCTATGCGGGCACAGAATTCCTCACTCTAACCAATGCTGACCAGAACCTTCCGCTCACCTTCACGGTCCGCGTGAGTGTTTCCTCGGAGACGGATGAGGCACTCTTTGGTGTGAAGGTGGTTCCCTCGCTGCGTGTGCAGGAGCGCACAGGGCAACCGATCGTTCTGCCAGCACGCGTGTTCTTCACTGACGAGGACATCGACGATCTCTCCTTCATCGAAAGCGTATTGGCGACCGGCACTGTCGAAGCCGAGTCACTTTCCGTGACACGCGCGCGCGCGCCAGGTGATACGGCGGAAAACTGGCGACGCCGCTTCAGCACGGTGAGTACCGATTTCAACATGGCAGCAGCCTGGGTACGGCGGCGACTGTTCGACAACTACCTTGATCTCGGCCCGATGCGCATCGCAGACCAGCCGGTTCGCTTTAAGGTCGAAGATATCGAAGCGGCGATCGCCACATTGGAAGTAGATGAAACACTCACGGTCACCGTCGTTCCCGCTGCTGCGTCAAGTCTACGAGTGACTTATCCGCGCTGGACTCCACAAGGCGCAAGCCTGGAATGAGTGAACTTCTGTCTCGCATGGATGAACTCGCGGCGCCTGGCAGCCACGAGCACAATCCTGAAGGAGGCTTTGCCAACCAACGCTGGCGGCCGTGCCGCCTGGCGGAGGAGGTGGGATTCGAACCCACGGTGGAGTCGCCCCCACGGCGGTTTTCAAGACCGCTGCCTTAAACCACTCGGCCACTCCTCCGGGATGGGTGGGCGTCAGGGGAACGCGATTCTACGGAAGAAGATTCACGTCGAGCGTGATCTTCAAGCGCAGGCGCCGGTGTTGGCGCAGCTCCTCCGCCGTCAGATTCAGCGGGACCGTCACTTCCTTCACGAGTCCGTCCGTCGCGCGGCGCTCGGCGTGGAGCGGCGGCGCGGACACCGCGGCCGGCGCGCTGCCGAGCTCCGGCAGCGAGCTCAAAATCCCCTCGGGGAGGGGGATCTCGATCGACGTCATCGGCACCTCGCCGAAGGGGTGATCGTTGCCCACCAGCGGCGGCACGTCGGGGAGCGGGCCGGGCGTCGAGAAGTAGTCCGTCACCTCGGTGAACGGATTCGGCTCGGGAGGGGGGGGCGGAGGGATCAGCTCCGTCGGCACGAGCGGGATGTTCTCGTCCGCCGCGCTGTCGACCGCCACGAAGACGCCGCTGTTCGCGGGCGGCAGCGGGCCGTCGTACGACGCCGGCGGCGGCGGCTCGTCGTCGTCGTCCCACAGCGAATCGTGCGGACGCTCCGACGGCACCGTCGGGTTGAGAATCTGGATCTCGCGCTCGACCGGCTCCGAACCTTCGAGCCCGTACTTTTTGATGAGGTGCGCGAGCACGAGCTGCGTGATGCCTTTGAGCGTCTCTTCGACGCCGAGGCCCGTCGTCGCCACCGACTCGTACTTCGGCGCGGCGAGCTTGTTGACCTCGGAATCCATCTCCGCGACCGGCAGCGCATTCGGGAGGTCGCGCTTGTTGTACTGAATCACCAGCGGAATCTCGCGGATGCGCACACCCTGGCGCTTGAGGTTGTCCTCGAGGTTCTGCATCGACTCGAGGTTGGCGTCGAGCGCGTGGTCCTGGCTGTCGGCTACGAACACGATCCCGTCCGCCCCCTTCAGCACGAGCTGCCGCGTCGAGTTGTAGTAGACCTGCCCCGGCACCGTGTAGAGCTGCAGCTTCGTGCGCATGCCGCGGATCTTGCCGAGGTCGAGGGGGAGGAAGTCGAAGAACAGCGTGCGGTCCGTCTTCGTCGCCAGCGAGAGCATCTTGCTCTTGTTGTTCGACGGCAGCGAGTCGTAGATGAACTGCAAATTCGTCGTCTTGCCGCAGAGCCCCGGCCCGTAATAAACGATCTTCGCGGTGATCTCGCGGGTGGCGTAGTTGAAGAGGACCATGGTGCGCCTTGGGTGGGGGTGAGGTTAGCACACGTCCTTTCGGTATGATGTGCGCCTTTGTTTGGAGGCCCATCCATGAGATTACGGCGGTTCCTCATTGGCGTCGCCCTCTTCGCGCTCGCCGCGCCGCTCCTCGCCGATGCCCCCGGCGTCTACGCCATCACCGGCGGCACCGTGCATCCCGTCAGCGGCCCGGCGATCGAGAACGGCGTCGTGATCATCCGCGACGGTCTGATCGAAGCGGTCGGCGCGAACCTCGCCGTCCCGGCCGATGCCACGGTCATCGACGCGAAGGGCAAGCACGTCTACCCCGGCCTCATCGACGCGCAGACGTCGCTCGGATTTCCCTCGGCGACGCCGGCGCGGCGCGGCCGCGGAGCACCGGCTACGCGCCCGCAAAGCGCAACAACCGAGCTGCCGGAGACCTCGCCGGAGTTCCTGGCCTCGCATGAGGTGAAGCTCTCCGACGACGACGCCGACGCGAAGCGGGCCACGGGCGTGACGACGATCCTGACCGCCCCCTCCTTCGGCATCTTCAACGGCCAGTCCGTCGTCCTCGACCTCGGCGGCGGCACGATGGAGCAGCGCATCATCCGCGGCACGGCCGCGCAGCAGATCTCGTTCAGTCCCCGCCCGGCGTGGACGTATCCCGACTCGCTGATGGGCGTGATCTCCTACATCCGCCAGTCGCTGATGGATGGCCAGCACTACGCCGCCGCGCACGCGATCTACGACAAGAACCCCACCGGCAACCAGCGTCCCGGCGAAAGCCCCTCGGCCGTTGCCCTCGGCGCTGTGCTGCGCCGCGACGTGCCGGTCGTCTTCATCGCCGACAGTGAATTGATGATACGCCGGGCCATGGCCATCGCGCGCGAGTTCAATCTCAAGTACATTCTCTCCGGTGCGCGGCAGGCCTACCGGATGCCGGGCGATTTAAAGGACGTGCCGGTGCTCGTCTCCGTGAAGTGGGCGACGGCGCCGACGGCGAAGGAAGACCGCGAAGAGCAGCCGCTGCGCGTCATCCGCGACCGCGTGATGTCGCCGACGTCGCCCGCGTCGCTGCAGAAGAGCGGCGCGACGTACGCGCTCGTCAGCGGGCCGGGGAAGACCGGCGACTTCATCCCCGGCATCCGCAAGGCCATCGACAACGGCCTCTCCGCCGACGATGCCCTGCGTGCCGTGACGCTCAACCCCGCGCGCATCCTCGGCGTCGATCGCCAGCTCGGCTCGCTCGACAAAGGAAAGATCGCCAACGTCGTCGTCACCGACAAGCCGATCTTCGACAAGGACGCGAAAGTGCAGCGCGTCTACGTCGACGGCCGGGAGATGAAACTGCCGACCGAGGAGGACCGCGCGCGCGGCCGCGGCACAGCCGCCGCTGGTCCGCTCGATGGCTCGTGGAGCCTCATCGTCAAAGCCTCGACCGGCGACGTGAACATCAACGCGCGCTTCCACGTCGAGGACGGCAAGGTCACCGGTACGTTCTCCGGCGACCGCGGCTCCGGCGACATCCGCAGCGGAAGTTTCGACGGCACCACGCTCGAGTTCACCATCAGCGTGAAGGGGACGGCCGAGCAGGAAGACTGGGTCTTCCACGGCACGCTCTCCGGCACGACCATCAGCGGCACAGTCTCGACGACGAGCGGGACGCTGCCGTTCAGCGGGAGCAAGTCACGATGAAGCGTTTCCTTGTTTTCGCATTCGCATTCGCTACGGCGTCGGCCTTCGCCGACACCGTCATCCGCGACGCCACGATCCTCACCATCTCGCACGGCAAGATCGAGCACGGCTCGGTCGTGATCCGCGGCGCGAAGATCGTCGCGGTCGGACCGAACGACCAAGTCCAGGTTCCCGCGGGCGCCACCGTCATCGATGCTGCCGGCAAATTCGTGATGCCCGGCATCGTCGACACGCACAGCCACGCCGCGGTCGAGGGGAGCGTCAACGAGATCTCGCTGCCGAACACCGGCATGGTGCGGATCCGCGACGTCCTCACCAACGAAGACATCGACGTCTACCGCCAGCTCGCCGGCGGCACGACGTGCGCGCTCGTCCTGCACGGCTCCGCGAATCCGATCGGCGGCCAGTCGCAGATCGTGAAGTGGAAGTGGGGCCATCCGGTCTCCGAATGGCCGGTCGCCGACGCGCCGCGCACGATCAAGTTCGCCCTTGGCGAGAACCCGAAGAGCTCGAACTTCCGTCCGCCTCCCGGCACGCCGCTGCAGTACCCACAGACGCGCATGGGCGTCGAGGAGGTGATCCGCCAGGCCTTCACCGACGCGAAGGACTACGCCGCGAAGTGGGCCGACTACGACGCGCGCAAGAAGCGCGGCGAGGATGCGATCCCGCCGCGCCGCGACATCCTCATGGAGACGATGAACGACATCCTCGCCGGCAAGATCGACGTGCACTCGCACTGCTACCGCGCCGACGAGATCATGATGCTGCTGCGCCTTAGCGACGAGCAGGGCTTCAAGATCCGCGAGCTCCAGCACGTCCTCGAGGGCTACAAAGTGGCGAAGGAGATCGCCGCGCACGGCGTCGGCGGCGGCACGTTCATCGACTGGTGGGGCTTCAAGATGGAGGCGTACGACGCCATTCCCTACAACGTCACGCTCATGGAGCGCGCCGGCGTCCTCACCTCGGTCAACTCCGACGACGCCGAGCTGGCCCGCCGCCTCAACCTCGACGCCGCGAAGGCGATGAAGTACGGCGGATTGTCCGAAGAGGAAGCGCTGAAGCTCTGCACGCTCAATCCCGCGAAGCAGCTCCGCCTCGACCACCGCATCGGCTCGATCGACGTCGGGAAAGATGCCGACGTCGTGATCTGGAACGGTCATCCGTTCTCGACCTACTCGCGCGTCGACACCACATTCGTCGACGGCGAGGTCGTCTTCGATCGGCAGAAGGACTTGCAGATGCGCGCAGCGATCGCGAAGGAGAAGGCCGACCTGCTGAAGAAGGAAGCCGACGAGGAGAAGAAGAGCAAGTCGCCGGCGAAGAAGACGGACGAGGAGAAGGCCGATGAGTAAGCGCGTCACCGCATTCGCCTGCGCGATGTTCGCCGGCTCGCTCTTCGCGCAGTCGGTGATCCCGAACAACCCCGGCAAGAAGCCGACCGTGGCGATCCGCAACGCCACGATCTACCCCGTCACCTCCGCGCCGATCGAGAACGGCACGATCGTCTTCTCGAACGGGACGATCACCGCGGTCGGCAAGGACGTCGCCGTCCCCTCCGGCGCGATGGTGATCGACGGCACGGGCCTGCGCGTCTATCCCGGCATGATCGACTCCGGCTCGCGCGTCGGCCTCGTCGAGATCGACTCCGTCCCCGGTTCGGTCGACAGCGCGGAGCTCGGCGACATCAATCCGAATGCGCGCGCCGAGGTGGCGGTCAATCCCCACAGCAATCTCATTCCGGTCACGCGCGTGAACGGCATCACCACCTCCATGGTCACGCCGGTCGGCGGCATCATCTCCGGCTCCTCGGCGCTCATTCAGCTCGCCGGCTGGACGCCGGAGGAGATGACGATCAAGGCGCCGGCGGCGATGCACGTCCACTTCCCGCGGCTGCGCGGCGGTCGCTTCGCCGAGGTGCCGCAGGACGAGGAGGCGGAAAAGGAAGCGCGGAAGAACTACACGAAGGAAGTCGACAAGCTGCGCGACGTGCTCAAGGACGCGCAGGCCTACGCGAAAGTCGCCGCGGCGCGCGCGAAAGATCCGAACGTCAAGCGCTACGACCGCGACCTCGTCCTCGAGGCGCTCGTGCCGGTGGTCGAAGGGCGCGAGCCGGTGATCATCCACGCCAGTCTCGAGCGCGACATCAAGGCGGCGCTGAAGTTCGCCGACGAGATGAAGCTAAAGATGATCCTGGCGGACGCCGACGACGTGCAGACGGTGATTCCGGATCTGAAGAAGCGGAACATCCCCGTCATCCTCGGGCCGATTCTCGACCTCCCGCCACGCGAGGACGATCCGTACGATCTCCTCTTCACGAACGCGAAAGCGCTCTACGACGCCGGCATCCTCTTCTCGATCCAGTCGCAGGACTCGCACCTCGCGCGCAACCTGCCGTACCACGCCGCGGCCTGTGCGGCGTTCGGGCTGCCGAAGGAGGCGGCGCTGAAGGCGGTGACGATCTCGCCGGCACAGATCTTCGGCGTGGCCGACAAGGTCGGCTCGCTCGAAGCGGGGAAGCGCGCCGACATCATCGTCACGGACGGCGATCCGCTCGAGATCGTGACGCAGGTGAAGCGGCTCTTCATCGGCGGCGAGGACATCTCGCTGGAGACGCGACACACGTTGCTGTACGAGAAGTTCTCGAAGCGGCCGTGACGAGCATCCTCTGGCGCCGCCTCGATCGTCCCGGGCACGAGGCGGCGCGCATCGACGGCACGCGGCTCATGGGCGCGGCCGCGTTCACCCACGACGGCGAGGCGTGTGCGCTCGCCTACATCGTCGAATGCGACGAGGCCTGGCGCACGCGGAGCGCGCGCGTGCACGGCTTCGTCGGCAGGCGCGAGATCGATATCCGCATCGACGTCGACGGCGAGCGCTGGCTACTCAACGGCGCGGAAGTCGAGGCCGTCCGCGGCTGCATCGACGTCGACTTCAACTTCAGCCCGTCGACGAATCTCCTGCCGATTCGCCGCGGCTGCGAAGGCAACGTGCGTGCGGCGTGGCTGCGCTTCCCGTCGTTCGCGCTGGAGCCGCTCGAGCAGTCGTACGAGCGCATCGGCGAGCGCGTGTACCGCTACGCCAGCGCCACCGGCTTCACCGCAGATATCGAGGTGAACGAAGACGGTTTGCCGGTACACTATCCCGGCCTCGTAGTCAGTGTTCTTTAGCAATTCAGTTCGCGACGGTGAAAGGGAAGCCGGTGAGATACCGGCGCGGCCCCCGCCACTGTAACCGGCGACGACCCGCGCTTTGCGCGATGCGCCCCACTGCCAACAGCGGGAAGGGAGCGCGGGAAGGACGACCCGGAAGCCAGGAGACCGACCGCGGCGAACCTCATTTTCAACGTGCCTCTTCGGAGGGAAGGAGCCGCCGTGAATCTTCTATTCGTCCTGTTTCTCGCCACCGCCGCCACTCAGAAAATCTCCGACCGCATCGTCGTCACCGCGTCCGACGTCGCCGAGACCGTCGAGTCGACGCCGGCCGCCGTCACCGTCGTGACGAAGAAAGACATCGACGAGCGCGCCGCGCGCGACGTCGCCGACGTCCTGCGCGAAGTTCCCGGCCTCGCGGTCAGCCGCACCGGCTCGCCCGGCAAGGCCACGTCGCTCTTCACGCGCGGCGCGGCGTCGACGCAGACGCTCGTGCTGTGGAACGGCATCGAGATCAACAACCCGTATTTCTCCGGCTACGACTGGGGGCGCTTCTCCACCGCCGGCGTCGAGCAGGTCGAGGTCGTGCGCGGACCGTTCTCCGCGCTCTACGGATCCGACGCCGTCGCCGGCGTCGTGAACGTGCTGACTGTGCCGACGAGCACCGGCTTCCGCGCCGAGGTGCAGAGCGGCGGCCATGGCCTGCGCAACGGTCTGGTCGACGGGAGCTGGATCTCGGGCGCGAACCACTTCAGCGCCGCGCTCGAGCACCGCAACGACGACGGCTTCGCGCCGAACGACGACTTCCGCCAGAACAGCGGCAACGCGGTGTGGCGCTTCGCGCCGTCGAAGTCATTCTCGCTCGGCGTCGCCGCGCGCGCCACGTCGTACGACCTCGGCGTCCCGTTCAACCTCAACGCCACGGCGACAGCGCTCGTGCCGAGCCTGCAGCGGCGGCAGAATGGCAGCGAGCGACAGATCGCCGTACCATTGCAGCAGAGCTTCGGCGCGTTTTCGTACGACCTGACGCTCTCGGAGGCGCGCAACAAAGATGACTTCCGCGACCCGGAAGATCCCTTCGGCGTCGTCGACGCCTCGACGGAATCGCGCACGCGCCGGGCGCGCCTGACGACGCGGACGACCACGTCGTCGTTCGGCACGATCGTCGCCGGCGGCGAGATCGAGCGCGCCAAGGTCGACGACGTCAACAACTTCGGCGTGAACCTCGCCGGGCTCACGCGCCGCTCGCACTCATTGTTCGTGGAGGATCGCGCGAAGTTCGGCGCGGTGGAGCTCAGCGCCGGCATCCGCTACGACCGCTTCGACACGTTCGGCAGCGAGACCTCGCCGCGCATTGCCGCGGCGTACGTGCGCGGCGGCACGAAGTGGCGCGCCGCGTACGGCGAAGGCTTCCGCGCGCCCTCGGTGGGCGAGCTCTACTACCCCTTCTCCGGCAACCGCAATCTCGAGGCGGAGCGCAGCCGCTCGTTCGAGGCCGGCTACGACGCGCCGATGGGGGCGAGCGGCCTCTTTTCGCTGACCGCGTTCTGGAGCCGCTACCGCAATCTCATCAACTTCGACAACGCCACGTTCGCGTTCGCGAACATCGGCCGCGCGCGGAGCGACGGGCTGGAGCTCGGCATCGACGAGCAGGTGACGTCGTCGTTCTACACGCACCTCGCCTACACGTTCCTCCATCGCGACGAGGACGAAGCGACCGGCGCACGCCTACCGCGGCGGCCGAAGCACTCCGGCGCGCTCACGCTCGGCTGGCGCGATCGCGGTCTCGACGCGAACGTCTCGATCGTGCACAGCGGCGCGCGCGCCGACGTCCTGCCGGTCTTTCCCTTCACGAGCGCGACGAACGGCGCGTACACGACGGTCGACGCGAACGTGCAGCTCCACGCCGGCCGCCTCACGCCGTTCGTGAAGCTCGAGAACCTGCGCGGCGAGCGGTACGAGGAGGTGCTGGGGTATCCGTCGGCGGGGCGGCGGGCGGTGGTGGGATTGAGGTTCGGGATGTAGTGCGCGGGAACGCGAGATGCACCAATGCGTGCGATGCTCATCGGTCGCACCCATTGGGCAATTGCTGAAGGTTGGATCCCGGAGTACAGCCACGGCCCCCAGCCGGAGATGCTCAGCCATGAGACGGCGTGCATCCTCAACGCCGGCGATGCCGACGCCCACGTCGAGATCACCGTCTACTTCAAAGACCGCGAGCCGGCCGGGCCGTATCGCCTGACCGTGCCGGCGCGGCGCACGCTGCACGTCCGCTTCAACGACCTCCGCGATCCCGAGCCGATCCCGCTCGCCACCGACTACTCCTCCGTTCTCGTCTCGGACGTCCCCATCGTCGTGCAGCACACGCGGCTCGACTCGCGCCAATCCGCCAACGCCCTTCTCACCACCATCGCTTACTCGGAGTCTTGATGGCATCGCAAACCACAGCCGACTTTCTCGTCAGCCGCCTCCACGCCTGGGGCGTGCGCCGCATCTACGGATATCCCGGCGACGGCATCAACGGCATCATGGGCGCGCTCGAGCGCGCCGAGAACAAGATCGACTTCGTGCAGGTGCGCCACGAAGAGATGGCCGCGTTCATGGCCTGCGCGCACGCGAAGTTCACCGGCGAGCCGGGCATCTGCCTCGCCACCTCGGGGCCCGGCGCGATCCATCTGCTCAACGGCCTGTACGACGCCAAGGGCGACCACGCGCCGGTCGTCGCCATCGTCGGGCAGTCGGCGCGCATGGCCATGGGCGGCAGCTACCAGCAGGAAGTCGACCTGCAGACGCTCTTCAAGGACGTCGCCGGCGAATACGTGCAGACGGCGATGGCGCCGGCGCAGATGCGCCACCTCATCGACCGCGCCATCCGCATCGCCCGCGCCGAGCGGACGGTGACGTGCCTGATCATCCCGCACGATCTGCAGGACGAGAAGATGGCCGAGCCGCCACGGAAGCACGGCAGCGTCCACTCCGGCGTCGGCTTCACCTCGCCGCGCGTCGTGCCGACCGACGACGATTTGAAGCGCGCCGCCGACGTCCTCAACGCCGGCGAGAAAGTGGCCATGCTGATCGGCGCCGGCGCGATGCAGGCCGGCGACGAAGTGACGGAAGTCGCCGACATCCTAGGCGCCGGCGTCGCCAAAGCGCTCCTCGGCAAGGCTGCGCTCCCCGACGACCTTCCCTTCGTCACCGGCTCGATCGGCCTCCTCGGCACGAAGCCGAGTTGGACGCTCATGAACGAGTGCGACACGCTGCTCATGGTCGGCTCATCGTTCCCGTATTCGGAGTTCTTGCCCGAGGAGGGGAAAGCGCGCGCCGTGCAGATCGACATCGACGGACGGATGCTGTCGATCCGTTATCCGATGGAGGTCAACCTCACCGGCGACTCCAAGGAGACGCTGCGAGCGCTCATCCCGCTGCTGCGGCGCAAGAGCGACCGCGCCTGGCGCGAGAAAATCGAGGGGGAGATCCGCGACTGGTGGGAGGTGCTCGAGAAGCACGCCATGGTCGACGCCGCGCCGATCAACCCCGAGCGCGTCTTCTGGGAGCTCTCGCCGCGGCTGCCGGAGGGAGCCATCATCGTCGCCGACTCGGGGTCGACGGCGTCGTGGTACGCGCGGCACCTGAAGTTCAGGAAAGGGATGATGGGATCGCTCTCCGGCAACCTCGCCACGATGGGGCCCGGCGTGCCGTACGCGATCGCGGCGAAGTTCGCGTTCCCGTCGAGGGTGGCGATCGCCTGCGTCGGCGACGGCGCGTTCCAGATGAACGGCATGAACGAGATGATCACGATCGCCAAGTACTGGCAGGAGTGGTCGGACCCGCGCCTCATCGTCTGCGTGCTCAAGAACCGCGACCTCAACATGGTGACGTGGGAGCAGCGCGTGATGGCCGGCGACGCGAAGTTCGAGGACTCCCAGGTCGTGCCCGACTTTCCGTACGCGCAGTACGCGGAGTCGATCGGATTGAAGGGCGTGAAGGTCGAGACCTGCGACCGCGTGGCGGCGGGGTGGGACGAGGCGCTGGCGGCGCAGAAGCCGTGCGTGATCGAGTTCCATACCGACCCCGAGGTCCCGCCGCTGCCGCCGCACATCACGCGGGAGCAGGCGCAGAACTTCATGAAGTCGCTGCTGCACGATCCCAATCGCGCGGAGATGATCAAGGAAGCGATGAAGTCGATGTTTGCATCGTTCAAGTGAAGATAGACGTCAACGCCTACACCATCCCGACGGCGTCGCCCGAGTCCGACGGCACGTTCGAATGGGACTCCACGACGCTCGTCGCCGTGCACGCGAGCGCCGGCGGGAAGCGCGGCTTCGGATACTCATATGCCGACGTCGCTACCGCGTCCTTCATCAAAGCGCATTTCGTCGCGCTGCTGGCCGAACGCGACCCGATGTCGATCGAGTCCTCGTGGGCGGCGATGATCCGCGCCGTCCGCAACCTCGGACGCCGCGGCGTGGCGGCGATGGCGATCTCCGCGGTCGACGCCGCGCTGTGGGACCTCAAGTGCAAGCTCCTCGGCCTTCCGCTCGTCACGCTCCTCGGACAGGTGCGCGATGCTGCGCCGATCTACTTCAGTGGCGGATTCACGTCGTACTCCATCGACGAGTTACAGAAGCAATTGGTCGGATGGCCGCTCGTGAAGATGAAAGTCGGCCGCGACGCCCGGGCCGACCGGGAGCGCGTTCGCGCTGTACGCGAAGCGATCGGCGATGCAGAGTTGTTTGTCGATGCGAACGGCGCGTACACGCGGAAGCTCGCGTTGTCGCAGGGGAAGTTCTTCGCGACGCAGGACGTGACGTGGTTCGAGGAGCCCGTGTCGTCGGACGACCTCAACGGATTGAAGTTTTTGAGAGATCGATTGGAAATCGAAATCGCCGCCGGCGAGTACGGCTACGAGCTCCTCTACTTCGAACAGATGCTCCCTTCCGTCGACGTGCTGCAGGCCGACGCCACCCGCTGCCTCGGCATCACCGGCTTCATCAAAACGTCCGCGCTCTGCGAGGCGCGCGGCACGCCGCTCTCCGCGCACTGCGCGCCGTCGCTGCATGCCCACGCCGCCTGCGCGCTCCTGCCGCTGCGGCACATCGAGTACTTTTTCGACCACGTCCGTATCGAGTCGCGCTACTTCGACGGCTTCGTCGCCCCCGTCGACGGCGCCATCCATCCCGACCTGAGCCGGCCCGGTATCGGCGTTGAATTGAAAGCGATAGATTTGCAGCCGCTATGACACCGCGCCGATTCGATCCCATCCGCTTCGACAAGCCCGGCGCCGCCGCGCGCGTCAACTACAGCGACCGCGTACAGCGCGTGAACGTCGACGCGGCCGCACTGGCCTCGGCGCTGCGGCGCGAGGTGCGCGGCGAGGTGCGCTTCGACAACGGCTCGCGCGCGCTCTACGCCACTGACGCCTCGAACTACCGGCAGGTGCCGATCGGCGTCGTCCTCCCGCGCGACGCCAACGACGCCATCGCCGCCGTCGCCTTGGCGCGCAAATACGGCGCGCCGATCCTCGCCCGCGGCGGCGGCACGAGCCTGGCCGGGCAGTGCTGCAACGTCGCCGTCGTCCTCGACTTCTCGAAGTACATGCACGACATCGTCGAGCTCAACCCGAGCGAGAAATACGCGTGGGTGCAGCCCGGCATCGTCCTCGATGACCTCCGCACCGCCGCCGAGCAGCACCGCCTCACCTTCGGCCCCGACCCGGCCACGCATACGCGCTGCACGATCGGCGGCATGATCGGCAACAACTCTTGCGGCGTGCACGCGCTCATGGCCGGCAAGACCGTCGACAACATCGAGGCGCTGAAGGTCCTCCTCTACGACGGCACGCAGATGACCGTCAGCGCGACGTCCGACGACGAGATCGAGCGCATCATCGCCCGCGGCGGCCGCGAAGGGGAGATCTTCGCCGGCCTCAAGAAAATCCGCGACACGTACGGCGACGAGATCCGCCGGCGCTATCCGAAAATCCCGCGCCGCGTCTCCGGCTACAACCTCGACTCGCTGCTCCCCGACGACGGCTTCCACGTGGCCAAGGCGCTCGTCGGCAGCGAGTCGACGTGCGTCGTCGTCCTCGAGGCGAAGTGCCGCCTCGTCGACTCGCCGCCGTCGCGCGTCCTCGCGGTGCTTGGCTACGAAGACATCTACATCGCCGCCGATCACGTGCCGCGCCTGCTCGAGTTCGAGCCGATCGGCCTCGAGGGCGTCGACGATCGGCTCGCCGAGGACATGAAGGCGAAGCACCTGCACGTCAAGAACCTCGAGCTGCTGCCGGAAGGGAAAGGATGGCTCCTCGTCGAGTTCGGCGGCGAGTCGATTCAGGACGCGGAGTGGAAGGCGCAGCGGATGATCGACGCGCTGAAAAAGGAGAAACCGGCGCCGAGCGCGAAGCTCTACACCGACCCGGCCGTCACGCGAAAGATCTGGCAGATCCGCGAGTCCGGTCTCGGCGCGACCGCGTTTGTCCCCGGCCGGCCGATGACGTGGGAGGGATGGGAGGATTCGGCCGTCGACCCGAAGCACCTCGGGAAGTACCTCCGCGAGCTGCGCGCGCTCATGAACAAGTTCGGCTATAACGGCGATCTCTACGGCCACTTCGGCCAGGCCTGCGTGCACACGCGCAACAACTTCGACCTCGAGTCGGCGCCCGGCATCGCCAAGTACCGCGCCTACATCGACGAGGCCGCGGACCTCTGCATCAAGTACAACGGCTCGCTCTCCGGCGAGCACGGCGACGGGCAGTCGCGCGCGGAGCTGCTGCCGAAGATGTTCGGCGAGCGCCTCGTCGGCGCGTTCCGCGAGTTCAAGGCGCTGTGGGACCCGGAGTGGAAGATGAACCCCGGCAAGGTGGTGACGCCGTACCACCCGACCGAGAACCTACGCCTCGGCGCCGATTTCCAGCAGTGGGCGCCGCAGACGCACTTTCAATTCCCCGAGGATCAGGGACGGATGGAGCGCGCGGTCATGCGCTGCGTGGGAGTGGGCGAGTGCCGCCGCTTCGACCACGGAGTGATGTGCCCGAGCTATATGGTCACGCGCGAGGAAGAGCATTCGACGCGCGGCCGGGCGCGGCTGCTCTTCGAGATGTTCGAGGGCGAGGTCATCCCCAACGACTGGCGCAACGAGGCGGTGAAGGACGCGCTCGACCTCTGCCTCGCCTGCAAAGGCTGCAAGGGCGAGTGCCCGGTCAACGTCGACATGGCCACGTTCAAGGCCGAGTTCCTCTCGCACTACTACGAGGGGCGGCTGCGGCCCGTGACGGCGTACTCGATGGGGCTGATCTACTGGTGGTCGCGCGCCGCCGCGGCCGCGCCGCAAGTGGCGAACACGATCATGGCCTTGCCGTTCGTGAAGCGTCTCGCAGGCGTCGCGCCGGAGCGGCGGATGCCGGTGTATGCGCGGGAAACGTTCGTGGATCGATTCCGCAAGCGGCCGCAGAGCGGTGAGCCGCATCGACGCGTTTTGCTCTGGCCCGACACGTTCAACAACCACTTCCACCCCGAGACGGCCATGGCCGCGGTCGAGGTGCTGGAGAACGCCGGCTACCACGTTACGATCCCGCGGCGGCCACTCTGCTGCGGGCGCCCGCTCTACGACTTCGGATTCCTCAAAACGGCGAAGCGGCTGCTCGAAGAGACGATGGACGCGCTGCAGCCGGAGCTCGAAGAGGGGATTCCGATCATCGGACTCGAGCCGAGCTGCGTGTCGGTCTTCCGCGATGAACTAACCGGGCTTTATCCCGCGCATCCGGCGGCGAAGCGGCTCAAAGAATCGACGATGACGCTGAGCGAGTTCCTCGTGCGCGAGAACGTGCCGTTGCCGTCGATGAAGGCGAAGGCGCTGATGCAGGCGCACTGTCACCACCGCGCCATCATGAAGATCAACGCCGAAGAGGAAGTGCTGAAGAAGATCGGCCTCGACCTCGAGACGCCGGACGCCGGCTGCTGCGGTATGGCCGGCGCGTTCGGCTTCGAGCGCGAGCACTACGAGATCTCCATGCGCGTCGGCGAGCGGCTGATCCTGCCGAAGGTGCGCGAGGCCTCGCTCGACACGATCATCGTCGCCGACGGCTTCAGTTGCCGCGAGCAGATCGCGCAGTCGACGCCGCGCCGCGCCCTGCACCTCGCGCAGGTATTGCAGATGGCCCTGCGCAAGGAGCGCGGCCTCGCACCGGCGCCCATCGACGACACGCCGCCGCCCGACCTCAAGAAAACGCTGTGGACCGTCGCGGGCATTGCCGGCGGCGCGGCCCTTTTCGCGGGAGGACTATGGCTGCTGCGCAACAGGCGGAAGCGATTGCGGACTACGCCGTCATCGGCGACACGCGATCGATCGCGCTGATCTCGCGCCGCGGCTCCATCGACTGGCTCTCCTGGCCGCGCTTCGACGCGCCGTCGATCTTCGCGCGCCTCCTCGACGTCGAAAAGGGCGGCCACTTCTCCATCGCGCCGCCGGTGCCGTTCACCGTGAAACGGCGTTACATCGACGACACGAACGTGCTGGAGACGACATTCACCTGTGACGGTGGCGAAGCAACGCTCATCGACCTCATGCCGGTCATGACCGAGGAGGAGAAGACGCGGCGGCTGACGCCGTTCCGGCAGATCCTGCGGCGCGTCGAGTGCGTGCGCGGCGAAGTGCCGCTGCGCGTCGAGTTCGTGCCGCGCCCGGACTACGCGCGCATCACGCCGCGGCTGGAGCTGCGCGATCATCGCGTTCACTGCGCCTGGGGCGCGCGCGTGCTCAACCTCCGCAGCGACGCGCGCTTCGACGAGCGCGGCATCGCCGAATTCACACTCCGCGCAGGCGAGCGCCGCACATTCGTCCTCGGGTACGACGATCACTCGCCCGCGGTCTTCGCGCCGCTCGACGACGACGCGGTCGAGCGCTCCATCGAGTTCTGGCGGAACTGGTCGTCGCAGCTCGCCTACAAAGGCCCGTACCGCGACATGGTCATGCGCAGCGCGCTCGTGCTCAAGCTCCTTACGTACGCGCCGAGCGGCGGCATCGTCGCCGCGGCCACGACCTCGCTGCCCGAGGAGATCGGCGGCGTCCGCAACTGGGACTACCGCTACTGCTGGCTGCGCGACGCCTCGTTCACCGTGAGCGCGCTCTACGACTGCGGCTTCGAGCGCGAAGGCGCGGCGTTCCTCGACTGGCTCCTCTACGCGACGCGCATCACCCAGCCGCGCCTGCAGATCCTCTACGACGTCTTCGGCGAGTCGAAGCTCCCCGAGCGCGACCTCGACCACCTCGCCGGCTACCGCGGCTCGCGCCCGGTGCGCGTCGGCAACCTCGCCGTCAAGCAGTTCCAGCTCGACGTCTACGGCGAGGTGATCGGCGCGATGGAGGAGGCGGTGCAGCGCGGCGAAGCGCTCGACCGCGACCGCCGGCGCCTCATCCATCGGCTTGCGCAGGTGGTTGCGAAACGCTGGAGCGAGCCGGACGACGGCATCTGGGAAAAGCGCGGCGGGCGGCGCCACCACATCCACTCGAAGATCATGGCCTGGTCGGCGCTCGACTGCGCGGAGCGGCTGATCGGCCCCGAGTTCAGCGGCGTCAAAGATCAGATTCGCGACTACGTGCTGACCGAAGGATTCAATCAAGAGATCAACAGCTTCGTCGCCGTGGCGGGCGAGCGCGACGTCGACGCCAGCCTCCTCTACGCTGTCCGCGTCGGCATCGTGAAGCCCGACGATCCGCGCATGCTCGGCACGATCGACGCGATCCGCCGCCAGCTCGGCCGCGGCGATCTCGTCTACCGCTATGACACGCGCAGCCAGGAAGACGGCCTTCCCGCCGGCGAAGGCGCCTTCCTCGCCTGCAGCATGTGGCTCGTCGAGGCCCTCGTGCTCGCCGGCCGCCGCGGCGAGGCGGAGGAGGTGTTCGCGAAGGTGCTGCGCCGCGCGAACGACGTTGGTTTGCTCTCCGAGGAGGCTGATCCCGACACGGGCGAGCTCCTCGGCAATTTCCCGCAGGCGCTCACGCACATCGGCCTCATGAACGCTGCGCTCTGCCTCAGCGAAGGCGATAGAACGTCCCGAGAATCAGCCCGTAGCTTGCGTGCACGAGCATGAGCACCCACGGCGTCGCGCGCCCGTAGTTCACGGCGAGAAATCCCGGCGGCTCGAGCAGGCGCGTCGGCTCGGGCCCGCGGAAGTCCGACACCATGCGCGGGTGCATGCCCGGCAGCATCGGCAGCACGGCCACGACGACGAAGAATCCCTGCACGATTCCCAGGAGCGCGCCGAGCCACCACGTAGCCATGCGCAGCTGCTCGAAAAAGAGCGCGTAGACGATGGCGAAGAGCCAACCGTTGACGACGTGCATGGCCGCGCCGAGCACTTTGGCGCGGTCGCGGTTCGCCGTCAGCATCGTGCCGATGATGAACGGCAAGTCGATGCGCGTGAGGCCGAGCGACTGCGACGCGATCGTCAGCGCAGTGAGGACGATCGTCGCCGCGAAGCCCCAGACGAGGATCGATGGAAGATTCATTGCAATGACTCAGGTGACAGGGAACAGGTGACGGGTCATAGGTGATGTTCTCGCGGCATCACGTGCACTGGCAAGAACCCACCTGTCACCCGTGACCTGTGACCCGTGACCTGATCGTATGCAAAAAATAGTCGTGATCACCGGCGCGTCGGCGGGAGTCGGCCGCGCCACCGCACAGCTCTTCGGCCGCCGTGGCGCCAAAGTGGGACTCATCGCGCGCGGCCGCGACGGACTCGAAGCCGCCAAACGCGAGATCGAGACCGCGGGCGGCGAGGCGCTCGTGCTGCCGCTCGATGTCAGCGACCACGATGCCGTCGAGAACGCTGCCGCCGAGGTCGAGCGGACGTTCGGTCCGATCGACATCTGGATCAACAACGCCATGCTCTCGGTCTTCTCAGCGATCGACGAGATGACGCCCGACGACTACCGCCGCGTCACCGAGGTCACGTACCTCGGCTACGTCTGGGGCACGATGGCCGCGCTGCGGCGGATGAAGCCGCGCGACCGCGGCGCCATCGTGCAGGTTGGTTCCGCGCTCGCCTACCGCGGCATCCCCCTGCAGTCGGCGTACTGCGCGGCCAAGCACGCCGTGCAAGGCTTCCACGACTCGCTGCGCTCCGAGCTCGCCCACGACGGCAGCCACGTCCGCGTCGTGATGGTGAACATGCCGGCGCTGAACACGCCACAGTTCCGCTGGGTGAAGTCCCGCCTGCCGCGCAAGGGGCAGCCCGTGCCGCCGATCTTCCAACCCGAGGTCGCGGCGGAGGCAATTGCGTGGGCGGCGTACAGCGGCCGGCGCGAGATCAACGTCGGATTGCCGACGACCATGGCGGTCATCGGCAACAACTTCTTCCCCGGCTTTGGCGATGAGTATCTCGGCAAGCACGGCTACGACGCGCAGATGATCGACGAGCCCGAGGATCCGAATCGGCCGAACAATCTGTACGAGCCGCTGCCCGGCGACCACGGCGCGCACGGCGTGTTCGACGACCGGTCGCACCCGCTTTCCATCCAGCTCGAGCTCAACAAACGGCGCAATTGGATCGCAGCGGGTGCGGCTTTTGCTGCCTTTTCCTTTTTGTTATGGAAGCAAAAGCGAAACTCCTAGGGCATCCGATTCACCAGATGCTGATCGTCTTTCCCCTCGGGCTTCTGGCGACGTCGTTATTCTTCGACATCGCCTACCTGATCACGAATCGCGGCGAGCTCGCCCGCGTGGCGTATTGGATGATCTTCGCCGGCGTGATCGGCGCGCTCCTCGCGGCGGTCTTCGGCCTCATCGACTGGCTCGGCATCCCCGCCGGTACGCGCGCCAAACGCCTCGGCGCATACCACGGCATCGGGAACGTGATCGTCGTGGCGATCTTCGCCGTGAGCTGGTGGCTGCGGCGCGGCGATCCGTCGACGCCGGCGACGATGGCGATCATCCTGTCGGCAATCGCGGTTGCCATCGCGCTCGTCACCGGATGGCTCGGCGGGGAATTGGTCGATCAGCTCGGGATCGGTGTCAACGAAGGAGCGAACCCGGACGCGCCGAGCTCGCTCGAGACGGCGCGACGGCCATGACTCGAGGCTCGTAAGAAGGGGCGTGCCCATGTTCCTCGCCCTTCTTGCGCTCCTCGCTCTCGGTCCCGAAACGCCCGTCGGATCCCTGTCGCTCGGCCCGGCCGCCGGCAATCAAAATGTACGCAGCGTGGTCACGAACGGCCGCGACTTTCTTGCGCTTTGGGCCGACGAGCGCGCCTCCGTGCATGCGTTTCAGCCGGCGCTCTTCGCCGGCCGTCTCGACAACGCCGGGCGGCCGCTCGAGCCGACCGGTCATCGCCTCGCCGAAGAGACGCTCGGCGGCAGCCTGTTCCGAAGCAACGACTCATATCTGCTGCTCTACACACTCGCCAGCGGCTTCTCGTATCTGCAAGCGCTCGATGACGATGGCAAGCCGGTCGGCGCCGCGACGCGGATGGATCTCGCCGTGGCGCCGCGCACGTTCGCGACGAACGGCCGCAATCTGCTCGCTCTGCTCAACTCCGGACAGGTGTGGCTGCTGTCGCTCGACGGCACCGTGCTGTGGAAAGAGTCGCTGCCGGCGCCGAGCGACGCGTCGGAGATCGCGGTGATGCCGAACGGCGACTACCGCTTCGTCACACGCGGCGACGGGCAGGTGATCGTCGCCACGGTCGACGGCACGACGGGCTTTCTCACGAAGCGCACGCTCGTCTCCGCGAACCGCATGGGCGCGCTCGTCCGCGGCACGACGACGTTCGTTGCCTGGACGGAAGGGAACGCCGCAAAGTACGAGATCGTCGACGGCGGGCCGGCGGTGCAGTTCGCGTCCGACGCGGGCAACGCCGAGGTTGCGGTCGGCTGGGACGGGCACGAATACGCGATTGCACTCTCATCGCCGGCGGGGCTGCGCATCTCACGCGTCGCCGCTGATGGGCGCTTGCTCGATCCGGCGCCGATGGCTATGCCCGGGCTGATGTTCAACGTCCACTTCGCCACGACCGGCACCGACACGCTGATGGCCGGCGACCGGTTCAACGCCGACTTCGACGTCCTCGACCGCGCCTCGCGCGGCTTCGACGATCTCGCCGCCGCGCAGACGAACATCGTCGCCAGCTCGCCGAACGTGCAGCGATTCCCGCGTGTGGCCGAGGGCGGGCTCACGCTCTGGCGCGAGCAGAACGTGATGGCACAGTTGCCCGGCGGCACGCCGCACACCATCGTCGACGGCGACATCGACGTCCACGCCGGCCGCGGCGCGTCGTCCTACCTCGCCGTCTGGATCGCGGACGGGAAGCTGTGGGCGAAGCGCCTGTCGTTCGACGGAACGCCGATCGACGCCGATCCGATCTTTGTCGCCGACTCGGGATCCGTTGCGTACGGTTTTCCCGAAACGTCGCCCGCGATTGCGTTCGACGGCACGGACTACCTCGTCGTCTGGCCCGACACGCGGGGCGAGCTGCACGCGCTCCGCGTCGCCCAGAACGGCCACGCGGTCGGCGCGCCGGTCACGTTGACAGACCACGGCACCGCGTTCGTCTCCGCCAACTCGGCGCGCGTGGTCTGGAACGGCACGAACTACGTCGTCGCCTGGGCCGATCAGTTGTACACCAACTCGCTGATCTCGCCGCAGCCGCCGCAGCCTGCGCTCATCAGCACCATGCGCGTCGCGCGCACGGGTGAGGTGCTCGACACGAAGCCGCAGGTGCTCTGGTCCAAGAGCAACGTTTACAGCGTCGGCCTGGCCTCGAATGGCAGCGGCGTCGAGGTCGTCTGGATGGCGCCGTCGCCGATCGGCAGCCGCCACCTCTGCGTCTTTCACAACGACGTCGAGCTGGCGTGCAACGATCTCGGGCTCTACGACTCGCCGCCGTTCGATCTCGACTTGGCGTGGGACGGCAACGAGTATGTCGCCGCGTGGACCGATCCGGAGACGTTTCAGGTGAAGGCGCTGCGGCTCGGCGTCGATGACGAGCCGTTCGTCGTCAGCGACAACGCGTCGCAGGCGTCGATCGCGGCGAGCCCCGGCGGCGCGACGATCGCGTACGTCCGCGTCGCCGGCGAGCCGCCGTACGGCAGCGTGCCGCGCGTCTTCACGCGCACGCTCGTCCGCAGCGGTGCGCCGCCGCGGCGCCGGGCCACGCGCTAGATCCGCGTTAGCTTCGCGTACTTGGCGATGAACTTCTTCGATCCGGCGCGGTCGAAGTAGACGGTCAGCTTGGCGTCGGGACCGTCGCCTTCCATCGTCAGGATCGTCCCATCGCCGAACTGCGCGTGGCGCACGCGCTGGCCGCGCTTGAGCTGCGCAGGCTGCGACGACGAGGGCGCCGCAGCGGTTTTGATCGCCGCGGAGTCGAGCTGCACCGGGCCGCCGAAGAACGAGGAGATCGTCTTCGCGGATGTGGCGATGCGTTGCGGCGGCTGCGATTGCGGGCGCATCGGCCGGTCGCGCCATGAACCTTGTGTTTGCATCGGCCGCC
This sequence comes from Thermoanaerobaculia bacterium, assembly GCA_035276475.1. GTDB lineage: Bacteria > Acidobacteriota > Thermoanaerobaculia > Gp7-AA8 > Gp7-AA8 > DATDFB01. The sequence continues at coordinate 117,166 of DATELQ010000110.1, read as the reverse complement.
CGCGCCCGAGCCGCACCGCCTCCGTCACGTTCTCCGGGATCTCGCGCAGGAACGGCGACGGCGACTGCTCACGGAACTGCCCGTGCAGCCGCCGCTCGAGCGAGTGCAGGCAGTAGAGCTGCTCGCGCGCCCGAGTCATGCCGACGTAGCAGAGGCGGCGCTCCTCTTCGATGTCGTCTTCCTCGTCGCGCGTCATCGAGTGCGGCAGGATGCCCTCTTCCATCCCGGCCAGAAACACGACCTTGAACTCCAGCCCCTTCGCAGCGTGCAGCGTCATCAGCGTCACGCCCTTCTGCGACTCGTAGCGGTCGAGGTCCGACATCAGCGTGATCGAGTCGAGGTAGTCGGCCAGCGCCGCGCCGGCGTTCTGCTCGGAGAACTCGCGCGCGGAGCTGAGGAGCTCCTCGATGTTCTGGAGGCGCGACTCGTCCTGGATGTCGCGCGACTCCTGCAGCATGCGCCGGTAGCCGGTGCGGAGCAGGAGGTAATCGAAGAGCTCCGGCAGCGGATGCACGGCCGCGCGCTGCAGGTCGGTGACGATCTCGCGGAACTCGCGCACCGCTCTCGCCGCGCGGCTGGGCAGCGGCGCGAGCTCCTGCTCGATCACGGTCCAGAGCGAGGCATCGTGCTGCTTGGCTGCGGCGTCGAGCGCGGCCACGGTCGTGTCGCCGATGCCGCGCGATGGCGAGTTGATGACGCGCTCGATCGAGGGCGTGTCGTGCGGCTTCACCGCCAGGCGCAGGTACGCCAGAATGTCCTTGATCTCCGCGCGCTCGTAGAACTTCACGCCGCCGACGACGGAGTAGGGGATGTTCGCCCGCAGCAGCTCTTCTTCGAACGGCCGCGACTGCGCATTCATCCGGAAGAGCACCGCGAAGTCGGTCAGCTTATACCGCGAGCGCATCGCGTTGAGGCGCTCCAGGACGAACTGCGCTTCCTCGCGGTCGGTCGAGCAGGTCACGACGCGTACCGGATCGCCGCTGCCGCCGCTGGTGAAGAGCTTCTTTCCCTTGCGGGCGACGTTGTGCTCGACCACGCCGGTGGCGGCATCGAGGATGTTCCCGGTGGAGCGGTAGTTCTGCTCGAGCTTCACGATCTCGGCGCCGGGAAAGTCGCGCTCGAAGTTCAGGATGTTGTTGATGTCCGCGCCGCGGAAGCGGTAGATCGACTGGTCCTCGTCGCCGACGGCGACGATGTTTCCGCGCGGCCCGGCCAGCGCCTTGATCAGCATGTACTGCGCGCGGTTGGTGTCCTGGTACTCGTCGATGAGGATGTGCTGGAAGCGGGTGTGGATCTCGTCGCGCACGTCCTCGTGCTCCTGCAGGAGCCGGACGTAGTTGCCGATGAGATCGTCGAAGTCCATCGCGTCGTACTCTTTGAGCCGCCGCTGATAGAGCCGATAGACCTCGGCTACGCGCGCGCCGAAGAAGTCGAGATTGTGCTTCTCGTACTCGGCCGGACCCAGGAGCTCGTTCTTGGCGTTGGAGATGCGCGTGAGGATCGAGCGCGGCGGGAAGGCCTCGTCGCTGATCTGCAGCTCGCGCATGCAGCGCTTCACGAGCGTGAGCTGGTCGGAGGTGTCATAGATGACGAACGACTTGGTGAAGCCGAGGCGGTCGGCGTAGCGGCGGAGCATGCGTAGCGAGGTCGAGTGGAAGGTGCCGATCCATGGCCGCGCACCGATGTTCGGGACGAGGTGCTCGACGCGGCTGAGCATCTCGTTTGCCGCCTTGTTCGTGAAGGTGACGGCGAGGATGTTGTACGGGGCCACGCCCCGCTCGCCGATCAGCCAGGCGATGCGGTAGGTGATGACGCGCGTCTTCCCCGACCCGGCGCCGGCGAGCACGAGCAGGGGTCCGTCGCCGTGCGTGACGGCGTCGCGCTGGCGCGGATTGAGAACGGAGAGGTCGATCATCGGCGGCGCATCTTAACAGCCCGTTTTCAACACGAAATCCAATCGGCACCGGCTCTGTTACACTCGTCCGTCCGATCGGAGGCTTCATGTTTGGTTCACTTGGTTTGCCTGAGCTTCTCGTCATCCTGGTCATCGTCATCGTGATCTTCGGCGCCAGCCGCCTGCCGCAGCTCGGCCGCGGCCTCGGCGAGGGAATCTCCAACTTCAAGAACGGCCTCCGCCCTGACGATAAGAAAGCCGTCGAAGAGAAGAAGGAAAAGACGGCCTAGCCCGCTTGGCTCGTTGGCTCATCACCGGCGCGGGCGGCATGGTCGGCAGCGACCTTCGCGACGCGCTGGCGCTCCGCGATGAGCCCGTAACCGCGCTCACCAAGAACGACCTCGACATCACCGACTCCCGCTGCGTCTCCGCGTGCGTGGCCGATGCGCGGCCGGACGTGATCGTCAACTGCGCGGCGTACACGAAGGTCGATCAAGCCGAGGCGGAGGAGAGCGCCGCGAACGCCATCAACGGTTCGGCGGTCGAGTTGCTCGCGTCTGCCGCAAACGATGTTGGCGCTCTGCTCGTGCAGATCTCCACCGACTTCGTCTTCGACGGCAGGAAGGGCGAGCCGTACGAGATCAACGACCAGACGAATCCGCTCTCCGCGTACGGCCGCTCGAAGTTCCTCGGCGAGACCGCCGCGCGGCACGCCGAGAAGCACGTCATCGTCCGCACATCGTGGCTCTTCGGCCAGAACGGCCCGAACTTTGTGAAGGCCATCCGCCGCCAAGTCGACCTCGGCACGAACCCGCTGCGCGTGGTGAACGACCAGCGCGGCCGGCCGACGTACACGCCGCACCTCGCCGAGGCGATCATCCGGCTCGTGGCGAACGACGCGCGCGGCGTCGTGCACTATGCGGATGCCGAGGAGTGCACGTGGTACGACTTCGCCTGCGCGATCGCGCCGGAGGCGACGATCGTTCCCGTCGGCACCGACGAGTTTCCCCGCCCCGCCACCCGCCCCGCCTACTCGGTGCTCTCGACCGAGCGCTACGAGCGCATCACCGGCTTCACGCCGGCGTCGTGGCGGGAGGGACTGGGCGAGTATCTGCGTGCATCAGATACTCCACGTTCCCCTCAGCGCCCTTGACCGGGCTTTCGATCACCCCCTTGACGTCGAAGCCGGTCTCCTTCGCGAACGCGACGACCGACTCCACCGCCGCGGCGCGTTTGGCGTCGTCGCGAACGATGCCGCCCTTGCCGACGTCGCGCTTGCCGACTTCGAACTGCGGCTTGATCAACGCGACGACGTCGCCTTTCGCAAACGTCGCGACGGCCGGTAGGATCAACTTCAGCGAGATGAATGACACATCGATCGACACGAAGTCGATCTCGTCCTCGAAGTCGCTCGCCGTCAGATAGCGCGCATTCACCTTCTCGCGATTGACCACGCGCTCGTCGTTTCGCAAAGACACATCGAGCTGCCCGTAGCCGACGTCGATCGCGTACACCTTCCGCGCGCCGCTCTTGAGCAGAACGTCGGTGAACCCGCCGGTGGACGCGCCGACGTCCGCGCAGACTTTCCCCGTCACGTCGATCGCGAACGTTTTCAGCGCATGCGCGAGCTTCACGCCCCCCCGCCCGACCCACGGATGCTCGAGCGCCTCGATGGCCAGCGCGTCGTCCTCCGCCACGAGCGCGCCGGCCTTGTCGACGTGCTTCCCGCCGACGAGGACGCGCCGGGCCATGATCAGCGACTGCGCCTTCGCGCGCGACTCGACGAGCCCGCGCTCGACGAGGGCGACGTCGAGGCGCTGCTTTTTCATGCGTTGAGGAGGGTGAAGCCTTCCTGGGCGAAGTGGTGGTCGTTGGTGAGGACGTGCTGGATGCCGTACTGGCGCATGACGATCATGGAGGCGCAGTCGATCAGCGAGTACTGCTTATCGAGCCGGCGCTCGTACAGCGTTAAGGCTTCCTCGAACAGATGACGCGTAAGCGGCACGATCTCGAACTGCTTGTTGTGAAGCGCATCGCGAACGAACGCCGCAACGTGCTTGCGCCAGAGATCACCATGACTACAGAAAAACGCCAACAGCTCGGTTAACACGCCGTCGTGTGTGACGAATGATGCGTCGTGCAGGATTCCAACCAAACGCATCGCTGTGTGATGATGGGAATCGGAATCGCGAAGATAGGCGATGAAAAACCAGGTATCGACGAAATACGCCGCCATCTACTTCGCGGTGGCCCGCCGCTGGACGCCGTAGACGACTTCGTCCACTTGATCGCTCGTCGGGAGCTCACGGTCGTCAGCGGGAACTGCGCGACGAATCTTGTCGAGTGCGTCGGCCAAGTCGCCGATCGTCCCGAACCCCTGCCGCTCCCCCACGAACTCCCGCACCCGCTTCGCGATCCCCTCGGAATCCAAGTCGTACTGCGCCCGCAGCACGTCCTGGGCGCCGTGGTGCACGTACTCATCGGGGATGCCGATGCGGTGAAAGTCGACGCCGTCGAGGCCGAGCTGCTGGCAGCGCTCCATGATCGCGGCGCCGAAGCCGCCGGCGAGGGAGCCTTCCTCGACTGTGATCACCTTCGCGCCGGGCGTGCAGTACTTCTGAATCAGCTCATCGTCGAGCGGCTTGATGAAGCGGGCGTTGACGACGGTGACTTCGATCCCGTCCTTCGCCAGCAGATCGGCGGCATGCATCGCAGGCCAGACTTCGGCGCCGATCGCAAAAATCGTTGCCACTCCGCCCTCGCGGAGTACTTCGCCTTTGCCGACTGGCAAAGACACCAGCTCCTTGTCCTGCTCCACGCCGATCCCGTTCCCGCGCGGGTAGCGCAGCGACGTTGGGTGGCAGGTCTCGAACGCCGTCTTCAGCATGTGCCGCAGCTCGTTCTCGTCCTTCGGGGCCATGCAGACCATGTTCGGGAAGAGGCGGAGGTAGGCCATGTCGTAGATGCCGTGGTGCGTCGGGCCGTCCTGCCCGGCGATGCCGGCGCGGTCGAGGGCGAAGACCACCGGCAGGTCCATGATCGCCACGTCGTGGAACACCTGGTCGAACGCGCGCTGCAGGAACGTCGAATAGATCGCGGCGATCGGCTTCATGCCCTGCGTAGCCATGCCGCCGCTGAACGTCACTGCGTGCTCCTCGGCGATGCCGACGTCGAACATCCGGTCGGGGAACGTCTTCGCGAACTTGTCGAGGCCCGTCCCCTCGGGCATGGCCGCCGTGATGGCGACGATCTTCGGATCGGTCTTGGCGAGCTGCGTCAGCGTCTCCGCGAAGATCGCCGTGTAGGACGGCGGGCCGGGCTTCGACTTCACCACCTCGCCCGACTCGATGTCGAACGGCGTCACACCGTGCGACCAGATCGGCTTGTTCTCCGCGGGCGTGTAGCCCTTCCCCTTCTTCGTGATGACGTGGATGAGCAGGGGGCCGTTGTAGTCCTTGTTCTTTTCGAAGATGTCGATCAGGCCGTCGAGGTCATGGCCGTTGATCGGGCCGAGGTACTTGAAGCCGAGCTCCTCGAACAGCGTTCCGGGGACCACCGTGTGCTTCACCAGCTGCTCCATCTCCGAGGCGAATTCGTGCAGCTTCGCGCCGACGAGGGGGATGCGGTCCATGATCCCCTTGGCGAGGTCCTTGGCCTGGTTGTACGGCTGCCCTTTGAGAATCGAGTTGAGATAGCCCGACATCGCGCCGACGTTCGTCGAGATCGACATGTCGTTGTCGTTGAGGACGATCATCAACTTCCGCTTGAGATGCCCGGCCTGATTGAGCCCTTCGAGCGCCAGGCCGCCGGAGAGCGCGCCGTCGCCGATGACCGCAACGACGCGGTAGTCCTCCTTGCGGAAGTCGCGCGCGACGGCGATGCCGAGGGCCGCGGAGATCGACGTCGAGGCGTGGCCTGCGTTGAAGACGTCGTACTCCGACTCTTCGCGCTTGCAAAAGCCGGAGATGCCGCCGTGCTGGCGGATCGTCGGGAAGGTCTCGCGGCGGCCGGTGATGAGCTTGTGCGGATACGACTGGTGCCCAGTGTCGAAGACGATCTGGTCGCGCGGCGTGTCGAAGACCCAATGCAGCGCGAGCGTGAGCTCGACGATGCCGAGGTTGCCGCCGAAGTGGCCGCCCACCTTGGAGACGACGTCGATGATGCGCTCGCGGATCTCGTCGGCGAGCTCCGGGAGCTGGCGGCGGTCGAGCTTCCGAACGTCGTACGGAGTGTTGATGGTGTCGAGAATTCGGCTCATGTTCGCGGGTCCCTAGGAGCGGCGCTCGCAGATGTAACGTGCGATTTCGGCAAGATAGTTCGCCGCCGGACCGGCGATGTTATCAGCGTTCTCGATGGCCACGGCCAGCAGCCTCCCCGCCTCGGCACGTGCAGCTTCGACGCCGAGGAGCGCCGGGTAGGTGAGTTTTCCCTGCGCCACGTCCTTGCCGGCGGTCTTGCCGAGGTCCGCAGAGGTGGCCTCGATGTCGAGGAGGTCGTCGACGATCTGGAAGGCGAGGCCGGTGGCGACGCCGTAGGCTTCGAGCGATTCGAGCTGTTGTTCGGTGGCGCCGCCAAGCAACCCGCCGAGCAGCACCGACGCCGTCAACAGCTTGCCGGTCTTGTTGCGGTGGATGAACTGCAACTGCTCGAGCGACGGCTCGGTGGCGCGCTCGCTGAGGATGTCGGCGACCTGCCCGCCGATCATCCCCCGCGAGTCGACCGCCTCGGCGACGACGCCCAGCGCGCGCAGTTGCCGCTCGGCCGGAACCGCGTCGAGCGGCCGCGAAAGCCATGCGAACGCCTCGGTCAGGAGGGCGTCGCCGGTCAGAATCCCCATCGCCTCGCCGAAGACGACGTGCGTCGTCTTGCGCCCGCGGCGGTAGTCGTCATTGTCAAGCGCCGGCAGATCGTCGTGCACGAGCGAGTAGGTGTGGATCAACTCCAGCGCCGCGAAGTGCCCGACGAGCGGTGCGGCGTCGGCGCCGCACGCCTCGGCCGCGGCGATGGCGAGGATCGGCCGCACGCGCTTGCCGCCGCCGAGGACCGCGTAGCGCATCGCCTCGTGGATGACCGCGGGCGGCGTATCGGCGGGTGGGAGCTGCGCGTTGAGCGTGCGGTCGATGAGCGCGCGCCGCTCCGCCAGGTACTCGCCGAGCGTCACAGCTCCTCTTCCGCCGCCTCGGCGTCGAGCTCGAACGGCTCCACGCGCGGCTGCCCCTTCGCGTCGGCGAGGATCAGCTCGATCTTCTTCTCCACCTCCTCGAGCTTCTGGTTGCAGAAGCGCGAAAGGCGGATGCCCTCCTCGAAGAGCTGCAGCGACTCGTCGAGCGGCAGCTCCTCCGACTCCAGCCGCTGCACGATCTTCTCGAGCTGCTGAAAGGCTTTTTCGAATTCGTTCGCGCGGGTGCGGGCCATCTAGCGGCGCTCCGTCGGCCACGTCGTTTCAATGCCGAGGGTCTTCGCATCGACTGTACACGACAACGCGCCGCGTTTGAGCTGCAACTCGATGGCGTCGCCGACGCCGACGGCGTTCGAGTCGAGGATCGGCTTGCGGCGGTTGCGCACGCGCGAGAAGGCGATGGCGTAGCCGCGCGACAAAACGGATAGCGGCGACACCGCGCTGAGCGTGGCCACGACAGCGTCGAAGCGGTGCCGGTCGCGCGCAACGCGCGTGGAGACCTGCGCGAGCGGCCGCTCTGCGGCGGCGAGGCGCAGACGCAGCGCGCGCGCACGCGCCTCGACGATGCGGTAGAGCGAGACGCGGTTGCGGTTCAGGCGCTCGCGGCGCGCGGCGATGCGGCGGGGGAGAAGTCCGAGGCGGTCGGAAGAGGTGAGGTGGCGGAGCTCGTGGCGGACGTTGCGGACGCGCGACTCGACGACGTGGCGCACGCGGCGGACGTGGTGCTCGACCAGCGTGCAGATCTCGCTCTTCGCGCGGATCACGATCTCCGCGGCGGCCGACGGCGTCGGCGCGCGCAGATCGGCGACGAGGTCGGCGATCGTGAAGTCCGTCTCGTGGCCGATGCCGGAGATCGTCGGAATCGCGCACGCCGCGATCGCGCGGGCCACGATCTCCTCGTTGAACGGCCAGAGATCCTCGAGCGAGCCTCCGCCGCGGCAGATCAACACCACGTCGTGCAGGTGCCACTGCGAGAGGTGGCGGATGGCGGCAGCGATCTCGCGCGCCGCGTACGCCCCCTGCACGCGTACCGGATAGATCTGCAGATGAAGCCCTTCGAAGCGGCGGCCGATGACGTTGAGGATGTCGCGGATGGCCGCGCCTTGCGGACTGGTGACGATGGCGATGCGCGCCGGCAACATCGGGATCGGCTTCTTCCTCGCGGCGTCGAAGAGCCCTTCGTCCGCCAACCGTTTTTTCAGCTGCTCGAAGGCGAGCTGGAGCGCACCGAGACCGGCGGGCTCGGCGGCGACGGCGTTGAGCTGAAACTCGCCCTTCTGCTCGTAAATCGCCAAGCGGCCGCGCACGACGAGTTGCAATCCGTTCTCGATGCGGAAGCGGAGAAAGCGTGCCGCCGTCGAGAACATCACTACGCGCATCGAGGCGCGCGCGTCCTTGATCGAGAAGTAGAGGTGCCCCGCCGTCGAGCGCGTGTAATTCGTCACTTCCCCTTCCACGGCGATGTCGTTGTAGCGGTAAAGATCGAGGTTGATCTGCCGGATCAGCTCGCTGATTTGATAAACGCGTTCGGGCATGGAGCGCAGTGTAGCGATTTCAGGCACCGCAGTTGCTTTTTCGGAATACGCCGAAACTGAATGGCACAACGAAAAGGAGTCATGAGATGAAAGCAGACACGCTTTTGAAGAAAACGACGGCGACGATTGGCGCGGCGGCTCTCGCGCTGGCGCTCGGCGCGTGCTCGACGCATCGTGCGGTCGACACGACGGCCCAGACGACCGGTGAGATTCGCACCGAGCAGGCCTCCCAGGCCCAGGTGACGACGAACGATCAGGTGCTCGGCACGGCCGCGGCTCCGGCGAACACGCAGGGCGCTTCGGCGCCGTCCACGCCGGCCGTGATCTCGGGTCCCGCAGCGGTCGACAAGAGCGGCAACCTCTACACGTCCAGCGCGGTCGGCGCAGCCGGCAACGGCTCGGGCACGGGCCTGAACACGAACGTTCAGATCAGAGCGCCGAAGACCACCTCGGAATCGAGCGTCGTGGTGACGCAGTCGCCGGCGACGACGGTCGAGACGACCCCGGCCCCGGTCGTGGTCGAGACGACCACCCCGGCCCCGGTGGTGGTTGAGACCACTCCGGCCCCGGCGATGACCCCGGCTCCGGTCGTGGTTGAGACTCCCGCCCCGGCTCCGGTCGTGATTGAGACGGCCCCGGCCCCCGCTCCGGTCGTGACCGAGACGAGGACCACCACCACCGAGACGGTGCCGATGGCTTCGTCCACGACGACGACCACTGAGACCACCACCCAGACGAAGCACAAACGGATGCGCAAGGATTAACGCGCGCGCAGTTCCGCCGAGGGGTCACTCCGTGAGTGGCCCCTCCGCCCTTCCCTCGATGAACTGCTGCACGATCGGATTCGCCGAGCGCTGAAACTCCTCCGGCGTCCCCTCCTCCACGATCTGCCCCTTGTGCAGCATGGCCACCTTCTCAGTTCATCCCGCGCGTAGACGCGGGATCAGCAGTGGCGCCGCGCGAGTCACGCTTCGGGGCTTGAACTGCGCGACTGCTTGGTTGATCCCTCGTCTTCGCGAGGGATAAACGGAAAGTTCATCACTCCGTGAGTGGCCCCTCCGCCCTTCCCTCGATGAACTGCTGCACGATCGGATTCGCCGAGCGCTGAAACTCCTCCGGCGTCCCCTCCTCCACGATCTGCCCCTTGTGCAGCATGGCCACGCGGTCGGCGATCTTGAACGCCACCTTCATGTCGTGCGTGATCGAGACCGTCGTCGTGTTGAGCGTCTGATCCATCTCCACGATCAACTCCGCGATGACGTCGCTGATCACCGGATCGAGCCCGGTCGTCGGCTCGTCGAATAGAAGAATCTCCGGCTTGAGCGAGATCGCCCGCGCGAAGCCGACGCGCCGGCGCATGCCGCCCGAAAGCTCCGATGGCCGCTTCGAGGCGACGTTGGGGAGGTGCACCTGGTCGAGGCACTCCTCGACGCGCGCGCGGATCTCCGGCTCCGTCATCTTCGTGTGCCGCCGCAGCGGGAAGGCGATGTTCTCGAACACCGACATCGAGTCGAAGAGCGCCCCTTCCTGAAAGGCCATGCCGAAGTGGCGGCGGTAGCGGTTCAGCTCCTGCTCCGTCATCGCGCAAATGTCCTGGCCGGCGATGATGATGTGTCCGCGGTCGGGACGCATCAGTCCGATGATGTGCTTGAGCGTGACGCTCTTTCCCTGTCCCGAACCTCCGACGATGACGAGCGACTCGCCGCGCTCGACTTCGATGTTCAAGTCGCGCAGGACCGGCTTGCCGCCCAGCGTTTTGTCGACGTGCTGAATGGAGATGACCGGAGTGGGGACTTGGACCTCGAGAGTGCGGCCGGCTGGTCTCGTCGTCGCCATGGCTAAAAGAGCAGCTTCGTCAAAAAGAAGTCGGCGAGGAGGATGACGAGCGACGCCTCGACGACGGCGGCCGTCGTCGCGCGTCCCACCCCCTCCGCGCCGCCGGTGGTGTAGTAGCCGCGCACGCAGCCGGTCAACGTCAGGATCAGCCCGAACGCGCCGGACTTGATCACGCCGCTCCAGAGGTCGTTCATGGAGAGGAACTGATAGGTGTTCTGCGAGTAGATGACCGGATTCGCCTCCATCAGCTTCACCGCCACGAGGTAGCCGCCGTAGATGCCGAGCGCGTCGCCGAGGATCGTGAGGAGCGGCAGCATGATCAGGCCGGAGACGACGCGCGGCACGAAGAGGTACTGAATGGGGTCGACGGCCAGCGCCTTGAGCGCATCGATCTGCTCGGTGACGCGCATCGTGCCGATCTCCGCCGCCATCGACGAGCCGACGCGGCCCGTGACCATGAGCGCGACGAGCACCGGAGCGAGCTCGCGCAGCATGGCCAGCGAGACGACGCTGCCGACGAAGTTCTCCGCGTGCACGCGGCGGAAGCCGTTGTAGGTCTGCAGCGCCAGCACCGCGCCGGTGAAGAGCGACGTCAGCACGACGACGGGGATGGAGTCGACGCCGAGGCGCACCATCTGCTTCAACCACTCTTTTCCTTCGAATGGACGCCGGAAGGCCCAGACAAAGGTTCGCCACAGCATCCGGAACCAGAGTCCCGTCTCCTCGAAGATGTGGATGAAGACGAGGCCGATGCGATCGAGAACGGCGATCATGACTTGTAAATCCGCGGCACGCGCGCGCTGATGCGGCAGAACACTTCGTAGGCGATTGTACTTGTGCGGGCGGCGTGCTCCTCGGCGGTGATGTCGTCGCCGAGGAGGATCGCTTCGTCGCCGAGGGCGGCGTCGGGGATGTCGGTGACGTCGATCGTGACGAGGTCCATCGACACGCGGCCTACGACCGGCGCTCTCTTGCCGCGCACGAGGACGTCGGCGTTGTTCGAGAGGAGGCGGCTGTAGCCGTCGGCGTATCCGACCGGCAGCGTGGCGATGCGGCTCTCGCGCGCGGTGTGGAAGGTCGTGCCGTAGCCGATGCCGTGGCCGGGGGGCAGCGTCTTCAATCGGACGATCTCGGTGCGCCAGCGGAGGACGGGCAGGAGTGCCTCTCCTCCATCGACCGGCGCGGCGCCGTAGAGGACGATGCCGGCGCGCGCGTAGTCGCCCGGAGCGACGAAGCCGCGCATCGTCGCGGCGCTGTTCGCGGCGTGGTGCGCCGGGGCGTCGATGCCGGCCTCGCGCAGGATCGCCAGCATGCGTTGGAAGCTCTCCGTCTGCGTCTGCGTGAACGGGTCGAGCGGATCTCCGGCGTTCGCGTAATGCGTGTAGATCGCGTCGAGGCGCAGCCGCGGCGCGCCGCGAATGAGCTCGATGGCGCTCGGGAGCTCGCTCTCGACGACGCCCATCCGCCCCATGCCGCTGTCGAGCTTCAAGTGCACGGCGACGTCGCGCTCCCGCGCCACATCGCACGCGTACGCCAGCTCCTCGGGGCCGACGACGCCGGCGACGATGTTCTCTTCCGTCGCCACAATGATTTGCTCGCGCATCAGCGGCCCGAAGACGAGGATCGGCAGGGTGATGCCGGCGGCGCGCAGCTCCAGCGCTTCTTCGAGCAGCGCCACGCCGAGCATGGCCACGCGGTCGTGATTGCACGCGCGCGCCATCGCCACGGCGCCGTGGCCGTAGGCGTTCGCCTTCAGCACGACGATGAGCCGCGAGCGCTCCGGCAGCATGCGCGCCACGGCGTCGACGTTGCTGCGGAACGCGCCGAGGTCGACCTCGGCCCACGTCGGTCTACCAGACATTCACGTTCTGTCCGTTCATCGGCCGCGACGCATCCGAGGAGAGGAAGAGAATCGTTTCCGCGACCTCGTCGGGCGTCATGTCCGCGGGCGCGCCGCCGCTCGCCTCCGCCCACATCTTCGTGTCGACCGAGCCGGGGCTCACGCAGTTGACGCGCACGCCGCGCCCCTTCAGCTCCACCGCCATCGCCTCGGTCATGGAGATTACCGCTCCCTTGCTCGCGCAGTAGGAGATCCAGCCGGGAAACTTCTCCGGGCCGACGACGCCGGAGATCGAGGCGACGTTGACGATCGTCGCGCCGCTCGTCATCGACCGCAGGGCGCGCCGCGAAGAGAGGAACGCGCCGCGGACGTTGACCGCGAACATGCGGTTCCAGTCGTCCGCGCTCGTCGCTGCGATCGGTTTCGGATCGATCATGCCGGCGTTGTTGATCAGGAGGTCGCACGCGCCGAAGCGCGACTCCGTCTCCGCGAAGAGACGCTCGATGTCGGCTTCCTCGGCCACGTCGCCGGAGACGGCGAGCATGCGGTCTTCGTGCCGCGCGGCGATCTCGCGCAGCTTGTCGAGCGAGCGGGCGAAGAGGACGACGCGCGCGCCGCGCTCGGCGAGTTTGCGCGCGCAGCTCGCGCCGATGCCGCTCGACGCGCCGGTGACGACAGCGATGCGTTCTTGGAATTCCATATAATCGGCGGCAGGCTACTCCAAACGACGGATCTTTGAGGAGGGCGCATGAATGAACCGCTGAATACGCTACTCAACCTCTTCTTTCGCTGGGCGCACATCGTGGCCGGCATTGCCTGGATCGGTCACCTCTGGTTCTTCAACTGGGTCAACACACCATTTCAGGGCAAGATCGACGGCCCGACCAAGCGCATCGTCAACCCCGAGCTGATGCCGCGCGCGCTGTTCTGGTTCCGCTGGGGCGCGGCCTGGACCTGGATCACCGGCATCCTGCTCGCCGGCATCATCTATTACCAGTCTCGCACCGTCCTGTTCGATGACCTGTACCAGAACAACAACCCGTGGCTCTGGCTGGCCATCTACCTGATCACGCTCGCCGTCGGCTTCGTCGTCTACAACGCCATCATGAAGGCGCTGGCGAACAAAGTCGTCGGCGCAGCCATCTGCCTCGTGCTCTACGCCGGCGTGTGGGCGCTCCTCGAGTGCGCCGGCCACTACAGCGCCCGCGCGCTCTACATCCATGGCGGCGCGACGTTCGGCACGACGATGGCGCTCAACGTCTGGATGCTGATCTGGCCGTACCAGAAGCAGATCATCACCGCGACGAAGGCGGGCACGCCGCTGCCGGCCGACTCACCGGTGGTGAAGACCGCCGGCTTGCGCTCGCGGCACAACACGTACATGTCTGTGCCGCTGATCCTGTTCATGATCAGCAATCACTACCCGACGATGTTCGCCAGTCCGTACCGCGACGCCTACGCGGCCGGCGCGATCGTCCTCGGCTTTTTCATGGTCTGGGTGCTATATAAGAAGGCAGCGAAGGTTCCGGGGTTCTAAATGCGCCTGATTCAAGTCGATGCGTTCACGTCCGAGCCGTTCCGCGGCAACCCTGCCGCGGTCTGTTTTCTCGACCAGGAGCGCGACGACGCGTGGATGAGGAACGTCGCCGCGGAGATGAATCTCGCCGAGACGGCGTTCCTCCTCCCGCGCGGCGACGGCTGGTCGCTGCGCTGGTTCACCCCGGCCGTGGAGGTGAAGCTCTGCGGCCACGCCACCCTCGGCAGCGCGCACGCGCTGTGGGAGGAGGGGCGGCTCGGCGCGAACGACGTGGCGCGCTTCCACACGCTGAGCGGTGAGCTGACGGCGGCGCGCGACGGCGAGTGGATCGAGCTCGATTTTCCGGCGAAGCCGGCGCAGGAGACCGCGGCGCCCGTGGGGCTGCTCGAATCGCTCGGCGTCGAGCACCCGAGGTACGTCGGCCGTAACGAGTTCGACTACCTCGTCGAAGTCGAGTCGGAGGACGAGGTGCGCGCGCTCAAGCCCGACCTCGCGCGGCTCGCCGAGATCCCCGTGCGCGGCGTGATCGTGACGAGCAAGGCGGCAACGCACGGCGTCGACTTCGTCTCGCGCTTCTTCGCGCCCGCGGTGGGCGTGCCGGAGGATCCGGTGACCGGCAGCGCGCACTGCTGCCTCACGCCGTTCTGGTCCGCGCGCCTCGACAAGACGGAGATGCGCGCGCTGCAGGTCTCGGCGCGCGGCGGGGAGCTGCGCGTCCGGCTCGACGGCGACCGGGTGAAGCTCAGCGGGCAGGCGGTGACGACGCTGCGCGGCGAGCTAGCGCACGCCTGACACGACGACGGGGACGCGGCTGCGGAACTCCCACCGCTCCGCCCCCGCCGCGCGCAGCTCGCGCTCCATCTCCTGCCACGTCATCGGATGGTCGTGCTGCGGCGCGAGCATGTCGAAGGTGTCGAGGATGGCGAGGCGGTAGCGCTGCTCGCGCGTCAGCTCTGTCATCGACGGATCGTTCGCGATCGGGATCGTGAAGCCGGCGAGCTTGCCGACGAGCGGCGCGCGGAACAAGGCGTTCGTCAGCGGGAAGAAGAACGGCATCGTCTTCTCGATTGCCCCTAGCAGCGTGGCCGGCTTCATCCGCTTCGTCAGCGGGCGCACGAGGTACTTCGCGTAGAGCTTCGTGTACCAGCGCCGCCCGTACATGGTGAACGCGAACTTGCCGCCGGGATGCACGGCGTCGACGAGCGTGCGGATCGCGCGCGCCGGGTCGGGAGTGTGCTGGATGACGCCGATGCAGTAGCAGAAGTCGAAGGCGCCGCGGCGGAACGGCGGGTCGAGGATGCTGCCCTGCACGACGTCGGCGTTCGGGAAGCGCGCCAGCGTCTTCGCCGCGGCGTCGACGGCGGAGGAGAGGTCGAGCGCCACGAGGTTCGCCCCGCGCGCCGCGCTCACCTCGGCGAAACGCCCCGCGCCGCAGCCGGCGTCGAGCAGCCACTTTCCGCGCAGCTTCTCCTCCTCCCACCCCACCTCGGCGTCGAAGCGCCGCCGCGAATACGACGCGCCGTTCGCCGAGTCGAGCTGCACTTCGCGGAAGGCGTTCCACTGCTTGCCGAACGACTCCGCGTAGTTGTCGCGCTCGACGAAGCGGGGAATGCCGTTGACGATCGGATAGCGCTTCGTCTCCGAGACGAGCACGCCTTCTTCGACGGTGTCGCCGGAGCCGCGCGTCACCTCGAGCCGCAGCGGCGCGCCGGTGCCGGGCTCCGCGAGAATCTCCATCAGCTTGCGTCGCATGGAAGCGCTGCGCATTATCGGCGAATGGCCATCGCTCCCGCACGCGACCTCGGCGTCGTCCGCGAACTGTTCCTCGAATACGCGGCGTCGCTCGGCGTCGACCTGGCGTTCCAGAACTTCGACGACGAGCTCGAGCGCCTCGGCGAGTTCTATGAGTGCATCCTCGTCGCCGGCGACGCCGACGGCTGCGTGGCCCTGCGCCGCATCGACGAGCGCGTCTGCGAGATGAAGCGCCTCTACGTCCGCCCCACTGCCCGCGGCCGCGGCCTCGGGCGCGCGCTCGCAGAGGCGATCATCGCCGAGGCGCGGCGCCGCGGATACGAGCGGATGCGCCTCGATACGCTGCCGCAGATGCGAACGGCCATGGCGATGTACGAGGAGATAGGCTTCACCGACATCGCGCCGTATCGGTTCAATCCGGTCGAAGGCTCGCGTTTCCTCGAACTGATCCTGTGAGCCGGCTCACGTCCCGGTCTGGGCGTCGAGCCTAGATTCCGAAGGTGCTTGCCGCGCTTCTTCTCGCAGTCACCATCAACGTCGACGCGGCAGCGAATCGCCATCCGATCAATCCGAACGTTTACGGCGTCGCCTTCGCCTCGGCCGCGCAGCTCGCCGACCTCAACGTCCCGATGAACCGCTCCGGCGGCAACGCCGCCACGCGCTACAACTGGCAGCTCAACGCCAGCAACCGCGCCGCCGACTGGTTCTTCGAGTCGATCGGCGAGCCGAGCGCGCTCGCCGGTGAGAGCGCCGACACGTTCATCCGCGACACGAAGTCGGCCGGCGCGCAGCCGATGATCACGATTCCGATCCTCGGCTGGACGGCGAAGCTCGGCCCGAACCGCGCCAAGCTGGCGGGCTTCTCGGTCGCGAAATACGGCGCGCAGCAGTACACGGATCCATACATGCCCGACGCGGGCAACGGCATGCGCGCAAACGGCAGCGAGATCGGCGGCAACGACCCGAACGACGCGAACATGCCGGTCGACGCGCTCTTCCAGCAGGGGTGGGTGCAGCACCTCATCACGCAGTGGGGCGGCGTGCACTGGTACCTGCTCGACAACGAGCCGTCGATCTGGCACGCCACGCACCGCGATGTGCACCCCGCCGGCGCAACCATGGACGAGGTGCTGGCGAAGATGCGCGATCACGCGCAGCGCATCCGCGCCACCGATCCGAATGCGCTCATCTGCGGCCCCGAGGAGTGGGGCTGGGTCGGCTACTTCTACAGCGGCTACGACCAGCAGTGGGCCGCCGCGCACAACTGGTCGAGCTTTCCCGACCGCGCGGCGCACGGCGGCGCGGAGTACGTCCCGTGGCTCGTCTCACACATGCACGGACTGCTCGACGTCGTCACGGTGCACTACTACCCGCAAAGCGGCGAGTTCAGCGACGACGTCTCGACGGCCATGCAGCTCCAACGCAACCGTTCCACGCGCTCGCTGTGGGACCCGAGTTACGTCGACGAGTCGTGGATCGGCGACAAAGTGCGGCTCATCCCGCGCATGCGCGAGTGGGCGGCGGGGCTGCCGATCGGGATCACGGAGTACAACTGGGGCGCCGAGGGGGACATGAACGGCGCTACGGCGCAGGCGGACGTCCTCGGGATCTTCGGCCGCGAAGGGCTCGACCTCGCCGCGCGCTGGACGACGCCCGCGGCCGGCTCGCCCGCGTACGACGCGATCAAGATCTACCGCAACTACGACGGCGCGAAGTCGGCGTTCGGCGACACGTCAGTGAGCGCCGCCGGCCCGAATCCCGACGCCGTCGCCGTCTTCGCCGCTCAGCGCTCGTCCGACAGCGCGCTCACCGTGATGATCGTGACGAAGGTGCTCAGCGGCACGACGGCCGCGACCGTGCACGTCGCCAACTTCAACGCCGCCGCGAACGCGCAGCAGTGGCAGCTTGCCGGCGGCACGCATGTCACGCGCGTCGGCGACGTTGCCGTCAGCGGCGGCGCGCTCTCGGTCACATTGCCGGCGAAGAGCGTGACGCTGCTCGTCATTCCGCAGACGCCGAACGTGCGCCGCCGTGCGGCGCGGCATTAAAACGATTGCCGCGATGACATTTCTGTCCTGAGTCGAGACACGAATGTCTCGACCCAAGACACGCGTGTCTCGACTCAGGACGTTAATGTCTCGACTCAGGACGTCTGTGTCTCAATTCATGACATTCATGTCTCGACTCAAGACATTCATGTCTCGATTCAAGACGCGCGTGTCTCGATTCATGACATGCACGTCATGACTCGAGACAGGAGCGAGGTCGTAGAACAGAAGTGCGGCACTGATACGATTGCCCCGGTGACGATCCGCGAGACGCTGGAGACCATCGAAGCCGAGACTCTTCACCCGCGCGCCGCGAAGAGCGCCGAGACGCGCGGGCGCGACCGCGCCGAGCCCGAGGACGACCTCCGCCCCTCCTACCAGCGCGACCGCGACCGCATCATCCACTGCAAAGCGTTTCGGCGTCTCAAGCACAAGACCCAGGTGTTCCTCGCACCCGAGGGCGACCACTTCCGCACGCGGCTGACGCACGTGCTGGAGGTGACGCAGATCGCGCGCACGATCGCCAAGTCGCTGCGCCTCAACGAAGTCCTCACCGAGGCCATCGGCCTCGGCCACGACCTCGGGCACTCCGCCTTCGGGCACGCCGGCGAGGCCGCGCTCAACAAGCTCGTGCGCGGCGGCTTCGATCACTACCGCCAGTCGGTGCGCGTCGTGGAGACGCTCGAGAACGACGGCCGCGGCCTCAACCTCACCATCGAAGTGCGCGACGGCATCCTCAAACACTCGAAGGGGGAGAAGGGCGAGCTGCTGCGCTCGCGGCCGCGCGCCCGGGCGCTCACGCTCGAGGGCGACATCGTGCGCATCTCCGACATCGTCGCCTACGTGAACCACGACATCGACGACGGCATCCGCGCCGGCCTTCTGACCGAGGACGACATCCCGAAGGCGATCCGCGACACCCTCGGCCGCACCGGCAGCCAGCGCATCGACCGCATGGTCCGCGACGTCATTGCCTCGACGCTCGCCTGCGACTACGAAGCCGTCCGCATGTCCGCCGAGGTGCTGGAGGCGCTCGAGGAGCTGCGCCGCTACATGTTCGAGCACATGTACCTGATCCCCGCCGTGCGCGACGAGCTGGAGAAAGCGAAGCGCATCATCACCGCGCTCTTCGAATACGTCGTCGCGCATCCCGAGGAGTACCTGCCCGTCGATAGCGAAGAGACGACCGAGCGGCTGGCCATCGACTTCATCGCCGGGATGACGGATCGGTACGCGATCAAGTTGTATGAGAAGTTGTTCGTGCCGCGCGCGTGGGTTTAGCGCAGAAACAAAAACGCCCCGGAGGCCACCGGAGCGTTCGTCAAGTCAGGCGTGTGGCAGGCGACGCCCTACTTCTTCTTCGACCCCTTCTTCCCTGAGACGTTCACCGCGTCCTTGAGGTCCTTGCCGGCCTTGAAGCGGACGTTCTTCGACGCCGGAATGGTGATCTTTTCGTTCGTGCGGGGGTTGCGGCCCTCGCGCGCCTTGCGCTGCGACACGGAGAAGCTGCCGAGGCCCGGAATCGCGCAGCGCTCGCCGCGCTGGCATGAGCCGGAGATGTAGCTGACGAATGCGTCGAACGCGGCCGCCGCTTCCTTTTTCGAGATCCCAGCCTGATCGGCGATCTCGTTGATGACGTCACCCTTTCCTGCCATATACGCCTTCCTCCTGTTTGCAAAAAGCCTTGGTTTTATGCGGGTTTCGACAATCTATGGAAACCATTTCGGTTTGTCAACGGGATGATCGCGCGCGATTTTTTCTTCGTCGCGCACGCTGCTGTCGCGCGCTTCGCGGCGCAGAAAACGGAGCGCGTCGAGGTAGCCGCGCACGACCGAAATCACCTGTGCGTGGCTCCACGTGAACGGCGCGACGGAGAGCGGCGCGCCCGTCGATGGATCGATCTGCTCGGGCAAAATCAGCGACGGCCGCGCCTTCGAGCGGGCCCAGCGGACGAGGTCGAGCGCCGACTGCAGCTCGGCAACGGACGTGGCGCGCGCGACGGCGTGCTCGGCCAGCCAGAGCGTACAGATCAGCCACGGATTTCCGGCGATGCTCTCGTCGCCGTCCGTGGTGCGCTGGTAACGGTCGTGCTCGTAGCGCGCCACGCCGCCCGTCTCCGTCGAGACCCACAGTTTCTCGCGCACCGCGCGCATCGTCCCGTCGACCATCGCGCTTTCCGCGGGAAAAACGCCGAGGTAGAACGTGCCGAACGCCGACGCGTCGATCGCCGTGTCGACCTCCAGCGTGTCGTTGTCGCGCAGCACCAGGCCGCGTGCGAAGCGCCCCTCCTGCTCGAGCCAGAGGTGCCGCACCATCGCCTCGCGCACCTCGGCTGCCGCGCGCGCGTAGCGGTCCCGCCGCTCCTGCTCGTTGAAGAGATTGGCGAGCTCCGACGCGGCGTGGAGGCCGGCGCAGACGGCGGCGCAGGTGAAGGTGAAGACGCCCTGCCGCTCTTCCCAGATGTCGAACGACGGCTGCGGCAGGTGCGTGAGCGGGTCGCGGAACTCGAGCATGAACTCCGCCGGCTGCACGACGAGGCGCTTGTAAACCGAGCGCACGAACTCGAGGTCGCGCGTCCGCTCGTAGTGCCGCGACACGAGCCAGAGGATCAGCGCGGTCTCGTCCTCCTGGATCGGGAGCTGCTTTTTGCCGTGCCGCACCCACGGGTTCCACGCCGACGCCACGGAGCCGTCGGGCGCGTACTTGTGGAGGAAGTAGCCCTCGCCGGAAATCGAGTCGTGCGCGAACTGGAGGAAGCGCCGCGCCAGGGCGTGAAAGCCGGCGCGGTCCATGGCGTCGGCGACGAACGCGCCGTCGCGCGGCCAGACGTACGAGTAGTGATCGTTGTGGCTCCACTCGATGTCGGAGTCGTTCGCGGCGGTGATGCCGCCGTCGTGGTCGCACTGCGTCTGCACGACGAGGAGCGACCGGCGATAGAGATCGCCAATCTCCTCCGGCAGGTCGGAGAGGTCCTCGCCGTTCTTGTTGACCCACGTGTACCAGAGCGAGGCGGTGCGGGCGATGATGCGCGCCGGCGTCTCCTCGCGCACGTAGCGGTCGAGCTCGCGCACGTCGCCGTACTGCGTGCCGGCGCAGATCCAGTAGTAGACGGTGGCGCTGCCGTGCGCCTCGACGTCGACGCCGATCGCGATGGTGGAGTCGACCGATCCCTGCTGGATGGCGTTGCCGGACAGCACGCCATCCTCGGCGTCGCGCCACGTTCCCTCCTCGCCGCCGATGCCGCTCCGCCCGCACGCGTACTCGTCGACGCCCCAGCGCCCTTCGATGCCGGCGCTGACGAGGAAGTAGCGCTTCATCTTGTAGTGGATGACGCTCTCCGAGTCGGGGTCGAACATGGCCGTGTCGCCGTTCGGATTGCCGTAGAGGTTGAAGTCGTGGTGAAAGAAAAACTTCACCGTGCGGGCTTCGTCGCGCGTGTTGCGGACGACGATTTTGCGGACGTAGACGTTGGCGTCGGCGTCGACGGCGTCGTGGCAGCGGAGGCGGAGGCCGAGCTCCGCGTTGTCGGCGACGACGTCGGTGACGATCGTGTCGCGCAGGTAGCCGAGCGTGCGCTGCCAGCGGTCGTCCTCGATCCAGCTGCAGGTGCCGTCGGCGAAGATGCCGAAGCGGAAGCGCGCGCCGCTGTGGTTCTCGTGGCCGACGTGAGGAAAGTAGATGTCGGCGAGGCGGTACTTTGCGTCGAAGGCAACGAGCAGCGAGCCGTTGCCGACCGGGATGTCACGCGGCATGGGGCGGGATTCTTAGCACAAACGCGGTGAAGCCGTCGGCACCTGAGTCGGGCGTGAGGCGGAGCACGCCGTTCTCGACCCAGCGGCGGACGTTGTCGTTGACAAAGTTCGCCGCGTCGGCGCGCTCGAAGCCGCGGACGATTTCATCGTTCTCCTCGGGCTCGAGCGAGCAGGTGGAGTAGACGATGTACCGGTTTGCCAAACGCGCTGCACTCGTAAGCATCTCTCGCTGTAGTTTTGCGAACGACGGCAGGTCCTCTTCGCGCAGCCGCCACTTCAGCTCCGGATTCTTGCGGATCGTGCCGGTGGCGCTGCACGGCGCGTCGAGGAGCACGGTGTCGAATTTCCTTCGGAACGGCGGCTGTCGTGCGTCGCTGACGACGCCGGGCACGCGCAACCGTCCGATCGAAACGTCGTTGCTGACGACATGCGCGCCGCGCAGCGCCGCGACGATGCTCTTTCCGCCCGGCGCGGCAGCGAGGTCGAGAATGTCGCTCGACGTCGCCGCGGCGAGATCAGCGATGACCGCACTTCCCTCGTCGAGGACGATGCCCTCGACGTCCGCGGACGATCCGCGCAGCTTCCACATGCCGGGGACGAGCTCCGACGCCGTGGCCTCGGGTGGCGGGTCGCTGGTGATGACGTCGGGGTAGGACAGCTCCTGGTTCGCGGCGGCGATGCGCGCAGCGCGCTCCTCGCCGTAGTGGCGCACCCAGCGCGCGATCAGCCAGGGCGGGTGGGCGGTGCGGGTGGCGAGGTCGGGCGGTTCGACATCAGTAACTCGCCGCAGCACGGCATTCACGAAGCCGCGCGCGTGCTTCGGCGCGAGCTCCACCGTCTCCGCAACGGCGGCGTACTTTGGCACGTCCATGAAGAGCAGTTGGTAGGCGCCGAGGCGGAGGACGTCGAGCACCGTGTCGTCGATCTTGCGTTTTGCGTGTGCCGAGACGGCAAAGTCGAGGCGCGAGCGCCAGCGCAGCACGCCGAGGACGAGCGTGCGGACGAACCCTGACTCGCCCACGAGGAGCGGCGCGGCGAAGGCCTGCTCGCGCTCGATGCGGCGGAGGAGGTTTAGCGCGCGCTGGCGCTCGTTCATGGGAAGACGCGCCACCGCTCCGCGCGCGCGACGTCGGCCGCGTTGACGCGCGGCTTCCCCGGCCGCTGGATCGTGCGCACGCGCAGCGCCCCTTTGCCACAGCCGATGACGACGCCGTCGTCGATGCCGAGGATGCTTTCCGGCTCGCCCTCGCCAGACGCCGGCGCGACGTCGATCAACTTCATCGTGTCCGTGAAGATCCCCGGCCACGGATCGAAGGCGCGAAACTTGTCGTAGATCACCCGGGCCGGTAGGCCCCAGTCGACGAGTCCCTCCTCCTTGTCGATCTTCGGCGCGAGCGTCGCCTGCGCATGGTCCTGCTCGACCTCGGCCGGCCGTTCGCGCAGCACGCGCAGCATCAAATCCGCCCCGAGAGCCGAGAGCCGAGAGCCGAGAGCCGGAGAATGCTCATCGGGACCGATCGCGGTGGAGGCAGCAAGCATCATCGGCCCATGATCGAGTTGCTCGTCGACGCGCATGATCGTCACGCCCGTCTCCGTCTCGCCGTGCTCGATGGCGCGCTGGATCGGCGCGGCGCCGCGGTACTTCGGCAACAGCGACGCGTGCACGTTGTAGAACGGCATCGTGGCGAGGAGCGCCGCCGGCAGGATCTTTCCGTAGGCGACGACGATTGCCGCGTCGGCCGCAGGCGGCGTGAAGTCGCGGATCTTCGGCGGCTGCGCGACCGGCAACCCGAGCTCGCGTGCCCTCACGACGACCGCCGGCGCCTGCATGTGCATCCCTCGGCCGGCCGGTTTGTCAGGCTGCGCGACGACGAGCACGACCTCGTGCTCGCGCGCGATGGCCTCGAGCGTCGGCACGGCGAATGGCGGGGTTCCGAAAAAGACGACGCGCACGGCGCGCGATTCTACGGCTTCACGCGGAGCTGCGTCCCCGTCGCGGAGGTGCTGGTCGTCTGCGTCTGCGTCGGAGCCTGATCGCCGAGGTTGTACGTCGTCGAGGTCGGCGACGTCGGCTGCCGGCTCACGTTCTTCCCCTCCGCGCCTTTGCTCGGCTCCGGCGCCGGGCCGGGCATGCCGTGCGCCGTCGGCGTGTCGGACGACTTCGTCACCGGGTGCGTCATCGCCGGCGGGTTGTTCTGGTAGTCGCGCGGGATCTTCTCGCCCCGGCAGGCCGCGAGCGCGACGACGGCGGCGAGACAAACAATGTTGCGCATGGCTGAATCCGGTTCAAGCGGTGTGCCATAAAATCGCACGCATGCGAAACATTTTGATCGTCCTCGCTCTCACGATGCCCGTCGCCGCGCTCGCCCAGGTGGCCGAGGGCGATCAGCATTGGAATGCGCGCGCCGAGGGGCACGTGGGCGGGCGGGCCAAGGCGGCGCAGGTCGATGCGGCCATCGCCGCGTACCAGCGCGCCGTCGCTGCGAACCCGAACGACGTCGAGGCGCGCTGGAAGCTGCTGCGCGCGTATCGCTTCAAAGGCGCGTACGTCGCCGCGTCGAACGACGAGAAGAAGAAGATCTACAGCGACGCGAAGAAGGCGGGCGAGGGCGCGCTCGCGGTCATCGACAATCTGCTGAAAGCGAAAGGCGTGACCTCGGTGGCGAAAGCGACGGAGAAGCAGGTCGCCGACGCCGCGCGCACGATCCCCGGCGCCGGCGAAGTGTTCCTCTGGGACGCGGTCAACTGGGGCGAGTGGGCGCTCGCCTACGGCAAGATGGCCGCCGCGCGCGAGGGGGCGGCTGACCGCATCAAGCGCGAGGCCACGATCGCCATGCTCGTCGATCCGCGCATGGACGGCGGCTCGCCGCAGCGCGTCCTGGGGCGCCTGCACGATCAGACGCCGCGCATCCCGTTCCTCACCGGCTGGGCGTCGTCGAAGGAGGCCGTGCGGTTCCTCAACGAGTCGCTGAAGGTCGATCCGACGAACAAGATCACGAAGGTGTTCCTGGCCGAGGCGATGGTGAGCAACGACAGTCACACCGGGCCGCAGGCCGTGCAGATGCTGAAGGAGGTCATCGCCGCGCCGAACCCGCCGGAGTTCGAGGTGGAGAACGCCGCGGCAGCGGACGACGCGCGGGCGGTGCTCAAGAAGTGGGGGGCGTGAGCGCGACGACGACGTCGCCGATCGCGTAGGTCTCCGCGTTGTCGAAGCGCAGAGCGTCGGCGCGTTCGTCGAGCAGCGTCAGCGGCACGCCTTTCAGGAACGGGATCGAGCCGCACAACCGCTTCCACGCCGCTTCCTTCGCACACCAGAAGTGCAGCAGACGGTGCGGAATCGTGCACGACTCCATCTGCGCGATCTGGGCGTCGGTCAAAAAGTGCCGCGCGGCGCGTTCGCTGACGTCGCGGACGACTTCGATGTCGACGCCGACCGGCTCGGTGTCGATCGCTGCGGCGGCCCACGGGCCGGAGTGCGAGACCGACACGAGCGGACGCACCACGTCGACGTCGCCGAGCCCGCGGCGCTGTGCCAGCATCTTCGCGGCGGCGCGGGCCAGCATCCACTCCGTTCTTCGCTTCTCGCGAGGGAAGGCGCGCGCGATCGCGAGCTCGTCCTCGCGCAGCCACGACTCGACGTCAGCAACGTCACGGATCGCAATCGCGCGGTCGCCCCACGGCAGCGCCAGCTCGATCATGGCTGCTGCGACGGCAGCGCGGCGATGAACTGCGTGTCGCCGTTGATGTCGACGACCGTCGCGTAGGCGATGCACGTCCCGGCCACGACGCTGACGTGCACGCTCGTCGTCTCGTCGAGCCGCGCGTGCAGCTGCGACTCGAGGTCCGTCAGCGTGTACGACTCATCCTCGGCCAGCCCCTCCTCGACCGGCTTGCCGATCGGCTGCCCGGTGCGCGAGCGCGCGGTGATGCGGAACGTCGCCGGGATCGCCCCGACGTTCACGATGCCGATGTTGATGCGCCGGTCCTTCGTGGATGGGAGGCCGAAGATCGTCAGGTCGTCGCTCGGCGTTCCTGCCGTCGCGGAGTCGGTGAGCGTCAGCGGCGCGTCGATCGTCGCCTTCGCCTCGTGCGCGACGTCCGAGGTCTTGACGCGGGCGACCGGCGCGGAGGTGCCGCGGTACTCGATCCAGAGCACGCCGCGGCTCTCCGGCGCGCCGAAGAACGTGCGTACGACGTCGGGCCAGACGATGCTCTGCCCCGGGCCTAGGGTGACGTTGCGGTGCGCGCGGACGTCGCCGGCGACGTAGCGGAGGTCGAGCGAGATCGTCTCCTTCCACGGGTTGTGCAGCATGAGATCCGAGCGCCAGTACGCGCCGCCGACGCCCGGCACCGTGCCGACGGTCGGGAAGACGACGCGCGAGCGCCCGCCGATCGTGCCGAGTTCTTTGAGCGTGGGGATGCGGTAGCGGCGCATGTAGCCGTCGAGGTTGAGCCGCGGCGCCGGCGCCTTGCGCACCCACACTTCGACGCCGCGCGTGGTGTGGGCGAAGGAGTAGAAGTCATCGAGGTATGCGGCCACGGCCTGCGCGCGGATGGCGTTGTCGATGCCGTCGAAGACGTCGAACTCCTGCGGCGAGCGGCGGATGACGACGGGCGGCTTCGCTTTTTCGAGCGACAGAATCGTCTCGCGCTGCAGCGCCGGCGGCGAGAGGATCGGCACCTGGTAGAAGCGCGTCGGGTTCGGCCGCTCGCAGAAGAAGTAGAGCGCCGGCTGGTTGGAGAAGTCGAAGATCGGCTGGTTCGGCTTGCTGTGCTGCCAGACCCAGTAGCGCACGGCGTCGATGCGGTTCTTCACCTCGTCGGTGCGCGGATCGCGGTTCGTGCCGCTGACGCGCCCCTGGTAGTGGCAGGTGTCGTCGATGCGGCCGTTGGCGATGTCCGGTACCCACAGCACGACGGCGAGGAGCGGCACGAGCAGCGCCACCCACCACCGCCCCGCGCGCGCGAAGAGGACGAGGAGGATGAGGATCATCGGGCCGATGAGGAACGCCGAGAAGTATTGATGCGGGAAGTCGGCGCGGCCGAGCGCGCTGCGTTGGGTGAGGACGGCGAAGACGGTGAGGGCAAAGAGCGCGGTGTCGATCCACTCCCACCGTTTGCGCCGCCACAGCAGCACCAGGATGGCCAGGCAGATGACGAGCGGGTTGAGGATGTAGCGGAAGTGCTCGTAGAGAAAAAAGTCGGAGAGCGTGTGGAGGTTGAGGTTCTTGCTGCGGAACGTGGAGGTGATGTCGGGGAAGGGGAGCGACCAGACGGCGTCGATGATTTTTGGGATCGTGATGAACGAGGTTTCGAAGAAGGCTTTGAGCGCGCCTTTGCTGGCGAGGTAGAGGACGAACGGGGCGGCGCCGACGGCGATGCCGGTGCCGAAGAGCAGGGATCGTGACACGATCAAGCCGCCGGCAATCGAGTAGAGGCCGATGTCGAAGCTGAAGAAGAGCGTGACGCCGGCGGCGACGCCGCTCAGGACGTAGAGCGTCTTCGACTTCCGCCGCAACGCGCCGAGGAGCAGCGCCAGGACGAGGATCTCCCACAGCTCGCGCTCGTTGTCGACCGTCGTCACCGCGCCGAGGAGCATGACCAGCGCGGCGAGCGGGATGGAGTCGAAGACGGCCATGCCGACGTACCAGAGCGCCGGCACGGCGAACGAGCCGAGGACGACAGGCCGCGCCAGGGCGATGTCGACGTGGCGGCCGAAGAGCTGGAAGAGCCAGGCGTCGAGTTGCCCATCCTCGAGCAGGCCGTGCAGGACGAAGACGTCGCGGTAGGGGACTTTGCCGCGCAGGTAGTCGAACGCGGGGCCGAGGGACTCGCCGCGGTGAAACAGATCGATCCATTGCGAGAGCGCGGCGGTGGAGGCGTAGCTGACGCAGTAGAGGAGGACGGGGAAGATGAGGTAGGCGGTGACGTTGCGGACTCTTCGCTCGTCGACGGCGGCGTTGCCTTGTAGAAGGATGACGATCGTTGCGAACGTCACGGCCATGACGGTGGAGATGGCGATGTGCGCCGGGACGAAGCGAAGGCCGAACGCGGGGAGGACGATGAGCGGCAGCGCTCCGACGGCGACGCGCTGGAAGGCCACTTCGACGCCGATGCCGCTGGTGAACGAGGCAATCCGCGCGATGAGCGCGAACGCGCACCAGAAGAGGGCGATGAAGAAGCCGACGAAGACGACTTCGAGAAAGAGCGTGGCGATGTGGGCGATGCGGTGCCACGTGCCGATGTAGAAGAAGAGGATCCACGCCAGCGCCTCGGCGACGACGAGGGCGTTGAAGGCTTTCAGTGCCAGGAGCCGTCTTAGCCAGCGCGTTCTTTGAACGAGGAGCAACGCGCGCGGGCCGAGCTGCGAGGCCGCGAGCGGGATGATGAGTGGCCAGCCCCACTTGAAGGTGGTGAGGTAGAGGAACGGCGCGAGGAAGAACGGGGCGACGAAGAGCGCGGCCGCCAGAGGCGTCCGTGGGAGATGGCGGGAGCCGAGTTTGTAGAGGCCGATCGTCAGCGGCGGAACGAGCGCGAAGAAGAGGAGCGCGGTGAGGTACTCGCGCAGCTTCGACACGTTCTCGACCGTGACCCGCCCGACGGCCACGTGCGGCGTCGGCGGCACGGCGCGGAGGAGCTGCGTCGCGCCGAGAAAGATGCCGCAGGCGAAAAAGAAGGCGGCGAGCCAGAGCGAGGCCTTGAGGACGCGCGGCACGCGCGGGAGACTATCGCAAACGTTCCACGACCGCGTCGTGCAGCGCCTGGATCGTGGCCGATTCTGCCTCGACGTCGACGGTGTGGCCATGGCGCCGGATGGCCTCGCTGGTGATCGGGCCGATCGAGGCCACGAGCGCGCCGTTGGCGGTGCCGCCGCTCGAGAAGAAGTTGTCGACGGTCGAGGCGCTGGTGAAGGTGACGACGTCGATGTCGTGCAGTTCGCCGGCATCGTGCGCCACCGGCACGTTGCGGTACGCCACCGCCAAATGCACCTCGGCGCCGCGCGCGCGCAGCGCGTCGAGGAGATCGTCGCGCCCTTCCTGGGCGCGGACGATCGCGGTGCGGCCGGGATTCTCGGGCAGGAGCGGGATCAGGGCGGAGGAGAGGAACTTGTCGGGGACAATGTCGGGCGCGATGCCGTGCGCGCGCAGCGATGCGGCCGTGGCCTCGCCGACAGCGGCGACTTTGGATGAAATCGAACGCACGTCTTTCCCCCGCGCGAAGAGCCGCTCGAAGAACGCGCTCGCGCCGTTCGTCGAGGTGAAGATCAGCCAATCCCACGCTTCGTCAACCGCGCGATCCAGTGAGTCAAACGACGACGGCGGCACGATCTCGATCGTCGGGAACTGCACGACCTGCGCGCCGCTCTCCTCGAAGAGGCGCTTCAGATCCGAGGCTTGCTCGCGGGCGCGGGTGACGACGACGCGGCGGCCGAAGAGCGGCTTCGACTCGAACCAGTTGATCGTGTCGTGAAGCCCCACGACCTCGCCGACCACGATGAGCGCCGGCGGCTCGACCTTCGCCTCCGCCGCCCGCCCCTCGATGTCGTCGAGCGTGCCGGCCACAGTGCGCTGCTCGGGGCGCGTGGCGTGCGAGATCACGGCGGCGCGGCGCGTGCCGGGGACGCCGTGCTCGCGCAGCTTGCGCGCGATCAGCGGCAGGTTGGCGAGGCCCATCATGAAGACGATCGTGCCGTTGAGCTGCGCCAGCCCCGCCCACTGGATGCCGGTCGATTCCTCGGATTCATGGCCGGTTACGAGCGTCACCGACGTCGCGTGCGCGCGATGCGTGACCGGAATGCCGGCGTAGGCGGGGCCGGCGATCGACGAGGAGATGCCGGGGACGATCTCGAACTCCACGCCCGCGGCCACGAGCTCCTCCGCCTCCTCGCCGCCGCGGCCGAAGACGAACGGGTCGCCGCCCTTGAGGCGCACGACGCGCTTCCCCTTCTTCGCTTCGTCGACGAGGAGCTGGTTGATCCGGTCCTGCGGCAGCGTGTGCGCGCTGGCGCGCTTGCCGACGTAGACGACCTGCGTCTCTTTCGGGAACAGCGCGGCGATCTCGCGGGAGACCAGTGCGTCGGTGGCGATGAGGTCGGCCGTCGCGATCAACTGCGCGGCACGCGTCGTCAGGAGGCCGGGATCGCCCGGGCCGGCGCCGACGAGAAAGACCTTTCCTCGATTCACTTGAGCAGCTCCATGGCTCCGCGGTCGACGAGCTCGTCGAACACTTGCTGCACCACGGCGTCGGCTTCGTCGCCTTCGCGGACGACGTGCAGGTGGCGCTCCCCTTCGAGCTCGCCGAAGAACGCGCGGATCTTGACGTGCCCGTTGATCGTCGCGTGCACGGCCACGGCGGAGTAGCAGTCAAGCGCCTCGCCGAACTTCTGCAGCACGCCGCGCTCGGCGCGCGCCGCGGCCTCGCTGGGGCGGTGATTGATCGCCGCGGCGGCTTCGCGCGCGCGGTCGTCGCTTTTGTTGCACTCGATGGCCACGATGCCCTGCCCCGCGGCCGGCACCATCTTATCGACGTCGAACTGCGCGGTGATCTCGCTGGAGCGGCCCAGGCGAATGAGGCCCGCAGACGCGAGCACGGCGCCGTCGTAGAGCCCTGCGCGAAGCTTGTTGATGCGCGTGTCGACGTTGCCGCGCATCTCCTCGAGCTTGAGCGACGGAAAGCGCAGCCGCAGTTGCGCGCGGCGGCGCGGCGCGCTCGTGCCGACGACCGCGCCGGCGTCGAGCTCCTCGATGCGCGTGCCGTCGAGCTGCACCCAGGCGTCGCGCGGGTCGGCGCGCTCCAGAAAGCCGGCCAGCACGAACTCCGCGGGAACGATCGACGGCACATCCTTGAGCGAGTGGACGGCCACGTCGATTTCGCGCCGCGCCAGGGCCTCTTCGAGCTCCTTGATGAAGAGCCCCTTGCCGCCGACCGACGCCAGCGAAACGTCGGTGCGCTTGTCGCCGGTCGTCTTGATCACCACGATCTCCGGCCGGTAGCCGATCTCGCTGAGCCGGTTCGACACCTCGTTGGCCTGCCAGAGCGCGAGCTGGCTGCCGCGCGTGCCGATGCGGATCGTCTCGCTCATCGCAGCCCGAAGATCTTTCGAATCGTTTTGCGGAGCGACTCGCGCTGCTCCTGCGGCTCGTCGGCTTCCTTGAGCTGGAGGATCGGGTAGTGGAGGATCTTGTTGACCATCTGCGTGGTCATGAGCTCGATGGCCTCGCGCTGCTCGGGCGTCATCGGGCCGACGCGGCGAAGGCACTTTTCGAGCTCCGAGGCGCGGATCTCCTCGAGGCGCTGCTGCAGCTCGACGATCGTCGGCACCGCATCCATGGCGGCGATGCGGCGGCGGAACGACTCGACCTCGCGTTCCACGATCTCCTCCGCCCGCTGCGCCTTCTTTGTGCGCAGCTCGCGGTTCGACTCCGCCACGAGCTGGAGGTCGTCGATGTTGTACAGATACGCGCCGTCGATCTTGGCGATGGCGGGGTCGATGTTGCGCGGCACGCTCAAGTCGATCAGGAAGAGGTTCTTCATCTTCCGCGACTCCAGCGCCCGCTCGACCTGGCCGCGCTCGATGACAAAGTGCGGCGCGGCGGTGGAGGCGATGACGATGTCGCACGTGGCCAGGAACGGCTCGATGGCGCTGAATTGGATGGCCGCGCCGCCGAAGCGCTCGGCCAGCTGTACGCCGCGCTCGTAAGCGCGGTTGGCGACGAAGATCTGGCGCACACCGGAGCCCGCGAGGTACTCGGCGGTCAGCTCGCCGATCTCTCCGGCGCCGAGGAGCAGCGCCTGGAGGCCATCGAGATCGCCGAAGATCTTCTTCGCCAGCTCCACCGCTGCGTACGGCACGGAGACGGCGTGCTCGCCGATGCCCGTGTCGGTGCGGACCTTCTTGGCCACACGCATGGTCTGTTCGAAGACCTGCGTGAGGAGCGCGTCGAGCGCGCCGCAGCGCTGGCTCTCCAGGAACGCGGCGCGCACCTGGCCGTGGATCTGCGGCTCGCCGACGATCATGGAGTCGAGCCCCGCGGCGACGCGGAAGAGGTGCTTGACGACGTCGCCGTGGCGGAGGATGTAGAGGTGCTTCTCGATCTCGGCGCGGTCGGCGCCGGCGCGCTCGGCCAGCCAGTTGACGACGGCTTCGATGATGTCTTCGCTCGACGCGGAGACGTAGGTCTCGACGCGGTTGCAGGTCGAGACGATGGCGCCGCCGTCGACGCCGTTCATCGCCGTGAGGCTGGCGATGAGCTCCGGCAATTTCGAGTCGGCCACGCTGAGCCGCTCGCGCACGTGCACGGGGGCCGTGCGGTGGTTGAGGCCGATGGCGATCAAGGCCATGTCGCCCTCCCGTGCAGAACGCTCGCACTCTGCCCACGCAGGGGACGACGAAGGGCCTCCGGCGGGCGGGCGCGGCCCGCAGCGCTGGTTGCCTCCGGCCGAACGTACGGCTTTCGCAGGAAACGCGATTCGCGCGCCAACAAACGCTGCGGGCCGTGCCCGCCCGCCGGAGGCCTCCCGGTCGTTCTCCCCTGCGTGAGCTGAACGCGAGCGTTCTGCTCAGACATGGCGAATCCCCAGAATCGCGACCACCACCGCAACCACCGCGCAGGCCGAGATCACCATGGCCCGCCGCGCGCGGTAGGCGCCGCTGACGTACGACTGCAGGAGCGTCGCGAACAGCACCCACGCCACGATCGCGCCGACCTGCTTGACGCGGAGGTCGAGGAGCTCCGACGTCGTGCGGTACGACCAGAGAATGCCGGTCAGGATGCCGAGCGTGTAGATACTGAAGCCGATGGCCAGCGCGCGGTAGCTCAGCGTCTTGCAGACGTTGAGACTCGGGATCCACTCCCACGTCCGCCCGCGCTGCTTCGACTTGAGCGACCGGTCCTGCATCCACGCCAGGGCGTTGAAGGCCACGCCGATGAGCAGCGCGGCCACGCCGACCGTCGACAGAAGGATATGCGTCGTGAAGAGCTTCGACTGCGCCGTCGGGCCGGCCAGCGCATAGGGCTCGTGCACGACGGCGGCGATCGTCAGCAGCATCAGCACGAGCGGGTAGACGAAGAACGACGCGGCGTGTACTCGGTACTTGAAGAGGAGCACCAGCTCGACGACGAAGATCGTCCACGACAGGAACGCCGCGATCTCCGGAAGGTTCGTGAGCGGCGGGTGGTGCGTGCGCACGCAGATCGTCCCGATCCAGACGGTGTGGCTCACGAAGCCGGCCAGCATCAGCAGGAGCGCCGGCGTCTGCAGGCGCCTCCCGAAGAGCGACGCCAGCGCGACGAGGGTGCCGGCGGCGTAGAGGCCGAGTGCGGCGTAAAGGGTCAGGTTCGGGCTCATGCGAATTTCTTACAGAAGACGATTTTGTCGCACTCGATGCGATAGAAGTCTTTAATTCGCGAGATCTCGTCGTATCCGCTGCGCTGGTAAAAGCGCAACGTCGGCGCATAACTTTCCTTCGACGAGGTCTCGATGAGCAACATCCTGCCTCGTTGGCGCCGCACTTCGTTCTCGACGAAGCGCAAAAGGAGCTGCCCGAAGCCCTGCCCCTGATGCCGCGGGTCGACGGCGATCCAGTACAAATCGAACACGCCCTCGGTCTTGGGCGTGGCGCCGTAGGTGACGTAGCCCTGGACTTGCCGGCTGGGGCCGCTCTCGGGCGACTCGAGGACGAAGGTGAGGTATTCGGAGCGGGTGGGGTGGTCGAGGTAGTGGTCGACGAGCTCGACGGCGGCGCGGATCTCGTCGGCGGTAAACCGCGCCGTGGCCACGAGGATCTCGCGGATGCGCGCGCGGTCCTTCCCCTCGGCTGGACGGATCTTCATCGCGACCTAGGCGCGGCGGCGCCGCGCCGGCACGGGGACAGCGGCGGCACGGCCGCCGAAGGCCGCCAACGATTCGCGCGGCACCCACGCCGTAACGACCGTGGCGTCGTCGGTTGCGTGCTGCTCGTAGATGACGCCGATCTCGTGGAGCTGCGCAAGGAGCCGCGCCTCCGCATGCGGGATCGCCAGCTCGACGACCTCGCCGCCTTCGAGCTCCCGCTCCCGGATGGCGTCGACGAGCTTGTCGATGTTCCGCCCCGTCAGCGCCGACACGGCCACGGCGCCTTTGCGGCGGATCATGGTCTCGGCGCGGTCGACTTTGTTGTAGACCTCCATGACCCGTTCCGCCGGCACGCCGAGCTCTTTCAACACCTCCTCGGCCACAGTGCGCTGCTCTTCGTATTGGGGGTGGCTGACGTCGATGACGTGCAGCACGAGGTCGGCAGCGACTGCTTCCTCCATCGTCGAGCGGAATGACGCCACGAGGTTGTGCGGCAGTTTGCGGATGAAGCCGACGGTGTCGATGATGACGGTCTCGCGCGGCATCTCGAAGGCGGCGCGCTGCGACTTGGCGTCGAGCGTCGCGAACAGCTTGTCCACTGCCTCGGCGCCGCCGCGCGTGAGCTGGTTGAAGAGCGTCGACTTGCCGGCGTTCGTGTAGCCGACCAGCGCGACGGTGAAGGCGCTGCTGCGGGCCTTGCGCTGCGTCTCGCGCGTCCGCTCGATCTTGCGCAGCTCTTCTTTCAGATGCGCGATGCGGTTGCGGATGATGCGGCGGTCGAGCTCGATCTGCGTCTCGCCGACGCCGCGCGTGCCGATGCCGCCGGCCTGGCGCTCGAGGTGGGTCCAGGCGCGGGTGAGGCGCGGCAGCGTGTACTCGAGCTGCGCGAGCTCCACCTGCGTGCGCGCCTCGCGGCTGCGCGCGCGGCCGGCGAAGATGTCGAGAATGAGGCCGCTGCGGTCGATGACCTTCACGCCGGTGATCTTCTCGAGGTTGCGCACCTGCGCGGGACTGAGATCGTCGTCGAAGACCACGAGCTGCGCGGAGTGTTGCGCGGCGACGGCCTTGATCTCCTCGGCTTTTCCCTTGCCGACGAACGTGGCGGGATCGGGCGCGGTGCGGCGCGCCAGCATTTTGGCGGCGACGTTGCCACCCGCCGTCTCGATCAGCTTCTCGAGCTCGTCGAGGTGCTCGTCGGCGAGGGTGCGGCTGGACTCGGGCAGGAGCAGTCCTGCGGCGATGGCGGTTTCGCTCATGGTTTGTTGTGCAGCATCAGCCAACGTGAGAATTCATAAAACGCTTCCGGAAGGGTGTTGCTCGTGCCTGATTTTACGATCGTATAGCGCGCGCCTTCGACGAGGCCGAGGGTTGGTGGCTGGCGGAACGTCGTAAAAACGAACGCCGCAGAGCGCGCCGCGGAGCTCGGATCAAACAGATCGATGCCGAGGGTCTGGTTGCGGTAGGGGACCCCGCAGAACGAGGCAATCGTCGGCATCAGGTCCATGTGGCTCGCTGCCATGTCGATCCGGCGCGGCGGCACGTTGAAGCCGGGCGCGTAGATGATCATCGGCACGTGGTAGACGATGAGCGATAGGTCGCCGAGGGTGAGCGCCTCGCCGGGCGCGCCGGTGCGCGTGCCGTGGTCGCCGTAGAGGACGAACACGGTGTTCTTGAACCACGGCTGATTCTTCGATTTTTCTAAGAAAAGGCCTACGGCGTGGTCGAGATAGCGGAAAGAGTTGTACTCGTCGTTCGACTCGAAGCCGTTCGCGCGCAGGTCCTCGTTCGACAGGATCTCGCGCGCGTAGCCGTGCGTCTCCTTCGGCACGGTGTAGGGGCGGTGATTCCCCGAGGTCAGGATCAGCGCGAAGAACGGCTTGCGCTGCTTCGAGAACTCGTCGCTGGCGGCGAGGAAGACCTCTTCGTCGGTGACGCCCCAGACGTCGACCGGCTTGGCTTTGTACGACCCTTCCTCGAAGATCTTCAGCCCGTCGATGTTGTGCGCGAGCATCCCTCGGATGTTCGACCAGTTCGCGCTCCCGCCGAGGAAGAAATACTTCTCATAGCCGCGGAAGGCGTTGATGATCGTGTACTGGTCGACGGCCATCGGGTTGTTGCCGGCGGCCTGCCACGGGCTGACGTCAGCCATGCCGAAGACCGCGGCGTAGAGCGCGCGCGCCGTCTTCTCCGAGGGGGAGTAGTAGTTCGTGAATAGCAGTCCCTCGCGCGCGAGGCGGTCTACGTTCGGGCAGCCGTTGGCGCGGTTGCCGAACGCGCCGCTCTTGAACGCGGCGAACGACTCGAGCTGGATGACGACGACGTTCGGCGTGCCGCTGGTCTGCGGAAACACCCTCGGCGTGCGCGCCAGCGACAGCGATTTCGGGTCCGGCCGATCGACGCCGGCATATGCAGCCATGACCGGGTAGAGCCGCCGCACGCGGTCCTCGTCGAGCTTCACCGGCTCCTCGCGCATCGTCTCGAAGAGGAACTGCGGCGGGTTGAGGGCGAGCTCCGCGGCGAACGGATCGCGCGCGACGTAGGCGTCGCTCCAGCGCAGCGGGTAGCGCGAGGCCTTGCCGTAGATGCAGGCGAGCAGAAAGACGATGAGGGCGATGCGCTGCCAGAGCGGGTCGCGCTTCGCCGTGACCGCGTCGCGCTTGCCGCGCAACGCAAAGACGAGCGCCGCGAGGAACAGCAGGATGCCGAGCCCGAACCACACCACGTGGTACGACTCCCACACCATGTGCAGCGAGATCAGCGGATTGCGGAGGAACTCCAGCTCGCTCGCATTCACGCGCTGGTGGACGTACGCGTACGAGCCGAAGTCGATGGCGTAGCAGAGGAGGATGATGAGCTCGAAGACCGCGACGACGATGGTCGCCGCGCGGCGCGTGCCAAAGATCGCCATCGGCGCGACGACGAGCGCCGCGATGCGCGCATCGAACTTCAGCCCGAGGTAGAAGGCGCGGAGGAGGTCGTTTCCGGCGAGGTGGTGGCCGAAGACGAGGAGAAACGCCACCCGCAGTAGCGTGAAGAGCACGACGTTGGCGGCGAAGATCAGGAGCGTGCGGCGGATCATCCGGCGAAGCTCGGCGCCACCTTCGTCATGAAGTCGTCCATGGTCTGCATCACGCGCTTGGAGTCGTGGTTGTTGAAGTCGAACCAGAGCATCAAACGGTCGGCCGGATCGAAGCGTTCCCGCATCTGCCGCGCGATGGCCTCGGCGTCGCCGACAAGGGCGTTGTTCGTGGCCCGGCGGACCTTCTCCTCATCGAGCGTCCCTTCGAGCGCGCGCCAGTAGTTCGACAGCGCCTTCGTCGCGTCGGCCTCGTTCGGAAAGACCAGCACCGTGCGCGGCATGAGGCGGCGCTCCCATCCGCCGCCGTGGTACTGCGTCTTCATCCGCTGATTCGTCTCTTCGATCTCTTTGCCGGGCGTGATCGAGAGGTTGAAGACGCCGACCGGCAGGAACGTGTTGGCGAAGGCCTGCAGCGCCGGGTCGTGCGAGCCGATGGAGAGGCGCAGGAGGTCCATGCGCGATTCCTGCGGGACGATCTTCAGGTTCGGGAACGTCCAGCGCGGCGCGAGCGGCACTTCGTCGACGTACTGCCCGTGCGCTTCGACGACGCGCCGCCAATCCTCCTCGGAACGAAAGTCGCCGCGGCGTAGCACGCGCGGCGCGATCATCGAGGAGTTGAGCGTCTCGCCCTTCAGCAAGCGGAGAAAAATCTCCGTCGCCTCTTCGAAGATCTTGTTTTTGACGACCGGCCACGCCGCGGCCTCGACCGGATTCCGCGGCACGATGCCGTACGGCACGTTGATGAACGGGAAGCGCCCCGAGGCGAAGCCGATGGTGAGGAGGCGCTGCTCGGCGGGGTCGAGGCCGTGCAGCGCGAGGAAGGTCTTGATCCGCTCCGCGTGGGCGATCGGGCCGCCGTTGCAGAGGATGTTCAGGATGGCCGAGCCGACGCCGATCTGCTTCGTGCGCGCAAAGATGCGGTGCGCCAGCTGAAGGATGTCGGTGTTGAGCCCGATCTCCCCGACGAAGTGCGGGATGACGGCGCCGGGATTGGTCTTCTGCACCTCGGTGGAGAGGTGGCTCTCCGCGACCCACGCCGTGCCGAAACCGAGGCGGTCGGCGAGCTCGATCTGCTCGAAGAAGTTCGCGAACATCGTGCGCTCGTCGGGCACGTAGCCGTCGACCTCGGTCTGGCAGATCGAGAAGAAGATGTCGAATTCCACGGCCGGTATTATGTCGTCGAATGAAGCGCCTTCTGCTTCTCTTGTTGATCGCCTGCGCCACCGGCCCACACGTCGCGCGCAGCGTCGATCCGCGGGAGATGACCGACCTCTCGGCCACCGGCGTGGCCCTCGACCTCCGCTACGCCACGACGAACAATTTCCTGCATACGCGGCTGTATCCGGTGGCGAAGGCCTACCTCCGCACGCCGGTGGCCGCGGCGCTCGCCGACGTCGAGCGCGAGCTCGCGCCGCAAGGCCTCGGGCTGAAAGTCTGGGACGCCTATCGCCCGTACCGCGTGACGGTGAAGATGTGGGAGCCGATCAAGAACCCCGACTACGTGGCCGACCCGAGGAAGGGCTCGCGGCACAACCGCGGCGCGGCCGTCGATCTGACGCTCATCAACCTCGGGACCGGCAAGGAGCTCGTGATGCCGACTGGCTTCGACGACTTCACGCCGCGCGCGCGGAACGACTTCAACGATCTGTCCGCCGAGGCCATCGCCAACCGCGCCAAGTTGCGCGAGGTCATGACGCGGCACGGCTTCGAGCCGTTGCCGTCGGAGTGGTGGCACTACGACTTCAAGGGTTGGGAGAAATTTGAACTGTTAGACGTTCCGCTGGATTCGCTCGCCGCTGCACGGTAAGAGCGGACGGCTGATCGAGCTCCAGTACCAGGGCCACGACTGCCAGGAGGCGGATCGAACGCATGCGGCTATCCTTTACTGCACGAGGTGCAGCGGAATCTTCTCCGGCGTGGCCACGCCCTTCTTGCGGATCGTCAGCTCGACGTCCTTCACCGGCTGATCGAGTTCCATCACGAGCGCCGTCGAGCCTGCGCTCTTCGCGGCGCCGAGGAACTTCACCTTCGGCTTCGTCTCGAACGTGACGTCTTCCGGCTTCGCGTTCGGGACGAACACGGCGAAGCGCTTCGTGCGCGGCGTGGCGGCGGGGATGAAGTGCTCGCCGCTCAGGTCGAACGGATACGCCGCCGACTCCGCGTGCGACGTGCCCTTCACCAGCACCCAGTTCGCCGAGCTCTCGTCGACGAAGATCGGCGCGGCGGCGAGCTGGTTGGCGGCGGGGACGACGACGTCGGCGCGCGCGAAGCCCTTCTTCGTCCCGGCCAGGACGAGCGTCTTCACCGCGTACTTGCCTGGCGGCAGCGCCAGCGTGGCCCAGTACTTCAAGCCGTTCGCGCGCAGCTTCGTGCCGACCTTGCCGAGGTCGAGCGTGACGCGCTGGTAAAGGCGGTCGCGCACGGTGCCTTCCTCGTCGAACGCGTAGATGTAGAAGTCGACGGCGTTCTGCTTCTCCAGATCCGCGCCGTTGATCTCCACGATCACCGGAACCTGCGCCGCCGCCGTCGCCGTCGGGAACGCCGCCGCGAGCGAGGCGGTGCGGAGGTCCTTCTGCTCGACGTCGTTCATCACGATCTCGGCGTTCGTCAGCGCCCGCTCCTGCTGCGACTCCGTGCCGGCTTCGTAATAGCCGGCGCGCGCGAAGGCCTTCGCGCCGCCGGGAACGTTGACGAGCTTCACCTTCAGGTCGTGGAACTTGCCGGGCTTCGACGCCGGCGCCTGGAACGACAGCACGTAGACGACTTCCTCGGCTTTCATGAGCCGCTCGAAATCGGTCTCGATCTTGTTCGCGTTCTTGAAGACCATACCGCCGGTCGGCTGCGCGAGGAGGCGCAGGGAGTCGTTGCTGTTGACGAAGCCGCCCTCCATGCTGTTGTCGACGCGCAGGCCCTGGATGTCGAGCGCGTGCAGCACGACGTCGGAGCCGCGGAAGGTCTCGGCCATGCGCCGCAGCGCGCTGGAGGCGCTATTCGAGCCGAAGCGCTTATCGTCGTTGGAGTCGTAGACGCTCGGCGCGTAGCTCAAGTCCTCGCGCGCCTCGCTCCCCTGCACGAAGCGCGGATCGAAGCCCTCGGAAAGGAGGACGACCTGCTTCTTGCCCGGGATGCCGCGCAAGGTCTTGGCGAGGTCTCCGAGGAAATCCATCTCTTTCTCGGCCTCGCCGCGCACCGTCTCACGGTTCTGGCGCGCGGAGTCGGCCATGATCGCGGCGAGGTTCTCGTCCCCCCTCGCGGCGTTCCCTTTCCCGACGCCGCTCTCTTGCGAGGAGACTTCGAAGGTGTTGCCGGCACGGCCAAGGTGCAGCGGGTCGTCGGTCTTCGTCTGCACTGGGTTGGTGATGGCGTCGGCGACGAGCTTGCGGTCCGTCGTGAATGCGGCCACGAGGCGGAAGCCGCGCTTGTCGATCGTGCCGACGCCGACGAGGTCGCGCGGCTGCACCGACTTCGTCACGAACGCCCGCGCCGCTTCCTGCGCGCGCGCCAGCGACGAGGGCTTGGAGAAGGAGAGATCGAAGAGGACGAGGAACTTGCGCCGCGCCGCCGGATTCAGCGGCGAGACCGCGCTCATCGACTCCTTCGACGCGAAGTCGATGGTATCGACGGAGTTGACGGTGACCTCTTTGCCCTGATCGTAGAGCTTGAAGTTCGCGGCGGTGAGGCCGCGGATGGGGTTGCCGCTGGAGTCGACGACCGTCACCGGCACTTCGACGAGGCTGACGGTGATCGACTCCTGCATCTGCGCGCTGGCGGTCAGCGCGAGCGCCGCCAGCACTGCGAAAAAGCCGTTTCGCATGGGTTCCTCCGAGCCTCGGGACGAACGAAGCGTACGCCCGCGCGATTCCGGACGCGGTGAGAAGGCTGTGACGGACGTCAGAACCGCGCGACCATCGAGACGGACGCGACCTTGTAGTGCGGCGAGGTGTCGTACGCCGCATCGACCTGGAAGCGCGGCCACGCCAGCCCCGCGCCGATCGAGCGGTGGTTCTGCGACTCGCCGCGCGGGTAGAGAATCGCCGCGGCGACGCGGTCGGGCGTCGACAGCGGGCCGCGGTATTCGATGGAGTGCGCCGGGTCGTGCCACCAGCCGACGCGTAGCGCCAGCGGGATCTTCGTGGAGAAAAAGTACTCCGCGCCGGCGTGGATCTCGGTGACGTCGGGTGCCTTGTAGGCGCTGTCGATCTCGCGGATCGACTCGTTGATGGAGACGAAGTTGTCGACGAGGTTCGAGTACTTGACGCGCACGGCGTCGACGTTGACGGTCAGCACGGGGATCGGCCGCACGGAGACGCCGGCGCCGAAGATGTCGGGGATGTGGAAGGTGGTGTCGGAGACCTTCACGAACTCGAAGTTCGTCTCGTCGTTCGCCGCGAAGGTCGGCGCCTTGTAGCGCGCCCCCTGCTTGTAAACGGCGCCGGCGCTGAAGCGGTCGTTCAGCGTCCACTTCACGCCCGCGGTGAAGGTGACGTCGCTGACGTCCTTGGCCTTGTCGCTGTTCTCGCGGATGTCGCTCGTGGCCTGCACGGAGATCGACGAGAAATTGAACTCCGGCGTGACGCGGAAGGTGTACGCGGTCTCGTTGAAGCGCTGGTAGCGCACGGTGCCGCCGAAGGAGAAGTTGCCGATCTTGTAGGCGCCCGCGAGGCCGAATGTGCGCTCGGTGACGTCGAGCGCGCTCAGGAACGGGAGGATGGTGTACTGCAGGCAGGCGAAGTCGTCCTTCGCCGCGACGTTGATGGCGATGCACTGGTCGCGCGTGACCGGCGCGGTGCCGCCCTTGGCGAGGTAGAAGCTCGGGACGTCCGCCTCCACTGCGCCGGTGAACGCGTTGCGGGTCGGGATGACCTGCCCCGAGCCCTGGTTGCGCAGCGCCTCGTGGTAGTAGAGGCCGAAGGTGGCGTTCTTGTACGGGTAAACCGCGCTGGCGAACGTGATGGGGACGCGCTGGCTGTAGTGGTTGAAGTCGGTGCGGGCGATATCGGGGAAGGTGCCGGTGGTGGTGAAGGTCTGCTGCTCGACGTAGTTGCGGATCTCGATGGAAACCTCGGGTTTGCGCAGGATGGTCAGCCCGGCCGGATTCGCTTCGGCGGCCGAGGCGTCGTCGGCGAGGCCGAGGAACGCGCCGCCCATGCCGAGGGAGCGGGCGCCGGGGTTGCCGAAATTGAATTGCAGGCCGGAGAGGGACTCGATGTCGGTGTTTTGGGCGAAGACGGGCAGAGCCACAGTTAACGCGAGCAAAAAGAAGGTCTTGCGCATGGGAAAAGAATAACAGAGCGATTGGCGATTCGCGGTTGGCGGTTAGGTCACCGAATCGCTAACCGCCAAGCGCTAACCGCTTGTCCGCGCGAGCGCCACGACCTTTTCAATCACCTCGGCCGGCGCCCCCAGCTGCTTCGCGCGGTCCTTCCGCCAACTCCATTCGATGACGCCGTTGGCGAGGCTCTTCGCCCCGACGGCGATCCGCAGCGGGAAGCCGATCAGGTCCGCGTCCTTGAACTTCACGCCGGGACGCTCGTCGCGGTCGTCGAAGAGCACGTCGACGCCGGCGGCGAGGAGCTTCGCATAGACCTCCTCGGCGGTCGCGCGCACGCTCTCCTCTTTGCCGAGGGCCGTCACGACGACGGTGAACGGCGCGATCGGGATCGGCCAGATGATGCCGTCGTTGTCGTGGCTCTGCTCCACCGCGGCGGCGACCGTGCGGCCGACGCCCAAGCCGTAGCAGCCCATGATCATCGGCTTGCGCTCGCCGTTCTCGTCGAGGAACGTGCAGCCCATCGGCTCGGAGTACTTCGTCCCGAGCTTGAACACGTGCCCCACCTCGATGCCGCGGTAGATCTCCAGCGGCGTCTTGCAGCGCGGGCAGGGATCGCCGGCGACGACGGTCGTGACGTCGGCGTACTCCGGTTCGGGGAAGTCGCGGCCGGGATTCACGCCGCCGAGGTGATAGTCCTTCTTGTTGCCGCCGACGACCCAGTTCACGCGGCCCTGGAGCGACGCGTCGGCGATCACGCGCGCCGCCTTCGTCCCGACCGGACCGCAGTAGCCGACCGGCCCGCCCGTCGCCTCCTCGAAGCGCGCGTCGGGCATCATCTCCATCCACTCGGCGCCGGAGACGTTCTTGATCTTGACCTCGTTGCCTTCGCGGTCGCCGCGCACGAGGACCATGAGGCACCCTTTGTCCGTGTCGAAGACGAGCGTCTTGACGAGCTCGGAGGTTGGCTTGCCGAGGAAGCGTCCGACGTCGTCGATCGTCTGCGTGCCGGGCGTGTGTAGCTCGGCCATCGGTTCGACAAGGACGTCCGCCGGCTCGTCGAAGAACTTCGACGTCGCCTTCTCCACGTTCGCGCCGTAGCGGCAGCTCGGGCACGACACGACGGCGTCCTCGCCCGACTGCGCCAGCACCATGAACTCGTGCGAGGCGCTGCCGCCGATGTTGCCCGTGTCCGCTTCGACCGGCACGTGGTCGAGCGCGCAGCGGCGGAAGATGGCGCTGTAGGCATCGCGCATCTTCTCGTACGTCTCGTCGAGCGACGCGGACGTCGCGTGGAACGAGTACGCGTCCTTCATCGTGAATTCGCGCCCGCGCATGAGGCCGAAGCGCGGCCGCACTTCGTCGCGGAACTTGGTCTGGATTTGATAGAGGTTGACCGGCAGCTGACGGTAGGAGTTGAGCGTGTTCCGCACGGCGTCGGTCACGACTTCCTCGGCCGTCGGGCCGTAGACGAAGTCGCGCTCGTGGCGGTCTTTGATGCGCAGCAATTCCTTGCCGTAGCGCTGCCAGCGGTGCGACTCCATCCACAGCTCGCCCGGATGGATCGTCGGCCCGAGGAGCTCGACCGCGCCGGCGCGGTTCATCTCCTCGCGGATGATGGCCTCGAGCTTCTGCATCGAGCGGAGGCCGAGGGGGAGATAGGTGTAAATTCCGGCGGCAACTTTGCG
This sequence comes from Thermoanaerobaculia bacterium, assembly GCA_035276475.1. Taxonomy (GTDB): domain Bacteria; phylum Acidobacteriota; class Thermoanaerobaculia; order Gp7-AA8; family Gp7-AA8; genus DATDFB01. Next base: position 73,922 of record DATELQ010000110.1, on the reverse strand, counting down.
GATCATCCCCGCGCGCATCATCAGCCGCTGGCTGACGACGTCGGCGTCGGAGGGGACTTCGCGCAAGGTGTAGATGAAGGACTGACTCCAGCGCATGAGGGCGGGGATTCTACAAGGAAACCCAGCGGTTCTAGGCAACGCATGAGCGGCGAGAGACGCATTCTCCGCTTCGACCGCACGCCCGTCGCGCGGCTGATCTCGTGCGCGGCGACGTTCGCCTCGGCGGCGCTGGTGTTCGACTACCTCTCGCACGGCGCCAAGGAGATCGAGCCGTTCACGCTGACGGTGCTGGTGCTCCTCTTCCTCGGCACGCTCGCCGCGGCGGCGGTGCAGTACGGCGACCACATCTATTTCAGCGACGACGGCGTGATGTACGAGAACCGCGTGCTGTCGTGGCTCGGAAAGCCGGGGCGGTGGCTGCGTTGGGAGGAGATCGTGGAGATCCGCGAGATCAAGCGGAAGATCCTGGTGCTGCTCTCGGCGGATGGGCGGCGGGTGCTGGTCGACGCGATCCTTGGCTACGCGATTGCTAAGAACGAGATTCTCAGGCGCGCCCCGCACGCAGTGCTGTCGGGGACGCTGGCCCGAGATGACGTTTGACGAAGAAACGACTCGTCCTTCTCCTTTCCGCCCCTGCTGCCCTCATCCTGATCGTCGTCATCCTCGGGATCGTCGCCGCGCGGCAGCGCGTGGCACGCCGGCGGGTCTTTCATCCGCATCCTTCGCCCGCCGCCGCGGCGAAGCCGCCCGCAAACGTTCCGCCGTACCTGCACGCGCGGATGCTCATCGAGCGCAATGAGCGCGCCGACGCGGCGAAGGCGCTGGCGCCGTTCCTCGCGCCGGGCAATCCCCTTCGCGACCTCGCGCTCTACCACAAGTCGGAGATCGAGGAGGGCGACGCGGCGAGCCGCGACCGCCAGGCGCTGATCTTCGAGTACCCGCACGCGTTCTACCGCGAGCAGGCCATCGAGGACGAAGTCGAATACCTGATGGGCAACCCGGCGCGCTTGTCTGCGTTCGCGCAGCGGCTTCCGCCGTCGCGCGACATTCAGGCGCGCCTCGCCGAGGCGGCGCGGAACGGCGCGGCGTGCCTCGCCATCCTCGCAGGCGGCACGATGGACGACGCCGCGGAGCACGCCGCGCGCACGCTCGATCGCCCGGAGCTGCGCGCGCGCCTCACGCCGCCGCAGCGCGTTCTCCTCGGCACGGCGATGCTCAACCACCGGCACTTCGACCGCGCCGTCGCGCTGCTCGGCAGCGTCCCGCCGAGCGACGACATCACCTTCTCGATCGGCCGCGCCTACTACGGCGACGAGAAGTTCGCGCAGGCGCAGGCGACGTACCTCCGCGGCGCGCAGCAGGCGAAGAGCGCGGCGATGAAGACGACGTTCCTCTGGCACGCCGCGCGCGCCGCGCAACTGCAGGGGAACGACGCCGGCGCGGAGCAGCTGATGACGCAGGCCATCGCCGTGCCGGCGCGCACGGCCTCGACCGGTGCGGCGCTCACGCAGCGGCTGCGCACGCGCCTGAAGCAGCGGCGCTTCGCCGATGCCGCGGCGGATCTGGCGGCGATGCGCAAGCTCTTCCCGAAGGATCACGCCCTCGTCGACGCCTCGCTCGCCTACGCCGTCGGCATGCTCGGCGCCGGCAACGCCGGCGCGTGCGTCGTCACGCTCAACGCCATCCCGCGCAATCTCCTCGACAAATTCGATCCGTACGAGATCGACTACTGGCGCGGCCGCGCCCTCGAGTCATCGAATCCGCAGGCGTCGCGCGCCGCGTACATGAACGTCATCAACGCCACGACGCCGACGCATTTTGCGTACTTTGCGCGGCAGCGGCTGCACTACCAGCCGGACCTGAAGCAACTCGCGGCGAGCTATCAGCAGAAGCCTGCGTACAAAGCGGTCCTCGACCTGAAGCCGCTCCCCTTCCCGCACGCCCCCCTCCCGCCCGACGCCTCGCGCGCCGAGCAGCTCATGGCCATGGGCCTCTTCGACGAGGCCGCCGACGACATCCCGAAGATCTGGCCGCTGCACCCGATGCAGAGCGGCCTCACGCAGGCGCTCGCGCTGAACCTCGGCAACGCGTCGCACGAGTCGATCCGCGCCATCGAGACGGTGGTGAAAGGCGTGCCCGACGACTTCGTCCCGCAGCTTCTTCCGCGCGTCGTCCGCGAGCTGCTCTATCCGCGCTACTTCGCGCAGTACATCGAAGCCGACGCGAAGAGCTACGGCGCCGATCCGACGCTGCTCTTCGCCATCATGCGCGAGGAGTCGCGCTTCGATCCGCGCGCGAAGTCGGAAGCAGCCGCGCGCGGACTCTTGCAGTTCATCATCACCACGGCGCGGCAGATCGGCCGCGACGTCGGCCTCGTCGACGTCGACGAAGACGATCTCTACGACCCGCGCGTCGTCATCCGCCTCGGCGCGAAGTACGTGTCCACGTTGTCGACGGAGCTCGGCGGCGACCGCTACAAGATCGCCGCCGCGTACAACGCCGGCCCGAAGCAGGCCGCGCTCTGGTCGCGCCTCGCCGCCGGCCCCGGTGACGACTTCTTCCTCACCGCTGTCAGCTTCGACGAGACGAAGGATTACGTGCGCAAGGTGATGAACTCGTACGAGAACTACGCGGAGCTCAGTGCTTCGCCGCCCGCCGGCGCGGCGGCGGCGGCGCCGCTCCCGTCGCGGAAATGACGATCGTGCCCGCGGCGGTGCAGTGCGAGCCGTTCACGGTATAGAGCGTTTGGTTCACCGAAGAGTGGAACGTGTGGCGGTGCGTCGTCGGGTACGGATCGCCGAGGCTCGCGAAGAGCGTGCGGCGGCGGCTGTGGAGCTGCTCGGCCCACTGCGCCATCGTGCGGCCGGAGCCGAGCGGATCGATCACGCCGTTCGGCTGGCGGTTCGCTTCCCAGATCCGCTCCTCGTACAGCTCGAGGTAGATGCCCTGCGAGTTCGTAAGCTCGTTCTGCAGCGTCGAGTCGACGTCGGCCGGATTCGCCACGCCGTTGGCGTTCTGCGACTGGAAGCCGGTGACCTGCCCTTCGCTTCCCTCGGTGAGCACCCATTTGTTCGGACATCCGAGGCCATTGGGATTGGCGAGGCAGTTGTCCGAGCGCTTCGGCCCGAGGCCGTTGTGCGCGACGGAAAACGCGACGCGGTGCGACGCCTGGCCGTTGTCGAGAATCGCCTCCGTCTGCTCCGTGCCGGCGGGTAACTTGCCGCCCGACGACGCGCCGCTCGACGTCTCGTAATCGCCCGCCTCGTTGACCAGCGGGAAGCCCGCCTGGATCAGCGCGTAATTCATCGTCTTGCCCGGAAACTCCGCGGCGAGCAGCGCGGTCTGCGCCTGATAGAACGCGTACAGCTTGCTCGGGCGGTAGCCGTTCTGCGCGAAGATCTGCGTGTTGCAGGTGCAGCCGGGCGAGCAGCGCTTCGGCAGGCGGTTTTCGTGCGAGACGAGATTCGCGCCCGAGACCTTGATGTAGGCGAGCGCGCGGTACCAGTCGGCGCGCGAGCGGAGATGCGCGGCGACGGCGCGGAGCAGGTCGAAATACCGGTCCTGGTAGGCCGTCTCCGTCGGGTTGCCGAGCGTCATCTTGAAGCCGCAGCCATTCTCGTCGTCGCTCCCCTTGTCCTGCAGTTGCAGCGGCGTCACGCCGTTCGTGAACAGCCATGACGGCGTGCCGTCGTCGCCGGCTTTGACGCCGAGGGAGTAGAGCTTGCCGTTCTTCACGGCCTTGTTGACTTCGCGGTCGAGCACCGTGAAGTCGTACGTGCCGGGCGACGGCTGCACGTCCTTCCACAGCAGGCGGATGAAGACGCCGGCGACGCTCGGGTCCTGCCACGTCGCGTCCATCGTCGCCTCGTACGCCCCCTCGGTGCGGCAGAGCACCTGCCCGCCCGCGCTCGCCGCGGGCGGCGGCGTCGCGCACGGCGTCCCCGAGGCTTTTGCGACGAAGCCGGCTTCGAGTGGGCTGAGCGCGAAGATCCCCGAGGCCGCCTGCGGCATCGGGCCGGTGAATTCGTTCGGATCTTTCGGCAGATAGGCGCGGATCGCGGAGCACGACGGCGCGGAGGCGCCGACGATCGCGTCGGCGGCGCTGTTCAGCGTCCACTCCACCGTGTCGCCGTCGGCGATCGTCACGACGGCCGGCGAGAACGTGCCGTCCGCGTTCACCTTGACGGTGTGCGTCGCCGCGACCATCGCAGACGCAAGAAACCAGGAACTAAGAACGAAGAACCAAGAACTTTTCATAGAACTCGCGGTACATCGGCACGACGCGATTCACGTTGAACTGCTCCTCGGCCAGCGCGCGCGCCGCGCGTCCGAGGCGGCGCTGCAGGACCTTGTCGGAGAGGATGGCGATCGCGCGCTCGGCCATGGAGTCGACGTCGCCGACGGGCAGCAGGTACCCGGTCTCGCCGTCGACCACGACCTCGGGCAGCCCGCCCGCGCGCGTGGCGATGACCGGCACCTCCGACGCCATCGCCTCGAGCGCAGCCATGCCGAACGACTCGTGCTCGCTCGGCAGCAGGAACACGTCGCTGGCGCCGACGATCTCTTCGAGATTCGGAACATTGCCTAGGAAAAAGACGCGGTCCTTCAAATGATGTTGACGGCAGAAGGCCTCCGCCTTCGAGCGGTCGGGGCCGTCGCCGATCATCACCAGGCGGCTCGGGATCACCCGCAGCACGCGCTCGAAGACCGCCAGCACGTCCATGATCCGCTTCACCGGGCGGAAGTTCGAGACGTGGCAAAGGAGGCGGTCGCCGGCGTCTCCGAAGAGGTGGCAGAAGGCGCTCTCGTGGCGCTGGAAGCGCAGGGGGTCGACGAAGTTCGGGATGACGGCGATCTCCTTCTTCGTGCCGAAGTTCTTCTCCGTCTCGTCGCGCAGCCAGCGCGACACGGCCGTAACGCCGTCGGAGACTTCGATGCCGAACTTCGTGATCGGGAGGTACGACGCGTCGCGCCCGACGAGGGTGATGTCGGTGCCGTGAAGCGTGGTCACGAAGCGCATCCGGTCGCCGAGGATCTCGCGGGCCAGGTGGGCGCTGATGGCGTGCGGAATCGCGTAGTGCACGTGCAGCACGTCGAGGCGCTCGTACTCGGCGATCTCCGCCATCTTCGTCGCCAGCGCCAGCGTGTACGGCGGGAACGGATCGAAGAGCGGATACGGCGTGACCGTGACTTCGTGGAAGCGCACGCGCTCGTGGAGGATGTTGAGCCGCGACGGCGGCGCGTAGCTGATGAAGTGAACGTCGTCGCCCATCTTGGCCAGGGCGATGCCGAGCTCCGTGGCCACGACGCCGGAGCCGCCGAAGGTGGGATAGCAGGTGATGCCGATTCTCACGGTTCCCTCCCGCTGTACGCCGCGATCACGTCGTCGATCTTCGGCGGCTGCTTCGTCACGTAGGCCTCGCCGTACTCCGCGCCGATGAGCGCGCCGAAGTGGCGGCCGCGCGCCTCGATCATGTCGAGGAACGATTTCTTGGCGATGAATGTCTCCGGCTCGGTCGAGTTCGGGTTGTAGAACTGCGACTCGAACGCGCCGATCGCGCGCATCTTCGTCGGCCACGCCTTCGACACGTCGACGACGAAGCTGAGCGGCGGAAGGTAGTTCTGCAGGTAGTAAATCGTGGCCTGCGGCCGGTGCGCGGCGGCGCCCCTCTCCAGCGCGCGCAGCCCCGAGTAGAACGACGCCTCGGTGATGAGGCGCCCGGCGCGGGCGTGATCGGGATGGCGCTCGTCGGGCCACGGCGCGAAGATGATTTTCGGGCGGTACTTGCGTACGACGTCGATGATCTGCAGCTCTTCCTCGCGGCCGGTACGGAGGTTGCCGTCGCCGAAGTCGAGCTGCTCGCGGAAGGAGGCACCGAGGATTTCGGCCGAGGCGGAGGCCTCGCGGCGGCGCGTCTCGGGCGTGCCGCGCGTTCCCATCTCGCCGCTGGTGAGGTCGATGATGCCGACCTCGAGGCCGCGGCTGACGAAGCTGACGATCGTGCCGCCGCAGGAGAGCTCGATGTCGTCGGGGTGGGCGTCGAAGAAAATGGCGTCGACGGTTGTCATAGCGTCACGATCCTGCAGACGTCGCTGTCGGGCTCGATCTCTTCGATCAAGCGCTCGATGAGATGGTCGCCCGACTCGTTCCACTGCGCAAACCAGCCGACGATGCGGTCCTGCACGTGGCGGTCGGGAAAGAGTGTGGCTACGAGCTCGCGCGCCGCGGCGTAGCGCTCGCGGTCCTTGTGCACGAGCGCGCGCGTGGCGCGCTCGGCGAGCTTGTCGAAGTGGTACTCGATGTGACCGATGGAACGGCTGACTCTCCGTGCAATGGCGTGATCGGCGGGGAGCGCGACGTCGCCGATCTCCGTGAAGACCTCGGCGAGCTGCTTGCGGCCTCTCTCCGCCGCGTCGCGAATTTTCGCGACGCCTTGCGGCTCGCGGTCAGCCAAGAGCTCCTCGGCGCTCGTAAAGATTTCCTCGGGCTTGATGTCGTAGCGCCCGAACGCGCGGCAGATGCGCTTCGGCGCGACGAGCGCGTGCGCGCGCAGGGCGACGCGCGGCATGGCCAGGCCGAGCATTTCGTGCAGCGGCGCGATCTGCGCGTAGTACGCGACCTCGGCCGGCCCGCCGACGAAGACGTCCGGCTGCAGCACGGCGGCTTGCAGCAGCGGGCGGCTGAGGGCGGAAGTGGACGTGCGCTCCGGTTCGACGGGGATCTCCGTGATGTCGCGATTCCCGCGATCGTCGATGGCGTAAAGCAGCGTGTACTGCCCGTTCTCGCGCGGCGCGACCTGCGGTGTGTAGCCGGCTTGTTCGAGTTCCGCAGCGCGCGTGGCGAGAGCGTGCTGGATGGCATCGCGTTTTTCGAAAATTGCTTCGAACAGCGGCGCCCCCGCCCGCCGCAGTTCCGGCAGCAACGCGTCGACGAGCACGACGTCGCGTGGGAAAACGCTGGCGATCAATTCCGCGAAGGAGTCGCGGAAAGAGATCCCTTCGCGCAGCCACGACGGACGCGGCATGTCGAAGAAGGCCAGGAGCTCGTCGACGAGCACCGGCGGCACCGGCTGCGGCCCTACGACGTCGCGCGTCTCCACGGCGCGCGCGGCGCGGAGGTAGACGAGGTCGCGCTGCGCCCGCGCGTCGCCCGACGGAAAGGCGATGCTCGCCACCTCGGCGAAGTCGTGGTCCTCGGTTGCGAGCCAGAAGAAAACGGTCGTGGGGATGCCCCGCGCCTCGTTGTCGCGCTTCATCCTCAGAAGCGTTGCGATCTTCACGAGCGTGTAGAGCGGGCCGCCGGCGAAGCCGGTCTGCTGGCCGGCGATGACGGTCACGCCTTCGCCGTTTTGCCAGCGTTTCACGTCGTCGCCGACGAAGAGGCCCCAGCGTTTGTTGGATTCGATCAGCGCGTCGGCCAGCTCTTGAGGGCGCACGCCGTGCGCCCCTACCGGGGTGGTGCCTCGACAAAGAAACCTCGCGTCGCCGCCGAGCCAGTCGAGGACGAACCGGTTGAAGCCGGGGTAGGCGGCCAGCGGGAACTGAAGCGTCATCGATTCTTCGTCCCCACCACGATGAGCCGCGGCGAGCTCGTCTCGAACGGCGCGCCGAGGAAGTCGCCGAACGCGGCGCGAATCGTCAGGCCCGCCGTCGTGAACATCATCGAGATCTCGTCGAGATCGTATCCGCGAACGCGCTCTAGGTAGCGCTTTTGTCCGATTGTTATCCGTTTGTTGAACGAGCGGTCCTGCGAGTCGAACCACCGCTCGATCGTCACGTCGCCGCGCGTCTCCCGCTGCACGAGCTTGTCCAGCTCGCGGTGCAGATTGAGATAGTCGAAGAGGAAGACCGCGCCCCTCTCCAGCACGCGCGCCATCTCGTGCACGACGGCGACGTTCTCCTCCTCGTTCGAGAAGTAGCCGAACGACGTGAAGAAGCTCACGAGACCCGCGAAGCTCGACGTGCAGAACGGCAGCGCGCGCATGTCCGCGCGGGCCACCGGGAGCGGCCCATACTCGGCGCGGCCGGTGCGCAGCATCACGAAGGAGAGGTCGCAGCCGACGGCGTCGTAGCCCGCGGCGCGCAGCTCGGCGATGTGCCGCCCCTTGCCGCAGGCGAGGTCGAGGAGCGGCCCGCGCACGGCGCCGCAGTGCTCCCGGAAAAAGGCGACCTGCTGCTTCGCCTCGTCGTCGTCACGATGCGAGTAGAGCTCGAGGTACTCCTCGCCGAACCATTCGAGAAACCAGGTCAAAGCGCGCCGAGTTTATCCGCGAGCCGCCGTTCGTGGTCGCGCGCTTTTTCCAGCGCGTCCTCGAGCGACACCACGACCTCGTGCGCCCCCGCCAGCATCGCCTCGAGCTCCGCGCGCTCGGCGCCGCTGTCGTGGATCTCCGCCGCCGGCGCCGCAAACGGGTCTTCCGTCTCCTCGGCGACCGCCACGGCCACATCGGCATCGAACGGCTCTTCGTCGACTTCAACGTCAACATCGACCGGCGCGAACGGGTCGGCTTTCGCCGCGCCCGAGAGGCCCACGCTCATGTCCGGCGGCGCCAGCTCCGGCTCCTCGTGCAGCGTCGTGTCGACGCCTTTCTTCAGGTTGTCGAGGATCCGCGCCACCGCCGCGCGCAGCGTCGCCGTCACGCCCGTGCCGTTGATCGCCGCCGCCTCGACGACCGGCACACCATCGGGATGCAGGTACGCGTTCATGTCGTCGACGCTGTCGACGTTCGGCAGGTCGCGCTTGTTGTACTGGAAGACGAGCGCGATCTTCTGCGGATCGATGCGGTTGATGTGCAGGTTGGTCTTCAGGTTCTCGAGCGAGTCGAGGTTCGACTCGCGCATCGACGACTGCGAGTCGGCCACGAAGACGACGCCGTCCGCGCCGCGGAGCACGAGCTTGCGCGTGGCGTCGTAGAAGACCTGCCCCGGCACGGTATAGAGCTGCACCCGCACTTTCTGGCCGGCGATCGTGCCGAGCTCCATCGGCATGAAGTCGAAGAAGAGCGTCCGGTCCGTCTCCGTCGACATCGAGATCATCTTCCCTTTGTTCTCGAGTTTCGGGTTGCCGTAGATCTTCTCCAGGTTGGTCGTCTTCCCGCACAGACCGGGTCCGTAGTAGACGAGCTTCACCGTTACTTCGTTGATCGCTTTGTTAATGAGGACCATTGCGGAAAAGATTAGCATTGGACCGCTCGGCATGCTCTCGCCAGGATCCCGCGTCGGTCCCTACGAAGTCCTTACGCTCCTCGGCGAAGGCGGGATGGGTGCGGTTTACCGCGGCCGCGACCCTCGCCTCGGACGCGACGTGGCCATCAAGGTCCTCCTGCCCGATTCCGCGCGCGACGCCGACTCGCTGGCGCGCTTCGAGCGCGAGGCCCGCGCGATCGCCTCGCTCTCGCACCCGAACGTCCTCTCGATCTTCGACTACGGCGACCAGGACGGCACGTTCTTCGTCGTCACGGAGCTCCTCGAAGGGGAGACGCTGCGCGCCCGCCTCTCGAACGACATCATCGAGTGGCGCACCGCCGTCGACATCGGCGCCGACATCGCCGAGGGGCTGGCCGCCGCGCATTCGCGCGCCGTCGTCCATCGCGATCTCAAGCCGGAGAACGTCTTCCTCACGCGCGAAGGGCGCATCAAGATCCTCGACTTCGGCCTCGCCCAGACCGATCCGTTCCTCACCAGCGAGGACACCGGAAACCTGCCGACGCGGAAGTTCCGCACCGATCCGGGGACGATCGTCGGGACGCTCGCGTACATGGCGCCGGAACAGCTCAAGGGCGAGGCGGTCGACGGCACCGCCGACATCTTCTCCCTCGGCTGCATCCTCTACGAGATGGTCACGTCGAAGAAGCCGTTCCAGCGAGGCTCCGGCGCGGCCACGATCGCGGCGATCCTCAAGGAGGACGTCTCGCGCGATGAGCTGGCCGAGGCCGTGCCGCCGGAGTTCCAGCGCGTCATCGAAGGGTGCGTGGAGAAGAATCCGCTGCAGCGGTTCCAGTCGGCGCGCGACCTGGCGCTGACGCTGCGCGCGATCTCGTCGAGCTCCTCGACGCGCATGGATCTCCTGCCGCGGCCGCGCACGCGAAAGTCGAAGGCCATCGACTCCATCGCCGTCCTGCCGTTCCAGAACGGCGGCGCCGACGCCGACACCGATTACCTCTCCGACGGCGTGACCGAGGGGGTCATCAACAAGCTCTCGCAACTGCCGAAGCTCAAGGTGATGGCGCGCAGCACGGTGTTCCGCTACAAGGGCCGCGAAGTCGATCCGCGCGCCGTCGGGCGCGACCTGCGCGTGCGCGCGGTGCTGAGCGGGCGCGTGAAGCACGTCGGCGACCGCATCGTAATCAACGTCGAGCTGGTCGACTCGCTCGACGGCGCGCACCTCTGGGGCGAGCAGTACAACCGCCAGATCGCCGACCTCGTCACGCTGCAGGAGGAGATGTCGCAGGAGATCGCCGAGAAGCTGCGCATCCGCCTGACCGGCGCGGAGAAGAAGCGCCTGCGCAAGACGTCGACGGCGAACACGGAGGCGTACCAGCTCTATCTCAAGGGACGCTATCAGTGGAACAAGCGAACCGAGGAGAGTCTGAAGAAGGGGATCGCGCACTTTCAGGAGGCCATCGAGAGCGATCCGTCGTTCGCCACCGCGTACGCGGGCCTGGCCGACAGTTACATGACGCTGGCGACGAACGTCCCACTGCCGCCGCGCGAGGCCATGCCGAAGGCGAAGGCCGCGGCGGAGCAGGCGCTGAAGATCGACGGGTCGCTGGCGGAGGCGTGGGCGTCGCTGGCGGCGGTGAAGTGGTGGTACGAGTGGGATTGGGAGGGGGCGGAGGCGGCGTACGTGAGCGCGATCAAGCTGAACCCGAACTACGCGACGGCGCACGACGGCTACGGCATGCTGCTCTGCGCGCGCGGGCGGTTCGACGCGTCGCTCGAACAGGTGAAGAAGGCGACGGACCTCGATCCGCTGTCGCGCATCATCGTGGTGCACGGCGGCTGGCCGTTCTACTTCGCCCGCGACTACGAGTCCGCCATCGCCCGCTTCGAGAAGGCGCTGGAGCTCGACGAGAAGTTCATCCCCGCCCAGGCCTGGCGCGGCATGGCCCTGGGCCAGCAGGGCCGCTACGAGGAAGCGCTGCATGCGTTCCAGCTCGCGCTGGAGACGGAGCGCGTGCCGATCCTCCTGGCCATGCTCGGCCACACCCGCGCGATCGGGGGCCAGCGGCGGGAGGCGGAGCTGATCCTGACGATGCTCGCCGAGCAGGCGAAGACGCGCTACATCTCGCCGTACGACATCGCGGTCATCTACGCGGGGCTGGGCGAGAAGGCGGCGGCGCTGGCGAAGTTGCAGGAGGCGTACGAGGATCGCTCGGCGTGGCTGGTGTTCATCAATATCGACCCGCGGTTGGACGTTCTTCGCGAGGAGCCGGAGTTCAGAATGCTCACGGCGCGCTTGAACTAGAATTCGGGCATGTCCCTCCGCACCTCCCTCTTCGAAAAGGCCCGCAGCGAGCAGATCATCGGCGTCGTCCGGGAAAACACGGCCGAGGCGGCCGAGGCCGTGGCGGATGCGTATGCCCGTAACGGCGTGCGCATCATCGAGGTTACGCTCACCACGCCTGACGCGTTCGAGCTCATCGCCAAGCTCGTCGCGCGCTACGCCGAAGCCGACGTCGTCCTCGCCGCCGGCACCGTGCGCAGCACCAACGACGCCGCGCTCGCGCGCCGCGCCGGCGCGCACGTCATCGTCTCGCCGCATACCGACTTCCAGATCATCGAGTACGCGAACGAGAACGACCTCCTCTCCATCGCCGGCGCGGCCACGCCGACCGAGATCATCCGCGCCTGGGAAGCGGGCGCCGACATCGTCAAGGTCTACCCCGCCCCGCACCTCGGCGGTCCCGACTACATCCGCACCATCCGCGGCCCGATCCGCGACGTGCAGATGCTCGCCGGTGGCCCCGTGGCCCTCGACATGATCGAGCCCTACCTCGACGCCGGCTGCGTCGCCGTCAACCTCGGCGCGTCGCTCGCCGTCCCCGACCTCGTGCGCACCGCGCAGTGGGAGGAGATCGGCAGACGGGCGCTGCTGGCGACGTCGATCATCCAGTCGAGGAGAGACGTCGTCGAGCGGGAGACGTACGTGCACTAGATGCCCATCCAAAAGGCATACATCGTCCCCGGTCAGCCGCACGTCCTGCTCGCGCCGGAGAAGAGCCCGGGCTGGGCGTCGCTGCGCGCAAGCTACGAGGCGGTCGGCCGCGAGATCGCCGCCTCGGGCGCGGAGCTCATCCTCGTCTACTCCACGCAGTGGTTCTCGGTCATCGGCCATCTGTTCCAGACCGACCCGGCGCCGAAGTGGATCCTCGTCGATCAGAACTGGTACCAGTTCGGCGAGATCCCGTACGAGTTCCGCGTCGATCCGGAGTTCGGAAAGCTCTACTGCGAGATTTGTAAGCAGAACGGCATGCAGGCGGCGGCGGTCGACTACCACGGCTTCCCCATCGACACCGGCACCGTCGTGGCGCTGAAGCTCCTCAACCCCGACAACGCCGTCCCCGCCTCCGTCGTTTCCTGCAACATCTACGCGGAGCGCGAGGAGACGCGCGCTCTCGGCATGGCCGGCCGCGCCGCCATCGACCACTACGGCAAGAAGACCATCGTCGTCGTCGTGACGAACCTCTCCAACCGATACGAAGTCGGCGACATCGATCCCGCGAACGACCGCGTCTCCTCGGCGAAGGACGACGAGTGGAACCGCAAGATCCTGGAGATGCTCGGCGAGGGGCGGCTCGAAGACGTCGCCCAGGTCGCGCGCGACTTCGCCCGCGAGGCCAACGCCGACATGGGCTTCAAGGCGATCTGGTGGCTCGCGGCGCTGATGGGGGAGCACAACCGCTACGACGGCAAAGTGTGGGACTACCAGCCGGTCTGGGGCACCGGCAACGCCATCGTCGAGCTGACGCCGAACCCGCAGAAAGAGATCGAGTGGGAGAAGGAGTTCGACGAAGGCGCGCCGATCACGTTCGCGCAGTCGAGCGGCACGGGGCTGGAGACGCACAACGTCCTCGCCGCAGCCGCGCCGCCGCCCGGCGAAGAGTCGCCCGAAGTCGTCGTCACGCCGAAGGCGCCGCCACCGGTCGGCCCGTACCCGCACGCGCGCCGCGTCGGCAATCTTCTGTTCCTTTCCGGCGTCGGCCCGCGCAAGCCGGGGACGGGCGAAGTGCCGGCGCCCGACATCGAGACGCAGACGCGCGCGACGATCGCAAACGTCAAGGCCATCCTCGAAGAGGCCGGAAGCTCGCTCGATAAGGTTCTGGACGTCACCGTCTACCTCACCGACATGAAGCGCGACTTCGAGCGCTTCAACCGCGTCTACGCCGAGACCCTCGGGAAGATCCAGCCGACGCGGACGACGGTGGGCGTCGACTCGCTGCCGACGCCGATCCTCGTCGAGTTGAAAGTGATCGCGGGCGCATGACGCTCATCGACATCTCGCCCATCCTCGACGCGGCAATCGCGGTCTGGCCCAGCGATACAGCATTCGCGCGCAACGTCAGCCTCGACATCGACGCCGGCGCGCACATGACGCTCTCCGACGTCCGCACGACGCTGCACGCCGGCGCGCACGCCGATGCGCCGAGCCACTACACCGCCGGTGGCGCCGACATCGCCACGGTCTCGCTCGACTACTACATCGGCCAGTGCATCGTCGTGCACGTGAACGTCGAGCGCGGCGACCGCATCCGTCCCATGCACATCGCCGGCAAGGCCATCACCGCGCCGCGCGTGCTCTTTCGCACCGGCACGTTTCCGGATCCCCAGAACTGGAACGACGACTTCGCGAGCCTGTCGCCCGAGGTCATCGACGCGCTGCACCAGCACGGCGTGATCCTCGTCGGCATCGACACGCCCTCGGTCGATCCGTTCGAGTCGAAGGCGCTGGAGTCGCACCAGGCGCTCGCCGAGTACGACATGGCGAATCTAGAGGGGCTCGTGCTCGATGGCGTGGCCGAGGGGGCGTACGAGCTCATTGCGGCGCCACTGCGGATTCGGGGTGGGGATGCCAGCCCGGTGCGGGCGCTGCTGCGGACGATATGAAGTTTATCCCTCGCGCAGACGAGGGATCAGCTGTAACACCGCGCGAGTCGTGCTGCGTGGCTCGTGTCGCGCGGTGTCGTGGATGATCCCTCGTCTTCGCGAGGGATAAACTGAATCAAAGCGATTCGTACAACTGCATCAGCCGCTCCGCGGCGCGCGGATACGAAAACTCCGCCGACCGCGCGAACGCCGCGCGGCGCGACGCCGCTAAATCGCCTTGCGCGATGGCGATCACCCGCTCCGCCAGCGCCTGCGGCGTCGGCGACGGCGCCAGCGACTCCGCGCCGAGCTCGCCGAGGATCGCGGGCATGCCGTCGAGGCGATACGTCGCCGGGACGACGCCGCAGCCCATCGCCTCGATCACCGCGCGGTGGCCCTCGTCGGAGCCGCGCGCGGTGAAGAGCAGCACGTCGGCGGCGCGGTAGTGCGCGGCGAGGTCGTCCTCGTGATAGCCGGCCCAGATCGGCTCGATTTGCAGTGAGCTCGCGAGCGCTTCGAGCGCGGGGCGGTGCGGGCCGTGGCCGATGATCATCAGCCGCGCCTTCGCGATCGCCTGCCGCACCAGCGCATATGTCCGCAGCACGTCCTCGAAGCCGCGCGAGGGATCGAGCTTGCCGATGGCGACGAGGAGCAGCGCCCCCTCCTCGACGCCGTAGGCCTCGCGCAGGTCCGGCCCCTCGGGCGTGAACTGCTGCGTGTCGAGCGGCGGCGGCGTGTAGAGCGCGAAGCGGTCCCGGATCGGCCGCGCCTCGGCGAGCGTGTTGTTGATGACGCAGAGCGCGTCCGTTCGGCGGATCAGCGCGCGCGTGAAGAGGTCGCCGCGGATCACCCGCCGCGAGTGGAACGTGCGCACGACCCGCACCTTCTCCCGCCCGGCGATGAAGCGCGCCAGCACGTGGTCGTAGGTGAGGTGCGCATGCACGACGTCGAAGCCGTGGTGGTCGATGAGATGCTCCAGGGCCACGGCGGTGCGCATGAACGAGAGGGGGTTCTGGGCCTTGGCGATCGTCGGGTGCGCAAAACCGACGTGGGCGAGCTTCTGCTCGAGCTTGTAGCCGCCGACGTACGCGTAGTGCGCGTCGACGCCCGCCTCGCGCAGCGCCGCCACCTCGGCGAACGCCGGTGCGGCGGCTCCGGTCCATCGATTGCCGGCGGCGAGGTGCAGGACGCGCATTGCGCCGCGAATGCTACACTTCGCGCCGCCCATGGCCATCGACACGGAATTGCTGGAGATCCTCGCCTGCCCGCTCTGCAAGGAAGAGGTGCGCATGGTGCCGCTGTCGGCGGAGCGGAGCACGGCGGTGCGCGATAAGTTCCGGGAGAAGTTCCGCGGCGAGGAGCCGGTCGTCGAGCAGGGCCTGCAGTGCGTCAAGTGCCACCGGATCTACCCGATCGTGAGCGACATCCCGGTGATGCTGGTGGACGAGGCGTTCGAGGAAATGTGACGCGCGGCATTCGTCTCGCCACTTTTTTCTACCTCGTCCACATCTTCTGTTCCGGCTGGATTGCCTCCTCGGAGCTCGGCCTCGTCCTGATGCTCGGGACGCTTTCCTGGCTGATCTGGAAAGGGGAGATCCGCCCCTCGTTCCACATCCTCTACTTCCCCCTCTTCGTCTACGCGCTCGACTCCTCCGTCTCCTCGATCGCCAACGGCGCCTCGAAGCACGCCTTCGGGGAGAGCGCGCTATGGCTCAAGTGCCTCCTCTTCCCCGCGGCGCTCATCCTCTTCCGCAACGTGCCGCGGACGAGAGAGCTGGCGATCAAGACCTTCCTCGCCTTCGGCGTCTTCTCATCGCTGTACGGCTTTGTGCAGTATTTCGCACTGCACCAGCGCGATCTCGAGCACCGCATCACCGGGCCGGCGCCGCACGTCATGACGTACTCGGGGCTGATGCTGCCGATGGCGCTGATGTTTCTGGTGCTGTGGATTCACGAGCGGCGCAACCTCTGGCTCCTCGGCGGCCTGATTCTGACGACGCTCACGCTCCTCATGACCTTCACCCGCAGCGCCTGGCTCGGCTGGCTCGTCGCCGTGCTCGTGCTCGCGGCGCTCAAGCGGCCGCGCCTCCTCGCCTACGCCGTCCCGGTCGGGATCCTCGTCATCACCTTCCTGCCGCTGCCTTACTTTGCGCGGCTGATGTCCACCTTCGACACGAAGCAGTCGTCGAACTTCGACCGCATCCGGATGTTCGAGGGTGGCGTCGAGATCATCAAAGACGTCCCGGTCCTCGGCGTCGGCCCGGGCAACATGAAAGAGGTCTATCCGCTCTACCGGAAGCCGGACGCGCCGCGCTTCCGCATCCCGCACCTGCACAACAACCTCGTGCAGCTCTGGGCGGAGCGGGGCATCCTCGGGCTCGCCGCCTATGTCGTGCTGATTGTGCTCTTTCTAAGAGAGTGCGCGCGCGGGTGGGGCTCGAAGTACGCGGAGCTCGGCGTCGCCGTCACGGTCGGGTTCGTCATCGCCGGGATGTTCGAGTTCAACTTCGGCGATACGGAGGTCTTCCTGGCCATGCTCGACCTCTTCGCCCTCGTGGTCGCCTCGATCGAGCGCAATGAAGGCGCTCCGGCGGCTGTTCCGCAGCTCCAAACAGCCGGTCTGTAACCTTTCCACCATGTCCGCGTCGAAGCAGAGAGAACCGAGGGAGATGAAGTCCCTGAGCGATCAGGAGCTCATGAAAATCGTTCAGGCGGGCGACTTCTCCCCCGCCTCGGAGATCTACGACCGCTATTCAGGACGGATTTACAACTTCACGTACCGCTTCCTCCGCAACAGCGAGGCGGCGGAGGACGCAACCCAGGAAGTCTTTGTCAAGATGCTCAAGTACGCCAACCAGTTCAATGGAGAGGCAAAGCTCTCCACCTGGCTCTTTTCCATCGCGGCCAATTGGTGCCGCGACTACCTGCGCAAGGGCGACAACAAGCCGAAAGACTCGGACGACGTGCTGGTGACCCTGGCCGCCGACCAGAGAGAGTCGCCGCACCACCGGCTCGAGCAGCGCGAGAACCAGCTGCGGATTCAGAAAGCGCTGCAGATCCTGACGCCGGACCAGCGCGAGGCCATCCTGCTCTCGCGCTACCAGGGGCTGTCGTACGCGGAGATCGCGCAGATCTCCGGATGCTCGGAGGGGGCGGTGAAAACGCGCGTGTTCCGAGCCATGGAAACGCTGAAGAAAGCGCTCACCGGTGAGGCGAGCGGAGGTGAACGATGTCTGACTGCACTTTGATGCGCGAGCAGATGCCGCTGCTGCTGACCGAGTCGCTCGACCCGGTGCGGCGCGAGACCACGCACCAGCACATCGAGCAGTGCGCCGCGTGCGGCGACGAGTGGGCCGGCTACCGCGAGACGTGGAGCCTGCTCGAAGAGCTCCCCGAGCGCGACGTGCCGCCGCACGTGAAACAGCAATTCCTCAACCGCGTGAACCCGCCGGTCGAGGTGGCGAACGTCGTTCCGTTTCGTCGCCGGCCGGCGTTCCGTTGGCTCGCGCAGGCCGCCGCGGTCGTCGTGATCGCCGGCGGGTCGTACCTGGCTGGCCATCGCACGACGTTGCCGACGACGACGGTCCTCGACAAGCCCGCAACTCCGACGACCGAAGCGAAGATCACGTCCGCGACGCCGTACCGGCCGGCCGCCTTCTCCATCGCCGAGTCGCGCGTGCTCGACGCCAACTCCATCAGCCCGGTCATCGAAGGGCGTCCCGACATCCAGAACGTCAACTTCACGCAGCTCAACCAGCCGGACGACCAGATCGGCGTGTCCTTCGACATCACCTCGCACGTGACCGTGACCGGCCGTCCGACGGACAAGACCATGGTGCGGCTGATGCGCTATGTCCTCGAGAACGAGGACCGCATGGCGCCGTCGCAGTCGCGCGCCATCGACTGGGTGCGCTCGACGTACTCGCAGCCCGGCAACGCCGATCCGGAGATCACCCGCGCGCTGGCCAACGTCCTCCGCAACGACACGCACGAAGGCGTACGCATCAAGGCCGTGGAGACGCTGACGAATCTGCCGGCGGGCGGCGCGACGAGCGACTCGCGCGAGGCGCTGATCCAGGCGCTCAAGACCGATCCGAATCCGGCCGTGCGCCTCAAAGCCGTCGAAGCGCTGTCGAACCTCCTCAAGAAGGGCGGCCAGGCCGACGCGGCCACGCTCGACACGCTGCGCGCCAAGGCCGCGCAGGACGACGAGAACATGTACGTCCGGGTCAAGGCGGCGGAGGCGCTGAGCAACATCAAACCGTGATGAGACAGACCCCGTTCCTCGCCGCCGCGCTCCTCGTTTTCGCGCTGCCGCTCAGCGCCGCGAACCAGGTGTACGTCGACGGCCCGATCACCAAAACGTACCCGCTGGACATCGCCGGCACGTTCTGGGTCGACAACCCCGACGGCACGATCGAGATCTCCGGCATCGACGGCGCGGTGGCGACGATCAGCGCCGTCACGACGATCATCGCCGTCGACCGCGAGTCGCGCAACGAGGCCCGCGAGAACACGAAGATCAGCTTCGACTGCAACAACCCGCACCAGTGCGTGGTGAAGACGATCGTGCCGCCCCTGCGCAGCCCGCGCTGGAGCAGCAGCGTCAAGTACACGGTGCGCTTGCCGAAGACGGTGCACGTGCGCGTGCTGACCACGAGCGCCGACCAGGTCCACGTCTCCAACATCATGGGCAACGTGACGGTGAAGGCGTTCAGCGGCGCGATCGTGTTCGACAACGTGACGGGCGCGTCGATCGTGGAGTCGGTGAACGGGCGCATCGTCTACAACTACGCGTCCAAGCCGGTGTCGCACGCGCAGATCAACGCCATCAACGCCAGCATCGAAGTGCACCTCCCCGCCGACTCGAATTTCGACTGGATCGCCGACACGCTGCGCGGCGACCTTTGGACCACGCTGCCGCTGCGCGGCCGGTGGGAAGGGCGCGTCTTTCGCGGCAGCGTGAACGCGCCCGGCGGCCCGCACCTGGTGACGGGGACGATGCTCGGCCGCGTGGCCATCCTGGCAAACGGGCAGGACGGGTCGACGTCGCGCCCGGTGCGCGATCTCGTGCACACCATCGGCGATCCGACGGCGTCGGTCCCGCAGATGATGCGCGTGCAGATCCCGACGGTGCAGGGACCGATGGAGATCTCGCAGCGCCTGGCGGACATCCAGATCGGCGAAGCGCGGGGCGCGCTGCGCGTCTTTACCGGCGGCGGGGCGATTGAGCTCGGCACGGTCTACGGCGAGTTGAACGCGACGTCGGTCGGCGGTCCGATCAGCATTACCGAGGCGATGGCGGGCCTCTTTGCGCATACGGGCGTGGGGCGCATCCTCGTGCGCGCCGCGCGCGTCGGGGGCACGATCACGACCGACGGCGGCATCGTGGAGGTGCAGTACACCGGCGGTCCGACGACGCTCAAATCCCTCGGCGGCGACATCATCGTCCGCCAGGCCGCCGGCCCGATCGACGCCGACACGCGCTCGGGCGACATCACCATCAACTCCGATCCGACGCAGCGGACGCAGCGCATCAGCGCCCACACCGCGCGCGGCAACGTGCTTCTCAACCTCACCTCGCGCTTCGGCGCCGACGTCGACGCCACGGTCATGACCACGGACAGCGACGCCGACCCGATCATCTCCGACTTCAACGGTCTGCAGATCCGCAAGGAGCAGGTCGGCGGCCGGACGCGGGTGCGCGCCACCGGCAAGATCAACGGCGGCGGCGAGAAGCTGGAGCTGTACGCGGAAGAGGGGACGATCCGGATCTCGTCGTCGCGGTAGTCGTCACACGCGTTGCTCCGCGATCGCCTCGATCGACGCGATGCTCGGCATCAGGCAGTACGCCGTCCCACGCGTAGTCAGAAACTGCGGCATCGTGCAGCGGATCTCTCCCTTGGCCGTCTGCGCGACGAACTGGGTGTCGACGCCGACGCGGGCGCGCGCTCCCACGACGGCGTCCTGCGTGTTGAACTTCGGGCTGAAAACGTCGCTGAAGGTGTTCTGGTTCATCCAGGCGTAGACCGTCTCGAACTGCCGGTCGAGCGCGCCGCAGAGAAAGAGTCCGATGAGGCCGCGGTCCGCGCCCGGCTCGAGGCCGGGCGGGCCGTAAGGCATGCCGCGGCGGATGAGACGCGGCGCGGGGAAGTTGGCCGGGAAGACTGATTGATCGCGCGGGTTGGAAACGCGGATGTGCGCGGAGATCGGGCAGCGCAGCCCGGCCTTGTCGTCGGCATAGACGAACGCTTTGACGTCGCGGGTGGCGTCGTCGGGCGCGTCGGGCGAGAGCACGAGCGGCGAGCCGTTGCGCCAGCGTCCCATGATCTTCGCGGCGATCCACTCGCGCGCCTCCGCGGCCGGCATGCCGAGCGTTGTCACGACGCCTTTCGCCGCCTCGTCGAGGAACGTCTCGAAGCCGGCGACGTCCTGCGAGATCACGCGAAAGGCGTTGTAGCAGCCGTCCTTGGCGAAGCGTGCGGCGGCGTTGTCGCCGGCCGGGCCGGGCGAGAAAGGCGTACAGGCCGGATAGCCGAGGACGAAGTTGTCGAGCGTGCCGGCGTCGAACGGCTTTCCGGACGTGGGCCACTGCAGCGAGGGATTGCTGATGCCGTCGCGGTAGCCGAACTGGATCAGGTCGTCTTTGAACTGCGCCTGCGTGAAGCGCGACTTGTCCGCGGTGCCGAAGAGCTCCTCCACGCCGGCGCTCGTCGCTGCGTCGGCGATGAACGCGACGATCTCCTTCTCCGCCGTCTCGTCGAGCGCGTACGCATGGACAATGCAGTGGAGTTCGCCCGGCGCGAAGTTTTTCGCCCACCAGTTCTCCGGAGCGCTGTCGCCGAGGTCGTAGAGCGTCTGCTGCGACCACTTCGACGTCGGGCCCTTTTGGAAGACCATCGGGAAGCGGTTCAAGTCGCTCCCCAGCGCCGTCGCGATCTTCACGCCGGCGAACGTCAAGCCGATGTTCAGCATCAGCGCCGGCTTCGCGGCGCCCCAGTCCGCGCCCGACTGCAGACGCGGAAGGAGCGCCTTCACGAACGCCGCGGCGGCGGCGCGGCCGGGGAAGCGGAAGAGCATGTGCGTCGAGTGCGGGTGCGTGTACCCGCGCACGATCAGCCCTTGCAGCTTCGACCGCGCCGGTTCGGGACCGGGATCGCAGTCCATCGCGGCTATGACTTCTTCGCCTTGATCTGTTTCACCGTATCCGGGTAGGCCTGGTACAGATCGGCTTCGAGGTCGACGCTCTCGATGAAGCTCTGGAACGAGTCGAGATCGGTGATGGGCGGATCGGGCGCAGTGGCGGCGACGGCCGCGATGCCCTGAATGGCGATGTTGATTCCGGGCTGCTCCCAAAAGAACCGCAGGTACTCGCGCATGCTCTCGTCGAATACGGTGCTGAGAAAGAGCGCCTGCGTGCCGTCGCCGTCGGCGTTCGGGATCAGGACGAGCTTGGCGTAGTGGACGATCCCTGAGGCGTTGAGACCGTCCTCCACGTTCTTGACGAAGTCCTTCGCCGCATCGGTGGCGGCCTTCTGACTATCTTTATCCTGCTTGATCGGGACATACATCGACAATGGATTGGCCATGTGGCCCTCCTCTCTCTCGTTTCTGAGACGTGCAGCAAGCCCGGCCCGTGAACGCCGCTAGAATCGGCGTCATGGAGCCGTTCCTCGTTGCCACCGCACAAATCTCATCGGTCTTCATCGATCGCGACGCCACGATCGCGAAGGCGTGCGCCGCCATCCGCGAGGCCGCCGCGCGCGGCGCGAAGCTCGTCGTCTTCCCCGAGGCCTTCGTGCCGTGCTACCCGTTCTGGGTTTGGCACGTGGCGGCGGGCGACACGCGCACGCTGCGGGCGCTGTACGCGCAATTGCTCGACAACGCCGTGGCGGTGCCGGGCCCGGCGACGGAGACGCTCTGCGCCGCCGCGCGGGAGAACGGCATCACCGTGGCCATCGGCGTCAACGAGATCAACACCGAAGGCAGCGGCACGACGCTCTACAACTCCATGCTCTACATCGGCAGCGACGGCACGCTCGCCGGCAAGCACCGCAAGCTGGTCCCGACCTCCGGCGAGCGCCTCGTGCACGCGCACGGCGACGGCAGCACGCTGGGGACGTTCGAGCTTGGCTTCGGCACCGTCGGCGGCTTGATCTGCTGGGAGAACTACATGCCGCTGGCGCGCTTCGCCATGTACGCCGCCGGCGTCCAGATCTACGTCGCGCCGACGTGGGACTGCGGCGAGCCGTGGATCTCGACGCTGCGCCACATCGCCAAGGAAGGGCGCTGCTATGTCATCGGCTGCGGCTCCGCGCTGCGGCGCGACGACGTGCCGGAGAACCTTCGCTTCGACGACGGCGAGTGGATCAACCCCGGCGACAGCGCGGTCATCAACCCCGACGGCAAGTTCGTCGTCGAGCCGATGCACGAGCGCCAGGAGATCGCCTACGCGGAGATCGTCCCGTCGCTGCTGCGCGGGCCGCGCTTCCAGTTGGACGTTGCCGGCCACTACGGGCGGCCGGACGTGTTCCAGCTAACGGTCGACCGCGGCGTTCGTCCGATCGTGCGTTAGGGGGTGACGCATGATCTCGATTCTCGCTGTCGTGCTCGTGGCCACGGGACTGGCCGGACGTTACGAAGCTCCGCACGCCACGCTGGAGCTGCACATCGGATATGACGGTCAACTGCGCGGGCATCTCATCGACGAGCGGGGCTTGGCCGCGCTCGACCCGATCCGCATCGAGGGAGAACAACTGATCGCCACGGCCCGGCGCGAGGACGACACGCGGAGCGAGCTCCGAGGAACCGTGCGCGGCCACTCGATCGCCATCGATCAGAAGACGTTCCAAAGAAAGGCTGTGGAGCATCCCGCATCGCCCGCAGTCTCCCGAGCGATCCACGCAGCCTACGAGAAGCTCGGCGAAGCCGTGAGCGCAAAGGACTTCAACGCCTTTCAAGCGTTGCGCACGGACGACTTCGCGACGATTCCGCCGGATAGTCCGCCGCGAAACGCCGCATTCATGGCCGCGCGCGCCCGCGGCCTCCTCGCCGGCATCCAGCCGCCGATCAAGGCGAGCAACGACATCGTGACCCTCACCGTGCGCGGAGACGAAGCCATCGCCACGGTGCGGCAGCATTTCTCGCGCCGCCAACCGAACCCCCAAGGCGTGCTCCGGCGCGTGGAAACAAGCGTGACGCAGCGCGAGACATGGAAGCGCACGCCGCAAGGCTGGAAGCTCACGTTCGTCGACGAAGTGCACGACAACGTGCGCTGGGCCGAGGACGAGAAGCGGTAGCGCACGTATTCCGCCCGCGCCCCCGGGAGACGACCGGAGCGCCTCCGGCGGGCCGGCACGGCCGGCAGCGCTTGTCGAGGCGCGTGGGGTAGCGAGACTCGCGCCTAGAGCGACCCGCGTGCGTCAGCCTTAGGCAAGCAGCGCTGCCGCCCGTGGCGGCCCGCCGGAGGCGCCATCGTCGTTCCCCGGGCGTGTGGGCGCAATACGTGCGCTACCGCTCGCTCGGCTTCGACGCGGCGCGGCGGCGGCGGGCGTGCAGGCGGTCGATCAGCTTCGTCGTCGAGCGCACCTGCTCGAGGATCTTCTCCTCCAGGCCGGCGCCCTTCGTCTTGAAGCTCTTGGCGCGGCGGAAGACCTGGCGGGCGCGGTCCTTCTGGCCGCTTTCGAGGAGGGCCATGCCGAGGTGCATGAGATTCGTCGCCGTCGGGCCGAGCTCCGCGGACTTCGAGAGGAAATCGACGGCGTTGCCGAAGTCGCGGCGCTTGAAGTAGACCCATCCGAGGGCGGCGAGGGGGAACTGCTTCAGCTCCTTCGGCGAGTAGCGCAGCGCGAGCTGCGCGCTCTCCAGCGCTTCGTCGAGGCTCTCGCCCATCTCGGCGAGGTTGTAAGCCTTCTCGTAATAGGCGATCGACTTCGCGTAATTCGAGGTGTACTCGCCGAGCATCTCCTCGAGCGCGCGGTTCGCCTCCTTGAAGTTCCCCTCGGCGCGCAGCGCTTCGACCAGCGTCGTGTACGCAGCCGCGGCGACCACTTCGGTCGGCTTCTGCTTCAGAATCCGCCGCGCCACCGCGATCGCCTCGCCGTTCATGTCGAGGTGCGAGCAGAGGAGCGCGTACGGCATCAGGATATTGACGTTCTCCGGCTCTTCCTGCGCGGCCTGGCGGTAGTGATCGAGCGCCTCGATGTAGTTGCCCTGCGTGACCAGCGTCTCCGCCTCGCCGAACTCCGTCGCCGCCGGCCCTTCGAGCGGCGTGTGGCCGGAGATGCCTTCGTAGATCTTGACCGCCTGCTGGTACTCCATCTTGTTGGGATTGAGCTCCAGCGCCTCCTGGAAGCACTGAATCGCCTTGCGGTTCCAGTTGCGGTCGAGATAGCAGAGGCCGAGGTGGTAGATCGCCTCCTCGTATTCGGGGTCGAGCTTCAGCGCGTTCTGGAACGAGCGGATGGCCCGCTCCAGCTGGCCCTTGTCGTAGAAGATCGTGCCGAGGAGGAAGTAGGCCTGCGGGATGGCCTCGATCTGGATCGCCTTCTCGAGGAACTTCTGCGCGCGCAGCAGCTTCCCCTTGCGCGCGTAGATCGCGCCGAGGGAGAAGTAGGGGAGGAACGAGTCCTGGGAGATCTGAATCGCGCGGCGCAGCCAGCGCTCGGCGCCCTTCAGGTCCTGCCGCTCGTGCAGCAGCACGCCGTAGAAGACGGCCGCGTCGAAGTGGTCGGGCTGCACTTCGAGCGTGCGCTCGAGGTAGTGCTTGGCGCGGTCGACGTTGCCGTCGTTGAAGTACATTTCGCCGAGGAAGAAGGAGAGCTCGTAGTTGTCGCGGTCGAGCTTGAATCCTTCCTCCAGCGCCTTCATCCCGCGGTCGGGATCGAACGCGTCGAAGGCCGCGGCGGCCTCGCCGACGTGCTGGAGGAAGCGCTCGCGCTTGTCGCCCTTGCGGAAGAGCGAGACCATGCGGTCGCGGCGCTCGATGAAGCGCTGCTTCTTTTCCAGCGCGAGCATCTGCTCGCCCATCTTCGATTCCCACAGCTCGACGAGCTCGTCGGAGGAGACGAGGTTCTTCTTCTCCAGCAGCTCCTTGACCGAGAGCAGGCCGGTCTGATTGATGAAGTTCGCGCGCTCATGCTTTTGCACGGCGTCGACGACGGTGCGCAGCGTCTCCGCGGAGCGCTTGACGATCTCTTCGATCGCCGAGACGCGCTCGAGCAGGTGCTCGTCGAGGGAAAGGTCTTCTTCCTCCTCGTAGTCCTCGATCTCGTCTTCCTCGAACGAGGTGACGCCGGAGAGGACCATGAGCTTGTTCTGGCAGCGGTAGCAGAACTCGCGTTCGTCGTCGTTGAAGGCGCTGCAGGTTTGACAGAGCATGGTTGTTTGGCGGATTAAAACACGGGAAGTAAGTCACGGAATTGCGAAGATTCGAAATCTCACTTTCCGTACTGATAAAACCCGCGTCCCGTTTTCCTCCCCAGCCAGCCCGCATCCACCATCTTCACCAGTAACGGGCACGGCCGGTACTTCGGATCGCCGAACCCTTCTTCGAGCACGCGCATCACTGCGAGGCAGACGTCGAGGCCGACGAAGTCGGCGAGCGTGAGCGGCCCCATCGGGTGATTCATGCCGAGCTTCATCACGCTGTCGATCGCTTCCTTGCCGGCCACCCCTTCGTACAGCGCGAAGATGGCCTCGTTGATCATCGGCATCAGCACGCGGTTGGAGACGAAGCCGGGGTAGTCGTTCGCTTCGACGGGCGTCTTCCCCATCCGCTTGGCCAGGTCCTCGGTTTTTCTGTACGTCTCGTCCGACGTGGCGATGCCGCGGATGATCTCCACGAGCGTCATCACCGGCACCGGATTCATGAAGTGCATGCCGATGACTTGCTCCGGCCGCTTCGTCGCCGCGGCGATCTTGGTGATGGAGATCGACGACGTGTTCGACGCCAGCAGACACTCCGGCGGGGCGAGGCTGTCGAGCTTTTGGAAGAGCGAGATCTTCGCGGCGAGGTTCTCGACGATGGCCTCGACGACGATGTCAGCCTCGGCGACCGCATCAAACCCGGTGACGGCGTTGATACGCCCGAGGACCGCCTGCTTCTCCTCGGCGGTCATTTTCCCTTTGTCGACGCCGCGCTGGAGGTTCGCGGAGATCGTGTCGACGGCGCGGCGGAGCAGCTCGTCGCCGACGTCGATGAGCGTGACGGGGAACCCGGAGGCGGCGGCCACGTGGGCGATGCCGTTGCCCATCGTCCCGGCGCCAATGACGACGATTTTTTCCATGGCGGGCGCGGAGTCTACCGTGATTTGCTAAGATCGGTGACCCGCAATGGCCTCCAAATGTTTTATGTGTGGTGCGGCGATCTCGGAAGGCATTCTTTGCGAGAAGTGCGATAAGCCGCGCAAACCGAAGGGGAAGACGGAGAGCGGCACGACCGCTGTTCCGAAGGCCGACCCCTCACCCGGCGCTTCGCGCCACCCTCTCCCCGCTCCGCGGGGCGAGGGAGCTCAAGCGGCAGCGGCTCCTGCGCTTGCCCCCGAGGCGTTTCCGAAGGCGCCGATTCTCCCGTTCCCCGTCGAATCGGCTTCGCTGGCGATCACCAGCGTCGCCAACGTGCTGATCGCCGCCGGCGTTGCGTCCATCGTCCTCGCGCCGGACCGCAGCGTGAAGTTCGTGACATCGCAGGCGAAGCGGCTCTTCGGCGTCGCCCAGTCGGACCTCGGCACGGTCAAGCAGATCGAGGCGCTGGCCGGGCTGCACATCGGCGAGCTCTCCGTACCGGCCACGTCGGCGCTGCACATCGGCAACCAGAACATCATCTACTCGCTCGTCCCGCTCTCCGGCGGCGCGAGCGGCGCGGTGCTCGTGTTCCGCCCGGCCGACTCGGCTAGCGAGTCGCACGCGTCCTTCGTCGCCTTCGTGCGCGAGACCGTGCTGATGCCGATGCGCTTCCTGCGTGACTCCATGATCGCCGCGTCGCGCAAGCGCAATAGCGACGCCCTGCTCGACGACGCCGCCGGGACGATCGATCAGATCCTCTCGTCGCTGGAGATGGCGCCCGAGGTCGAGGAGCCGGCGCCGGAGACGCGCATCCCCAAAGTCGTCGACGTCGTGCACACCATCTCGAACCGCTTCCAGCAGTTCGCCGAGCTCAAAGGCATTCACCTGCAGGTCGACGTCCCCGACCTCGAAGAGCGCTTCCGCAACCACGACCAGCTCGCCGACGCCTTGGGCATCCTGATGGACAACTCGCTCCACTACGTGCCGGCGGGCGGGCAGGTCGTCATCGGCGTCCGCTGGATGGAGCACAAGGGCCGCCCGCTCCTGCTCTTCTTCGTCATGGACAACGGCCCGGTCGTGCCGGAGGAGCTGCGCTCCGCGATCTTCGAGCCTTCGTTCGTCTGGAACCCGAACGCCGCCGAGCGCACTGGCCGCGGCCTCTTCAAAGTGCGCGAGTTCGCCGTGGCCCACTCCGGCTCCGTGTGGGTGGAGTCGAAGACGGGGAAGGCCTGCACGTTCTTTTTGCGCGTGCGGCCCGATTCATCGCGCTAAGGCTGCGGCGGCGGAGGTGCGGGAGCCATGCCGCTGCGCGAGCCGCGCCGGCCGCGGTGCATGCGCGACGACAGCTCGCGGAACTTCTTCTGCTGATCGGGATTCAGCACCTTCTCGATCTCCGCGTTCGTGGCGTCGAGCTCCTGCCGCATCTGTGGGCGGATGCTGTCGGAGAGGGCCTGGATGCGCTGGCGGTGCCGCTCGATGATCTGCTTCACGGCCTCGCGCTGCTGCGGCGTGAACTGCAGCTCATGGTCGAGATGCTGGATCATACGGTCCGATGAAAACCGCGGCGGATGCGGGGCCATGTGCCGCGTGTAGCGCAGGTATGCGCGGTCGCCGGCCACGCCGACGACGATGCCGGCGATGAGCGCTGCCACGATCAGCAGCGCCGCGACGGCGCGGGGGCTAGTCGACACTGTACGTGGCTCCGTCCACCGTGATCTCGACGGAGTTCGAGGCCATGGAATCCATCGTCACCTGGTCGCGCGTGTCGTCGACGTAGTAGGCGGTGCCGAGGGCCGCTACCAGCGCCATCGCCGCCAGCGACGCCGAGATGGGCCGGAACCACGACGCCAGAAACTGGGCCGCGGTCGGCTGGGTGAGGCGCTCGCGCACGCGCGCCTGAAGGCGCACGAAGGCGAAGTCGCCGGGCTCGTAGCGAAGCTGCCGCGCGTCGCCGCGAAGCCGCTCCAGGAAGTTGTCGTCACTCATGGTCTTCTCCGTACAAATCGCTCAATCGCTCTTTGAGCTTTCCGCGCGCGAGGGAGAGGTGCGAGCGCACCGTCCCCTCGCTCAAATTCGTCATCTCCGCGATCTCGGTGTGGCTGAACTCCTCGACCAGGTAGAGCCGGGCCACGATGCGCTGCATCTCCGGCAGCGACTCGATGGCGTCGTCGATGCGCTCCGACAGCTCGTTCGAGCGCGCCGGCAGATCGGCCTCGTCGCGGCGGGCCGCCGGCTCGACGTCGCGCAGCTCTTCGTGGCGGAAGCGCTTGCGATGCTTGACTACGTCCAGTGCCAGGTTCGTCACGATTCGATAGATCCACGGACCGAAGGGTTGCCCAGTCTTGAAGCGGCCGATGGTCTGGTAGGCCTTCACGAAAGCCTCCTGCGCGAGGTCTTCCGCGTCGTGCGCGTTCCGCACGATCCCCCAGGCGATCGACACCACTCGTTTCATGTATTTTGACACGAGGTAGTCGTACGCGGATGCGTCTCCGCGCTTGACCGCGTCGATCGCCCGCTGCTCGAAGCTGTCGTCGCCGGGCTGTTGCAGTGTCTCGAATCCTGCCGTCACTACCCAGCTTAGACGATCGAGCAGGAGGGACCCGTTGACGGGCCCCCCGAAAAAACCTGTGGCCGCCAGCTCCATCGCTTACCGCATCATCCGGCCGGCTGCGTGCTCCTTGACGAAGTCGCCGAGCTTGGCGCGCTGGTCGGCCGTCAGCACGTTGAGCGCCTTCGACGCCGCCTGGAGCGCGTTGACCTTCATCTGATGCTCGGTCGCTTCCTGCTTGTCGAGCAGCGCCTGCGCGGCCGCAACGTCGTTCGGGTTGTTGATCAGCGTGGTGGCGATGTCGGCCATCGCGCCGTGCAGCGAGTCGCGGTAGGTCTGGTTCTGCGTTCTCAGGTCCTTGAAGATGTTCTCGATGTCGGTGACCTGCTGGTCCGACAGGTTGAGGGCGTGCTTGGCTTGCTGGAGGTGCCCGAGGAACATCACGCCGCCGAAGTCGCCGCCGGGACCGCCGTGAGCTCTGCCGTGCATCCGCTGGGCGAGCGCGAAAGGCGCCGCGACGAGGACGATCGCCGCGATGACTCCGGCGATGGTGAGGTGCTTCTTGTTCATGGATTCTCCTTTCGTCGGCAGCGGTACGACGAAAGGCCGTATCTCGTTGAACCCGTATAATCGCGGCCGTTCTCGCATGCGCGTCTACGCAAGCGGCCTTCTCGTGGCGGCGGTGACGGCGGGCTCGGCCCTCGGGCAGGCGCTGCTCTGCCCGCCGTCGGCGACGCCGCCCGCGCGCTGCGACGTCTTCCACTACCACGTGATGATGTACCGCCCCGACACGCGCGGCTTCATCGAGCTCTCCGGCATCAACCAGTTCGCCTCGCAGTCGGCGTGCGAGCGCGCCCGCGACGCGGCCATGCGCCACAACCTCGCGGTGGTCGATTTCTACCGGAAGCGCAACGACAACCGCTACGAGCCCGACAAGTTCGGCCCCTGCCACTGCGACATGAGCGCGACGTACCTGAACGACGCCGCGCGCAACGCGCAGTTGCGGCTCGCGGCCGACACGAAGCTGCGCGTGCGCGAGCGGCTGATGGACGCCGAGGTGCCAACGGATTCGGAGCTGATGCGCAGCGCCGACCCGCCGGCCGGCTCGCCGTTCGGTGCGGCGAAGCTCGTGCCGCTGCCGCCCGCGCCGCCGCCCACGACCATTGCGAATGAGCCGGCGGATTTGCGCATGCCGAAGAGCGAGATCGGCGACGCGCCGGCGATCTCGGATCTGCCGCTCGTCGAGATCGTGCCGACGCCCGCGATGCCCCCCGCGCCCGTGGCGACGCCGGCGACGCCGGAGGTGAAGGTCGATGAGCCGGCGCCGCCCGCGGACGATCCGGCCGAGGCGTTCATCTCCGTCGAGACCGACCGCATCCAGAAGATCCTCGCCGCGAGCACGGCGCTCTCCGACGTCAAGATCCTCGAGGCCTGCACGCGGCGGCTGCAGGTGCTCTCGAACCTGCGCATGCTCATCGAGAGCTCGAAGGGCCGCCTCGCCGCCGACGCGCGCGCCGCGCACAGCGAGAGCGAGCGCCTCGCCCTCGTGGCCAAGCTCTTCGGCAGCGACATGCCCGCGCACTGGGCGCCGCGCGACGCGCGCGACGTCGTCGTCGAGCTCATGCCCGATCCCGCGCGCGTGCTGCGCGAGCCGAGCGCGCCGTCCGAGGGGAAGCGCCACGCGCTCTACTCGTACCTGGCCACCTCGCCCGTGATCGACGAGTGGGTGGGCGGGGTGGTGGAGGCGCTCCTCCAGTGAAGAAATTCCTGGTTTTGTTGTTCGTCGCGGCCGCGGCATTCGCTCAAGAAGACGAATTCTCCAAGGCCGTCTTCTTCGGCCAGAAGTTCTATTCGATGAAGGACTACACCGCGGCCTACGCGCAGTTCGCGAAGGCCGATCAGATCCAGCCTGACGTCGCCGGCGTGCTCTACGACATGGCGCTCACGCTCGCCAAGGCCGGACGCTTCTCCGAGGCGCAGCAGAAAGTCGACCGCTACAACCAGCTCTATCCTGACGGCCCGGAGAAGCCGAACCTCGCCAAGCTCCAGCTCGAGCTCGATTTCCAGCGCGAGCTGCAGAAGAAAAAGCAGGCCGAGGACGAGTACACGGAGCTCTTCACGCGCGGCCGCTTCCTCTATCAAAAGGGCGACTACGACGCCGCGCTCAAGCTTTTTCAGGACGCGGAGCAGAAGCGGCCCACCGATCCGGCGCCGGTCTACAACGAGGCCATGATCTTCGAGAAGCGCGGCGAGTTCGCGAACGCCGCGGAGCGCTTCCACCGCTACGCCGATCTCGACGCCGCGGCGAAGGCTGACGTCGAGCCGCACATCCTCGCCCTCGAGAGCGAGATCGACGACATGAAGACGAAGATCGTCTGTTCGTTCTGCGGCCTCCGCCTTCCCTTGGGCGCGATGTGGTGCCCGCGCTGCTGGCACGGCCCGTACGCGAACGCCCGCGCCTGCAGCGACGGCGCGACGCGCACGTCGTTCTACGCCGACGACCGCCTCGCCAGGAACGAGACGCTGTCGTGCGTGCCGTTCGACGACCTCCATTACACGCCGGCGAAGCAAAAGCAGATTCAGGACGCGCGCAAGCGGGAGGGTTGGACGTACGACGGCGAGATCCTGAGCGGCCCGGGCCTGGTGCAGGGCGCCGACTACCTCGAGCGCGCCGGCATCCTCACGTACCGCGCGCACAAAGCGGGCGAGGCGTGGCTCCTCGACCGCGAGGATCTAATCCTTGACGGGCAGACCGTCGCGTCGCGCTACACCTACGACGCGCAGAACCGCATCGCCAGGCAGGACGTCTCCTACGTCAACAACGCCGCGTGCGGGCACCTCATCGACATGGCCGCCGAGGTCACGCCGGCCGGTGTCCTCTTCCACGGCGGCTACGACGGCTTCGCGGCCGAGGGCTCGCCGCACGTCGCCTGGCAGGCGGAGGTCAAGGGCAACCAGCTCGCCGTCACTGGGTTCACCAAGGAGTACAAAGAAAAGCCGCAGGGCAACCTGCGCGACGAGGTGAGCGCGCTCTACCCGACCATGCGCGTGAAGCGCCCCATCGAGAACCTTCTCCGCACCGGCGACCTCTGCGCGAAAGCGGGCACGACGCTCCTCGGCAATCCGATCGACCTTCGCCCGTTCTACGCCATTGCGCCGAACTTCTCGATGCTCCTGCCGTTCGGCGTCACGAAGGTGACCGTCACGACTCCCGCGAAATAGGGAGGCAGTGCGGATCATCCTCGGGGCAATCCGCGAGCTCGAACTGAATCGTGGTGTGCTCGATGCCGTACTCGTCGTGCAGCAGCGCCTTCACGCGGCCGAGGAGCTGGCTCGTGGCCTTGAGCGGTACGTCGCCGACGATGAGGTGCGCGGAGAGCGCGCGCCGCGCGGAGCCGAGCCCCCAGACGTGCAGGTGGTGCACGCCGAGGATGCCGTCAACCGACTCGATGGCCCGCGTAACCTCGGCGGGGTCGACGCCGGGCGGCGTCCCTTCGAGCAGAAGATTCACCGCCTCGCGCAGCACGCCGAAGCTGCTCCACAAAATCAGAATGCCGATCAGGATCGATACCGCCGGGTCCCAAAACGAATGCCCCGTGCGCGCGATGAGGAGCGCGGCGACGACGATGCCGAGCGACGACGCGGCGTCGCCGAGCATGTGCAAGACGGCGCTGCGGACGTTGAGGTCCGCGCGCCCGTCATCGTGCAGCCACCAGGTGATGGCGGCGTTGAGGAGGAACGCGAGCGCGGCGACGACGAGCATGGCCCGGCTGTCGACCGCGTGCGGCACGCGCAGGCGCTGCCACGCTTCGTAAAAGATGTAGATCGTGAACGCGACGAGCGTCCCGGAGTTGATGAATGCGGCGAGCACGCCGGCGCGGTGATAGCCGTAGGTCTTCGTGGCGTTGGCCGGCCGCCGCTCGATGCGCACGGCCACGAGCGCGAGGACGAGGGCGAGCGTGTCGGTGAAGTTGTGGATGGCGTCGCCGACGAGCGCGAGGGAGTTGGCGACGATGCCGGCGATCAGCTCGACGACGACGAAGACGGCCGTAGCGATCGTGGCGATGAGGAGTTTTCGCGAAACGTCACGATGAGCGTGCCCCACGCGTCGATCTCTCCACCTTCTTCGACTTCTGCGCGACCCCCTCGGCCATCTTGACGCGCTGTTCTTTCAAGCGCGCGGCCAGCGCCGCGTCGGACCCGGCCATGATCTGCGCCGCCAGCACGCCGGCGTTGCGCGCGCCGCCGACCGCGACCGTCGCCACCGGAATCCCCGGCGGCATCTGCACGATCGCCAAGAGCGCATCGAACCCCTGCAGCGCGCCCCCCGCGAGCGGCACGCCGATGACCGGCTTCGTCGTGAAGCTGGCCACGACGCCGGGAAGATGCGCGGCCATGCCGGCGCCGGCGATGAAGACCGCGGCGCCGTCGCGCTCCGCGTCAGAGATGACCTGCTTCGTCCGCTCCGGCGAGCGATGCGCGGAGGCGACCTGCATCTCGTACGCGACGCCGAGCTCGTCGAGCGCCGCGCACGCCTGCGTCATGACCTCGGCGTCGGAGTCGGAGCCCATGACGATGCAAACGAACGGCTGCGTCACGTCGTCACGCTCGGGAAGGTGCCGCTGTAGATGCGCGCGCGGTTCTCCAGGGCGCGGTAGCCGATGTCGCGGCGGTAGCGAGCGCCCTCGAATCGCACCTTCGTCACGTTCATGTACGCCTTCACCAGCGCCTCGGTCAGCGTCGCGCCGCGGGCGCAGACGCTGGCCACGCGGCCGGCCACGTTGATCATCTTCCCGCCGCGCGGAATCGTGCCGCCGTGGAAGATCACGACCTGCTCGTCGTCGACCGGATCGATGGCCACTTCCTGCCCTTTCGCGAACTCGTCGGGGTAGCCCTCGACGGCGATGACGACGCACGCCGCCGCTTCCTTGCGCCACGTGAGCTTCGTGTCGCCGAGGTTGCCGCGGGCGGATTTGAGGCAGACGTCGGCGAGGTCGTCCTCGAGCCGCAGCATCTGCACCTGCGTCTCCGGATCGCCGAAGCGACAGTTGTACTCGAGCACTTTCGGCCCGTTCGGCGTCAGCATCAGCCCGACGTAGAGGCAGCCGGTGTACGGCCGCCCCTCCGTGGCCATGCCCGCGACGGTCGGCATGACGATGGTCCTCATCACCTCGCCGGCCATGTCGCCGCTGAGCACGACCGCGGGCGAGTGCGCGCCCATGCCGCCGGTGTTCGGGCCGAGGTCGCCGTCGAGCGCGGTCTTGTAGTCCTTCGCCGCGGCCAGCGGCACGGAGCGCTTCCCGTCGGTGATGGCCATGAACGAGACTTCGTCGCCGGTCAGGAACTCCTCGACGAGGATCCGGTTCGCGGCGTTGCCGAACTTCTTCTCGCCGAAGACCGTGTGCAGGAACTCGTCGGCTTCGGCCGCCTTCTTGACGATGACGACGCCTTTGCCGGCAGCGAGGCCGTCGACCTTCAGCACGGCGGGGTAGCCGATCTTTTTCAGCGCGTCCCTCGCCTCGTCCGCGGAGCCGCACGTCACAGCCTCGGCGGTCGGGATCGAGTACTTGCGCATGAATTCTTTGGAGAAGATCTTGGAGCCCTCGAGCTCGGAGGCGAGGCGGGTGGGGCCGAAGCAGGCCAGGCCGCGCTTTTGGAACTCATCGACGATGCCGAGGGTGAGGGGGAGCTCGGGGCCGACGACCGTGAGGTCGATTTTCAGCCCCTCGGCGAAGTCGGCCAGCTCGATGATGTCGGCCACGCCGATGTTGACGCAGTCGGCCACCTGGGCGATGCCGGCGTTCCCCGGGGCGGCGTAAAGCTCTTTGACCAGAGGGGATTGCTTCAGTTTCCAGGCGATCGCGTGCTCGCGCGCGCCTTGCCCGACGATGAGTACCCGCATGAAAGTGCTTCGATTTTAAGGGGCTAATCGATTTTCGGCAATGTTCGCGGCGGACTAGACGTTTCCTCGACGGCCCGCGTATTTGTGTCTACGATGGCAGCGGAACTCCGCCTGATGATCCCGACCAAAGAGACCGTCGAACCCGATGACCGGCAGCTCGTGGAAACGATTCGGGGCGGCGACTCCGACGCATTCGAGGTGCTGGTCCGGCGCAAGACGTCGAAGGTCTACTCCCTCTGCTACCGGATCATCGGTAACTCCGAGGACGCCAAGGACATCTCCCAGCTCGTCTTCATCAAGCTGTGGGAGAACCTCGAAAAGTACGACCCGCAGTACGCGTTCGACACCTGGCTGTACCGGATGGTGACGAATGTGGCGATCGACTTCATGCGCAACAAGCAGTCGCGCGAGAACGCCGTGAACTCCAACCTCCGCCTGGTCAAGACGTCGACCGACGCCGATCAGGGAACGATCGTGCAGCGGAAGGAAGTGGAGTCGGTGTTCAACACGGTCGCGCAGGTGCTCTCGCCGAAGCAGAAGACGATCTTCGTCATGAATCAGATGGAAGATCTCTCGTCGTCCGAGATCGCCAAGGTCCTCGGATGCCGCGAGTCGACGGTGCGCAATCACCTCTTCAACGCCCGGAAGCTGATGCAGCAGCAGCTCCGCCGGCGCTTCCCCGAGTACTCCCGGCTGTGGAAGGAAGAGCAGCAATGATCTCGTGTCAGACGTACCGGGCCAGCCTCACCGCCGGCACGCAGGACGCCGCTCTCTTGGAGCATCTCCGCACGTGCGACGCCTGCCTCGACTTTTCGGTCGAAGTGGACCCGGATAACTTCTTCCGCTCGATCGGCGGGAGCGATCTCGTGCCCCCCGGCGGCGTCGACGCGTTCGTCGGCGACGTGATGCGCGCGGTGCAGGTCCGCGGCAAAGAGACGGCGATGGAGGAGCACCACCCGCTGTCGTGGCGGCAGCGCCTGGCCATCGCCGCGACGATCGCGGTCGGCGTCACCGGCGCGACGTTCGTGTACCAGCACGAGCGTTCCGCACCCGCAGTCGCCCCGGTGCGCAGCGCCCGCGTGGCGCCCGCGCCCGTGGTGCCGAAAGTTTTGGCGACGAAACCGATCGTGGAATCGTATTCAAGGAATGCAACGATCGTTGAAGTGCCCGCCGAGGGCAAGGTCAACGTCGTGATGATCTTCGACGAGAAATTGCCGGCGGATTTATGAAGCGACTCCTCATTGCACTTTGCGCCTTGCTCCTCGTGACCGGTTCGGCATTGGCCGAGCCGCGCCAGCCGGGGCAGGCGCTGACCGTTAAAACGTTCACGTTCAAGCACAAGGAAGCCGACAAGGCGGCCGCGGCGATCAAGTCGCTGCTCAGCCCCGACGGCTCGGTGACGATCCAGCCGTCGACGAACGCGCTGGTGGTCACGGACAAGGCCGAGAACCTGAAGGCGATCGCCAAGACGCTCTCGGAGTTCGACGCCGCCGCGCAGCCGTTCCGGCTGCAGGTGCGCATCGTGGCCGCGGCGCGCCAGGCCGGCGGCGGCGCGCGCGTGCCGAAGAATCTCGAGGACATCAAGGATTGGCTGACGGTGCTGCCGTACCAGTCCTTCGAGCAGCTCGGCGACGCCGACGCGCAGGGGAAGGAAGGGGATCCGAGCCTGATCGAGGTCTCCAGCGGCTACCGGGCCGGCTTCAAGTTCGGCGACTACGACCCGGCCTCGGATTCGATCCACATCAACGATCTGCAGATCTCGAAGGTGCAGAACGATCAGCTGACGTCGCTCCTGAAGACGTCGCTGAACCTGCGCATCGGCCAGACCTACGTGCTCGGCGCTGCGCGCTCGCCCGAAAGTAAGCGCGCCTTGATGATCGTTCTCGTCGCTCGACGATAACGGGCGTTCCTCCTACACAAACCGGGGCGCGGCAAATCACCCTCTGCCGTGCCCCGGTCGTTTTTTAACGTCCATGGATCGCTTTTTTGTGTCCCCCGGGGCACATCGAAACGTCCATGGATCACTTTTATGTGCAGGCGGGGCACATAAATCTGACCCGCGAGCATTTAAAAGTGCTCGCGCCGCAGATAAAAGTGAGCGGCGGGCAGATTTATGTGATGTCGGGGCGGAGAAAAAGCGTCCATGGATCGGTTTCGGGCGCTGGGTGGGGGGTATTCGTCACTTCTCGCGGGACAGCAGCCATTCGTAGAGCCATTCGCTCGCGTAAAAGGTGGTCTGACGCAGCCGGGCAACGGCGTCGGGCAAGTCGATCAGGTTGGCGTCCGCAGCGTCCCCGAGTACACCTAACGTGCCCACGATCGGTAGGTGATGTCGAATCGCCTCCTCACGCGCATAACGGTCGTCCATGAGGAGAGCATCGGCGTTCAGCTCCCTAGCGAGTGCGATCGCCTCGAGCTCACCACGTCCGAGTCGCTTCGACGGCACGACGCTTTGACTTGGCTTCGCAATGTGCAGCCAGGACGGCGATCTCGTCGCCCACGCTCGCACAGCCTCCGGGGCCTGCGGATCCGTCAACTCCGAGATGACTGCGCGCGGAGCCACCACGCGGTCGTAGAGCGCCGGCAGCACGTGCTCGCATTGAATCAGGATCAAATACAGAAGCGGTGAGGTGTCCGCGACAACGATCACACGTGCTGTTTTTCTCGCAACCGCGCGCTCGTCTCGATGTCTGCTTTGAGATCTTCGATCGAGTAGTCCAGCGGCACTTCATGCTGTTTCAGGAACACCTCCATCTCATAGAACGACTCGATCCCCATCAACTGCTGAAGCTCGTGTCGGGTGATCCGCCGCTGGCGATAGGCCTCGACGGCCAACGCCTCGAGCGCAGCTCTCGAGAGGTCGGCCGCCGAACCGCCCAGTCGCTCGACAAGCGATTCCGGCACTTCGAGCGAAACCTTCATGCCGTCTATCTTCTCACTTCCCCTGCGTCGCCTCCACAAACCCGTCCCAATCCTGATGCAACTTCGCAAAGGCCTTCTGCTCGAGGTACACCATGTGGCCTGACCAGTAGCGCTCGTAGCTGATGTTCTTCCGGAACTGTGCCGGGAGGTTGAGCTCGTGCATCGTGTACTCGGCCTGGAAGTACGGCGTGGCCAGGTCGTAGAAGCCTTCCATCACCAGCACCTTCAGGTACGGGTTGCCGACGATGGCGGCGCGCAGCGGCGTGATCTCTTCCTGGAACCCTTGCGGGCCGCCGGGCGCCTGCGTCGAGCCGCTGGCGCTCCAGAGGAACATCCCCGACTGCTGCGCGGAGGTGTAGTACGGCATGTCCGTCTTGTAATTGAGCTCCGTGCGCATGTAGTTGTTGAACGTCATCGTGAACGGTCCGGTCGTCTCCGTCGACGCCGGATCGGTGAAGCCGCCGCCGCGGCCGCCGGGGAAGCCCGGCTCGGGCAGCGCGTAGCGGCCGTCGAGGCGGCCGACGCGGAGTCGCTGATCGAGCAGCAGGTAGTGATCGAACGTGCCGACGTCGATGCGCAGGTTCATCTCGTCGATCACCGACTTTGACAAACCGGTGTACGCCGACAGCCGGTCGATGACGTTCTGCCGCTCCTGCGCGCTCATCGAGTCCCCGCGCGCCAGCGCCGCGTTGTAGTCGGTGAGCGACCACTGCTCGACCTGCTGCAGCGCCGCGCATGGCGCGTCGGCGTCGGCCTGGCACTTATCGAGCGCCGCCTGCAGCTCCGGCGAGAGCTTGTGGTGGTAGTACGCGATCGCCGTGTACGTCGGAATCAGCCACGGGTACGCGCTGTCGTTCACCGCCGACGTCGCCAGGGCCTGGAAATTGAGCGCCATCGACAGCAGGCCGATTCCGTTGAAGACGATGCCGCGCCCCTGCAGGTAGCCGGCGATGCCGGCCGAGCGCGTCGTGCCGTAGCTCTCGCCGAAGAGGTACAGCGGCGAGCTCCAGCGCTCGTTGCGCGAAATGTACATGCGAATAAACTCGCCGAAGGCCTGGATGTCCCCCTCGGGATTCTCATACTTGCGCGCCGCCGCGGCGTCGGCGGGACGGCTCCAGCCGGTGCCGATGGCGTCGATCAGCACGACGTCCGTGCGGTCGAGCGGCGTGTAGGCGTTGTCCTTGAGGCGGAAGGGCGGCTGGGGCATGAAGCCCTTCGGATCCATCGACACGACGCGCGGCCCCAGCGCCCCCATGTGCAGCCAGATCGTCGCCGAGCCCGGCCCGCCGTTGTACGCGAACGTGAGCGGGCGCGTGGCCGCCTCGGCGCCGTCGAGCGTGTACGCGACGTAGAACATCAACGCCTCGGTCGTCCCCTCGCCGTTCTTGATCGGGAGGCGGCCGGCGGTGGCCGTGTAGTGCAGCGTGCGGCCGCCGGCGGTGATCTGATGGTGCGTGACGCTCGGCGTCGTTTCTTTCATGTCGAAGTGGAAATTCGTCGACGACGCGCCGCCGCTCGGCGGCTGATTGCGCTCCGACTCGCGCGCCGGCTGCTGCTGCTCGCGCTCCATCTGCTGCGCGCGCGGCGACGGCTCCGGCTCGGTGCTGCGCGGCGTCGCGGGCTGCTGCGCCGCGGGCGTGGCCGGAGCAGGTGCGGGTGCTGGCGCCGGCGTCTGCTGGCGCCGCTGCTGTGCGAAAAGCGGAACTGTGATGAGGAGGGGGAAAAGAATGGATGTCAATTTCATGGCGGCCCAAGATTCTATGGTTTTCGCGACGCGAAGTGCTCCGCCACCTCCGCCGTGTCGCGCGTGTTGAAGATTTGTTTCGGCGACAGCCCGGCCTTGCGCGCCACCCACGTGCCGCTGACGAGTGCGTTGTACTCGCGCGTCGAATGCGCGTCGGGATTGATGCTGAAGAGCACGCCGCGGTCGTGTGCGCGCCCGATGAGGCGCCAATCGAGGTCGAGCCGCCGAGGGTTGCCGTTGATCTCGATCATCACCCCGCGTTCGCCGGCGCGCTCGAAGACCTTGTCGAACTCCATCGTGTAGCCGTCGCGCGAGAGCAGGAGGCGCCCGGTGAGGTGCCCCAAGAACGTGACGTAGGGGTTGTCGAGCGCGCGGAGGATGCGCTCCGTCATCTCGTACTTGTCCATGTTGAAGCGGGAGTGGACGCTGGCGATGACGAAGTCGAACTTCGCCAGTGCGCCGGAGTCGCTGTAGTCGATCGTCCCGTCCGGCAGGATGTCGGCCTCCGTTCCGCGAAAAACGCGCAGCGGCGCGACGCGTAGCTCCTGCGCGGCGATCTCGGCGTGCTGCTCGATGAGCCGCGTCTCGTTCAAGCCGCCGGCGTAGTACGCGGCCTTCGAGTGATCGGAGAGGCCGACGTACTCGAAGCCGCGCTCGCGCGCCGCGTCGAGCATCTCGAAGACCGTATTGCGGCCGTCGCTGAAGGTCGTGTGGACGTGGAACGTGCCGCGGAGGTCCGACATCTCCACGAGCTTCCGCGCGCGCTTGCGCTTCAGGTCGTCCGCGGTCTCGCGGCGCTCCGGCTCGACGTACGCGAAGCCGGCGTTCTTGAAGATGTCGTGCTCGGTCTTCCCTTTGACCGCGCCGAAGGCCTCGACGAACTCGCGCGTTCCGGTCGTGACGAAGAGCTGTGCCGCAAACTCGGCCGGTTTGGCGAAGTGGAACAGCACGTCCATCTCGCTGTTGGCCACGCCCTTCACCGTCCGCTCGTCGAGCAGCTGAACGTTCTCGACGATGCGCGGCAGCACGCCGATGACGACCTCCGGCGCGCGCGTGGAGACGACGACGTTGACGTTGCGGACGACTTCGAGCCGCCGCCGCACGCTGCCTGAGATCTCCGCGTCGAGCACCTCGCCGATCGCGGCGAGCTGTTCGCGGATGGCCTCGCCCACTTCGATGCCGACCGGCAGGAGGAACTGCGACTCGCGCCGCCGGGCCTTCTCGATCCCTTCGAGGATCTTCTGCTGCGTCTTCGCGCCGAAGCCGTGCAGCTTGGCGAGCTTCCCCTCGCGCGCGGCCGCCTCGAGCTCGTCGAGGTTGCCGATGCCGAGTTGCTCGTAGAGGACGCCGATCTTCTTGAGACCGAGGGCGGGGACGCGCATCAGCTCGAAGATGCCGGGCGGGTACTGCGCGCGCAGCTCTTCGAGGTAGCGCGATGAGCCGCTGCGCACCAGCTCCTCGATGACGGCGGCCGTGGCCTTGCCGATGCCGGGCGTTTTCTGCAGGTCGCCGGCGGCGATGAGATCGGCCGGCTCGCGATCGAGTGAGCGGAGGCTTCGCGCGGCGCGCTCGAATGCCAGAGCTTTGAAGCGGTTCGATTCCCCGAGCTCGAGGTAGCGCGAGATCTCGTCGAGCGCGCGGGCGACATTGAACTTGTCCATCGCTATCATCAAATCATGCAATCGCGCGACCGGCTCATCGTCGCCATCGACCGCTCCCGCCGCGACGACGTCCTCCGCCTCGCCGACGCGCTCGACGGCGTGGCCGGCGCTCTCAAGATCGGGTTGCAGGCGTTCGTCGCCAACGGGCCGTCGATCGTGCGCGAGCTGGTGGAGCGCGGCACGCGGGTCTTTCTCGACCTCAAGATCCATGACATCCCGAACACCGCAAAGCACGCCGTCGCCGAGGCGGCGGCGCTCGGCGCCGCCATGGTCACGGTGCACGCCTCGGGCGGCGCCGCAATGCTCCAGGCCTGCGCCACCGACGCAACGCTCGTCCTCGGCGTCACGATTCTGACGAGCCTCGACGGCGCGGAATTGCAGCGCATCGGCTTCGCCGCGCCGCCGCTCGACAGCGCCGTGCGTCTGGCGAAGCTCGCGCAGGAGAGCGGGTTGCGCGGCGTCGTGGCGTCGCCGCACGAGATCAGCGCGATTCGCGACGCGTGCGGCAGCGCGATCAAGATCGTCGTTCCGGGCATTCGTCCCGAGGGAGCCGATGCCGGAGATCAGCGCAGAACGATGACGCCCGCCGCGGCGGTCGCGGCGGGCGCGGATACCATCGTGGTCGGACGTCCGATCACCGAGGCGGCGAGCCCGCGCGATGCGGCGCTCGCCGTCGTCGACTCACTTCCCTGACGCGCGTCTGCGGATGAAGCAGTTGAAGCCGGGGCCGCCGAAGACGACGCGCACGCTCGCGAACTGCCGCCGGTTGCCGAGGACGTCGGTGCCGACTGCGCGGAGAATGTGCTCCCCCTTCGGCGTGGCGTCGAGGTTCACGCTGACGCGCCACGGCTGCACCGGCGTCGTCGAGGGGATGTCGGTGCGCGGCGGACCGGTGAGCGTCGCGGCGCCGAGCGAGCCGCCGTCGAGGAAGAGCTCCACGTTGGCGAGCTTCGTCGCGCCGGTGACCCAGCCGTGGATCTCCGCGCCGCCGCACGCCAGCGACTGCGGGTTGTCCCACTCGATGCGCCCGGTCATCTGCCCGCACACGCCGTACGACTGCAGGCCGCTGCGCTCGCCGATGACGTAGACGTACGGCCCGACGGCGACGGGATTGAACTTCACTTCGTCGATCAGGGTGTAGGAGACCTGCTCGTAAATGCGCGGGTCGCTCCCCTCGTACATCGGCACGGCGTAGTCGAACGTGTCGAAGGCGAAGGTGCGCGCCGGTTGGAGCGTGTGCAGGTCGACTTCGTCGACCATGGTGATGAGGCGGCCGTTGACGTCGTCGATCCAGGCCTGGTGATGGAACGCGATCGGGTTCGAGCGCTCGTTACGCAGCGCCGCCAGCGTGTGCAGCTCGAAGGGCGTGAAGAAGGGGCCGGAGATCGGGTTCTGAATGATCTCGGTGAGGATGGCAGAGTCGCTGCCGATGGCCAGGAGGTTGGCGCCGTTGCTGGCCAGGAAGATCCCCTCGGTCGTGTCGAAGGCCGCGCGCGACGGGAAGGCCGGCGAGGTGATGTCGTACGCGGTCGTGCCGCCGACGCCCGTCGTGACGAGGAAGCCGTTGTTGAAGGTGACGTCGTTGAACACGACGCCGGCCTCGAAGGAGAAGATCCGCCCGACGCGGCGGATGTTCGCCGTGTTCGAGACGTCGTAGAGATCGATCATGTTGAAGCAGAAGGTGCTGCTCGGGTTCGGCGCGCACGGAAGATCGCTGGCCGGATAGACGGCGGCGAGGATATTCTTCGGGCTCACGGCCATGCGCCGGTAGTGCAGTCCGGTCATGCGCGAGACGAGGATCGGGGCGTTGCCGCCCGGCCGCACGTTGCGCAGATCGAGCACCTCCAGCCCCACCTCGGAGCTGATGTACATGAAGCCGTTGGCGAAGGTGACGCCGCCGTCGGACTCGCGCGCGCCGAGCGCGCCGACGAAGTCTTCGCGGGCGACGGTGAGCTCGCCGAGGTCGTTGACCGTGTACGTCGTCAGCGTCTGGCCGCGCAGCGCATAGACCTGCGAGCCGAAGCGGAAGACGCCGTG
The DNA here is from genome assembly GCA_035276475.1 of Thermoanaerobaculia bacterium. GTDB lineage: Bacteria > Acidobacteriota > Thermoanaerobaculia > Gp7-AA8 > Gp7-AA8 > DATDFB01. The sequence goes on along the minus strand of DATELQ010000110.1, from coordinate 30,738 downwards.
CGGCGACGTGTAGAAGGCGCTGGCCGGCGGGTTGGTGGCCACCAGTTGCAGCGGGCAGTCAGCCTCGAGATGACTGGCGAGGACCGCCGGCGCTACGAGCAGCGCGGCGACGACTGCAACGAGAACGATCCGTGGAAAAACGCGCATACATGCCTCCCGAAACCACACCCAGAACGCGCTCCGCAGAGCTGAATTCGGATTCGTCTTACGGCTAACTATCTCTCAAACCAGTGCTTTTTTCAACACGGGGGCGGTATCATGGCGCGACCGGCCTCAGACCGCGAGCGGGCTCGGAAGCGCGCCGTCGCGCTGGGTGTTACGGGTGGACAACGTATGCTCGACGGCCACGTGCTCGTGCTGAACAGGGTTTTCCAGGCGGTGCAGATCACCTCTGTCCGCCGTGCGTTCACCCTGCTTTACAAGGGGCAGGTCCGCGCCGTCGACTCCGAGTACCGCACGTACGATTTCGACAACTGGGCCGACATCCCGGTGCAGCCGAACGACCATTACGTGCGCACGCCGAACCGCAACATCAAGATCCCGCACGTCGTGCAGCTCCTGGCCTTCGACCGCCTGCCGCGCCAGGAGGTGAAGTTCTCGCGCGGCAACATCTATCTGCGCGACGGCAACCGCTGCCAGTATTGCGGGAAGAAGTTCGCGTCGTCGGAGCTGTCGCTCGACCACGTCGTGCCGATCTCGCGCGGCGGGAAGTCGACGTGGGAGAACGTTGTGTGCGCCTGCCTGCCGTGCAACGTGCGCAAGGGAAACAAGCTGCTGAGCGAGAGCGATCACATGAAGCTGATCCGCCAGCCGGTGCGCCCGAAGTGGCACCCGCTGCACAGGCTGCAGGGGCGGACGTTCCCGGACATCTGGAAGAACTTTCTGGATGAGGCGTACTGGAACGTGGAATTGAAGTCGTAGGATGCCCGACCTCGAGCGCAACAAGGCGAACGTCGTCGCCTTTTACGACCTGATGTTCAACCAGTGCCGGCCAGCCGTGGCGATGGAGCGCTATGCCGGCGACCGCTACGTCCAGCACAACCCCGCGGTCGGCGACGGGAAAGAGGCGTTCATCGACTACTTCACGCGCATGGCCGCGGAGTACCCGGGGAAGCGCGTGCACTTCGTGCGCGTCATCGCCGAGGGGAGCTACGTCGTGCTGCACTGCCGCCAGGAGTGGCCGGGCGACGCCGATTGGGCCGGCATCGACATCTTCCGCCTCGACGACGACGGCAAAGTCGTCGAGCACTGGGATGTGCTGCAGCGCGTGCCGCCGGAGTCGGCGAACGCGAACGGGATGTTCTAGCTCGTCACCGCCAAATCCCGCAGCTCCTCCCCCGGATTCACAAACCGGTTGATCGCGATCCCGTACTGCTTCTCGTACAGCGCGCGGTACCGTCCGCCCAGCTCCATCAGCTCGTCGTGCGTGCCGCGCTCGAGGACGCGGCCGTCCTCGATCACCACGATCTGGTCGGCGTTGCGGATCGTCGACAGCCGGTGCGCGATCACGAAGGTCGTGCGGCCCTTCATCAGCGCGTTCAGGCCGTCCTGGATCAGCGCCTCGCTCTCGCTGTCGAGCGACGACGTGGCCTCGTCGAGGATCAGGATCCGCGGGTTGGCCACGATCGCGCGGGCGATGGCCACGCGCTGCTTCTGGCCGCCCGACAGCTTCACCCCGCGCTCGCCGACGATCGTGTCGTAGCCGCCGTCGAATTTCTCCGCGAACTCGTCGACGTGGGCGATGCGCGCGGCGCGCAGCACCTCCTCGCGCGTCGCGTGCGGATTGCCCATGGCGATGTTGTCGTAGATGGAGTCGGCGAAGAGGAACGAGTCCTGCGGGACGATGCCGATGAAGCGGCGGTAGTCGCCGAGGCGAAGATCGTCGAGCGGCTTGCCGTCGATGTAAAGCGCGCCGGACGTCGGCCGCTGGAACGCCGCCACGAGGCCGATGAGCGTCGACTTCCCGCCGCCCGACGGTCCCACGAGCGCGATCGATTTCCCGGCCGGCGCGATGAGGCTGATGTCGCGCAGGACCGGCACGCTGGGCGTGTACTCGAACGTGACGTCGCGCAGCTCGACGGTGCCGTCGATGTGGCGGATCGGCTCCTTCTCCGGGTCGAGCGCGTCCTCGGGCGTCTCGCCGAGGACTTCGCGCATCCGCTCCAGCCCGGCGAAGGCCTCGGAGAGCTGCGTGCCGATCGACACGATCTGCACGACCGGCATGATCACCAGGCCCAAGAACATCGTGAACGACACGAGCTCGCCCGTGGTCATGCGGCCGGCTGTCACTTCGCGGACGCCGACGATCATCACCACCGCGCCGATGACGCCGGCGAGGAGCGTCGTCAGCGCGCCGACGCCGGAGACGACGCGCATCGTCTTCAGCACCAGGCGCAGGAGCCCGTGCGCCCCTTTCGCGAAGACGCGCGCCTCGTGTTTCTCGGCGCGATACGCCTTCACCACGCGGATGCCGGAGAGCCCTTCAGTCAGGCGCCCGCTGATCTGCGCGTTCATCTCGCCGCGCTTCTTGAACAGCGGCCGCGCGGTGTTGAAGGCCCACACCAGGCCGAAGATGAAGAAGATGGAGAGGCCGAAGATGACCGCCGCGAGCCGGGCGCTGTAGTGGAAGAGGAAGCCGATGGCGATGCCGGCGGTGACGAGGCCTCCGAACATCTGCAAGAGGCCGGTCCCGACGAGGTTGCGGATCCCCTCGGCGTCGTTCATCACGCGCGAGACGAGGACGCCGGTCTTCGTCGAGTCGAAGTAGCGCACCGGCAGCCGCTGCACGTGTTGCTGGATCTTCATCCGCAGCTGCGTGATGGAGCGCTGCGCGGCCATGCCGAGGAGCTGCGCAAGGCTGTAGTCGGTGATCGAGCCGAGAGCGGCGGCCAGCGCTGCCACCGTCGCGTAGCGCCACAGCAGCTCGTAGTGGTGCTTCGTCAGGACGTCGTCGAAGATGAACTTCGTGAGGTACGGCGTGACGATGCTGGAGAGGCGGTTGACGAGGAGCAGCGGGACGCCGATCAGGAGCCGCCGCCGCGAGCCCCAGATGATCTGGCCTGCGTCGCGCAGGAGGACCTTGGCGCGGGCGCGATCCATCTTCGTTTTCGGCTTTTGCGGCCCCTCAGGCATTGGCACCTAATTACTGGATCGGAACTTGCTTAATTCCCACCCTGAAATGACCTTGGTGAATTCTCTGTGTGCGGAGATCAGCATCTTTGAAGGGATCGGCGAGCCGACCGGCCTGGTGGTCGAGCGGAGCGCCATCCGCGGCAAGAAAGGGCTCTGCAAGAGCATGCGCGACCTGGCCATCAAGTCGCGCGTCCTCGGCGACGGCGTCTACTACATCCCCATCGAGCTCTGGCCGAAGTCGAAGGGCCCAGTCACAGTGCACAAGCACGACTGGACCGTGATCGGCTCGATCCCCCGCACGACACGATCGACAAAGAAGCGCGCGAAAGTCGCCGTCTAAATCCGGTACGCGGCATGCACTGCGTCCGCGCATGATGAAGCGTTGGATGTGGGTGTTCCTCGCGGCCGCCGTGGTAGCGCTGCCGCTCGCTGCACAGGAAGAAGAAGGCGGCGCCGCCAAAGGCGCGCAGGTCGACACGACCGGCAAGGGGTACACGGCCGCGTACCTGATCGAGCCGATGTCGAAGCGCGTTCTCGTCTCCGAGAACGCGGACGTCATGCTGCCGACGGCGTCGATGGCGAAGATGATGACCTGTCTCATCGCCATGGAGGAGATCAAGGCGGGACGGCTCAAGCTCGACACGCCCGTGACGATCTCCGCGTTCGTCAGCCACATGGGCGGCTCGCGCATTTACGCGAAGCAAGGGCAGGTCTTCCCGATGCAGACGCTGCTCCTGGCGACGATGGTGCAGTCGGCGAACGACGCCGCCACCGCGATCGCCGAGCAGATCGCCGGCAACGAGCAGAACTTCGCGGAGCTGATGAACGCGCGCGCGAAGCAGCTCGGCATGACGAAAACGATCTTCTACGACCCGCACGGCCTGCCGAACTCGAAGGACCCGAAGCAGATCGATCAGGCCAGCGCGCACGACCTGGCGGTCCTCGGCATGGAGCTGGTGAAGTACCCGCTGATGGAGCAGTACGCGAAGACGCCGTGGGCGCCGTTCGCGAACGGCACGTTCACGTCGGGTCTGACGAATCCGAATCACCTCATCAATCCGAAGAAGCCGGAGTTCTACCCGTACGCGACCGGCCTCAAGACCGGCTACTCCGGGCCGGCGGGCTATTGCGTGACGGCGTCGGCGGAGAAGGGCGGGATGAAGCTGATCGCGGTGGTGATGGGGGCGAAGACGTCGTCGGGGCCGAACAGCTCCTTCGGCATCGCCTCGCGCCTCTTCACGACCGGCTTCGCGAACTACTTCATGCAGCCGGCGGTGAAAAAAGGAGCGGTCGTCGGACAGGTCAACGTGAATGATGGCCGTGCCAAGACGGTGCCGGCCGTCGCTGCCGCCGACATCAGCGCGCTGGTGAAGCGCGGCGAGGAAGGCGGCATCAAGGTCGGCCTCGTCGCCGCGCCGGTGACCGCGCCGGTGCAGGCGGGGCAGGTGCTCGGGACCGCGGTGGCGACGCTGAACGGACAGCAGGTCGGACGCGTGCCGGTCACCGCGGGCGCCGCGGTCGAGAAGCAGCCGTGGTGGAAAAAGTTCTGGCCGTTCTAGGTCCCGCCTAACTTGACGAGAGCCTCGACGTAGGCGATGTGCTCCTGCTCCAGGATGCGCGCGGCGAGCGTCTCGGCGGTGTCGCCGTCATGCACCGGCACGGCGCGCTGGACGATGATCGGACCGGCGTCGAGGTTCTCGTCGACGAAGTGCACGGTGCAGCCGGAGATCTTCACGCCGTAATTCACCGCCTGCGCCTGCGCATCGAGGCCGGGGAACGCTGGTAGCAGCGAGGGATGGATGTTGAGGATGCGCTGCGGGAAGGCGGCGATGAAGGCGGGGCTGAGCAGCCGCATGTATCCGGCCAGGACAACGAAGTCCGGCTCGGCCTCGGCGAGCACACGCAGGACGTCTTCCTCGTGCGCCGCGCGCGTCGGGTATTTCTTGTGGTCGAAGACGTGCGCGGAGAGGCCGAGCTCTCGCGCGCGCTCGATGCCGGGGGCGTCGGGGCGGTTGGAGATGACGCAGACGATGCGCGCGTCGAGCTTCTTGTCGACGATGGCCTGATGAATCGCTTCGAAGTTCGATCCTCGACCGCTCAGGAGAATCGCTAGATCCACGACGCGAATCCCGACGGCGGCGCGTCGTAGACGACCTTGCCGCTGCCGCGCACGACGTTGCCGACGAAGAAGAACTGCTGCCCGATCGCGCCGAAGTGCTTCGCCACGATGTCGACCTGCTCCGGCGCCACGATCAGGACCATGCCGACGCCCATGTTGAAGACCCGCAGCATCTCGCCGGGATCGACGTTCCCCTGCGCGTGGAGGTAGCGGAAGATCGGCAGCACCGGCCACGAGCCGAGCTTGATCTTGGCGTCGAGCGACGGCGGCAACACGCGCGGGACGTTGTCGGTGAGCCCGCCGCCGGTGATGTGCGCGAGCGCGTGCAGGGCGCGCTGCTCGACGAGCGGCAGGAGCGGCTCGAGATACGAGATGTGCGGCGCGAGGAGCGCCTCGCCGAGCTTGCCGACGCCGGGAACGACCTGCTGAACGTCGCCGATGATGCGCCGCGCCAGCGAGTAGCCGTTCGTGTGCAGCCCGACGCTCGGCAGCGCGATGAGGACGTCGCCCTCGCGCACGTCCTTGCCGGTGATGACCTTCGACTCGTCGACGACGCCGACGATGAAGCCGGCCACGTCGTAGTCGTCGTCGCCGTAGAAGCCCGGCATCTCCGCGGTCTCGCCGCCGATGAGCGCGCAGCCGTTCTCGCTGCAGGCGCGGGCCATGCCGCGAATGACGTCGGTCATGACCGGCGGCTTGAGCTTTCCGGTGGCGAAGTAGTCGAGGAAAAACAGCGGCCGCGCCCCCTGCACGAGCACGTCGTTGACGCAGTGGCAGACGAGGTCGTAGCCGACGGTGTCGTGGATCTTCATCGCCTGCGCGACGCGGAGCTTGGTGCCGACGCCGTCCGTTGACGACACGAGGATCGGCTTGTCGATGCCGTCGAAGGAGGCGCGAAAGAGGCCGCCGAAGGAGCCGATGTCCGAAATGACGTTGGGGGTGAAGGTGCCGCGGGCGATGCGCCGGACCTCGCGGAGCGCGTCGTCCTGCGCGTCAATGTCGACGCCGGCGTCGCGATAACTCGTCTTGTCCGGCACGGCGGGCGAGTCTAGCATGCGCGCCGATGGCCCAAGTTCTCCTGACATTGACGCTGCTGAGCATCGCCGGACTGATCGCCACGATCGTGGCCGGCTACCGCGCCACGCCCGTGCACGCGTCGACGCATATCCTCGTCGCGCTGGCCACGGTGATCGTCGGCCTCTTCGCCCAGTCGATGACGATGTTCTTCTTCATCGGCATGGGCAAAGAGATCAAAGACGCCTCGGGGCAAAACGCCGAGGTGGTGCGCCGCACGCGCGCCCACAAGGCGAAGGTGTTTCCCGCCGCGACGTACGCGATCGCCGCGCTGATGATCACGTTCATCATGGGCGGCGGGGTTAAGACGGGCAAGACGCCGGTGTGGCTGCACACCGGCCTGGCCGCGGCGTCGCTCGTGCTGCTCGGGCGCGCGTACTACGTCGAGCTGAGGGCGATGGAGGACAACGCGCGGCTGATGGAGGAGTACCTGAAGGAGTGATCTGGCTCTCGATCGGAGTGCTCGTCGCGATCGCCGCGCTGGTGATCCTCACCCGCGACCGCATCGCCCACCTGCAGTCGGCGCTCGCCGGCGGCGCGGTGCGGCCGGGCTGCGCAGTCGCGCAGGCCGCGGCGCTGCTGCTCCTGGCGCTATTGATTCTTCTGGGGCACGTGGCGGGGATGTTTTAGGCGCGGTACAGCGCCGCCCCCCAATGCAGCCCGCTCCCCAGTGCCGTGAAGCAGACCAGCATCCCCGGTTGGATGCGCCCGTCCGCGACGCACTCGTGGTAGAGGATCGGCAGCGTGCCGGCGGTCGTGTTCGCGTAGCGCTCGATGTTGTGGGGGGTCTTCTCGGGCGGGAGGCCGAGCTGCTTGGCGACGCCTTCGACGATGCGCAGGTTCGCCTGGTGGATCAGGAGCACGTCGATGTCGCTGACGGCGATGCCCTGCGCTGCGCAAACGGCGCGCACGGCCTCGGGCATTTTCGACACCGCTTGACGGAAGACTTCGCGGCCGTCCATGTCAGGGATCGGATCGCCCTGCTCGACTTGATCGTGATCGACGTAAGGGCGGCGGCGGAAGCCGACGCCGGGCACGTACAGCGCCTCGATGTTCGAGCCGTTCGTGAAGAGTTGCGCGGCGATGAAGCCGCGGTCGCCGTTCTCGCTCCCCTCGATCACCACCGCCCCGGCGCCGTCGCCGAAGAGCACCGTGCGGTCGCGCAATGAGGTGTTCAGCGCGCGCATCTCGTCGGTGATCTCCACGTCCTGACCGATCGTCGACGCCCACCCGCCCTTTCGCCACGGCATGAACGGCGTATGCACCTCGGCGCCGACGAGCAGCAGGCGGCGATATTTGCCGCTGCGGATCAGCGAGTCGGCGAGGTCGAGCCCGTAGAGGAACCCGGAGCACTGCTGGCGGATGTCGAACGTCGGCAGCGACTCGCGGAAGCCCATCTTCGCCTGCAGCACCGGGCCGTTGCCGGGGAAGTAGAAGTTCGGCGTCATCGTGGCGAAGATCACGGCGTCGATGTCGTCGCGAGTGCGCCTCGCCGCGGCCAGCGCCTTCTCCGCCGCCTCGATCCCGAGCTCCGCGGAGCCGACGCCGTCGTCGACGTAGTAACGCTGCTGCACGCCGCTGCGCGTGCGGATCCACTCGTCGGTGGTGTCCATGATCTTTTCGAGGACCGCGTTCGGCACCGCGTGCGCGCCGACGGCCATGCCGCTGCCGGTGATGACGGACTTCATGGGGGCGTCAGTTTACCTTGGTCAGGCCGAGCAGGTCGTCCTGCGAGAACTGGTACTTCCGCCCGCAGAACTGGCAGACGACCTCCGTCACTTCGTCGCGCATCATCTCCTGCAGCTCCGCGTCGGAGAAGAGCGCCAGCGGCGCGAGGGCGCGCTCGCGGCTGCACGAGCAGGTGTAGCTGAGCGGCACGTCGAACTTCGGGTCGATCTGTTTGTAGTCGACGTCGTGCAGCACCGTGGCCACGACGTCCTCGATCGGCATCTTCTCGATGAGCGTGCTGAGCGGCGGTGCTTCCTTGATGCGCGCCTCGACCAGCGCGATCGACTCTTCGGTGGCGTGCGGGAAGGCCTGGATGACCACGCCGCCCGCTGCGGCGACGCCGTCGCGGCGATTGAGCACGCCGAGGAGCACGGCCGAGGTGATCTGCTCGGAGTTGTGCAGGTAGCGCGTGATGTCCTGGGCGATGCCGGTGCCGGTCGTGAGGAGTTGCGACGTGTACGGCCGTCCCGCGGGCGGCACGCCGCGCACGACGGTGAGCATCCCGCGCCCGAGGGCGTGCGGGACGTCGAGCTTCGTGTCGGTCGGTACCGGGTTCGCCACATACCCCCGCGCATGCCCCGCCACCGTCCCCTCGGCGATGACAACGCCTAAGGGGCCGTCGCCTTCGAAGCGCAACGTGACGTACTGGTGCTTCAGCGCCTTGTCGAGGAGGCGCGCCAGGAGCAGCGAGCCGGTGAGCGCACGGCCGAGGGCGTCGGCGGCGACCGGCGCGAGGTCGAGGAGCTCGCGCGCGGTCTCGACCGTCTCCGTCGTCTGCGCGGCGATGATGCGGAAGTCGCCCCCGCCCGCCATCCCCTGAATCAATCGATCGGGTCCGTTCATGAGTCACGCAGAGAACGGCACGTACCGTGGAAATGTTTCGCGCCGCGGCTCATCATTTGCAGCGGAGGTACCCCATGCGAAGCACGATGATCGCGCTCATCCTGTCGGCCGCGCTCGCCGCGTCCGGCTGCAAGCAGATCGACATCCACAAAGCCGACGAGTCGAAGAAGACCGACCTGCAGCGGACGGCGGAGAAGCTCAAGAAGGATGCGGAGAAGGTCCGCGACAGCGAGGCCCTCAAGCGCGCGCAGGAGAAGGCCGGCGAAGAGCTGGAGAAGGCCGGCGAGAAGCTGAAAGAAAACGCTGAAGAGAAGAAGAAACCTTAGGGTAGATTACGCGGCGCGAAAAAGGAGGAATGCGAAATGGCAGTTTCGACCGGACGGACTTCCGTCGCCGATCGCACCCCGACGCTGAAGGTGGGCGACGAAGCGCCCGACTTCACGCTTCCGGGCCATCGCGACAGCGAGAAGTTCAAACTCAGCGACTATCGCGGAAAGAAGAACGTGGTCATGGTCTTCTATCCGCTCGACTGGACCCCTGTGTGAACCGTGCAGATGCCGGGATATGAGGCCGAGATGGCCGACTTTGAACGGTATGACGCCCAGGTCGTGGGCATTTCGGTTGACAGCGTTCCCAGTCACGTGGCTTTCGGAAAATCGCTCGGCGGGATCACCAAGTATCCGCTCCTGGCCGACTTCCATCCGAAAGGCGAAGTCTCGAAGAAGTACGGCGTGTGGAAAGAGGACAAAGGCATCTGCGAGCGCGCCATCGTCGTCGTCGATAAGAAGGGGATCATCCGCTACATCGACGTGCACGACATCGGCGAAGCGCCGGAGAATGCGCAGATCCTCGAAGTTTTGCGGGAGTTGGATTAGTTGATGTTGTCGATTTCCCGTAGGTGCGTTCCGTTTACGCCCTTTGAAAAAGATCTGGCTACGGCGGTCGTGACGCTCGTCTCCGCGACGGGCGTCTACGCCGCCGACCAGGAGGCGTTCCCCACCGAGGATCCGGGCGACATCACCTACCGGATCATTCCGGGCGACGCCGACGTCACGTCGCTGCGCATCGCCCATCATCACTATGACCACTCCGAGGCGGATGCGGACCCGAACATCGTCTTCCCGCTGCAGTCGCTGCGCGAGCTCGCGGCCGAGGGGGTGATCGCCGGCGTCAACGACAAGCACTATGCGTACGGCTTCACCACGCGCCTGCGCGAGCTGTACGAGACGACGTTTCCGGAGCTCGCCGACAAGGTCGAGCGCTCCAAGACGAAGCTCGTCGTGATGACCGCGGGCTGCCCGGAGACGTGCCACCGGACCATCGCCAACCTCGCGCGCGAGATCGAGGCGCGCGGCGTACCGACAATCGTCATCACCGCCTCGCCCGCGGCCACCGCGTCGGTGCATCCGCCGCGCGCCATGACGTTCGACGGCAGCGGCATCGGGCGGGTGGTCGGGCGGGCCGGCGAACGCGACTTCCACCGCGCCGTGGTGCGCGCGGCGCTGGAGATGTTCACGCACGACACGCCCCCGGGAAAGGTCGTGACGAAGTCGATTCGGTGACCTATCCTTCGCTCGTCAATGGAAGCCCATCCCCATCAGTTCGAGAAGCCCGAATGGTCGGTTGAGGACTCCACCTCTCTCTACATGCTCGACCGCTGGGGCGGCGGCTACTTCGACGCCGGCGCCAACGGCGATCTCACCTGCGCGCCGCTGCAGGAAAACGGCATCGCCATTCCGCTCATCGACGTGCTGCGCGAGGCCAAGACGCTCAACCTGGAGACGCCGCTCCTCATCCGCTTCCAGGACCTCCTGCGGCATCGCGTGGAGATGCTCAACAGCGCGTTCAACTCCGCCATCTCCGAGCACAACTACCGCGGTGCCTACCGCGGCGTCTTCCCGATCAAGGTCAACCAGCTCCGCGAGGTCGTCGAGGAGATCCTCGACGCCGGGAAGCCGTACAGCTACGGGCTCGAGGTCGGCTCGAAGCCGGAAGTCTTCGCCGGGCTGGCCGTCCATCAGGACCCCGAGGCGCTCATCATCTGCAACGGCTACAAGGACGAGCGCTACATCCGCATGGCCATGCTCGGGCGGAAGCTCGACAAGAAGGTCATCGTCGTCGCGGAGAAGCTCTCCGAGATCCGCATGATCGTGCGCATCGCCGCGGAGATGAACGTCGAGCCGTGGATCGGCATGCGCGTCCGCCTGCTGTCGAAGGGCGCCGGCAAGTGGGCGACGTCGGGCGGCGAGCACGCGAAGTTCGGGCTGTCGACGGCGGAGATCCTCGAAGCGATCGAGATCCTCGCCGAGGCGAAGATGGAGTCGGCGTTCAAGCTCCTCCACTTCCACATCGGCTCGCAGATCCCCGACATCCTGACGATCAAGCGCGCCGTGCGCGAGGCGGCCATGTACTACGCGAAGCTCTGCAAGATGGGGCATCCGCTGGAGTACCTCGACGTCGGCGGCGGCCTGGCCATCGACTACGACGGCTCGCGCTCGACGTTCCACTCCTCGATGAACTACACGGTCGAGGAGTACGCGAGCGACATCGTCTACAACATCATGGACGTCTGCGACGACGAGAAGGTGCCGCACCCGAACATCGTCTCGGAGTCGGGGCGCGCCATCGTCGCGCATCATTCCGTGCTCGTGGTGCAGGCCTTCGGCTCGATCGAGAAGACGCCGCTCGAGCCGCTGCAGAGCCGCCCCGCCGACCACAAGCTGATCCGCGAGATCGTCGAGATCAGCGAGCGCGCCGGCGGCGAGTCGCTCAACGAGTCGTGGCACGACCTGATCCAGATCAAGGAGCAGGCGCAGAATCTCTTCGAGGTCGGCCTCCTCGGCCTGGAAGCGAAGGCGCGCATCGAGGAGCTCTTCTGGCAGGTCGCGGAGCAGCTGCAGAGCCTCGTCCGCGACATCGATCCCGAGGAGGTGCCGGAGGACCTGAAGAACCTGCAGACGGAGTTGGCCGATCAGCACATCTGCAACTTCTCCGTCTTCCAGTCGCTCCTCGACCACTGGGCCCTGGGGCAGCTCTTTCCGATCGTGCCGATCCATCGCCTGAACGAGCGGCCGCAGCTGGAGTCGACGCTCGTCGACATCACCTGCGACTCGGACGGCAAGGTCTCGAAGTTCATCGACCTCTCCGACGTGCGTGACACGCTGCCGCTGCACGAGCTCCGCAACAACGAGCCCTACTACCTCGGCATTTTTCTCACCGGCGCCTACCAGGACATCATGGGCGACATCCACAACCTCTTCGGCCGCGTCAACGAGGTGCACGTCTTCCTCGACCCGGACGAGGAGAGCGGCTTCTATATCGAGGAAGAGATTCCCGGCAACTCGATCGGCGAGGTCCTGGCCATGACGCAGTACGATTGGCGCGACCTGGAGAAGCGGATGAAGACGCAGATCGACGCCGCGATCAAAGCCGACCGCCTCAAGCCGACGGAAGGGATGAGGCTGCTGCAGGATTACGAGCGAGGATTAAAGGACCAGACCTATTTGTCATTGGAGCAACCATGATTCGGAAAGCACTCGCCCTCTGCCTGTTCGCCATCGCCGCCAACGCCTTCGCCGTCACGGAAGCGCGCATGACCGGGAAGGTCACCGACGCGGTGACGAAGAAGCCGGTCCCGAACGTGACGATCACCGTCGTCGCGCAGGAGAAGCGCAACTTCACGCAGACGTACCCGGTGAAGAATGACGGCAGCTACGCGCTGATGCTCGTCGACGGCACGATCAAGTACAAGTTCACCTGGGCGGCGCCGGGCTATGACCCGCACGAAGAGGTGCTGAAGCTCAAGCTCGGCGGCGAGAACAACGCGAAGGACGTGGAGCTGCGGCCGGCCGGCGCCAGCGCCGGCACTCCGACGACCGTGACGGCTGTGCCGCGCGCGGCCGATCCGAACATCCTCGCCTACAACGAGGGGGCGCACCTCTACAACGACGGCAAAGTGGCCGAGGCCATCGCGAAGTTCAAGGAAGTGGTGAAGGCAAAGCCGGAGATGATCGCGGCGTGGGAAGCGCTGGCGCGCGCGGACCTGAAGGCGAAGGATTACGCCGGCGCGGTCGAGTCGGCGAACAAGGCGCTGGAGCTCGCGCCGGACGAGAGCGACATGTACGCGGTGCTCTTCGATGCGTACTCGGCGACGGGCGACAAGGCCAAGGCGGCCGAGGCGAAGAAGAAGATGCCGGCCGACGCGGGCGTGCTTTTCAACGACGCGGTGAAGCTGCTCAACGCCGGCAAGGACGCCGAGGCGGAGCCGCTGCTCCGGCAGGCCATCGCCGCGAACGACAAGTTCGGACAGCCGTACTATGAGCTCGGCATGGTCTACATCCGCATGAACAAGATGGCCGAGGCGAAGCAGAATCTGCTCAAGTACCTCGAGCTCGAGCCGAACGGCAAGGACGCCGCCATGGCGAAGGAGTCGCTGAAATACCTGCAGTAAGAACGCTCCTGCTGGTTCTTCTGGCTGCCTGCTCGGCGGCGCGCACGTCGCCCGTGCCGGAGCCGGAGGTGACGATCGAGCAGACGTCGGCGGTGCCGCGCCAGCTCTTCGGCCCGATCTCGCTGCGCTACCTCGTGGAGGTGCGCAACGTGGCCAAGGAGCCGCTGACGCTGAAGCGGATCGATCTGAATTCGATCGGCGTCGGCGCGTACAACGTCGGCCCGATGTCGCGGCCGTTCGACGTGACGATCGATCCCGGCAAAGACGTGACGGTGGAGATGGTCGGCAACGGCAACGTCGCGATCTCGACGGTGTCGGGCGCGAACGGGCCGGTGACGCTGCACCTGGTGCTGCTGTTCGACTCGGCGGCGGGATCGTTCCAGACGGTGGTCAACCGACCGGTACGGTCGTCGACGGCGCCGGATTGAGCGCCTCTTCCGGTTCATATCCGAGAATCGGCGCGAGCCAGCGCTCGACCGCGGCGACCGGCATCCCCTTCCGCTTTGCGTAGTCGCTGACCTGGTCCTTCCCGATCTTTCCGACGGCGAAGTAGCGCGCCTGCGGGTGCGCGAAGTAGAAGCCGCTGACCGAAGCGGCGGGGAGCATGGCGAAGGACTCCGTGAGCTCGATGCCGGCGCGCTCGGCCTGCAGCAGCTCGAAGAGCGTCTCCTTCTCGCTGTGGTCGGGCTGCGAGGGGTAGCCGGGCGCGGGCCGGATGCCGCGGTATTTCTCGGCGATGAGCTCCTCGTTCGAGAGGCTCTCGTCCGGCGCGTACCACGACCGCCGCACCTCGCGATGGAGCATCTCCGCGAGCGCTTCGGCCAGGCGATCGGCGAGCGCCTTGGTCATGATGGCGTTGTAGTCGTCGTGGTCGTGCTCGAAGCGCGCGACGAGCTCGTTGGCGCCGATGCCCGCGGTGACGGCGAAGCCGCCGACGTAGTCGTCCGCCGGCGCGACGAAGTCGGCCAGCGCGAGGTTCACGCCGGTCGTCGTCGCCTGCTGCTGCCGCAGGGTGTGCAGGACGCGGCGCTCGTCGATCAATTCGACGTCGTCGCCGCTGCTGCGGGCGCGCCAGAAGCCGTAGACGGCGCGCGCCTTCAGGAGGCGCTTCTCGATGATCTCGTGCAGGAGCTTGCGGCCGTCGCCCAAGAGCTCCTGCGCTTGCGCGGAGCGGACTTCCCACGCCTGAAAGAACGGGGCCCAGTCGATGAACGGCTCGATCTCGTCGAGCGGAACGTCGAGAACGCGGGCGCCGAGGAAGGGCGGGGGCGGTGTGCCATTGTGCGAGAGTTGCGGGCGGCGGCGGCGGGCCTCGTCGAGCGGCAGGATCGTGATCGCTTCGCGCGAGGCCTGCGCGTCGCGGAGCTTTTCGTACTCTTTGCGGACCGACTCCGTGAGCTCCGTTTTCTTTTCGCCGAGGAGGGCGGAGACGACGCCGACGGCGCGCGACGCGTCGAGGACGTGCACGGTCGGCTCGGAGTAGCGCGGGGCGATGCGCACGGCGGTGTGGAGCTTCGACGTCGTGGCGCCGCCGATGAGGAGCGGCACGTCGAAGTCGCGGCGCTCCATCTCGCGGGCCACGTGCACCATCTCGTCGAGCGACGGGGTGATCAGGCCGGAGAGGCCCACGACGTCAACGTTCTCTTTCTTCGCGGTGTCGAGGATCTTGTCGGCCGGAACCATCACGCCGAGGTCGATGACCTCGTAGTTGTTGCAGCCGAGGACCACGCCGACGATGTTCTTGCCGATGTCGTGGACGTCACCCTTCACCGTCGCCAGCAGAATCTTGCCGCGCGCGGCGGTGTCGCCGGCCTTGGCCTTCTCCGCTTCCATGAACGGCAGCAGCCAGGCCACGGCCTTCTTCATCACGCGCGCGCTCTTCACGACCTGCGGGAGGAACATCTTCCCGGCGCCGAAGAGGTTGCCGACGACGTTCATGCCGTCCATCAGCGGCCCTTCGATGATGGAGAGCGCGCTCGGGTACTTGGCGCGCGCTTCCGGAAGGTCCGCCTCGAGGTAGTCGACGATGCCTTTGACGAGCGCGTGCGAGAGGCGCTCCTCGACCGTGCCGCTGCGCCACGCCTCCACCTCTTTTTCGGCGCGTGCGGTCGAGCCTTTGATGGAGTCGGCGAAGGCGAGGAGGCGCTCGGTGGCGTCGGGGCGGCGGTTGAGCAGCACGTCCTCGACGAGCTCCAGGAGGTCCTTCGGGATCTCTTCGTAGATGGCGAGCTGGCCGGCGTTGACGATGCCCATGGTCAGGCCCGCGTGGATGGCGTGGTAGAGAAACGCCGCGTGCATGGCTTCGCGCACGGTTTTGTTTCCGCGGAAGGAGAAGGAGACGTTGCTGATGCCGCCGGAGGCGTTGGCGCGCGGGTATTTCTGGCGGAGTTGGCGGATGGCCTCGATGAAGGCCACGCCGTAGCCGGCGTGCTCCTCCATGCCGGTGGCGACCGTGAGGACGGCTGGGTCGAAGATGATGTCGCTCTCGTCGAAGCCTTCGTCGAGGAGGATGTCGGCGGCGCGCGAGGAGACCTCGACCTTGCGCTCGACCGTGTCGGCCTGGCCGCTCTCGTCGAAGGCCATGATGACGACGGCGGCGCCGTAGCGGCGGATGAGGCGCGCCTCCTCGCGGAACTTCTCTTCGCCTTCTTTGAGGGAGATCGAGTTGACGACGGACTTGCCCTGCGTGCATTTCAGCCCCGCCTCGATGACGCTCCACTTCGAGCTGTCGATCATGATCGGGACCTTGGCGATGTCGGGCTCCGAGGCGAGGAGGTTGAGGAAGTCGTGCATGACCTTCTCGGAGTCGAGGAGGCCCTCGTCCATGTTGACGTCGAGGATGTTCGCGCCCCCTTCGATCTGCTGCTTGGCGACGGTGAGCGCCGCTTCGAGGTCGCCGGCTTTGACGAGTTGCGCGAATTTCGGCGAGCCGGTGATGTTGGTGCGCTCGCCGACCATGAGAAAGTTCGAGTCCGGTCTCACTGTCAGTGGCTCGAGGCCGCTGAGCCGAAGCCACTTTTCCGGTGTCGCAGGAACCCGCGGCTTCAAATCCCTCACTGCCTCCGCGATGGCTCGAATGTGATCCGGGGTCGTGCCGCAGCAGCCGCCGACGACGTTGAGCCAGCCGTTCGCGGCGAACTCGCGCAGGAGCTTGGCCATCGACTGCGGCGTCTCGTCGTACTCGCCCAAGGCGTTGGGAAGGCCGGCGTTCGGATAGCAGGAGAGGAAGAGCGGCGTGAGCGACGCCAGCTCCTCGACGTGCGGCCGCATCTCCGCCGCGCCAAGCGCGCAGTTGATGCCGACGCTGATGGCGTTCGCGTGCGAGACGGAGTTCCAGAACGCCTCGACGGTCTGGCCGCTGAGCGTGCGGCCGGAGGCGTCGGTGATGGTGACGCTGAGCATTACGGGCAGGCGGATGCCGGTCTCGGCGAAGTATTTTTCGATGGCGAAGATGGCAGCCTTGATGTTGAGCGTGTCGAACGTGGTCTCGGGGAGGAGGATGTCGACGCCGCCGTCGACGAGGCCGCGCACTTCGTCGTAGTAGGCATCGACGAGGTCGTCGAACGAGACGCTCCGGAAGGCGGGATTGTTGACGTCGGGCGAGAGCGAGGCGGTGCGGTTCGTCGGCCCCATCGCGCCGGCGACGAAGCGGTTGCCGTAGGCGTCGGCGGCGCGGCGGGCAATGCGCGCGGCCTCGAGGTTGATCTCGTAGCAGACGTCCTCCAGGCCGTAGTCGCTCATCGAGATTGCCTGGGCGTTGAAGGTGTTGGTCTCGATGATGTCGGCGCCGGCCTCGAGGTAGTGGCGGTGGATTTCTTCGATGACGCTCGGGCGGGTGAGGCAGAGGAGGTCGTTCGCGCCCTTGAGGTCTCGCGGGTGGGAGGCGAAGCGCTCGCCGCGGTAGGCCGCTTCGTCGAGCTTGTAGCGCTGGATCATCGTTCCCATCGCGCCGTCGAGGATGAGGATGCGGCGGCGGAGGAGGTCGCGAAGCTCGTCGGTGCGGTCGGGTTGCGGCATGAGGTTCTCCCAAAAACAAAACGCCCCGCGAAATTCGCGGGGCCACTTAGAGTCGAACAGCGCTTCCGGCTCTTTAGCTTTTTTTATCCTGGTTGCAAGCGGCCCGTGCCAAATCAGTCCAGGTGCGCAGGAGCGTACCACGGCGAGAGCCGCGGAATCCAGCGGCGGACGTGGCGGCAGTACTCGGCGTAGTCGTCGCCGAACAGGCTGCACAGCATCGGCTCTTCGTAGACGACGATGAAGGCGAAGACGAGGGCGAAGGCGGCGGCGAGCTCGCCGAGGAAGACGGCCGCGCCGTGCGGAAAGATCTTGGCGAAGCCGGCCAGCGCGATGCCCATGCCGACGTACATCGGGTTGCGGACGTAGCGGTAGGGGCCGGTGACGACGAGCCGCCGCGGCGGATCGAACGGCGCCGGCGTGCCCAGGCCGCGCCAAGCGAACTCCCAGACGCAGGGGAGGCCGATGATGCCGCCGATGGCGACGACGATCCAGCCGAGGGGGCGCGGATCTGTGAAGACGCTGGGTCCCACGATCCACAGCGGCAGCCAGCGGAGCCAAATGAGAACGAAGATCGGGGCGACGATGAGGGCGCGGAAGAGGGCGAAGATCTTGCGGGCCATGGGAACAATGTAGGCTCCGGATGCGCGCCCGCACCCGTGCCGGAAGTCATAAACTACGAACATGTCCACCGCAACCGAGATCCCGATCGCCCATACCGAGCCCGTCAACGCCCAAATCCTCTCCATCTCCGAGGACCGGATTCAGGGCTTCGTGCGCGACCCGTTCGGGGAGATCGCCGCGAAGTCGGGCGTCGACGTCGAGACGGTGATGGAGCGGATCCGGGCCATGCTGCGCGCCGGAACGATCCGCCGCGTGCGGCAGACGCTGATGGCGACGAACCTCGCCGAGGGCGCTCTCGTCGCTTGGCAGTACCCGCCGGAGAAGTTGGAGCCGGCGTTCGACTATATGTTTCAAAAGGATCCGTTCTCCGGCCACGTCGTGACGCGTTCGACCGACGCCGCGACGCCGGGCTCGAATTACCGGCTCTGGACGACGGTGAAGGTGCCGCAGGGGTATTCAGTGGAGAAGCACTGCGCGGTGCTGGCGCGGCTCACGGGCGCGGAGCATTTCCGGGTGATGCCGGCGAAGCGGATCTTCGCCCTCGGCGTCGGCCACGTGCGGCGCAAGGGGATGGAGCCCGGGAGCAAGTCGGATGAGCTGGCGGAGGTGAAGGACACGACGAAGGTGGAGCTCTCGGATCTCGAATGGCGCGTGCTGACGGCGCTCAAGCGCGAGCTCGCGCCGGAGGAGATCGTGCGCGACGTCTGGCAGCGCCGCGCCGACGAGGCGGCGGTGCCGCTGGAGCAGTTCTACGAAGTGGCGGAGTCGCTCAATAAACGAAAGGTGATCGGCCGCTTCTCGACGTTCCTCGAGCACGTGAAGCCGCTGCAGACGGGCGAGCGCGTGACGCGCTTCAACGGCCTTTTTCACTGGGCCGTGCCGCCGGGGCGGGAGATGGAAGCGGGACGGGAGGTGGGGCGCTTCGACATCCTCACGCACTGCTACTGGCGGGAGGGGGGCGAGGAGTTCCGCCACGTCAACATCATGGCGGTGGCGCACGGGACGGACAAGCAGCTCGTGCTCGCGCACAAGAAGGCCATCGACGAGCATTTGGCGGCGGTGGGGATTCCGGTCTCGTACACGAACGTGTTCTGGGGCGGGCGGAGCGAGATTAAGCCGTCGGAGATCTCGCCGTTCGCGTACCGCGCGTGGTGCGAGAGCGTGGGCGTGGATCCCGATTCGATTCGTGAATAAACGGCTCGCCGGCGCCGCCGTCGTCGTGATCGTTGCGGCGGTCGCGCTTCTGCAATCGTGGCAGCGGTGGCTCGACCCGATCATCGATACCGGGCGCGATCTCTACATCCCCGAACAGCTCGCGCGCGGGGCGAAGCTGTACCGCGATCTTCGCTACGAGTACCCGCCGCTCGCGCCGTATCTCTTGGCTCTGATGCCTTCGCGCTCTCTTGCCGCGTACACGGTGCTCGGCATTTTCCAGTCCGCGGTCGTCGCCGTCTGTTTGTGGCTCTCGCTGCGGCGGAATGCGATCGCTGCGACGGCCGCGGCGCTTTTCTTCGTGGCGCTGAGCATGTGCGGCGCCTCCACGTGGGGGGCGAATTTCATCTTTCCCTACTCGTACGCGGCGACGCTGGGGATGATGTTGATCGTCGTCGCACTCGCCGCGGTGCTCAACGGGCGGGTGCCGATCGCGCTCGTGGCGCTGTTCCTGGCGACGTGGTGCAAGGTTGAGTACGCGGCCGGCGTGGCGCTGATCGTCGTTGTCCTGACGATCACGAGGCGCCTCTCCTTGCGTCAGATCGCGGTTTTCGCCGGCGCGTGGCTGGCGTCGTTCGCATTCGTCATCTGGATGTTCCCGGAGATGAATCTCTTCGGCCTCACGAACGCGAGCGCGAAGCATTTCTTCGCGGTGGTGGCGGGAAGCCCGACCTGGGAGCACCTCCTCCTGCTCCTCGGCATCGTCGCCGTCGCTGCGCTCCTGCGGACGCGGATCTGGTGGGCGGGGATGCTACTGATGGTCCCGCTCGCGTATCACGGCTTCTTCAGGGCCTGGTTTTTCCTCCAGCTCGCGCTGCTCGCCTACGCGCTGGTTAAAGAGCGCGACTCGCCGCTCGCGGTCTTTGCCGTCTTCGCGGTCGCCACGACCCTGCGTGTGCCGTTCCACATCTCGCCGGCGTGGTACGGCTTCGTCCTCATCGTCCCGGTCTACGCGCTCATCGCTTACGTCCTGTTTGAGCGCTGGCCGTCGCCGGCGTGGCTCGCGCTCGTGGCCATGCTCTGCGCGCGCGACCTCTGGGATCAGCACGAGCGCTGGGGTGCGAAGGTCTACCCGATCGACAGCGCGCGCGGCACGTTCTACGACCACAACGCCGAGCGGGCCCAGGCCATCAGCGCGCTGAAGCTCAACGGCACGCTCGTCGTGCTCCCCGAGGGGATCACCATCAACTACCTGACGCGTACGACCACGCCGCTGTCGTTCCACACCTTCACGCCGCCCGAGACTGCGGACCTTCCCATCGAAGACGAGATCCTGCGCGAGATCAACGCCCGGCCGCCGCAGCACATCGCCCTCGTCAACCGCAACGTTGCGGAGTACGGCTCGCGTGGCTTCGGCGTCGACTACGACCGCCGGCTCATGGCCTGGATCGCCGCGAACTACGAGACCGAGTCGGCTACGACGCAGACAAGAATTCTGCGCCCGCGTTGTCCTTCTGTGCCATGTCGAGCTCCCACGGCGAAGTGAAGAGCACAACGGGGTGGCCGTGCGTGTCGGTGGTGAGGCGCGTGCGGCTCGGCAGCGACATCTTCGCCACGTCGTCGATCGGCTTCGGCACCCAGCGCGCCAGCTTGTAGGAGAGGCGCTCCAGCGTCGTCTCCACGTTGTACTCGCTGGCCAGGCGCGACTGCAGCACGTCGAACTGCAGCTCGCCGACGACCGCGACGATCGGCTCCGAGCGCAGCCCGTCGTGCGGCGTGAAGAGCTGCATCGCCCCTTCCTCTTCGAGCTGCTCGATTCCCTTCTGGAACTGCTTGCGGCTCGTCACCTGCTTCGCGCGCAGGATGGCGAAGTGCTCCGGGGCGAAGCGGGGGATGCGGTCGAACTCCAGCGGCTCGCTCGACGACACGGCGTCGCCGATGCGGAAGAGGCCGGGGTTGACGAAGCCGATCACGTCGCCCGGGTAGGCGACGTCGATCGTCTCGCGCTCGCGGGCGAAGAGGCGGTGCGGGCGGGTCATGCGCACCTCGCGTTGCAGGCGGGAGTGGAAGACCGTCATGTCCTTCTCGAAGACGCCGGAGGTGATGCGCAGGAACGCCAGGCGGTCGCGGTGGCGCTTGTCCATGTTCGCCTGGATCTTGAAGACGAAGCCGGTGAAGCCGTCGTCGTCGGGGGCGACGTCGACGCTCTCGCCGTTCGGCTTGTGGGCGACGCGCGGCGACGGCGGCGGCGCGAGCTCGAGCAGGGCCTCGAGGAACGGCTGCACGCCGAAGTTGTTGATGGCCGAGCCGAAGTAGACCGGGATGACCTTGCCGCGCAGGAACGCGGCGTCGTCGAACTCCGCGCCGGCGCCAGCCAGGAGCTCCGCGGCGTCGCGCAGGTCGTTCCACGCCGACGGGCCGATCTCCGCCTCGAGGCGCGGGTCGTCGAGGCCGCTCACCGTCACCGGCGCGATCGACTTTCCGTGCGCGGTGCGCTCGAAGCGGAGCACGCGTTGGTCGCGGAGATCGAAGACGCCCTGGAACGTGGGGCCGCTGCCGATCGGCCAGTTCATCGGCACGGCGCCGACGCCAAGCTCGCGCTCGATCTCGCCGATGAGGTCGAACGGATCGCGCCCGGGCTGGTCGAGCTTGTTGATGAAGCAGACGATCGGGATCTGGCGCATGCGGCAGACTTCGAAGAGCTTGCGCGTCTGCGGCTCGATGCCCTTCGCGGCATCGAGCACCATGACGGCGCTGTCGGTCGCGGCGAGCGTCCGGTAGGTGTCTTCCGAGAAATCTTCGTGGCCGGGGGTGTCGAGAAGGTTCAGGCAGCAGCCGCCGTACTCGAATTGGAGCGCCGTCGAGGTGATCGAGATCCCGCGGCTCTGCTCCATGGCCATCCAATCGGACGTGGCGTGGCGCTGGCCCTTGCGGGCGCGCACGGCGCCGGCCATGTCGATGGCGCCGCCGTAGAGGAGGAGCTTCTCCGTGAGGGTGGTTTTGCCGGCGTCGGGGTGCGAAATGATCGCAAACGTGCGGCGGCGGGCGACCTCACGGCTGAGGTTCGCGCCGGCGGCGGAGGGGAGAACTTGCGACATGCGAGGGACTGAACAAATTTGTGAACGGTGCATTTCATTTGGAAATATGAGCGTCTAGTGCTAACGTTTGCGCAACTGACATGAGTCAGAAGCACTCAGATCAAGGAGGAAAAACCATGTACCTGACCCTTCAGTCCCGGTTCCTGGAGCCTTTCTTCGGCCGTTTCAACTTCCTCGACGATGTCCGCGAGAGCGGCGCCTGGGCGCCCGCCGTCGACGTCGCTGAGGAGACCGACAAGATCGTGGTGAAGGTCGAGGTCCCCGGCATGAACGAGAACGACCTCAAGGTCAGCTTCGAGAACGGCGTGCTCACCGTCAGCGGCGAGCGCCAGTTCGAGCGGAAGGATGACCGCAACTACCACCGCATCGAGCGCACGTACGGCAGCTTCGTCCGCTCGTTCTCGCTGCCGCGCAGCGTCGACGCGAACAAGATCGCCGCGCACTACGTCAACGGCGTGCTGGAGATCGAGATCCCGAAGCTCGAAGAGGCGAAGCCGAAGCAGATCCAGATCAACGTCAAGGCCCTGAACGCCTGACGCGCTTCTGAAAGAGCTGCAGCTCGCTCTTGTAGCGAGCCTCTTTCGGTGAGAGTTTGACGGCGGCCTGGAAGTAGCCCCGCGCGGCTTCCAGGTCGCCCGTCGCTTCTGCGAGCGCTCCGAGGTTGAAGTTGAGCGCCGCGGAGTCGCGATGGCGACGCAGCGCCGCCTCCCAAATCGCCCGCGCATCACTCAACCGCTCCGCATCGATCATGGCCATGCCGTCGCCGAACGCGGGCGCGCTCTCCTCGAGCTCGATCGACTCCCGCACCGCCCTCGGCGTGATCTCCTCGGCCGCGATGTTCGCGGCGTAGCGCGCGGCCTGTTCGTAGGCGACGTCCTTCTCGTCGTCGCTCAGGGTCGTGGCGCGCGGCGACGTCCCCTCGCCTCGGACGCGATAGGAGAAGAGCTTCCGGCCGTCGCGCCCGAGGACGTCGACGCGCGCGGTGCAGGTGGCGTCGACCCAACGGTGCTTCCGCTTGATGCGCCCGCCGTCGACGTCGTGCTCGCTCCCCTCGGCGCTCCGCTCGATGCCGTTGCAGGTGAAAACGTTGACGCCGAGGTAGGCATCGGCGGGGTGGTCGTGGCGCAGCGCCGTGATCGAGCCGCCGTCGAGCGCGACGTAGTGATGGTTGTTCTCGACCGCGTTCACGATGCGCAGCGTGCCGGAGCGCGCGACGACGTCGACGAAGCGGTCGACGAAGACCAGCACTTTGTCGCTGTCGCCGATGGCGTAGATGACCGCGACGCGCTCCGCCGGCGCAAGGTCGTGCACGGCCGGAACGCGGCGGATGAAGCTGATGCGCGGCGCGGCGGACGCGGCTGTCGCCACCAACAGCAGGACGGCGAGCGAACATCGACGCATGTTCGTTTCCATTCTACGGTTCGACGCGCGAATCCGTCGTATCTATACTGCCGCCCGCATGCGGCTGAACGTGACGAGCGAGATCGGACGCCTGAAAAGCGTCCTGGTGCACCTGCCGGGGCGCGAGATCGACGTGATGGTCCCGCCGATGATGAACCAGCTTCTCTTCGACGACATCCTCTACGGCCAGGTCGCGCGCGAGGAGCACCGGCGCTTCCAGCAGCTCATCCGTTTCGTCGCGGATGAAGTGCTCGACACGCAGGACCTGCTCGAAGAGGTGCTCGAGAACGACGAGACGAAAGACGCGATCGTCCGCGACCTCGCCAAGCGCAACGGCTTCACGCGCCGCCTCACGCACTGGCTGCGCGAGCAGCGCGCCGGCGCGCTCGCCGAGGTGCTGATCGGCGGGATCCCGAGCGAGAAGGGGGGCGGCGAGCTGCCGAAGTTCGAGCTCTACCCGGTCCCGAATTACTTTTTCGCCCGCGATCCGCAGGTGGTCCTCGGCGACGGCGTCGTGATCTGCGGCATGGCCACGCAGGCGCGCCGCCGCGAGTCGCTGCTGTCGAAGTACGTGATCGAGAATCACCCGCGCTTCCACAACGGCGGGCGGATCCACACCGACTTCATGGCCGGCGAGGAGCGCGAGCGTCCGAGCAGCCGCAAGGCGCCGACGCTCGAAGGGGGCGACGTGATCGTCGCCAGCCGCGACCTGCTCCTCCTCGGCGTGACGGAGCGGACGAACCGCGCCGGCGTGCAGCAGGTTGCACGCGCGCTGAAGAAGTCGGACTCCGGCGTGCGGACGATCCTGGTTGTCGAGCTGCCGCGGCAGCGCTCGTTCATGCACCTCGACACGGTGTTCACGTTCACGAGCCGCCACGAGTGTCTGATCTATCCGCCGGTGATTCTCGACGACGGCAGCCAGGCCGCGAGCGTCTACGCGATCGATCTGACGAAGCGGTCGATCTCGTTCTCGCCGCAGAAGTCGCTCCTCGGCGCGCTGCGCCGGCGCGGCTTCGAGCTCGAGCCGATCTACTGCGGCGGCAAGCGCGCCGTCGATCAGCAGCGCGAACAGTGGACGGACGGCGCGAATGCGTTCGCGCTCGCGCCCGGCGTCATCCTCCTCTACGAGCGCAACGTGCGCACGGCCGAGGAGCTGAACGCACACGGCTATCACATCGTGTACGAAGACGATCTGCTGCTCGGCCGCACCGAGCTGGAGACGTGGACGAACCGGAAGTACGCGATCCAGATGCAGGGGCACGAGCTGTCGCGCGCGCGCGGCGGGCCGCGATGCATGACCATGCCGCTGGAGCGCGAGGACGTCTGATGGCCCAGAAGCTCGCGGTGGTGGCGTTCGGCGGCAACGCGCTGCTGCGCCCCGAGGACCGCGGCACGCAGGAGGAGCAGATCGCGCGCGCGAAGCAGGCCGCGCGCTGGCTCGCCGAGATCGTGCGCCACGGCTACAAGCTGATCGTGGTGCACGGCAACGGGCCGCAGGTCGGGAACATCCTGATCCAGAACGAAGAGGCGTCGACGAAGATCCCGCCGCAGTCGCTCGACGTCTGCGTGGCGCAGACCGAGGGGTCGATGGGATTCATGCTGCAGCTGGCGATCCGCAGCCGCCTGGAGTCGATCGGCCTCGGCGGCGAGGTTGCGACGATCCTGACGGAGGTGGAGGTCGACGCGAACGACGCCGCGTTCAAGCGCCCGACGAAGCCGATCGGCCCGTTCTTCACGCGCTACCGCGCCGAGGCGCTCGAGCGCGACCTCGGGTGGACGATGCGCGAGGACGCGTCGCGCGGCGGCTGGCGGCACGTCGTGCCGTCGCCGAAGCCGCTGCGGATCCTGAATCTCGAGACGATCCGGTACATGCTTTCCGGTGCCGCCGTAGTGATCGCCGCGGGCGGGGGCGGGATCCCGGTGGTGCGCGGCCGCGACGGCCAGTGGCGCGGTGTGGAGGCGGTGATCGATAAGGACTACGCCTCGGCGCTGCTGGCCGCGAATCTGAATGCGGACATGTTCATCGTGCTGACGGGCGTGCCGAAGGTGGCGATCGACTTCGGCAAGCCGTCGGAACAGTTCCTCTCCCGGCTCACCGTGGCCGACGCGGAGCGCTACCTCGCCGAGGGGCAGTTCCCCGCGGGGTCCATGGGGCCCAAGATCGACGCCTCAATCCAGTTCGTGCGGAAGTGCGGGAAGGAGGTGCTGATCACGGATGTGGAGCACTTGCGGGAGGCGCTGGGCGGCGGGGAGGGAACGGTCATCGCGCCGTAGCTCTGCACGTGTCGCACGGGCACACCGCCCGCAGCCGCTCGAACGTCCAGATCCCATAGCCGTGCCCGTCCATCCAGTTCGGCTGCAGGGCGTAGTTGCCGATCGGGGTCAGGCTGTGCAGCTGGAACGACTCTTTGCGGTACTGCGGCGACGGACCGGCGTACATCCTCCCGAAGAGGTCGGGCTCGCCGCTGCAGCCGGCGCAGGGGCAGGCGCGGCGGAGCTCCTCGAGCGGATAGTATGATTCGTGGCCGTCGTCCCAGACGACGACGAGCAAATCACCCAGAACTTGCCAAGACGTGGGGCGCATGCCGACTTACAGGCTGACCATCGAATACGAGGGGACTCGCTACTCCGGCTGGCAGGCGCAGGGTAACACGCCGAAAACGATCCAGGGCCACCTCCTCCGCGCGGCGACGCAGGTCGCGGGCGACGCCGACGTGGGCGGCGCCGGTCGCACCGACGCGGGCGTCCATGCCGTCGCGCAGGTCGCGCATCTGCGCATCAAGAAAGCGATCGACCCGCAGCTCCTCGTGCGCAAGATCAACGACCTCCTGCCGCACGACATCTGCGTCCTCGCCGCCGCGCGCACCGGCGACGCTTTCCACGCGCGGCACGACGCCGTCTCGCGCGTTTACCTCTACCAGATCGCCACGCGCCGCACCGCCTTTGCGAAGTCCTTCGTCTGGTGGATCAAGGACCGCCTCGACGCGAATGCGATGAATGGCGCGGCTGCGCTCCTCGAAGGGCGGCACGACTTCAGCGCCTTCACCGACAAGCGCCTGCAGCAGGACGAATCGCGGATCGTCGTCGTGGAGCGGAGCGAGATCGCCGTCGCGGACGACCTGATCCTTTTCCGCATCGCCGCGTCGCACTTTCTCTGGAAGATGGTGCGGAAGCTCGTCGCCTTCCTCGTCGAGATCGGGCGCGGCGAGCTGACGGCGGAGGACCTCGCCGCGCGCCTGAACCGCAAGGCGCAGCCGTTCCAGCCGAGCGCGCCGCCGTCCGGACTCTTCCTCGAGGCCGTCACCTACCGCGGCGAGACGTTCGACCGGCTACTGCTGCCGATCGTGCCGGTGGAGCGGCCGCGATGAAAGAAGCCGACATCGTCGCGCGCGTGCGCGAGCTCTTCCCGCAGCGCGGCGCGAAGGTCGGCATCGGCGATGACGCTGCGGTCGTCGGCGAGCACGTCGTCACGACCGACATGCTGATCGAAGACATCGACTTCACGCGCGCCATCCCGCTCCGCTTCGTGGCGCGGAAGAGCCTCGCGGTCAATCTCTCAGATCTCGCGGCGATGGGCGCGCTGCCGGCCTACGCGGTCGTGGCGCTGGGGTTGCCGGAGTGGGTGCACGAGCAGATCGACGACTTCCTCGAAGCGCTCGCCAGCGCGGCGCGCCAGTACGACATCGACCTCGTCGGCGGCGACCTCTCACGCGCGGAGAAGCTGACGATCGCGATCACCGCGGTCGGCTACGTCGAGCACCGCCCGCTCCTGCGCAGCGGCGCGCGCGCCGGCGACCGGATCTACCTCAGCCGCCCGGTCGGCGGCTCCGCCGCGGGGTTATGGCTGTTGCAGCACGGTTGGACGGTCGACAGCGGCCCGAATGTGCCGTACGCGCAGCGCGAATTCGCGATGAGCGCGATCCGCCGCCATGTCGATCCCGAGCCCGAAGTGCGGCTCGGGCGCGACCTCGCGCAGATCGATCAGGTGACGGCGTGCATCGACGTCTCGGACGGATTGTCGACCGATCTGCACCACCTCTGCGACGCGTCGAACGCCGGCGCCGACATCGAGCGCGAGCGGATCCCCGTCTTCCCCGACCTGCAGACGTCCGGGCTCCCGGTCGCCGACTGCGTGCTGCACGGTGGCGAGGAGTACGCGCTGCTCTTCACGTCGTCGTTGCGCGAGGCGGAGCTGAGCACGCGGCTCGGGCGGCCGGTGTACGCGATCGGGAAGATCAGCAAGGAAAACGGCGTGCGGTTGAACGGCGAAGTGCTCGAGGCGCGCGGCTTCGAGCACTTCGCGTAACGCCCGTCAGTGCTGCACTGTGGCCGTCACCGACATGTAGTGAAGCGGATCGCCGTGGCACGGTGATCCCTCGGGGCCGCCGATCGCAAACGTGGCGGAGTAGCCGCCGCTGCTGTCTCGCGTGAGCGCGGCCTGGAGCGGCCCGAGGGTGAGCTCGGGCAGCGGCACGCGCAAGTAAATCGTGCCGGTGTCTTGGTCGAAGAGCGCGTCGCCGTTCGCGGCATGGCCGAACACGCCGTCGCGCTTGAAGGCGAATTCCTGTGAAGTGTCGGCCATGCAGTCGGCGTGCGTCTGCAGACGCAGCACGGTCTCGTGCGGCGCGGGCGCGCCGGCCGCTCTGCGCCGTATTGGCGTCCGAGGAGCGACGACGGCGGCGGCGTCCGTGTTTCCGTAGAAGATTTGCGGCGGCGGCGTAGCCTCGCCTTGGTCGCTGGTGGTGTAGACGCAGAGATCGGTGAGACCGGATCCGCGGAAGTTGCCGGGCAGGATGTCGATGGAGAAGAGCCCGCTGTCGATGCGCGAGGTCTCCTTCAATGCTCCCTGCTCGTAGGCGAAGAAGACGACGTCGCCTTCCATCGTGTCCGCGGCGATCTCCATGCGATCGCTGCGTGTGAAGTGGCCGACGGCAAGGTCGCGCGGCTGGTCGACTTTGTTTAGGTCCATCGGCGACCAACCTGCGCCTGTGATCCCGCGCACCTGCGCGACCTTCGCGGTCGCGGAGCGCGGGAAGTTCCCGCGGCCGTCGCCGAAGAGAACGTGAATCGTGCGGAAGCCGGCCATGACGACGTCGAGGTTTCCGTCGCCGTCCATGTCGGCGAGGCGCGTGCTCCACGAGCCCCAGTTCAAGTGGTCATTCGGCATGTAGCGCGCTTCGACCGTGTACTTTCCGCCGCCGAGCCCGCGCATGACGACAAGATTGCCGTCCGCCACGTCCGCGCATCGGATGACGATATCGGGGAACCCGTCACGATCGAGATCGCCCATCAAGAGGCGGAAGAAACGGTCTTGATCGATCTGCGGACCGGGCGGAAGGCGATACGACGCCAGCGGCTCGAACGTGCCGTCGCCGCGCGAACGAAGGATGTTCATGTTGTTGGCGATTTCGCGGAAGCCGTCACGGACGGGGACGATGAACACGAGATCGTCTTTTCCGTCGCCGTCGAGATCGGCCGTGTATGGACGAACCGAGGTGCTGACGACGATCGGCTTCCCGTAGTGGCGCGACGCGTCGGCGATGTAGAGGCGGTATTTGTTCTCGAGCGGACCGTTGTACGTGATGAGATCGGGGATCCCGTCGCCGTTCACGTCGAGGACGCCGAAGATAGTCTCGTACGGCGGAAGCCCGAGATCGCGCGCCTCGCTGAACGATGTGCCGTTGTTGAGAACGACGCTTCGCGCATTGAAGAGATCATCGAGCCCGTCGCCGTTGAAGTCGGCGACGAATGGGAACCGTTCGCCCTGGGTGACGGTGACGCCCGGCGTCATCTGAGCGAAGGCGGCGGAAGTGAGGCAGACAACAACGACGCAGACTGCTGCAAATCGCATTGCATCCTCCTTGACGGAGGTATCTTAGCCCCGCCGCCCCGCAACACCGGACGCGACCGCACACACGAACGCCGAGATCCCCAGCGTCGTCCGCACGGCGTGTGCGCGCGCCCAGTTCTTCGACATCTCCAGCGACCGGTCGCTGGGGTAGTCGGTGGGGGCCTGCTCCTCGAGCTCCTTGTTGATCGGCACCGTCACCATGATCGTCGCGGCCAGTACGCCGGCCAGCGCCACCGCCGACGCGGCGTCGAGCAGGCGCTTCGCGGCGTTGTTGCGCGTGCCGACCGCCAGCGTCACCGCGGTTCCGAGGGCCACCGGGCCGATGGCGTTGTAATAGTTCAGGTGCCGCAGCGCCTCGATCACATTCGAGCGGTTGCGCGGCAGCTCCTCCTGCCATCCGGGCACGAGCGCGGCCTCGCCGAAGCCGAGCGAGCCGGCGAGGAGCCCCGACGCCGTCAGGTTCACGAAGCGGAGCGCGGTTTCCAGATGTCGATTCATTTGCGCGCGTCTTCCAACTGTTTAATGCGCGACACGATGTCGCGGTAAGTGGTATTCATGCCGTACACCTCCATGAACGCTTTTTGGGCGTTGTCGGTGTCGCCGACTTCCATGTACGCCGCGCCGAGGTCGTAGAGCAGCCCGACGTGCTCCTCCTCGGTGATCTCCGGCATCTCCAGCCCCTTGCGATACCACTTGATGGCCAGCTGCGGCATCCCCTTCTCGAGGAAGCAGAGCCCTAGCATCGACGCGCACTCCACGGCGCGCTTCGGGTCTTTCGAGGCGAGCTGGAACTCGGAGATCGACTCGTCGATGAGCCCCATCTCCTTGTAGGCGATGCCGAGGTTGTAGTGCGTGTCGTAGTCCTCGGAATCGAGCTGCTGCTCGACCCCCTTCTTGAACTCCTTGAAAATCTCTTCGAGCGACTGCTCCTCTTCCGAGAGCGAGACGTCCTCGGCCTCCTCGCCGAGCTCCGACTCCAGCTCCGCGGCGAGGTCGAAGAAGTCCCCCTCCTCGGCGAACAGATTCTCTTCGCCGGCGGAGATCGGCGGCGGCTCGAATGCGGTGACCGCGATGGGCGGTGGGGGCGGCGGCGCGGAGGCAAAGGCCGGCTCTTCGTCGTCGTCGGGCAACGCGGAGAGGAGCTCGCTCTCGATCTCGTCGCGCGAGAGCACGGGCGGGGTGGCGGGCGGCGGAGTCGGTGGCGGCGCGGCCGGCGGCGGAGGTGGGGGCGCCGGCTGCGCCATCGCGGCGA
>DATELQ010000109.1:0-48534 GCA_035276475.1 Thermoanaerobaculia bacterium | reverse complement strand
GAAGCGGTGGCGAGCGGCGTGCTCTCCGCGCTGCGGAAGGACGACATCGTCTTCTCCGGCTACCGCGACCACGCCCACACGCTCTGCCTCGGCAGCGACCCGAATCGCATCATGGCGGAGCTCTTCGGCAAGCGCACCGGCCTCTCCAAAGGGAAGGGCGGCTCGATGCATCTCTTCGACGTCGAGCACGGCTTCTACGGCGGCTACGGCATCGTCGGCGGGCACCTCACCCTTGCCACCGGCGCGGCGTACGCGCTCCGGTATGAGAACACCGAGCGCGTCTGCCTCTGCTACTTCGGCGACGGCGCCATGAACATCGGTTCGTTCCACGAGGCCATGAACATGGCTGGCCTCTGGGGAAATCAGGGCCTCTGCCCGATCATCTTCGTCATCGAGAACAACGGCTACGCGATGGGGACCTCGGTCGAGCGCCACTCCGCGCTCACCGACCTCTCCGCGCGCGTGCGCGCCTACAACATCCCGACCGAGAAGGTCGACGGCCAGGACGTCTTCGCCGTGCGCGGCGTTGCTGACCGCGTCGTCCGCCAGGTGCGTGAGACCGGCCGGCCGTACTGCATCGAAGCCATCACCTACCGCTTCTCCGGCCACGGCGCCGCCGACGTCATGCAGCCGTATCGCTCGAAGGAAGAGGTCGAGCAGCACAAGCACCGCGATCCGATCCTCATCCTCCGCAATCGCCTCTCCGAGGTCTGCGGGCTCGGCGACGACGACGTCAAGGAGATGGAGGCGTGGGCGGACGAAGAAGTGGCGAAGGCGCTGAAGTTTGCCGAGGAGAGCCCGACGCCGAAGCGCGACGAGCTGTACGACGACGTGATGAGCAATGGCTGAGAAGAGTTACCGCGACGCCATCCGCGAGGCGATGATCGAGGAGATGGACCGCGATCCGCGCGTCCTCATCATGGGCGAGGACATCGGCGTCTACGAAGGCACCTTCCGCATCACTGCCGGCATGCTCAAGAAGTATGGCCCGAAACGCGTCATCGACACGCCGATCGCGGAAGCGGGGATGGCCGGGACCGCGGTCGGCATGGCCATGCTCGGGCTGCGGCCGATCGTGGAGATGATGACGATGAACTTCGCCATCGTCGCCGCCGACCAGATCCTCAACCACGCCGCGAAGGTGCGCTACTTCTCCGGCGGTCAGGTCGACGTCCCGGTCGTCATCCGCGGACCTCAAGGAGCGGGCGTGCAGCTTTCCGCGCAGCACTCGCAGACATTCGAGTCGTTCTACGCGCACTTTCCGGGCATCAACGTCGCCGTGCCGGCCACGCCGGCCGACGCGAAGGGGATGCTCAAGACCGCGCTGCGCGGCCGCGACCCCGTGATCTTCCTCGAGAGCGCCGCGCTCTACGGAATGAAAGGGGAGGTGCCGGACGATCCCGACTTCACCGTGCCCTTTGGCGTCTCGCGCGTGGCGCGCGAGGGGAGCGACGTCACGATCGTGTCGTTCGGCCGGATGCTGCAGTTGTCGCTCCTCGCGGCGGAGAAGCTCTCGGCTGACGAAGGCGTCGAGGCCGAGGTCATCGACCTCCGCACCGTGCGCCCGCTCGACCTCGAGCCCGCATACGCCTCGGTGGAGAAGACGCACCGCTGCGTCGTCGTGCAGGAGCAGTGGAAGCCGTTCGGCGCGGGCGGCGAGATCGCCGCCAACATCACCGAGAACGTGTTCGACGAGCTCGACGCGCCGGTGGAGCGCGTGGCCGGCGCCGACGTGCCGATGCCGTACGCGCGCACGCTCGAGCTCCTGGCGACGCCGAAGGAAGAGGACGTGATCGCGGCGGTGAAGCGCGTGCTGTATCGAGAGTAATCGACGATGGCCGAGATCATCATGCCCAAGATGGGCGATGCCATGACCGAGGGGAAGGTTGTCCGCTGGTACAAGAAGGCGGGCGACGCCGTGAAGAAGGGGGAGCCGGTGCTGGAGATCGAGACCGACAAGGTCAACCTCGATCTCGAAGCGGAGCAGGACGGCACGGTCGGCGAGATCAGCGCGGACGAAGGGCAGATGGTGCCGGTGGGCGGGCGGTTGGCGACGGTTCTCGGCGCCGGCGAGAAGGCCCCCGAACCGCAGCGCCGCGCGACCGACAAGAAAGATAGCGTCAAGCACACCACCGGCGAGTACGCCGAGGCCATCGAGACGAAAGGGCCGCGGAAGGACAAGAGCGTGCCGCCAAGCGTCGCGCCGGCGTCCCCGCCGGCCGGCGCGGCGACGTCCCGTCGCCGCTCGTCGCCGCTCGCGCGGCGCATGGCCAAAGACCTCGGCGTCGACCTTCAAAACGTGCAGGGGAGCGGCCCGGGCGGGCGGATCATCGCCAAAGACATCCAACGTGGCCCCGCCGCACAGCCGCAGCGGCAGGACGAGTCCATCCCGCTCTCGGCGATGCGCCGCACCATCGCCAAGCGTCTCTCCGAGTCGATCGGCCCCATCCCGCACTTCTTCCTCACCGCCGACTACGACGTCACCAACCTCCTCTCCCTGCGCGGTCAGATCGAAGAGAAGACCAGCCTCAACGACTTCGTCGTCCGCGCCGTCGCCCTCACGCTGCGCAAACATCCGAACGTCAACGCCAGCTGGGGCGACGAGGCGATCACCCAGCACGGCGAGATCCACGTCGGCATCGCCGTCTCCACCCCCGAGGGGCTGATCACGCCGGTCGTGCGCAACGCCGATCAGAAAACGGTGTTACAGATCGCCCAGGAAGTGCGCGTGCTCGCCGAGAAGGCGAAGAACCGCAAGCTGATGCCGAACGAGTATCAGGGCTCGACGTTCACGATCTCGAACCTCGGCGCGTGGGGCATCGAAGAGTTCACCGCCATCATCAACCCGCCGAACGTGGCCATCCTCGCCGTCGGCGCGGCCGAGGCGCGCGCGGTCGTCGTGGAGCGGCAGATCGTCGTCCGCGACCGCATGAAAGTGACGATGTCGTGCGACCACCGCGTCGTCGACGGCGCCGCCGGCGCGGAATTTCTCCGCACCCTGCGGCAATACATCGAGCAGCCGGTCCGGTTGTTTCTCTAGTACACTACCGGCATCCCCGACATGCCTGGCCCTCAAGAGCTCATCGGGATTCTCGTTGCCATCTTCGTGATTTGGTTTGTCCTGAAGCTGGCAAAAGTCGCGATCAAATTCATCATCCTGTTGATCGCGCTGCTCGCTGTCGCCGGGCTCGTTTATTACCTGTTCATGAGGTGACTGTGAGCGATCGCAAGTACAAGCACAAAGGCTATCAAGACAGCGGCGGCTACAGCTCGTATTCGGGGGGTGGCGAACAGCGGCCGCAGGGACCGCGGCCCGACAACCGGCCGCAGCGGATCGAGGGCGCGCCGCGCGGGCGCACCGCCGGAGGGTTCGGCCCCGAGGTCTTCAAGTGCAACAAGTGCGGCACGCAGCGGATCGGGTTGGAGAACCCGACCGCCGACGAGGTCTGCTCGAGCTGCAGCGCCGACCTGCACACCTGCGGCAACTGCCGCTTCTTCGACACCAGCACGCTGTGGGAGTGCCGCGAGAACATCCCGGCGCGCGTCTCCGGCAAGCACGCGCGCAACGAATGCTCGTTCTTCCAGCCGAAGATGGTCAAAGACCTCGCGCACGACAAGGCGCGGCAGCCGCAGACGCCCGACGAAGCGCGCAACGCCTTCGACGCGCTGTTCAAGAAATAGTGCCGCGCGCAATCCGCTTCGCCGCGGCGATCGTTTCCGGCCTCCTCTTCGCCTTCGCCTTCCCGAACGTTGCCATCGGCTGGCTGATCTTCGTGGCGCTCCTGCCGCTCTTCGTCGCCGCCGCCCGCGCCAGCGGCAAATGGGAAGCGTTCTTCCTCGGATGGGCGTCGCAGTTCGTCGCCTGGCTGCTGATGGTGCCGTGGGTCGTGCGCGTGATGTCGCACTACGGCGGGCTGCCGTACATCACCGGCGTCCTGATCTTCGTGGCCATGTCGGCGCTTCTCGGCCTCTACGGCGGTCTCTTCGCCGCGGTCGTGCGGCGCATCGACCCCGGCGCGCGCTTCGCCCGATGGATTCTCGTCCCGCTGGCGTGGTGCGCGATCGAGTACGCGCGCACGTTCCTCCTGAGCGGCTTTCCGTGGAACCTCATCGCCGCGGCGATCGTCGACTACGCGCCGCTCGTGCAGTTCGACCGCGTGGCCGGGCCGTACGCCCTCGGCGTGCTGATCCTCCTGCCGTCGACGCTCGCGGCGTGGTGGATCGTGGCGCGGCCGCGCGGGATTGCGCGCCTCGTCGTCACCGGCGGTGTGGTCATCGTCTGCTTCGTCTGGTGGCTGACCGGCGTCGTGGCGGTGAAGCTGATCGAGCGCCCCACCGCGCCGCAGACTTCGGTGGCCGCGCTGCTGCAGCCGAACATCTCGCAGGAGATGCGCTGGGACGACGCGAACCTCGCGGCGATCTTCCGCCGCATGATGGCGATGACGGACGACGCGCTCGCGCACGGCGCGCACGTGGTGATCTGGCCGGAGTCGACAGTGCCGCTCTCCTACGACCGCACCGACTTCTACCGCGACGCCATCGAGTCGGCCACGCACGACCACCACGCCGACGTGATCCTCGGCTCGATCGCCGAGGATCCGAGCGACTCGACGAAGATGTGGAACGCCGCGTTCCTGGTGAGCGAAGGCAAGACCATCGGGCACTACGACAAGATCCGCCTCGTGCCGTTCGGCGAGTACGTGCCGCTGCGCAAGATGCTCTTCTTCGCGCACAAGCTCGTGCGCGCCGTCGGCGAGTTCCAGTTCGGAACGAAGGATGTCCCGCTCGACGGCCGCTTCCGCTACGGCCCGGCCATTTGCTACGAGGTCGTCTATCCGCAGATTCCGCGCCGCCAGGTCGTCAACGGCGCCGGCGTCTTGGTGACGATCACGAACGACGCGTGGTACGACGGCACGTCCGCGCCGCGGCAGCATCTCAATCAGGCCAGGCTGCGCGCGGTGGAGACGGACCGGTACCTACTGCGCGCCGCAACGACGGGCATCTCGGCGACCGTGACGCCGGCCGGACGCATCGTCGAAGAGCTGCCGATGGGGAAGCAGGGGACGATCTATGCGCGGTTCGAGCCGCGTACGACGACGACGGCATATGTGCGCTACGGCGATTGGTTTGCGTGGGTCGCAGTGGTGTTGAGTATGATCGCGGTGCTCAAGCATGAAAGACGAAACCTTCCAGAAAATCCCTAACCTCAAAGACCGTCTCTCCTCGGTCCGGAGCTATCTTTGACCTCGCCACAGCCAAGAAATCGCTCGAAGAGATCGAGCGCGAGATGTCCGCGCCCGGCTTCTGGAACGATCCGGAGAAGGCGCAGGACGTCGGCCGCAAGCGCTCGCGCGTAGAGAAGCGCATCAGCGCGGGGGAGTCGCTCAACTCGAAGTCCGAAGACCTCGACGCGCTGCTCGAGCTGCACCGCGAGGGCGAGCACGTCGACGACGAGATCGAGCAACTCGTCGGCCAGCTCGAAGCCGAGGTCAACGACATCGAGCTGACCATGAAGCTCTCCGGCGAGCACGACGACCGCGACGCCATCGTCTCCATCCATCCCGGCGCCGGCGGCACGGAGTCGCAGGACTGGGCGGAGATGCTCCTGCGCATGTATCTGCGCTTCTTCGAGCGGCGCGGGTGGGCGGCGGAGCTCGTCGAGGTGCAGGCCGGCGAAGAGGCGGGCATCAAGAGCGCGACCGTGATCGTGCGCGGCGAGTACGTCTACGGCTATCTGAAATCGGAGCACGGCGTGCACCGCCTCGTGCGCATCTCCCCGTACGACGCGGCCAAGCGGCGGCACACGTCGTTCGCGTCGGTCCACGTCTACCCTGACATCGACGAGGAGATCAACGTCGAGATCAACGACAAAGACCTCCGCGTCGACACCTACCGCTCCAGCGGCGCCGGCGGGCAGCACGTCAACGTCACCGATTCGGCGGTGCGCATCACGCATCTGCCGACCGGCATTGTCGTCACCTGCCAGAACGAGCGCAGCCAGCACAAGAACCGCGACGTGGCCATGAAGCTGCTGCGCGCGCGGCTCTACCAGGTCGAGGTGGAGAAGCGGCAGGAGGAGCAGACGAAGATCGAAGGGGAGAAGAAGGACATCGCCTTCGGCAGCCAGATCCGCTCGTACGTGCTCCAGCCGTATCAGTTGATCAAGGACCTGCGGACGGGCTACGAGGTCGGCGACGTGCAGCGCGTCCTCGACGGCGACCTCTCCGAGTTCGTCGACGCCTACCTCGCGCAGCGCGCGCGCAAGACCGCGGAGGAGTAGCGCGATGCGCGTGTCGATGCTGACGCCGCTCCCGCCGGAGAAGACCGGCGTGGCGCACTACGCGTCGATGCTGATCCCGGCGCTGGCGAAGCGCGTCGACCTCGTGCTGAATGACTTCTCGGTGCCCGGTCGTATCTATCAGTTGGGCAACAACCCGTATCACGAATGGGTGTACGAGGAAGCGATGCGCGTGCCCGGCATCATCGTCCTGCACGAGATCGTGCTCCATCACCTCATCGTGGAGATGACGCTGGCGCGCGGCGACGTCGAGGGCTACGTCGCCGCGATGGAGGAGAACCACGGCGCGGCCGGCGCGGCATGGGCGCGCGGGCGGGCGGCGGGACTGCACAGCGAGATGGGCAACTTTCTGCTGCCAGCGTCGATCGCCGTGGCGCGGCGCTCGCGCGGCGTGATCGTGCACAACGACTACGCGGCGGAGCGGCTGCGCTCGTTCGGCGTGACGGTGCCGATCCACGTCGTCGCCCATCCCTTCGAACCGCACCCCGAGGCGGCGGCGCTGCGCGGCGAGCGCCGGCGCCAGCTCGGCTTCGCGGACGACGACCGCGTCGTCGGCTTCCTCGGCTACGTCACCGCGGCCAAGCGTCCCGAGGTCGTCGTCGAGGCCTGGAGCCGCGCGCGCGCGGCCGACCCGAAGCTGCGCATGCTCGTCGTCGGTGACCCGGCGCCGAACATCGACCTGTCGATGTTCCAACGCGACGGCATCACCTTCACCGGCTATGCTCCCGACGAGGAGTTCCCCGCCTACATTGCCGCCGTCGACCAGATCGTCAACCTCCGCTACCCGAGCGCCGGCGAGGCCTCCGGCATCCTCATGCGCGCTCTCGAAGCGGGGAAGCCGGTGGCCGTCAGCGACTACGGCCCGTTCGCGGAGATGCCGGACGACTGCGTGGTCAAGATCCCGTTCGACGGCGAGGTCGAGGCCCTCACGAAGTTCTTTTCGAACACGTTCAACATGGCCGCCGCGCAGCACCGGTGGCTGGAGCAGAACGCCACGACGGAGATCGCCGCCGAGGGATATGTGCGCGCCTTGAAACAGGCCACGGGAACTGATGCCGGCGTCACCCGCTCGATTCCGCTCTTTCCCTCAATTAAAGCCACCCGCCACGGCACCCACGTCACCCTGAAAAACACCGGCGACTCCACCCTCAAGGCCCGCACCTACGGCCAGCCCGGCTACCGTCTCATCGCCAAGTGGGACGGCGGCGACCGCTGGTACCAGCTCCCGCGCGACCTCGCGCCCGGCGACGAAGCGACGCTCGAGATCCCGCACCGCAGCCGCCTCTACCACGCGCTCGAGTCGATCCCGATGCTCGAGCCGGAGCCGTTCGATGAAGTTTGACGACGCCGCGCTGGCGCGCCTGCGCGCGCTCGTCGGCAAGCGCCCGGCCATCGCCATCGACACGACGCAGTACCGCCGTGCCTGCGTCCTCATCCCCCTCGTGCGCGACGGCGACGGTTGGTCGATCCTCTTCCTCCGCCGCTCCTCCAACCTCGCCGCGCACAGCGGGCAGATCGCCTTTCCGGGCGGCGCCGTCGAAAACGGCGAGAGCTACGCCGAGGCTGCGGTGCGCGAGACGCAGGAGGAAGTCGGCATCGCGCCGGAGCGCGTCGAGCTGATCGGACGCCTCGACGATCTCATCACCAACGTCAGCGGCTTCCTCGTCGCGCCGTTCATCGGCGTCGTTCACGAGCGCATCGACTACGTGCTCCAGAAGAGCGAAGTCGACGAAGTCTTCGAAGTCCCCGTCGACGCCCTCCTCGGACCGTCGCAGCCGGAGGTGCGCTACGTCGAGTACCGCGGCAGCAGCTACCCCGCGTACTTTTACCGCTTCGGCGCGTACGAGATCTGGGGCCTCACCGGCCGGATGCTGAAGACCTTCCTCGACTTGGTGTGGCAGTCTATTTCTTGAGCAGACCCGCCACGTACTTCTCCAGCCCCGCGCCCCCTTCGCCCGGATCGACGGCCACGCCGTTCACCACGTACGTCGGCGTGGCGCGGATGTCGTTCACGAACGCGACGCCGACCCCCTTCAGGATCTCGGCTCGCAGCTCGGGCGAGTTTACGTCGGCGTCGTACTTTTTCAGATCGAGCTCGTGGTCCTGGGCGAAGCCGCGCGCGAAGTCGTCGAACGTGAACGCCGACAGCTTGTCCTGATTCTCGTAGACGTGCTTCTTGTACTCCCAGAACAGCTCCGGCTTCTGGCGATAGATCGCCCGGCCGGCCACCGCCGCCGACAGCGCCCACGGGTGCATCTGCACGAGCGGGAGGTCGTAGCGCACGAAACGGACCTTATCGTCGTACTTCTTGAGCAAATCCATGTAGCCGGCGGCACGCTGGCACGACGGGCATTCGAAATCGGAGAATTCGATGACCGTGACCTCCGGCTTCGCAGCACCCTTTGTCGGCGAGTTCGTGACGATCGGGCTGAAGGCCTTGATGCGCTCCTGGCGCAGGTCGCCCTTGAGCGGAGCGAAGTGCCCGAGGAAGAAGACCGTGCCGTTGGGATCGACTTCGCCTTCGATCGTGACCGTGCCGCGCTCGGTCGTCTGCTGCAGCGCCACGGGATAGAGGCCGTCGCGTGTCTCGGCGCGCGTCACCGACGGCGCCACGTTCTGTTGGAGCTTGTTCCAGGCGAACGTCTTCAGCTTCGCCTCGAGCGTCTTCTCGTCTTTCTCGTCGTCGAGGAACCACGGGATGCCGAGGAAGAAGCCGCCGCCGGACGACGTCGCGGCCAGCCACTGCCCTTCGCAGCCCTGGCGCTTGCTCTCGACGCGCACCATGATCGCGCTGAGGTTCGCCGGCAGCTTGTGCGGCATCGGCGCGTAGCTGACGCTCGTGTCCGCCGCGCAGACCGGGAGGTTGTCCTTGATCATCCTCATGGCCGCCGGGGCCAGCGTGGCGGTAGGGGTATCGGCAAGCGCGCCCGTGCCAATGGCGAGCGCGAGCGTGGCGAAAACGAGTCGTTTCACTGTGATGACCGTCCCAAGTCGAGATTTTGCTGGTTTCTGGAAACGGCGGCGCCGGGGCGCTGCATTTCCTTCGCCACGCGCTCGACCTCGGCAAAGACTCTCATGAAGTTCTCGCCCATGATCTTGCGGATGTCTGCGTCGGAGTAGCCGCGGCGCTTCAGCTCCTCGCGAATCGCCGGAAGCTTGCTCACGTCCTCCATCCCCGTCGGCGTGGAGCCGATGCCGTCGAAGTCGGATCCGATGCCGACGTGGTCGATGCCCGCGACCTTCACCATGTGGTCGATGTGATCGACGATGACGGTGTACGGCACCGGCGGCAGCGGATTCTCATCCATCAGCTTCTTCACCCCCTCCTGATACGCCGGCCCCTCGGACGGGTCCTTCGCCTTCAGCTCCGCGATGGCCGGCTTCAGCTTCTCGTTGCGCGCGGCGTTCGCCTTCGCCGTTTCGTTCGAGAGGAAGACGGGGTAGAAGTTCACCTCCGCGACGCCGCCGTTCTTGGCCAGGGCGATGAGCATGTCGTCGGTCATGTTGCGCGGCACGTCGGCGAGCGCACGCGCCGAGGAGTGTGAGGCGATGACCGGCGCCTTCGAGACGGCCACGGCGTCGTAGAACGTCTTGTCGCTGACGTGGGAGATGTCGACCATCATGCCGAGGCGATTCATCTCCAGCACCACCTGCTTGCCGAAGGGCGAGAGGCCGTTGTGCTTCGCCTCGTCCGTCGACGAGTCGGCCCAGTTGTTCGTATTCGTATGCGTAAGCGTCATGTAGCGCGCGCCGAAGCGGTAGAACGCGCGCAGCAGATCGAGCGAGTCTTCGATGGCGTGGCCGCCTTCGATGCCGATGAGGATGGCGCGCTTGCCGTCGCGCACGGCGTTGCGAATGTCCGACGTCGACGTCGCGAAGCGGACCCACGCCGGGTAGCCGTCCACCATCTCGTGGATCGCTTCCATGATCTTCATGCAGAACGCGGCCGCGCCCTTATTCGCGTACTTCGCCGGCACGTACGCGGCGAAGAACTCCGCGTCGAGCCCGCCGGCCTTCATGCGTGGGTAGTCGAAATGGCCGCGGGTGTTCGTAACGCCGAGGTCGAACGGATGCTCCATCCACTCGGTGGGCGTGTCGGCGTGAGAGTCGACGGTGACGGCTGCCGGCGGCGCGGCCGGCTTCTTCGCCGCGGGGCGGCGGTCGGCGAAGGCAGGGGAGGCCGCGAAGAGAAGAATCGCTACGGCGATGCGAAGCTTGCGCATCGCCGTAGCGTATCCGAATTAATTGTTCGGCCGGGCCTCGCTGATGTCCTGCACGACGTCGCCGACCTTCTTGTCGTTCGTCTCGGTGGCGAGATCGCCCATCGACACGATGCCGACGATGCGGTCGTTCTTGTCGCAGACAGGAACACGGCGGACGTTCGCGCCGCGCATGATGCCGAGCACGTCGTCGACCGAAGCGTCTTCGCTGACGCTGCGGATGTGCTTGGTCATCGCCTCGTTGACTTTGCAGTCGAGGGGATTGCGTCCCTCGGCCACGAGGCGCACGACGATGTCGCGGTCGGTGATGATGCCGATGAGCTTGCGGTCGCCGTCGATCACCGGCACGACCCCGGCGTCTTCGCTCTTCATGATCCGAGCGGCCTCGGCGATGCTGTCGCGCTCCGTAACGCAGGCGGGATCAGCGGTCATGATGTCGCGAACCCGGCGCGACCCCGGACCTGATTTTTTCTCCATGAGCATGCTTCCTCCTTCCGATTTTCTCAGGGAAGAAGGGAGCAAAGCCCGTACCTCAGAAGCCGATTCGGAGGCCTCCCGACAGCGTCACGTAGCGGACCGGCGACGACATGTTGATCCAGTGGTAAGCGCCCTCGACCATGAAGGCGTAGCGCTTCGTGAACGGGAACTCGCCGTTGACGCCGAAGGTGTAGCCGTAGTTCGACGCGGTCGGCACGTCGTGGAACTGATCGGGTGGAGGGCCGTCGGCACTCCAACGATAAATGCCGAGGCCGGCGAAGAGGCCGGTCGTGCCGAAGGGCTCATCGAACTTGTAGTCGACGATGGCGTCTGCGTGCCGGATCTTTCCCTTGCGCGGCATGCTGGGGTCGCCGATCTTCGTCGGGGGGGTGGTGTGCCGATCGAGGCCGCTCTCGACCACGCCGACGTCAGTGTCCCACTCGCCCGCTTGGATCTTGAACAACACCGCCGGCTCGATCTGCACGCCGTAGAAGATCTCGCGGGTCCCATGGGCCAGGCGGTAGCGGTCGATCGGCAGAGCGTCGAACGTCAGCCCGGCCGAGTTGTCCGTCGTAGCCAGTTTGTCGTGGCTGGAATAGAGACGCTTCACGCCGCCGATGAGGATGCCGAACTGCTGTCCCGACTGCGCGAATGCCGGCGCAGCGAGGAGACAAAACAGCAGGAAAACTGCGGGCTTTTTCATGGCGGCCACTATACGCATGGGTCTGCGGGCTTTCAATTCTTCGCTCATCACTTAGCGCTCCTCGGCAATACA
This sequence comes from Thermoanaerobaculia bacterium, assembly GCA_035276475.1. GTDB lineage: Bacteria > Acidobacteriota > Thermoanaerobaculia > Gp7-AA8 > Gp7-AA8 > DATDFB01. The sequence goes on along the minus strand of DATELQ010000109.1, from coordinate 36,764 downwards.
ATGTGCGCCGTGCTGCAGACGCTGTCGCAGATAGGACGGGAGACCGCGCGAATCGTTCTGCACGCCTCCTGCGTCGTCTGCGAGCGGGAGCTTCCGTGGCGCGGGCGTACCGCCTCCTGCTGCGGCGATTGTTGGAGGTCGCTTCCGCTCATCGGCGGCCCGAAATGCCAGTCGTGCGCGCAGCCGTGGCCGGGCGACGTCGCCGCCGTGCACTGCTTCGACTGCGTGATCGACCCGCTGCCTGTCGGATGGACCGAGGCGTGGGGCCACTACCGCGGCGCGCTCGAGCGCGTGCTGCACGCCTTCAAATTCAAGCGCCACGACTGGTTCTCCGATCCGTTCGCCGACGCGCTGCGCGACCTCGTCGTTGCGCGCGGCGAGACGCACTTCGACGCCGTCGTTCCCGTGCCGATGTCGCGCGCGAAGCTGCGCCGCCGCGGCTACAACCAGGCCGAGCTCCTCGCGCGCGCCCTGGCGCGGCGCCTGAGTCTGCACTGTGACACGACGCTCCTGTCGAAGCGCCTCGAGCGCCGCACGCAGTCGAGGCTCGATCGCGCCGAGCGCGCGGCGAACGTGCGCGGCGCGTTCACGGCCTCGGGGCGCTGCGCAACTACATCGATCCTCCTCGTCGACGACGTTTGCACCACCGGCGAAACGCTCCGCGCGTGCGCCTCGGCGTTGAGTCAAGCCGGCGCGAAACGCGTCTGCGCCGTCGTCGTCGCAAAGGCAACGTAACGAATGACGGACCTCATCATCATCGGCGGCGGAATCATCGGCGGCAGCACGCTCTATCACCTCGGAAAGCTCGGCTACAAAGGCAACATCGTCATCCTCGAGCGCGAAGACGCCCTGTCGAAGGGCTCGACCGCGCTCTCCGCCGGCGGCTTCCGCAACATCTGGACGACGCCGATCAACATGCAGCTGACGAGCTACTCGATCAAGCGACTGGCGAACTTCCGCGAGGAGCTTGACTGGCCGATCGGCTTCGACCAGCGCGGCTATCTCTTCTGCCAATTCGGCGACGCGTTCGAGCAGGCCAAGACGTTCGGCGCGCAGTGGGAGGCCAACGGTGTGCGCATCGAGTTCCTCGAGCCGCACGAGGTCGAGGCCAAGGTGCCGGGGCTGCGCACGGGCATCGATCACATCGACCCCGAGGTCAACGAGATCCTGCAGATGCAGCCGATCACCGGCGGCGTCTTCGGTCCCGATTGCGGCAGCTTCGACCCGTCGCAGGCAGCGCAGGGCTACTTCGTCCGAGGCCTGGAAGCGATGGAAGGCCGCGCCGAGCTGCGCCTGCAGACGGGCGTGAAGAAGCTGCGCATCGTCGATGGGGAGTACCGGGGCGTCGAGCTCGCGGACGGGACTCTCCTCGAGAGCGACAAGGTCCTCGTCGCCGCCGGCGCCTGGACGGTGGATCTGCTGCGCGCGTCGGGCCTCGGCGGGGACGACCTCCCGCCCGTCGTCCCGCTCAACCGCATGCTCTTCATCACCAGCATGCCGTCGATCGAAGGCTTCGAGCGCATCCCCATGACGATCGTCGACAACGGCATCTATTTCCGCCCCGAGGGGCCGAACCTGATGATCGGCCGCGCCGACCCCGACACCCGGCCCGGCTTCGACACGCCCGCCGACGCCGACTATTACCAGGAGCAGATCAACTATTACCTGCAGGAGCGCATCCCCGGCATGGACCGCGCGCGGCTGCAGGCGATGTGGGGCGGCCTCTACGACACGAACGAGGTCGACCACAACGCAGTCCTCGGCGAGCACCCCCACGTGAAGAACCTGCTCTTCGCGACGGGATTCTCCGGCCACGGCGCGATGGAAGCCCCCGCCGCCGGCCTGGCGCTCTCGGAGTGGATCGCGCTGGGCCGCTACGAGACGATCGACGTGACGCCGCTGTCGATCCGCCGGTTCTGGGAGGGGAAGCCGATTCACGAGACGATCGTGATCTAGCGCGGCGTCACATCCCATTTCGGCCGCTCGCGCCACCGCTCGTGCAACCAGACCCACTGCTCCGGCGCCCGCCGGATCTGGGCCTCGATCGCAGCGGTGATCTTCGCCGTGAGCGCGATCGGATCGTCGTCGCGCGTCACTTCGATCGGCTCGTGGAACGTGAGGATGTACTTGTCGCCGCGGCGCTCGGTGAAGATGCAGACGACCGGCGTTTCGGTGCGAATCGCGAGCTTCGCGGGGCCGAGGGGCGTGAGGGCGGGGCGGCCGAAGAACGGCACCTTCGCGCTCTCGGCGCGGATGTTCTGATCGATGAGGAACGCCAGGAGGCCGCCGCGGCGGAGCGATTGGATCATCTCGCGCGCCGCCGCGGTCGAGCCGCGGTCGATCGTGCGGATGTCGTGGCTGGCGCGGAGCTCGGTGATGAAGCGGTTGATGTCGGCCTCGTTGCGCTCGCGTTGCAGCGCCGTGAGATCGACGCCGAAGCTGGCCACGCAGTGCGCCGCCCACTCCCAGTTGCCGTGGTGCGCGGTGATGGCGATCGCACCGCGGCCGCGCGCCATCACCGCGCGGAACTGCTCGAGGCCGACGACGTCGGTCGTCTTGTCGCGTGTGGCCGCGTCGAGACGCGGCAGCCAGAGCATCTCGAAGACGATGCGCCCGAGGTGGTGGAACATCGCGCGCGTCGTGGCGCGACGCTGCGCCGTCGTCCACTCCGGGAACGCTTGCGCGAGATTGCGCATGGCCAGGCGCCGCTCGCGTCCGCGGAGGAGCCAGCCGACTTCGCCGATGGCGTTGCCAAAGCCGCGCACGACGCCGAGCGGCAGCCGGCGCACGATCGCGCTCAGGACGGCGAGGATACGGTAGACGACGCGGCCGCGGCGGGCGCGGACTTCGGTGCGATCGTTAGCCACTCTGCGTCTCGAACTCGTTGACGATGGCCGCCCACTCGCCGCGCTCGCGCAGCAGACGCTCGACCGCTTCGCGGAACGCCCCTTCGCCGCCGCGCGCGTCGAGCTTCCACGTCGCCGCCGCGCGTACTTCGGCTGCCGCATCTGCGGGCGCCGCGGAGATCGCCGCGCGCAGCATCGGCGCGAGGTCGGGCAAGTCGTCGCCGACGTAGAGGATTTGATCGAAGCGGATGTCGAGCTTCTTTGCGATTCTTTCGCACTCGGCGAGCTTGTTCGCCGCCCCCTGGTGCAGCTCCTCGATGCCGAGCTCGCGCGCGCGCCGCGTCAGCGCCGGCGAGCGGCGGCTCGTCAGCAGCACAATCGCCAGCCCCGCCTTCTGCGCGAGCTTCGCGCCGAGGCCGTCGCGGACATTGAAGTTCTTGATCTCGCGCTGCTCGCCCGAGTAGATGATCTTCCCGTCCGTCCAGACGCCATCGACGTCGGAAACGATGATGCGGATGTTGGCGGCGACGGGCATCGGTGGGGCGAAGAATACAATCGCCGCGGTGTCGCTCACGAACGTTTTCTGGCGCTGTGCGGTGGAGCCGCTCCTCCGATTCTGGCCCGGCTATCCGCCTGATTGGGAGCGCCGCCGCATGCTCGTTTACGAACGCGCCGTCGGCCGCTGCGAGCGCTGTGGATTGCCGGCCGGCAGGATCGCGCCGCGCGGTGAGGTGTGGCGCGTCGCCGGCGCGCACGTGCACCACGTCGTGCCGAAGGCGGTGGGCGGCGGGCACGGCCTGGCGAATCTGCAGCTCCGCTGCCGCGAGTGCCACCGGCTGGAGCATCCAGGAAATCCGGCGCTACGCTAGATATCGCTCTCGCAGCACCGCCAGGTGATGCAATTCGTGCCCGGCGATGTGGAACGCCAGCCCGCGCACCGACGCCGTATACCCCGCAACCGTGCCGCGGCGCAGGCATGCCTCCTCCGGCAGCGACGCGAGGAGCGCGATCGTCGCGGCCCGCACGAGGCCGTACTCGCGCAGCAAGTCGGTGAGCGGGCGCTCCTCGAAGTTCGCGCCGGCCATGTAGGCGTTCTCGTCGAAGCTCTCCAGCGGGCGCGTGTCGCCGCGGGCGATGCAGAGCGCGCGGTAGGCGAAGATGCGCTCGTCGTCGATCAGGTGCCCGAGGATCTCCTTCGGCGTCCACTTCCCCGGCGCGTAGCGGAGGCCGGCGATCGTCGCCTCGGCGAGGCCGCCGAAGAGATTCTCGACTTCGAGCGCCTGCGCCGCGAGCGCCGCCACGGCATCGTCGCCCGCGACGCGCGCGATGTCGGCCTCGGCGTGTGCGCCGTACTCTCCCGGTTGCGGTCGTCCTCTCATCCCACGATCGCTGCGAGCAGCGCCTCCTTCTCCTCCGCCGATTCGAAGAAATGATGCGGATTCTCCGCGCGGAGCAGCTCCGCGGCCGTCTTCCCCGAGGCGATGGCGATCGTCGTCGCGTCGTGCGGGACGCCGCAACGGACGTCGTAGATCGAGTCGCCGACGATCACGACGTCGCGCGCCGTGAAGTCAATGCCCGTCGCCGCGGCGGCGCGCGCAACGGCGATCGGCGGCAGCTCCTCGCGGCGCGGCGAGTCGCTGCCGAACGCGCCGAAGGGGAAGTAGCGGTTGAGATCCGCGCCGGCGAGCTTGATGCGCGCGCCCGGCTCGATGTTGCCGGTGAGAAGCGCCAGCGTCACGCGCGCGTCGGCGGCGAGTGCGTCGAGCAGCGGCTCGACGCCGGGCAGCGTGCGCACCCGGCCGGGCGCGGTCGTTTCGAGGCGCTCGAGATACACCGACCAGAGCGTCTCCATGCTCGCGTCGATCTCCTCGGCCGACAGCCCGAAGTCGTGCAGCACCGTGTGCGTGATCTGCGGATCGGTGCGGCCGGAGAAATCGTAGCGGTGCAGATCGCCGCGGTAGCCGTACACCGCCTCCAGCGCGGAGCCGTACGCCGCGCGCGCGGCGCCGCCGTCGGTGATCAGCGTGCCGTCGATGTCGAAGAGGACGAGGCGCATTCGCGCGCCACAATATACTTGCGCGCCGTGCGCCGCTCGTCGCTCCTGGTTCTCTTCCTCACCGTCTTCATCGACCTCATCGGCTTCGGCATGGTCATCCCGTTCCTCTCGTTCTACGCGCGCGAGTACGGCGCGAGCGGGACCACCGTCGGCGCGGTCGTCGGCATCTACTCCATCATGCAGTTCTTCTTCGCGCCGGTGTGGGGGCGGATGTCCGACCGCATCGGCCGCCGTCCCGTCCTCCTCATCAGCCTCACCGCGAGCTGCATCGGCTACCTCCTCTTCGGCTTCGCGCGGAGCCTCTTCACGCTCTTCGCCTCGCGCGTCATCGCCGGCGCGGGCGGTGCGAACATCGGCACCGCGCAGGCGTACATCGCCGACACCACTACCACGGAGGAGCGGGCGAAGGGGATGGGCCTCATCGGCGCTGCGTTCGGCATGGGCTTCATCCTCGGGCCGCCGCTGAGCGGCATCCTGTCGGCTGTCGGCATCCATCACGGCATGCACGGCAATCTCTTGCCGGGCCTCGTCGCCGGCAGCCTCTCCTTCAGCGCGCTCACGCTCGCCTTCTTCGTCCTCGGCGAGTCGAAGCGCCCCGACACCAAAGTCCGCGCCGTCCTGCCGCCGCAGTTCGACCGCCGCGTCTGGCGCGAGCTCGGGCAGCACCGCCTCCTCGCGCTCATCATGCTCACGCTCTTCCTCATGCTCCTGTCGGTCGCGGGGATGGAGACGAGCGTCACGCTGCACGCGCGCGACCGCTTTCACTTCCGCCAGATCGACCTCTCGTACTTTTTTCTTTTCATGGGGGTGATCGTGGCGGCGATCCAGGGCGGCTTGATCGGCAAGCTGGCGAAGGCGGTGGGCGAGAAGACGCTCGTGTCGATCGGCACGGCGTCGTACACCCTCGGCCTCGCGCTCGTTCCCGCAGTGTGGCGCGTGCCGCTGCTCTACGCCGTGGCGTTCTTCATCGCCATCGGCACGGGGCTGTGCTATCCGTCGCTCACGTCGATGGTGACGAAGGCGTCGCTGCCGGGCGAGCACGGGAGCATGCTCGGCATCGCTACCGCGGTCGGCTCGCTGGCGCGTTTCATCGGCCCGATTCTCATCGGCTTTCTGTACGATCTCGCGCAGGCGCGCGGGGCATTCTTCGGCGGAGCGATCCTGACCGGCGCGGCGTTTGCGCTGTCGCTGTGGATGCGGCAATACCCGCTGCTGACGGAGGCGGAAGCATGATTCTGAAGGTGGCGCGACTCGGACATCCGGTGCTGCGCGAGAAGGCCTCGGATCTCGAGGTCAAAGACATCAAGGCGGGGAAGTTCCGCCCGCTGATCGACGACATGATCGAGACGATGCACGCGTACGAAGGCGTCGGCCTGGCCGGGCCGCAGGTGCATCTGCCGCTGCGCATCTTCGTGTTCGAGGTGGAGGAGAAGGTGGCCAAGCGCCGCGGCATCGCCAAGGTGGGCGCCGGCGTGATGTTCAACGCGACGTACGAGCCGGTCGGCACCGACACGATCACGGACTGGGAAGGCTGCCTCTCCGTCCCGTTCCTCGGCGGCGAAGTCGCGCGCTACAAGAAGATCCTCGTGAAGGGGATCGACCACGACGGCTCGCCCGCGGAGGTGGAGCTGGACGCGTTCACGGCGAGGATCTTCCAGCACGAGATCGACCACACGGACGGGCATGTGTATCTCGATCGGATGCCGGACTTGCGGACGCTGGGGTACACGATCGTGTTGTAGAGGCGGGTGATCGCCTGATGGTCGGACGTTGAAGTCAAGGGTCAGCTTTGAAAAGTCAGGGTCGGACCCTGGAAAAGTCAGGGTTCGGCGGGGACGGCGCGCTCTTTACGGCACAAAAAACGGCCTCTTGAACTTCGCGTACAGATCCTCCACCTTTTTCGCCCAGAACCCGAACTGATTGGGCGGAAACGTCTGTCCCGGCGGGGGATACGGCACGCACGTATTCGACGACTCCCACTGCGAGTGAAACACCGTCGCGCCGGGGGAGACGCGCGCGGGGAGGGGGTCCGTCACGTACAGCCACGCGTGCGTCTGCTGGAACGGCCACCCCGCGCCCCCCTCGGGGAGCACCGCCGCGTAGCGCTTTGCCAGCGGCGGCGAGATCTGGTTGAGGAACGCGTCGCCGCTGCAGTCGTTCGATGTGAACACCACGGCGCTGCCGCCGAGCCCTGTCGTCGGGCGGAACGCCTCGGGGCCGACGAGAAGAGCCACCGAGTCCCCCTTCACGTCGTAGCGCACCCACGCGTTTAGCGGGATGCTCGGGAAGGCCACGTCGTAGCTGATGATCTCCCCGAGCTCCTTCCCCGTCGCGTCGAGCACCTTCGGTGCGCAGCAGCGCTGCGGTTGCGGATGGGGGCGCGGCTGCGTGGGCGCCTGCGCGGCAGCCAGGAATGCGAACACGAACGCGATCATCGCATCACCTCCAGAAACCGTTGCATCTCCTCCGGCGTGCCGATGGTCACGCGGAGGTGTTGGGGAAGTGCCGGAAAGAGGCGGCCGACGCGGACGCCTTCGCTGCGCATGTGGGCGATGACCGGCTTCACGTCGCGGCGGAGATCGATCATCACGAAGTTCGCGTCCGAGGGAATGACCTTGTAGCCCATCTTGCCGACGCTCTCCACCACGTGCGCGCGCGTGGCGCTGTTCCTGCGCCGCCCCTCGGCCACGAAGCCGCTGTCCGCGAGGCTCGCCCGCGCCGCCACGAGCGCCATCAGGTTCATCGAGTCCCACGCCTTCTGCGCGTCGAGCTTCTTGATGACGTCGCGATTCGCCACCGCGTAGCCGGCGCGCAGGCCGGCCATCCCGTAGATCTTCGAGAACGTGCGCGCCACGATCAGATTCGGCTTCGACTTCACCAGCGGCACCACGCTCTCGTAGTCGCTCGACGTGGCGTAGTGGTGGTAGGCCTCGTCGACCAGCACCATCGTCGTCGCCGGCACGGTGTCGAGGAACGCGCGCATCGCTGCCTTCGGCGTGATGCTGGCGGTCGGATTGTTCGGATTGCAGATGTAGACGACGCCGACGTTTGCGGGCGCCATCTTGCCGAGGTCGTGCGCGAACGAGGAGTCGAGCGGTACCTTCACGACCTCGGCGCCCGTGGCCCTTGCGTAGTGGCCGATGGCCTCGAACGTCGGATCGGCGATGACGACGCTGCGCGACGGCGACGTGTACGCCGCCGCGACGAGCTTGAGGATCTCGCTCGAGCCGTCGCCGAGGAGCACCTCGTCGGCGGAGAGGCCGTGCAGCTTGGCGATGTCGGCGGCGAGAGCGTCGGCCTCATCGTCGGGATAGCGCGACGACAGCGACAGCGCGTCGCGCATTGCCGCAATCGCCGCGGGCGACGGGCCGTACGGATTCTCGTTGGCGTTGAGCCGCACGGGCGACAGCGTCGGCGTCTTGGCGAAGACAAGGCGAGGGAAGGGGAGGGCGGCGGCCGCCGCGCCGGCGCCGAGGACTTGGGCGAACGCGCGTCGCGAGAGAGTCATAGAGCCTCCTGTGTGGATGCATGGTAAATCCGCTTGCCCCCGCCCGCCGTAGCTTTCAACAAAAAAGGAGGTTCGCATGACCCGATCTCGTACGCTTTTCGTCTGCTCTCTTCTCCTCCTCGTGACCACCTCCCTCGTTGCTGCCGACGCCCCGAAGACGCCTTCCCTCTACACGCGCCTCGGCGGCTACGACGCCATCGCCGCCGTGACCGACGACTTCATCGGCCGCCTCGCCGCCGACAAGCAGCTCTCCCGCTTCATCGTCGGGCATAGCCAGGACTCGCTCATGAAGCTCCGCCAGCACGTCGTCGAGTTCCTCTGCAGCGCCACCGGCGGACCGTGCGTCTACATGGGCCGCGACATGAAGACGGCGCACAAAGGGATGGGCATCACCGAGTCCGATTGGGACGCCTCGGTGAAGGCGCTCACGGCCACGCTCGACAAGTTCAAGGTGCCGGAGAAGGAGAAGGGGGAAGTGCTGGCCGCGGTCGGGCCGCTGAAAGCGCAGATCGTGGAGAAGTAGACTTCACAGGTGATCCCGGCTCCGCCCGACATCTCTTACTGGGACGCCTCGCCGCACTTTCGCAGTCTCTGCCGCCGCAAGCTTGGCGACGCGGCGTGGGCGTGGGCGGAGCCGCAGCTCCGGGCGATGGGGACCGCGGCGGCGATCGAAGTCGCGCCGCTCGCGGCCATCGCCGACCGGGAGTCGCCGCGCCTCGTCACGCACGACGAGCGCGGCAACCGCGTCGACCGCATCGACTACCACCCCGCCTACCGCGAAATGGAGCGCATCGCCTACGGCTCGGGGATGCTGTCGATGAAGTACACGCCGCACGAGCACGCCGCCGACGCCCCCTTCGTCAGCTTTGCCCTCGGATACCTCTTCGCGATGGCGGAGATGGGACTTTACTGCCCACTCTGTATGACCGACGGCGTGGCGCGCGTGGTCGCGCGCTACGGCACGAGCGAGCAGATCGCGCGCGTGATCCCGCGGCTTCCCTCGGGCGGGATGTTTCTCACGGAGCGCGCCGGCGGCTCGGACGTTGGCGCGAACGAGACGTACGTCCGCGTCGACGTCGATGGGACGCCGCTCCTCACCGGGAAGAAGTGGTTCTGCTCGAATGTCGACGCCGAGGTCGTGCTCGTGACCGCGCGCGCCGGCGCGGAGCCGGGCACGCGCGGATTGCGCACCTTCCTGCTCTTCCCGCGCGGCAACGAGGGCGGCGTGCGGATCGACCGCATCAAAGAGAAGCTCGGCGTCCGCTCCATGCCGACGGGCGAGGTCACGCTCGACGATGCGCCGGCCGAGGAGCTCGGCGACTTCCGCGCCATGGCCGAGATGATGAACCTCTCGCGCCTCTACAACGCCGTGGCGTCGTGCGCGGTCATCGGCCGCGCCATTCACGAGGCGCGCTGGTACATCGAGCGGCGTCACGCGTTCGGCAAGCCGGTGATCGAGCATCCGCTCGCGGAGGAGACGTTGCTCGACCTCGAGGCCGAGCACCTCGGCGCGCTCTTGATGACCTTCGAAGCAGTCGACGCGCTGCGCGGCGCCGACGCGGGCGACGAGGAGGCCGCGCGTCTCCTGCGCATCCTCACGCCGATCGTGAAGGCCGTCACCGGCAAGCTCGCCGTGCCGTGCGTCTCCGAGGCGATGGAGCTCGTCGGCGGCAACGGCTACATCGAGGAGTGGCCGATGGCGCGGCTCCTCCGCGACGCGCAGGTGCTGCCGATCTGGGAAGGGACGACGAACATCCTCGTTCTCGACGCGCTGCGCGTGGCGCGCAAGGAGCGCGGGCACGAGCTGCTCTTGGCGCGCATCCGGCCGCACCTGCCGGCCGAGGCGGACGCGCTCGAGGCGGCGCTGGCGTCGCTCGACGAGCGGCACGCGCGGCGCTGGGTCGACGCCCTGGCGCGCGCGTACGAGCTCGCGCTGCTCATTGAGATGGGGGAGTTGGCGACGGCGGAGCGGCTGCAGACGCGGCCGATGGGGTTGTTGCCGGGCGCGAAGATTTAGAAGAGCGCCAGCCCCTTCGCCTGCTCCGCCGCCAGCAGATCGAGGAACTTCGATCGCGCGATCTCCCTCGCCCCCAGCGCCTCCATGTGCGGCGTCATCACCTGGCAGTCGATCCACGTCGCGCCGCGCGCGCGGAGGTGCTCGATGAGAAAAAGAAGCGCCAGCTTCGACGCGTCCGAGGCGCGGTAGAACATCGACTCGCCGGTGAAGAGGCCGTCCGCGTCGACGCCGTACAAGCCGCCGGCGAGCTCCGCGCCGCGCCAGACCTCGACGCTGTGCACGTCGCCCGCGGCGTGGAAGCGCGTGTAGGCGGCGATGATGCGCGCGTCGATCCAGGTGCCGTCCTGCTCCGGCCGCGGCGTATTCGCGCAGGCGCGGATCACGGAGGGGAAGTCGCGGTCGATCGTGAACGTGAATTCGTTCCGCGCCATCGCCTTCCGCAGCGTGCGCCCCACGTGCAGCTCCTCGAAGAAGATCACCGTCCGCCGCCGCGGCGAGAACCACGGCAGCGGCAGGCGCTCGTGCGGCCACGGGAAGATCCCGTGGCGGTAGGCGTCGCGCAGCGTCTCCACGGAGAAGTCTTCGCCGACGGCCACGATGTCGCCGCGGGCGTGACGGGGATCGGGAAACCGCGACTTACCAATTTTGCCCACTGCCTTCCTACCGGAGCGGGAGGTATATTGATGTCATTCTTAATGGATAGGAGGAGGGTTTCATGAGGAAGGTTTTATTACTGTCGGTCCTGCTCATCGCCGTCGCCCCCTTCGTTTACCCCAGCTGCAGCACCATCGACATCACCGACGAATTCATAACACCGTTCCACCTGAACGTGGCGGGGAGCTTTCAGCTCCACGCGTATGGCGGCACGGCGCCGTACACGTTCACGCTCCAGTCGGGATCGCTGCCGCCGGGCCTGAGCCTGAGCAGCGGCGGGCTGATCTCCGGTACCCCGACGACCGCGGGCGAGTATCTCGTCTGCTTCACCGTCACCGATTCCGTCGGCTGCCACGTCACGAAATGCTTCTACCTAGAGGTGTTCAACCCGTAGTCACAGCTTCGCCGGCACGCTCTCCCCTTCGCGCACGGTGACGGTGACCGACCGCAGCACGGTGGCGCCGGAGACGAGTTGGAGGGTGTACGTGCCGCCGGCGATGTTGGCGATGCGGGTCTGCCCAGGGGCCGGGTCGACGCGGAACACGTCCGTGGCCCGACCCGGCCCGAAGCGGACCGGCTGCCCCGCGGCGTCGACGATGCGGGCGAACGCGAAGGCGTCGCTCGTCGAGGTGATGACGATCGTGCCGCCGGGCGTGAGAGCGATGGTCTGCTCGCCCGGCACCGCCACGAGTTGCGTCAACGGCGCGTAGCCGGCCGCGCCGGCGGTGATCCGATACGAGCCCGCCGCGAGGCCGATGGTGGCCGCCTCCGCGCCTCCTGCGACGGTGCCGTCGTAGCTCCCCCCGGCCGATGACTCGGCGTGGACCCACGCCGTGAGCGGCCGCCCGTCGCGGCCGTCGACGACGCGGAGGCGCAAGCCTGACGACGGCGTCAACTTCACGTCGACCGGCGCCGGACTGCGGTCGCCCACCGTCACCGCCGCCGATGCCGCGCCGTAGCCCGCCTTGCGCACGGTGGCCTCGTAGCTGCCGCCCGGCACCTCCTCGAACGAAAACGCGCCGGTGGCGTCGGAGAGCGCCGTGCGCAGGTCGGGCGCGGCGTCGTTTCGCCGCAGCTCGATGGCCGCATTCGCGATGTCCGCGCCGCTTGCGGCGTCGGTGATGCGGCCCGACACGCTCACACCGTGCATGTCGATGTCGAACGTCGACGAGCCGCTGACGTCGAAGCGCGTCGTGTACGGAACGTTCGTCCGGTCGAGCACCGTGACGTTGTAGGCCCCTTCGTCGATGCCGCCGATCTCGTAGTGGCCGTTGCCGTCGGCGGTGGCGCGGGCGCTCCGCTGCGCCGCCGTGGGCGAGAGAAACGCCACCGTCGCGCCGGGCTGCGGCACGCCGTTGCGCGAGACGCGGCCGCTGACCACGATGCCGGCGGTGAAGTCGAAGTCGACGGTGATGCTGGCGCCGCGCTCGACCGATACCGACTTCGTCTGGGCTGTGCGCGCGCTCGTGGTGAACGGACCGCTGTGCGCGGAGAGGCGCACCGTGCCGGCCGGCGCGCCGTCGAGGCGATAGCGGCCGCTCTCGTCCGGCGCGGCGGAGGCGGTGACGCCGTCCTCCGACGACGCCTGCACCGCGGCGCCGCGCAGCTCCGCCGGCGTCAGCCCGATGAGCCGCCCGCTGATCGTGCCGCCCCCTTTCATCACCAGGCGCAGCTCCGCCGGCGCTGGGATCGCGACGTCGTGCAGCGCGGCCGCGCCGTAGCCCTGCTTCGTGGCCGCGATCTCGTAGTGGCCGGGAGCGACGGCGGCGATCGAGAACGCCCCGCCGTCATCCGTCTGCGCGAAGCGCATCCCCGCAGCGTCGGCGGCGGAGGAGGCCTGCACCTGCGCGTTGGCCACCGGTGTGCCGCCGTCGAGCAGCACCAGGCCGGCGATCGACGCTCCGGCCGAGAGCTGGGCATCGATCTGCGCGGAGGTGCCGGAGAGCGTGGCGTTCTTGCGCAGCGTCAAAAGGCCGCTGCGGCTGAAGGCGAGCGTCGTCTCCCCCTGCTCGAGATTCTCGAGCGTGTACGCGCCGTCCGGATCGGTGAGGGTGTAGGGGTCGTCCCCCGCGGCGCCGTGCGTGGCCATGCGCGGATCGACGAGCACCAGCACGCCGCCCAGGGGCGCACCGTCCGGGCCGGTGACATGGCCGGTCACGCGCACGCCGGCGTCGAGCTCGACCTCGATGTTGTCGGCGTTCTTTCCGCTCTCCACGGTCACGTTCGGCACGCGCGCCATCACATAGCCCGGCGCGCTGACCGCGAGGATGTGCGTGCCCGGCGGCACGAAGTCGATCGAGAACGTGCCGTCGTCGCTCGTGAAGCTCCGCATCGCCGGCGCCACGAGCATGATGGCCGCGCCGGGACGGGAGATCGCGAGACCGGCGTCGAAGACCGTGACCGGCTTCCCGCTGGCCTTGTCGACGACGCGGCCGCTGACGCGCGCGCCCGCCGGCAGGTCGACGTGGACATCGTTCGCCGGCGCGGTGACGTTGCGCGTCGTCTGAACGAGCTCGCTCGGTTTCCGGAACGCGATGCGGACGTCGCCCGGCGCGAGATCGCCGATACGGAACGTGCCGTCGGCCGCGGTCTGCACCGGCGCGCCGGCGGCGTCGCCGATGACGTAGACGTTCACCCCTTCGATCGGCGTCCCGCCGCGAGTGACCCGGCCGCTCACGGCCACGCCGCTCTCCAGCGAGATCTCCAGCGGCGGCGAGCTCGCCGAGACCGCCACATGCAGCGCGCGCGGCGCGTAGCCGCCGGCGGTGACGGTGATGTCGACTGTCCCTTCGAGCGCGCGGAGAGCGAAGGTGCCGTCGTCACCAGTGCGCACGACGTCGCCGGCGACGCTGACGGCGGCTCCGGCGACCGGCTTCCGCTCGCTGCCGGTGACGCGGCCGGTCAGCGCCACGCCGGGCGGCATCGCGATGGTGACGCCGCGAACGCGCTCGCCGTGGGCGACGCGCAGCGCGGCGGAGTGCGCCGGCGGCCATCCCGCTCGCGACGCATCGACCTGCATGCTCCCTTCCTCGGACGTGGCCACGACGAAATGGCCGTCCGGCGCAGAGATCGCGCTCCGCACCGTGCGCAGCAGTGCAGGAGTGGGGAGCGCCTCGCCGCTGCCGATGCTCCGCGGCGTCACCGTGACTCCGGCGATGCCGCGCCCACGCTCGTCGACGACGGAGCCGGCGATGCGCGCCAGCGCGGCGGCGTACAGCACCTTGCGCGCGGCGCGGCCGGCGGGGAGATTCAGCGCGATCCTCGGCGTGGCATAGCCCGGATGCACCGCGGTGAGCTCGAGCTCCCCGCCGGCGAGGCCGCGGATCGCGAAGTTGCCCTTCTCGTCGCTGATCGTCCAGACGCCATGCTCCGTATCGCCGAACCTCGGCGGGGCGGCGATGACCTCGGCGTCGGCAATCGGCGCGCCGCTGTTCCCATCGATCACGGAGCCCGTCACCGCGGCGGCGTTCGACAGGCGGAGGACGACGTTCCCCTCCGATCCGAGTTGCCGCACGGCGATGCGATCGGCCGCACGCGCGACGATTCGTCGCGCGCCCGCGGGGGCGTGCTCGATGGAGAACGCCCCGTCGGCGCCGGTCGTCGCCAGCAGCAAGTCGTCGACCTCGATGACGGCGTTCGCAAACGGCGCATCGGCGGCGACCCGGCCGGTCAGTGCGGTGCCCGCGGTCATGGTCACGTCGGCGGACTGCGAGGCCAACGGCCCGAGCTCGCGCGCCACCGGCGCGAAGCGGGGATGCCGCACCAGAATGCGAGAGACCAGACGCTTCGGATCGGGCACGGCGTAGCGGCCGGACGCATCGGTCGTGAGGACGCTCTCCGTGCCGGCAAAGCGCACGATGATCGTCGCCCCCGCGAGCGGCTTTCCGTTCGCCGTCACCGTCCCGCGCGCCATTGGCGGGGCGGCTACGCGCACGACGCCGGCGTCCTCGCCGTCGGCCGCGCGCACGCCCACCGCCGGCCGGCCGGCGGCTTCAACGCGAAGGTCGATCACGCGCGCCTTCGCGTCGAGCACGAAGTTCCCGCCGGCGTCCGAGACCGCCGTGGCGAGCGGCTTCCGCGCCGGGTCGGGCGAGAGCCAGCGGGCGCGCTGCTGCTCCGACGACTCCAGCGCGAACGCCGTGATCTTTGCCCCCGCCACCGCCCGCCCGTCGTCGCCGACGACAGTGCCGGTGATCGCGCCGTGCGCGGAAAAGGGGAGGAGGGCCAGAGCGAGAAGGGGGAGGACCCGCGGCATGATGTCTATTTATCCATCATGCCACGGGTGCCCGACCCTTTACACTTCGACATGCGCTTCCGGGTCCTCTCCTCCATCGCCCTCATGATCGGTTTCTACGCGCTGGCCCTCGGCATCGCCTTCGGGCTCCTCTTCGCTGTCTACGCCGAAGTGATGTGGGCGGAGCAGCTCAGCATCCGCCTGACCATCTTCGCCGTCATCACGGCGGGCGTCATCCTCTGGTCCATCCTGCCGCGCTTCGACCGCTTCGCCGCGCCCGGCCCGCGCCTCTTGCCGGAGTCGCAGCCGGAGCTTCTCGCGCTCGTGCGCGGCGTCGCCGAGGCCACCGCGGAGGCGATGCCGGCCGAGGTCTACCTCGTGCCGGACGTCAACGCCTTCGTCATGCATCGCGGCGGCATCAGCGGCATCGGCAGCCGGCGGGTCATGGGCATCGGCCTGCCGCTGCTGCAGACGCTCACCGTCTCGCAGCTCCGCGCCGTGCTCGCGCATGAGTTCGGGCACTACGCCGGCGGCGACCTGAAGCTCGGCGGCTGGATCTACAAGACGCGCGCGGCGATGGGGCGGACGGTCACGAATCTCGCGCGGACCGGCGGTTGGGTACACCGGCCGTTTCTCGCGTACGGCAACTTTTTCATGCGCGTGACGCAGAAGATCGCCCGGGCGCAGGAGCTGGCGGCCGACCGCATGGCCGTGCGCGTCGCCGGCGCATCGAGTCACGCCGCGGCGCTGAAAATCGTGCACGGTGCGGCGCCGGCGTTCAGCGCGTATTGGCAAACCGAGGTCGTCCCGGTGTTGTCGAACGGCTACCGCCCGCCGATCGGCCCGGGGTTCGCGCAGTTCCTCCGCACCGAGAGGGTCGCGACGACGATCGACGCGGAGCTCGCGAAGGAAATCGCCGAGGGGAAGGGCGATCCGTACGACTCGCATCCGCCGCTCAAGGAGCGGCTCGCGGCGATCGCCGACATGCCCGACATTTCGCCGTTGCGCGACGACCCGCCGGCGGTCTCGCTGATCCGCGATCTGCTGGGCCTCGAGCACGAGCTGCTCGTC
Organism: Thermoanaerobaculia bacterium; assembly: GCA_035276475.1. GTDB lineage: Bacteria > Acidobacteriota > Thermoanaerobaculia > Gp7-AA8 > Gp7-AA8 > DATDFB01. The sequence goes on along the minus strand of DATELQ010000109.1, from coordinate 20,378 downwards.
GCCCTCGGCGCCGATCCGCAGAAGATGACGACGATCGACTGGCGCGACACGCCGGCGCAGGTCTTTCTGCCGCATTGGCGCGCGAGGGCCGCGGAGGTGGCGGGCGCGATCGGAACGGCGACCGCAGCGGACGTGCCGGCGCTGGTGATCTCGAAGGCGATGTCGACGGCGCTCGGCGTGGCGAACCTCGGAGTGATCGAGCGCGACCGCGAAGTGCGCAGCGCCATCGGCTCGGTCGTCGCGGCGAAGCTCGTCGACGACGGCTGGTCGTGCACGACCAGCCCCGGCGAACAGATCGTCTTCACGAAGGACGGCCGCACGTTCCAGCCGTTCCTCGAAGCGATGCGCAACGCCGACGCGTGGCAGGCGGCCGTGCAGGCCGCGGGGATCGAGTCGCTGCCGCTAGGGTAGGTTGAGCCGGACCGCGGCGGCGAGGCGGTGGTAGCCGCTCTTGTACTCCGCCTCCTCCTGCAACGCGCTGTAGACGAGCTTGAGGTCGTGATCGTCGTCGCTGGTGATGGCGCGCGCGGCGAGCGCTTCGTCGGACGGCAGATTTCGAACGTCGCATTCGACGATCGGCGGACGGCCGATGATGACGTACGCGGCGAGGAGCGCGGTGGCGAAGATGCCGAGGGCGTCAGGGCCGAGGTGCGGCGCGAGGATGCGCATGGCGTGGCAGCCGGTGAGCATGTGCAGGGCGGTGAAGTCGCCGGTCGACGCGTAGACCTTGGCGGAGATCAGGGCGAGGTCTTCGAGCGGACCGGCGCAGGCGTATTCGCGGAACGCGGGGAGGGCCATGACCTTCGCGATGCGTCCGGAGATGCTGCGGCCGTCGATCGTGCGAGGGAAGCGGTCGTCGTTGGCGATCGCGGTGAAGGCCTCGACGGGCGCACGCTGTGCGCCCCTACCGGTGGATGCGGTCGAGGCGGTCCACATCCACGCCGACATCGCGTCCGGGATCTCCTCGGCGACGCCGCTGTCGACTGCGTAGGCGAGCCGGATCAGACAGTGAAACGCCTGGCTCTCCACGCCCGCGTCGAGCTGTGGAATCTCGCGGAACTGCTCCCGCAGTGCGATCTCCTCCTGCGTCTTGGGGAGCAGATGCCGCGAGTACGTCGCCGCGAACGCGCGCAACCGCGCTTCGTCGCCGCCGAGGCGGTCCAGCGCCACCAGCGCCATCGGCAGATGATTGAAGAACCCTTCGTCGAACTTCGCGCTGAACCGTTGCGATTCGAGGAGAAGTTGGCGGCAGGCCTCGCTGACCATCGATTCAGTTTATCCCTCGCAACGACGAGGGATCAGCCCATGACACCGCGCGGATCATGCCGAGGGGCTCGACTCGTGCGGCGCCTCGGCTGATCCCTCGTCTTCGCGAGGGATAAATCACATCCCTAGCGTCAGCTCGTCTCCCGCGGCATCCACCGTGATCGTCCCGCCGTCCTGCAGGGCGCCGAACAGAATCGAGTCGACCGACGGCTCCTTGATCTTCGTCGAGATCAGGCGCGCCATCGGCCGCGCACCGAAGGCCTTGTCGTAGCCGTGCTTGGCCAGCCAGGCCCGGCCCGCCTCCGTCAGCTCCAGCGTCACGCCCTTCGGCGCGAGCTGCGCGCGCAGCTCGTCGATGAACTTGTCGACCACGCGCTCGATCGTCTCGAACGACAGCGCCTCGAAGGCGATCCAGGCGTCGAGGCGGTTGCGGAACTCCGGCGCGAACGTCCGCTCGATCGCCCCGCGCCCTTTGCCCGTCGCCACGGTCTGCGTGAAGCCGACGTTCGCATCGCTCATCTCCCGCGCGCCGGCGTTTGTCGTCATGATCAGAATCACGTTGCGGAAGTCGGCCTTCTTGCCGTTGTTGTCCGTCAGCGTGGCGTGATCCATCACCTGCAGCAGGATCGAAAAGAGATTCGGATGCGCCTTCTCGATCTCGTCGAGCACCAGCACCGCGTACGGCGTGCGGATCACCGCATCGGTCAAGAGGCCGCCCTGATCGAAGCCGACGTAACCCGGCGGTGCGCCGATGAGGCGCGACACCGTGTGCGGCTCCATGTACTCGCTCATGTCGAAGCGGATGAACTCCACGCCGAGCGCCACGGCGAGCTGCTTGGCCAGCTCCGTCTTGCCGACGCCTGTGGGGCCGCTGAAGAGGAACGAGCCGATCGGCTTCTCGGGGTGCCCGAGGCCGGAGCGGGAGAGCTTGATGGCGCTGACGATCTGCTTGATGGCGTGATCCTGGCCGTAGATCACCTTGCGCAGCTCCCCCTCGAGGCCCTGCAGGCGGGCCTTCTCGCTCACCGCCACCGTGCGGGGCGGGATCTTCGCCATCGTGGCCACGACGTGCTCGACCTCCGCCTCCGTGATCGTCTTGATCCCGCCGTGGATCTTCGCGCGCGCGCCGGCCTCGTCGAGCACGTCGATCGCCTTGTCGGGCAGATGCCGGTCGTGGATGTACTTCGCCGCCAGCTCCGCCGCGAGCGTCAGCGCTTCATCGCTGAACGTCACGCCGTGGTGCTGCTCGTAGTAGCTCTTCAGGCCTTTGAGAATCTCGATCGTCTCGGGCACCGAGGGCTCGCCGATCTCGATCTTCTGGAAGCGGCGCGCCAGGGCGCGGTCGCGCTCGAACGACGCCTTGTACTCCGCGTACGTCGTCGAGCCGATGCAGCGCAACTTCCCCGAGGCCACGGCGGGCTTGAGAATGTTCGAGGCGTCCATCGTCCCGCCCGACACCGCGCCGGCGCCGACGATCGTGTGGATCTCGTCGATGAAGAGAATCGCGTCCTTCTTCTCCAGCAGCGCGGCGATCACCGCTTTCAAGCGCTGCTCGAACTCGCCGCGATACTTCGTGCCGGCGAGCACGGATCCCATGTCGAGCGAGTAGACCTCCGCGTTCTTCAGCACGGCCGGCACTTCGTTGCGCTGGATCTTCAGCGCCAGCCCCTCGGCGATGGCGGTCTTGCCGACGCCCGGCTCCCCGACGAAGAGCGGGTTGTTCTTGCGCCGGCGGCAGAGGATCTGGATCGTCCGCTCCAGCTCCGGCCCGCGGCCGATCAGCGGATCGATCTCTCCCTTCTTGGCGCGCTCGTTGAGGTTCACGGCGAACGACTTCAGCGGATCGCCGAACGACTGCGGCCCTTCCTCGTCCGGCGTGGCGAAGGCGGGGCGCGGCACGTCGGTCTTGGAGATCCCGTGCGAGAGGAAATTGAGGACGTCGATCTTGTTCACGCCCTGCGAGCGGAGGAGGTAGACGGCCTGCGAGCGGTCGGCCTGGTAGATCGCCGCGAGCATCTGCCCGGTGTCGACTTCCTTCTGCCCGGAGCTCTGCGCGTGGAGCTGCGCGTATTGGATGACGCGCTGCAGCATGGCGGTGAGGACGGGTTGGATCTCGACGTCGTCGGGCAAGCGCTCGATGGTCTTGGTGAGGAAGTCGTCGAGCTGCTTCTTGAGGAGGTCGACGTCGCCGCCGCAGTTGCGCACGACCGTGGCGACTTCGCGGTCGTGGAGCAATGCGAAGAGGAGATGCTCGATGGTGACGTACTCGTGATGGCGCTTGAGCGCCTCGCTGAGCGCGAATTCGAAAGTTTGTTGCAGTTGGCGTGCGATCACTGCCGGTAGCGAACGCAAGTGCCGAGCCTGCACATTTCCGCGGGTAAATCTCCGATCCAGCGGTGCTCTTCCTGACCCACCATTCCGCCGAAAATTGCTCACGCTTTGACCCGCAGCCGAACGCTCGCCAAGCAAATCAAGCACTTACGCGCGTCAACATGTTGGCGGAATTCCTGCTCCAACGGCGCCTCACACGAATCCCAGGATGATGAAAGAAAGGAACCGTATGAAGCGAGCTCTCACCGTTGTAGTCGTGATGTTGCTGGCGGTATCCGCCTTTGCCGCCGGGAACAAAGACAAGTCGATCAAGAAGGCGAAGAAGGCCATCCCCAACTCGTACATCGTCGTGTTCGAGAGCCGCGTCGACGACACGGCCGGCGTCGCCGACGAGCTGACGAAGAAGCACCGCGCCAAGACGAAGCATGTCTACGGCGCGCTCAAAGGCTTCGCCGCCGAGATGTCCGCGGCGGACGCGAAGGCGATGGCCGACGATCCGCGCGTGCAGTATGTCGAGGAAGACGGCGAGGTCTCGATCGACACGACGCAGACCGGCGCGACGTGGGGCCTCGACCGCATCGACCAGCGCAACCTCCCGCTCGACGGGAACTACACCTATACGACGACGGCGTCGAACGTCCACGCCTACATCGTCGACACCGGCATTCTGACCTCGCACACGCAGTTCGGCGGCCGCGCCTCGGTCGGCGTCGACGAGATCGGCGACGGCCGGAACGGCATCGACTGCAACGGCCACGGCACGCACGTCGCCGGCACGGTCGGCGGCTCGACGTACGGCGTGGCCAAGGGCGTCTCGCTCGTGGCCGTGCGCGTGCTCGACTGCAGCGGCTCCGGCTCGAATTCCGGCGTCATCGCCGGCGTGAACTGGGTAGCCTCGAACGCCATCAAGCCCGCCACCGCGAACATGTCCCTCGGCGGCGGCGTCTCGCAAGCGCTCGACGACGCCGTGACGGCGGCGGTCAACGCCGGCGTGGTCTTCTGCGTCGCGGCCGGCAACGGCGACCCGGCCGGCAACCCGCAGGACGCCTGCACGACCTCGCCGGCGCGCGCGGCTGCGGCGATCACCGTCAGCGCAACGAACACCTCCGACACGAAGGCGTCGTGGGCGAACTACGGCACCTGCGTCGACATTTTCGCGCCCGGCGTGAACATCACCTCGTCGTGGTATTCATCGACGACGGCGACGAACACGATCTCCGGCACGTCGATGGCCACGCCGCACGTCTGCGGTGCGACGGCGCTCTACCTCGCCGGCAATCCGACGGCGACGCCTGCCTCGGTGGCCAGCGCGTTCATCAGCAACGCCACCACCGGCGTCGTCATCGGCCCGGGCACCGGCTCGCCGAACCGCCTGCTCTACACCGGCTTCATCGGCGGCGCGCCGCCGCCACCGCCGCCGGGCGGACAGCTCCTCGGCAATCCGGGCTTCGAGACCGGCACGGCGGCGCCGTGGGTGGCCACCGGCGGCGTGATCGACTCCTCGGCCAGCCAGCCGGCGCACGGCGGATCGTGGAAGGCGTGGCTCAACGGCTACGCCACGACGCACACCGACACGCTGTATCAGGATGTGACGATCCCGGTGACGGCGACGAGCGCGACGCTGACGTTCTGGCTGCACATCGACAGCGCCGAGACGACCACGACGACGCAGTTCGACAAGCTGCAGGTGCAGGTGCGCAACACCGCGAACTCGGTGCTGGCGACGCTGGCGACGTACTCGAACCTGAACAAGGCCGCCGGGTACTCGCTGAAGTCGTTCAACCTGATCGCCTACAAGGGCCAGACGGTCCGGATCTACTTCCTCGGCACTGAGGACAGCTCGCTGCAGACGTCGTTCGTCATCGACGACACGGCACTCAACGTTCAGTAAACGTGGAGGCGCGGCGGCCTTTGGCCGCCGCGCCTTGCCGCGACCCGCGCAGTAGAAGAACCTTTACACCGACCTCACACCGCGTGACGGACGTTCGGCAGGGGGCATCAGTAGCCTGCCGGCATGACGATCTCGCCTCCTCAGCTCGATCGCGACTTCGATGAGTTGCTGCGGACCGCATTCCGGCCGATCGTCGATCTGCGGCACGGCGTCGCGGCCGCGTTCGAGACGGCGTCGTGCGACGCCGTCGCTTCGGCGGTTCCGTTGTTTCTCAACGTCGGCGACGACATCGTCGACGGCGTGCCCGCGAACGCCGTCATCCTCACCTCCTCCGAGACGGTCGTGCGGCACTACGCGGCGCGGGGATTTCCGATCGCGCTCGACGACGCCGCATCCGAGCGCCGCAGCCTGCCGCTGCTCCTCTCCTGCAGCTATCTGAAATTCGCCTACGACGCGTCGAAGCTCCGCGCCATGGTGGCGCTGGCGCACAACATCGGCGCGGTGCCGATCGCCGGCGGCGTCGCGGCGTGGGACGAGGCCGAGACGCTGATGCGCGGCGGCGTGGAGTGGGCGGAGGGGAGTCTCTTCGGACCGGCCACGCCGCGGCCGGAGAGGCTCGACCGTGCGGTGAGCCGGCACCTCGTGCAGATGTGGACGCGTTTACGGTAGGACGAACAGCGGGCTCAATGCGCTCCCCGCTCCCGCAGCAAATCGTCGTACGATAGAAACATGAGCGATTTCACGGTGGAAATCGAGCGTGAAGATGATGGGCGCTGGATTGGCGAAGTCGTCGATATTCCAGGCGTCTTAGCGTATGGCGATACGCGCGACGAGGCGGTGGCAAAAGCCAAGGCGTTGGCATTTCGCGTTTTGGCTGATCGCCTCGATCACGGCGAAATGGTGCCCGAGCTCGAAGGTGTGTTCGCGGTCCACGAATGAACTGGCCGGCGGCCAAGGCCAATCGCGTTTTCGCAGCGCTTGCCCGAATCGGTTGGACGGTTAAACGCCAAGCCGGAACTTCTCACCGTGTTCTACAGCGCAAGGGCTGGCCCGATTATGTCTTCGCCTTTCATGATCATGACGAGATCGGGCCTCGAATGTTGGCGAGAATCGGTAAGCGGACCGGCCTGAGACCGAGTGATCTCTAAACAGTCGGGATTCTGTGAGGCCGACGTTCGGTTTCTCGTCAGTGCCCGCGAATCCCCCGCTCCCGCAGCTCCGCAATCATCGCCGCCGGCGGCGTGTAGAACGGATTCTCCCGCAGCGCGCCGCCGACGATCACCGCCGGATGCGCGCGCAGCACATCCAGGATCAGGTGACCGGGAAACTTCATCAGGTCGTAGGCGCAGATCACCACGTCGCCGTGCTCGGCCAGCACGTCGTTCAGGCGCGCTTCGTACACCACCAGATCCTTCACTCCGGGCTGATCGCCGAGGGCCCACTCCATGTACGCCACGCCGCGCGTCCGCGGGTATCCGTCGGCCGCGGCCGTGCCGAGAATCTCGTCCACCATGGCCGCCATCGCCGCCTGGTCGAAGCGTCCGTCGCGCAGGTACGTCTCGTCCCACGAAAGGAGCTCCAGCTGATGCCGCGTCTCCGCGGCCGCCACGTCCACTCCCGCCTCTTGCAGGCGGCGCACGTGTGAGTCGCGGTCCGGCGGGTCGATGAGGTGCACCGCCTTCTCCCCGCGGGCGATGCCGTCGGCGATGAACGGCGCGAGTACGCGATACCGCTCGCGCGGGGAGTGAAAGAACGCGGCGATGTGGCGCCGGCCGCGCAGGAACGCGCCGGCGAGTCGAATCGCCAACGTTTCAATCGTGCGCAGCAGTGAGTCGCCGGCGTCCGACTTGACCACCACCCCGCCGGCGCCGGCGCGGCGGGCCTCGTCGTGCAGCCCCTCGAAATCGTGAATCGTGAGGATCAGCACCTGCACAGCCGGCGCGCACTCGTGGATCCGCCGCGCCGCCTCGAGGCCGTTCAGCTTCGGCATCTCGTAGTCGAGCAGCGCCACGTCGGGACGGAGACGGCTCGTTTGCTCCACCGCGTCTTCACCGTCCGCGGCCTCGCCGCACACTGTCCATCCCGCGCGCGATTCCAGGAGCGTGCGGATGCTGCGCCGCATGGCGGCATGATCGTCGGCGATTAAGAGGCGGAGAGCGGTCATAATGACTGCGGGAACTGGCAGCATTATCGTCCTCTGGAGCCCGGAACGATGATCCGCATTGCCATCGCCGACGACCACGCCATCGTTCGCAAAGGTCTGCGTCAGATCATCGCCGACACCAACGACATCGTCGTTACCGGCGAAGCGGCCACGGCGGACGAGGTGCTCACGCTCCTCCGCGCCCACAGCTTCGACCTCCTCGTCCTCGATCTCACCCTCGGCGACCGCGACGGCATCGAGCTCCTCAAGCAGATCAAGAGCGAGTTTCCGCGCCTCCACGTCTTGATGCTCAGCATGCACGCCGAGGATCTCTTCGCCGTGCGCGCGTTGCGCGCGGGGGCGGGCGGCTACGTCCAAAAAGAGGGAGCGCCCGAGGAGCTCGTCAACGCCATCCGCCGCATCGCTGCCGGGCGGCGATACGTGAGCCCGGCCATGGCCGAGCGCATCGCCGGCGAGCTCGTGCGCGGCCCCGAGCTCCTCCCGCACGAGCGTCTCTCCGACCGCGAGTTCGAGATCTTCCGTCTCCTCGGGTCCGGCAAGTCCGTCACCGACATCGCCCACGCGCTGAATCTGAGCGTCAAGACCGTCAGCACGCATCGCACGCGCATCCTCCAGAAGACTGCGCTTCGCGACAACGCCGGCATCGTCGGCTACGTGCACGCGCATCGCCTGCGTTGACGGGCGGGGCCTTACGCCCTTACGTCAGAATCAGACTCCGTCCTATAGCGACATCGGACTGCGCGTGATCGTTTGCGGACGCACGCGGTGCCCGTTGTGCGTTGCGAAGGGGCGTGAACGAACGACTCAATCTCACCACGCTGATCGACGAAGTGCCGGTGGCCCTGTTCTGCTACCACGTCGCCACCGGCCGCCTCACCTATGTCAACCGGAAACTCGCGGAGTCCCTCGGCTACACCGCCCGCGAAGTGCTCGAGCTCGATAACGTCACCGACATCGTCACCGAGGATCAGCGCGGCGTCGTGCAGGAGATGATCCGCCGGCGCGAGGCCGGCGACGACCGCGAAGTCCGCTACCACACGAAGGTCCGATGCCGCGACGGCTCCGTCAAGGACGCCGAGGTCCACAGCGTCGTGGTCGATGCCGGCGTGGCCCGCATCGTCATCGGCGTCGCCGTCGACGTCACCACGCAGATGGCCTCGCGCCGCGGTCTCGTCGAGCGCGAAGAGTATTTCCGGGCGCTCACCGAGCACCTCTCCGACGTCATCGCCATCGTCGGCAGCGACTGCGCCCTGACCTACGTCAGTCCCTCGGCGTCGCGCGTTCTCGGATACGAGACGGAGCAACTCCTCGGCGGCGACCTGTGGAGCACCGTTCATCCCGACGATGCCGAACGCTTGCGGAATCTCCTCCTGGACCTGAAGCGCGGCGCGACAACTCCCTGCATCGAGATCCGGTTCCGACACAAGAACGGCAACTGGCGAACGCTCGAAGTCGATGCCCGCAACCTCCTCGGACATCCGCAGATCCGCGGTCTGGTGCTGGATCTGCGCGACGTCACCGATCGCAAGCGCATGGAGCGGGAGCTGGCGCAGCTCAACCGCCTCACGAGCCTCGGACGCCTGGCCGCGCAGGTCGCGCACGAATTCAACAATGTGATGATGGGCATCCAGCCGATGGCGGAAGCGATCCGCCTTCGCGCGGGCGGCGACGCCGCGCTCCTGCGCGCCGCCGACGTCATCTCCGCCGCCATCCAGCGCGGCAAGCGCATCACCACCGACATCCTTCGTTTCAGTCGTCCGGCGCAGCTCACCTTGCGCCCCGTCGACGTCAACGAGCTCCTTCGCCGCGCCGCCGACGAGATTCGCCCGCTCCTCGGCGACGGGATCCAGCTGGAGCTCTCGCTCCATGACGCCGCGCTCCACGTCTGCGCCGATCCCGCGCAACTGACCCAGGCGCTCGTCAACCTCGCCGTCAACGCCCGCGACGCGATGGAGAGCGGCGGCACGGTGCGATTGGAAGCGCGCCGCGCACGGGAAGGGGAGGGCGCCGTCGTGCACATCGCCGTCGCGGACAGCGGCTGCGGCATTGCCGCCGGCGATCTGCCGTACATCTTCGAGCCGCTCTTCACCACGAAGCACCGCGGCACCGGGTTGGGGCTCTCCGTCGTCTATCAGGTCATCGCCGCGCATCGGGGGCGGATCTCCGTCGACAGCGAGCCGGGCTCGGGAACGACGTTCCATCTCCTCCTTCCATCGCTCGCGTCCGACTGCGAAGAGATCGCGCCGGAGACCCCAGCCGACGCGCGGCTGCACGCGCTGCGCGTGCTCATCGTCGACGACGAGGAGTCGATCACGACGGGGTTGCGCGGGTCGCTCGAAGCGAATGGCGCGAACGTTCATTGCGTCGCCACCGGTGCGGAGGTGCTGCCGGCCCTCGCCGCGTTCGCGCCGAGCATCGTCATCCTCGACCTCTCGCTGCCGGACGAGGACGGCCGCTCCGTCTACAACCGCATTGCCGCCGTCTCACCCGTGCCGGTGATTTTCTCGAGCGGCCACGCCTCGGAATCCGACATCGACAAACTCCTCGCGCCCGCGCACACGGCGTTCCTCATGAAGCCGTATGCGACCGGAGAGTTGCTGCAAACGATTCATCGCCTGCTCGGCGAGGAGGTCGCATGCGCGTTCTGATCGTCGATGAGGATGGCGAGACCACGGCGGCCCTGCGCGCCCTCCTCGGCGAAGCGGGCGTCACGGTCGAATCGGCCGACGACACGTTCGCGGCGATGGAGAAGCTGCGCGTGGGCAGCTACTGCGCCGTCATCCTCGACCCGGCCATCCATCGCCGCCTCAATGGATTCGCCGTGCTGAATTTCCTCGAGCTCGAGCAGCCGGAGACGCTCGACAACGTGTATCTATTGACGGGGATGTCGGAGCAGACGATCAGGCGTACCGCCCCGTCCGTCCTTCCCCGCCTCTTCCGCAAGCCGTCGGCGCTGCATGCGATCGCCGCGACCGTGGTCGGCGCCTGTCTGCGGCGCGTCATCATCCAGCGTTCGCATGACCGCTTTGCGGCGGTCGAGCCCGGCGGCGAGCTTCCGGTGTGAAGTGCTACGCTTCCGTATGGCCAAAGGGTGGCTGAGCGAAGCGCGCGAGCGGCTGCTTTCCAACGTCGCGTTCGAGGCCGTCTGGGAGAGGGATCTCCGGAGCGGCGCGATGAGCTGGCACGGCAATCTGGAGTCGATCTTCGGCTACACCCGCGACGAGGTGGCGAACGACATCGACTGGTGGCGTGACCACGTCCATCCCGATGACGTCGCGCACGCCGAGCAGGTCGCATCCGACGCGATCCGCGGCGACGCCGCCGGCTGGTCGAGCGAGTACCGCTTCCACCGCAAGGACGGCTCGTGGGCGTGGGTGGCCTCGCGCTGCGCGATCGAGCGCGACGCCGATGGGCAAGCCTGCCACTTGATCGGCGCGATGATCGACGTCAGCCCGCTGAAGGATGCGGAGTGGCGACTGCGCCTCTTGACGCAGCAGATTCCCGCGCGCGCCGGCATGACGGATCGCGACCTGCGGATCTTGTGCGACGCCGGCGCGGCGTTCCCGCACGCTGCGTCGACGGTGGGAAAAACGATCCCGGAAGTGTTCGCGCAGTCGCCCGATCTGGATCGCGTCGTGGAGGCGTGCCGCCGCGCGCTCGCCGGCGACTCCAGCAAGCTGGAGATCGACGACCGAACGGTCGCCGTGCAGCTCCTGCTCGTGCCGTCCCGCGATCCGGCGGGAACCGTAAACGGCGTCGTCGCCATCGCCTTCGACATCACCGAACGCGTGCGCATCGAGGAGCGAATCCGCTCGGACCGGCGGCTCCTGCGACAGGTCCTCGACACGCTTCCCGTCGGCCTGATCGTTGTCGATCGGAGCGGCGACATTCTGCTGAGCAATCCGGCATCCGTCGGCATCTGGGGCCGAATGATCACCACCGGAACGGAGCGGCGCGCAAAAAGCGAGGGCTTCCGTCGCCCTTCGGGCGAGAGGATCGCCGCGGACGAGTGGGCGTCGCTGCGCGCGCTCGAACATGGGGAAACCATCCGCGACGAGTTGATCGACATCAACACGTTCGACGGCGTTCGCAAGACCATCAAGAATTACGCGGCACCGATCCACGACTCCGACGGCGGCATCACCGGCGCCGTCGTAGTGAATGAGGACGTGACCGACCGCGTCCAGGCCGAGGAGGCGCTGCGCAAGACGGAGCGGTTGCTGATCGACGCGGAGAAGCTGGGGCACACCGGAAGCTGGGAGCAGGATCTCGTCGGCGGCGAGATCCTCAACACCGAGGCGAATCGGCGGCTCTTCTTCGGCGACGACCGCAGCAAGGGCGATCGCTTCGAAGATTACTTCGAAGCGATGCATCCCGATGACCGCGCCAGAGTGATGAGCAGCCGCGAGGCGCTCCAGGCCGGCACGGGCTCCGGCGACATCGAGTACCGCGTCGTCTGGCCCGATGGCAGCGTGCACTGGATTTTCGGCCGCGCCACGATCGTCCGCGACGATGCCGGGCGGCCGCTGCGCGCGTACGGCACGAACGCCGACGTCACCGAGCGCAAAGCCGCGCAGCAGGAGCTGGAGCGGCGCGCGCAGCAACTCCAGGCGCTTTCTGCGCGTCTATTGCAGTCGCAGGACGAAGAGCGGCGCCGCATCGCCCGCGAGCTTCACGACACGACGGCGCAAAACCTCGGCGCGCTGCGCATGGATCTGTCGGCGCTGAAGCGCTCCGCCGCCGCCCAAGACCCCGCGGCGCGCGAGATGATCGAGGAGAGCATCGCCTTGACCGAGCGGGCCATCGCCGAGGTGCGCACGCTGTCGTATCTGCTCCACCCGCCGATGATCGAACAAGGGGGACTGCTGCCGAGCTTGCGCTGGTACGCGCAAGGATTTCAGGAGCGGAGCGGCATCGCCGTCTCGCTGCAACTTCCCGACGCGCTCGGGCGGCTGCCCATCGAGACGGAGACGGCGGTGTTCCGCATCGTCCAGGAAGCGCTCACGAACGTGCAGCGGCATTCCGGAAGCGCCGTCGCCAAGATCCGCATCGACAGAGAACCGAAGATGTTGACGCTGGAGGTCCGCGACGAAGGGCGCGGCGTTCCGCTCGCGCTGCGCGGCGACGGGAGGACGCTCGCTGCCGCCGGCGTCGGCATCGCCAGCATGCGCGAGCGTGCGCGGGAGCTCGGCGGCACGATGAACGTGCAGTCGGACGACGGAGGGACTGCGATCGAGATCCGTTTGCCGATCGAGCCATGACGAGGTTCCCCTTTGCCGATCGCCCGCGGTTGTGGGGGACGGCCGTGTCGCACTACCAGGTCGAGGGCGGCGACGCCTGCGACTGGACGGAGTGGGAGCGCGCCGGGCGCACGCGCGGCGGGCCGTGCGGCGACGCGGTCGACTCGTGGCGCCGCTACGAAGAGGACGCGGAGCTCGCCTCCGCGGCGGGCGCGAACGCGTTCCGCTTTTCGGTGTCGTGGAGTCGCGTCGAGCCGCAGCGCGGGCGCTACGACGACGCTGCGCTGCAGCGCTACGCGCGCCTCGTCGACAAACTGCACGCCGTCGACCTCGAGCCGATCGTCACGCTCTTTCATTACACGCATCCGCTGTGGTTCCACGCGGAGACGCCGTGGACGTCGACGGCGTCCGTGGAGGCCTTCGCCGCCTTCGCGCGCCGCGTGGTGGAAGTGTTCGGCGATCGGGTGCGGCTCTACATCCCACTCAACGAGCCGCTCGTCTTCGCGCTCGCCGGAATGTACGACGCGCAGATTCCCCCCGGCATCGCCGACGGCCGCGCGCTCGTGCGCACGGTCGACCATCTCCTCGCCGCGCACTGCGCCGCGGCCGCGGTCATCCACGAGCTCCAGCCGCGCGCGGCCGTCGGCGTCGCGCACAACATGATGGCCTTCGCGCCGGAGCGGCGCTGGAACCCGCTCGACCGTACGCTCGCCGCGCTCGCGCACCGCTGCTACAACCGCGGCCTCGTCGAGGCCTTCGCCACAGGGCGGTGGGACTTCCTCCTGCCGCCGTGGACGCGCGTGCACGGGCGCCACGACGATCTGCCGCAAAGCCTCGACCTCTTCGGCGTCAATTTCTATTCGCGCCTGCACCTGCGCTGTCCGGGACGCGAGCGGATGATCGGCGAGTTCGCTTATCGCGACGCCGCCGGCCGCGGCCTCACGGACAACGGATGGGAGATCGTGCCCGACGCGCTGGCGTCGATGCTGTCCGAGGCATCGCGCGCCGGGAAGCCGCTGATCATCGCGGAGAACGGGCTGGCCGACGCGAGCGACCGCGCCCGCAGCGCCTTCATCGAGTCACACCTCGCCGCGATCGAGCGCTCCGGCGTCGACGTCCACGGCTACCTGCACTGGTCGCTCCTCGACAACTACGAGTGGCTCGACGGCTTCGCCCCGAAGTTCGGCCTCTACGAGGTCGACCGCACGACCTTCGCCCGCCGCCCCCGCCCCTCGGTGGAGACGTTCCGGCGGGCGGGGGAGGGGTTTTTGGGCTAGGGATAGCCGCGTTTAGTTGCCGCAGGCGCTCGTCACCAAATTCGTGATCTGCTGATTCGTGTACTGACCCTGACCACCTTCCGGCAAGCCGAGCGTATGGAGCATCTCGTGAATGAGGATATTTCCCTCCATGCCCGTTTGGCCCTCCAGAGACGTGTATTTGTCGCAGACCTGCACTGCAGTGCTGCCCGGCGTGGTCCACGCGTACCGCGTCGATGACGAACAAGGGACATAGCCGTTCGTGTCGGTCTTCGTCTGGCCGTAGAAGAAAGCCATGCCGGGACCGTTGATGTACGTGGCCGGATTCGAGTAGCCGCGCTGATTCATAATCGTTACCAGCGGTGTCCCTCCTGCTTGTGGACTAGTCGTCGTGAGGTTGGAAACGAGCGCTGCGCACTGCGACTTGGTGTTCAGCTTATTCGTTGCATTCGTAAGGCCATTGCTCACGTCTTGACTCAAGCGGGCATTGCCGACGATTTGATTGCTTGAAGAACCTGAAGAAGAGGTGCCCCCTCCACCGCATTCCGGCCGCGGGTCGGCGATGCTCATGATGGAAGGACCTTCCGAGCACGTTCCGACGCCACCTTCCATGCAATCTACGCAATAGCACGTCGTTCTCGGTTCAAAGCAACTTTCCTCTCCGGTCTGCGTTGTGACACAGGTCTGTGAGCTTTCGCAGTAGTACGTTGCATTCGGGCTCGGTCGAAGATACCTCCGCGGGGCGGCGAGTTCTCTGTCACCGTCGATCTGCGCAGGACCATCCGGGGAAACGCCGAGCGAGGAGGCAGCATGCGGCGACTTCGTAGTGCTCGCGCCTGCGTTAAAGTGAACGAGCGTATTGCCCGACGAATCCCGTTCCATCCAGAATGACGCGATCCCGTTGTTCGCCGGAGTCGTGACGTAAGCGCCAATTCGTCCGTCTCGCGTATAGATGAAACGATCGGGTACGACCGACTGCAGGTCAGCGTAGCTCTCGGTGTGCTTTGCGCGGCCGAAGTACAGCTGCGCAATGACATCGTAGTAGAACGGAGTGCCGTCAGGTAAAAACGCGACCCGGTCAGGTCCGCTTCGGACAATGTAGAGCAATGTCTTTCCCGTCGCTTTGTTCTTGATGATCTGCAGCGAGTCCTCTGTTTCCACCGTGATTTCGCTACGCCAATCCGATGAAAGGCCGAGATCCGCCGCTACGGGCTCGAGAAATACGACGTCACCCGGCCGCCGTGGAAGCGGATTGACGAGACGATCCCCGAAGACCTTTCCGCGTGGCCCCAGAAGCGTTTGCTTGTAACGGCCGTCGCCCCGCGCTACAACCATGAACTTGACATCGTTTCCGAGGGTGAGCTTTTCCGGGTGCGCGGAGTCATTCAGTCCTATTTCGACAATAGGAGTCCCCGTCTCCGTCACGATACCAACGTCGCGGCCGTCGACATCCTGTTGCTTCACCAATGCCGGCATGCCTTCCGCTTTCAGATGTGCATTCTGGACGTCGGACTGTACGCTCAGCGCGAGGGTACCGACCCGCACCGTTAACCCGGTGAACTCATGTTTGCTGTTGTACGTGAACTGCTGCTGCGAGAGTCTCTTCGGTGGTGTTCCTTGAGCAAACAGCGCAGTAGCAGCGGTAAGAGCTGCGAGCGCGAGGACAATTTGTCTAAAAGATGATCTCAAGCTGATGAACTCTCCCTCGATACGTTCGTGTGATCCGACCGGCAAATGCGGTGGGATACTAGTCGGCGCATATACGTCCGTCAAGGCGGAACGACGCCGGCCATACTCACCGCGGACGTCGCCCTTCACGATAGTTCTCCCCCAAAATCACATCGACTTTACCTCCCTCGCAGTCATCTGACCGCGCCTCTTGCAATCATCGACGCGCGAAAGGGGGGACGCGCGGATGCTGCTGGCAGACCTGCACATTCACACGACGTGGTCGGATGGGCGCCTTTCGATTTCTGAGGTCGTCGATCTCTTTGGGCGGAGCGGGCACGACGTCATTGCCATCACCGATCACATCGTCAACAACGACAACGTCGTCGGCAAGGTCACGCACCGCTTCGGGCTCACGCTGACGCGGGAGAACTTCGGCGCTTATCGCGCCGAGGTCGAGGCGGAGGCGCGGCGGGCGTGGGACGAGTACCGCATGATCGTCATTGCCGGCGCGGAGCTGACGCAGAACCGCATCCGCCGGCGCAACTCCGCGCACGTTCTCGCCCTCGGCATCCGCGACTATGTCGCCGCCGAGGGAAGCGTCGAGGACATGCTCGTGCGCGCGAACGACGCCGGCGCTGTTGTCGTCGCCTGCCATCCGCACGAGCAGTCGGAGTGGTTCGCCAACACCTTCTACCTGTGGGATCGGCGCCACGAAGTCGCCAACGCCGTCCACCTGTGGGAGCTGGCCTGCCGCTGGGACCTCTTCCCGCCGGTGGCGCGCAGCCGCATGCCCTTCATCGGCAACAGCGACTTTCACGACCGCCCGCACCTCTACGCCTGGAAAACCCTGCTGCCGTGCGGGCGCAGCGCCGCCGAGGTCCTGCAGACCCTGCGGCGCGGCGCGGGGCTGGCCATCACGCGTCTCGAGCCCGAGGTGAGCGCCATGCCGGCGCTCGCCGCGGCCATCGCATGAGGGGGAAACCATGATTCTGATCTATGCCTTCGCTGCAGTCCTAACCGCCGCCGCGGCGGTCATGACGACCATCCAGACCGCGCTCACGCTGCTGTTCCGGAGGCGCGGCCGTTTTTTCGGACGCGTCCCGCGGGGCTCTTTCCCGCGGGACGGTTTCTCGCGCCGCCGCGTCTCCATCCTCAAGCCGGTCTGCGGCATCGATGACGACCTCGAGGCCAACCTCGAGTCGTTCGCGGCGCTGCGCGGCATCAACGTGGAGGTCATCGTCTCCGTCGCCGATCCCGCCGACCCTGCGTTGCCGATCGTCGAGCGCGTCGCGCGCCGGCACGGCTGGAAGATCGTCGTCGGCGGCGATCCGGCGCGCGAGCATGGCAACCGCAAGATCGCGCGCCTCATCGCGGCCATGCCGCACGCGCGCGGCGACGTCATTTTCATCTCCGACTCGAACGTGCGCGTAGAGCCGGACGACGTCGCCCGCACCGTCGCCGCGTTCGACGACCCGCGCGTCGGCTGCGTCTCGAACCTCTTCGCCGGCGCGGGCGCGCAGTCGGTCGGCGCGTCGATCGAGTCGCTGCACCTCTTGAGCTTCGTCGCGCCCGGCGCCGTCATCGCCGCGGCCGCGGGCGTGCCGTGCGTGGTCGGGAAGTCGATGGCCATCCGCCGCGACGTGTTGACAGCGATCGGCGGCTTCGAAGCGTTCGCGAACGTGCTGGCCGAGGATCAGGCCATCGGGCTGGCCGTGCGCGGCGCGGGGTGCGACGTCGTGCTCTCGCCCGTCGTCGTGCGCAACGTCACAGTGCGGCGGACGCTGCGCCGCGCGCTCGACCGCCAGGTGCGCTGGAACAAGATCCGGTACGCCTTCTCGAAGGCGACGTACGGCGCGGAGCTGCTGCTCTTTCCGCTGCCGTACGCGCTCGTTGCGGCGCTCGTGCAGCCGATGCTGCCGCTCGCCGTCATCGCGCTGCGGATCTTGCAGGTCGCGCTCCTGGCGCGCGCCACCGGCACGACGTTGCGCCTGCGCGAGCTCGCCCTCGTGCCGCTGTTTGACCTCCTGCACTTCGGCGCGCAGTTCGCGCCGTACCTCGATGACCGCGTGACCTGGCGCGGCCATCCGATGCGCCTCGGGCCGAACACCGTGCTGCTCGACGCGGCGGCGTGAGCCGGCGGCGGTAAGATCCGGCGATGGAGAAGAAACGCTGCGCCTGGGCGGGCACCGACCCGCTCATGGTCGCGTATCACGACAATGAATGGGGTGTACCGGCGCACGACGACCGCCTCCTCTTCGAGTTTCTCGTGCTCGAGGGAGCGCAGGCGGGGCTGAGCTGGAGAACGATTCTGCGGAAGCGGGACGCCTATCGCCGCGCCTTCGGCGGCTTCGACCCGCAGAAGGTCGCCCGCTACGACAAACGAAACATCGCGGCGCTGCTGGCCGACGAGGGGATCGTGCGCAACCGGGCCAAGATCGAGTCGGCGATCAAGAATGCCAAGGCCTTTCTCCAAGTCCAGGCGGAATTCGGCAGCTTCGACGCGTACCAGTGGCGCTTCGTCGACGGCCGGCCGATCCGGAACCGCTGGCGCGCCATTGGCGAGGTTCCGGCGTCGACCGCGCTGTCCGACGCCCTGAGCAAGGATCTCAAGAGCCGCGGGTTCACGTTCGTCGGCTCGACGATCATCTACGCGCATATGCAGGCCGTCGGCATGGTCAACGATCACCTCGTCGACTGCTTCCGGCATCGCGAAGTCGCCAAGCTCGCGGGATGACTCTATGCCGCGCGCAGCGTCGCGCAGATGGCTCGGAGCGCCTTTTTCATCGGTGAGCTCTTTCGCCAGGCGAGCACGATCGTGCGATGCGGCGCCGGGTCGGCGAACTCGCGGATCTTCAGGTTGCGAGCCTCCACGCTCACCGCGAGCTCGGGCAGCAACGTCACGGCATCGCCGCCGGCGACCATTTGCACGAGTGTCGCGAGACTCGTCGCGCGAAACTCCAACTCGTGCGCCTTCGCGCGCGCGCAGATCGCCAGCGCCTGGTCGCGGAAGCAATGGCCGTCCTCCAAGAGGAGCACGTCTTCTCCGCGAAGCTCCGCCGCGCGCAGCGGCTGTGATTCGCGCGCGAGCGGATGGGTGCGTGCGGCAGCGAGGAGAAAGCGGTCGCGCGCGATCTCTTCCATGTCGACGTCGCCGAGCTGCGCTTCTTTGGCCACCAGCATGGCGTCGATCGCCCCCGACTTGAGTTGACTGGCCAGCGCGGCCGTCCGCTCCTCCGTCCAGCGGACGCGCAGGCGCGGGTAGTTGCGGCGCAGCGCGGGCGCGATGCGCGGCAGAAGATAGGGAGAGATGGTCGGAATGATCCCGATGCGCATCGTGGCGCCGAGGGGATCGGCGGCCAGGCGGGCAGCGGTCTCGACGTCGTCGGCGTGTCGCAGAAGCACGCGCGCCCCGGCGATGACCTCCGCGCCGTGAGACGTCACGAGGACGTGCCGGCGGTCGCGCTCGAACAGCCGCACGCCGATGGCGGCTTCCAGTTGCGCGATCTGAGCGGAGAGCGACGGCTGCGACACGTTGCACCGCTCGGCCGCCGTGCGGAAGTTCAGCGTATCGGCGAGGGCGACGGCGTACTCGAGCTGCCGGAGCGAGAAGCGGTAGCTCATAGTCAAAACCTATCACAATCGTAAGAAACTTATGTTGGACCGATCATGAATTCAGGAGGATATTGCGCACGCGGAGGAGGCGAACGTGCCCGACAAACTGCACACCACGAGCGTCAGCGAGAGCGAGAACCCCGTCATTCCGGCGCCGGCTGCGAAGCGCAAGCGGCCGAGGACGAACAGCGACTGGTGGCCGAACCAGCTGGACCTTTCCGTCCTTCACCAGCATTCGCACCTGTCCGACCCGATGGAGCGGGACTTCCGCTACGCCGAGCACTTCAAGTCGCTCGACGTCGAAGCGCTCAAGCGCGACCTCATCGAAGTCATGACCACGTCGCAGCCGTGGTGGCCGGCCGACTACGGGCACTACGGCCCGCTGTTCATCCGCATGTCATGGCATTCGGCCGGAACCTATCGCACCGTGGACGGCCGCGGCGGCGCCGGCGACGGCCAGCAGCGCTTCGCGCCGCTCAACAGCTGGCCCGACAACGCCAACCTCGACAAAGCGCGCCGCTTGCTCTGGCCGCTCAAGAAAAAGTACGGCCAGAAGATCTCCTGGGCCGATCTTCTCGTCCTGGCCGGCAACGTGGCCATGGAGTCGATGGGCTTCAAGACCTTCGGCTTCGGCTTTGGCCGCCCCGACGTCTGGGAGCCCGAGGAGATCTTCTGGGGGCCCGAAGACACCTGGCTGGGAGACGAGCGGTACAGCGGCGACCGGGAGCTCCACCCTACGTTCGCCGCCGTGCAGATGGGCCTGATCTATGTGAACCCGGAAGGGCCGAACGGCAATCCTGATCCGCTCGCCGCCGCACGGGATATTCGCGAGACCTTCGGGCGCATGGCGATGAACGACGAAGAAACGGTCGCGCTGATCGCGGGCGGCCACACCTTCGGCAAGACGCATGGTGCAGGGCCCGCCTCCCATGTGGGGCCCGAGCCGG